>JAIBAN010000176.1 GCA_019695185.1 Blastocatellia bacterium | reverse complement strand
GCCTTCTGGTGGCCTTTTTTCTGTTTGGACTGGTCTGGTGAGACAACCTCGCCCCGCCTTCGGCCCTCTCAAAAGGTTGCCAGCCTCAATTTGCTTCGTTATCTTTTGCCAAATTTCTCTTCCGAAGGTCCTATGCGAACATTTTTTCTTTCACTCTGTTTCATGACCGGGTTTCTGTTTCCTGTGTCGGCCCAAACTCCGACTGCCCCGACTCCGATCGCCAATGGCCCTGTCCGGCTCAAACTGGCTCACAAACAACAGGCTGCCTTCACGACCCTCTTGCAGGCGAAAACGTTTGCCATGGGAGGGGTTGGTGTGGCCGGCACCACCTCTGCTGAAGAAAAAGCCTTGCGGGAATTGTTGGGATCCAAACAGTCGGTCGCCGTCTTCAACACCTTGTTGGAACAGGCCCAACCGGCAGGGAAAATCTACGCCCTGCTGGGTTTGTCTGTGAAAGACCAGAAAGCGTTTCTCAGCGCCAAAAACCAAATCACGAACCTGGGGAACATCCAGGTCATGTCCGGCTGCCTGGTGGCCGACGAGTCCGCCCCCTCCCTGGTGGAAAAAATTGAGAAGGGCGTCTATTCGGTCACCTCGACCCACTAAAGGCTTGCCTGCAACTTGGAATTGGGCGGTACAGTCCTCGCTTTTGCCAGGCTTTCCCAGGCGTTCGGCGTGGCAAATTTCGGCAACGTGTTTTCACCTTTCCAGCCGGGAAAAATCACCCCGGTGATGTCCATACAGCTCACAGGCAGCTAAAACCACATCAAATTCCGCGTAAGCGGCTCCCCGTTCTGCTACCACCTGTTGGAACTGCTCGGTTTTGGCCAATTCCCGGCGGGCATGGTCAAGCCACGCGGTTTGTTGCGCTGCTGCCAAATCTTCCCACTGAGGGAAAGCAGAGCGGACTGCCTCAGTGGGCGGGTTGAGATGTCGTTCATAGAGCGCAAACGCTGCCAGGTTCACGGTCATTTCGGCGTATTCCAGGCCGTGGCTGTCGCATTCGGCCTGATATTGGCCCGATTCCCGCAGGTTTTGACGAGCCTGGTCAATCCAGCCGGTCTGTTCGGCCTCTGAAAGCGTCTCCCAGGTTTTGGCAGTGTCTGAAGGTTGGTATGTTCCTGGACCCACATGAGCCGCCTGCTGGCGTTTGGCGGCGGTGAGCAAGGATTGCTGCGCTGCGAGTGCATCCCGCAGCGACTCAAGGTCTTGGGTGAGCAGCTTCCGTTGGTAGCCGTGAGGGTTGTGAATGGGTTCCGGGCGGGCTCCCAACCGGTGGAGTTCCTGGACGAGGGCTGTGATTTCGGCGGCGAGGGCCTGCCGTTCGGGTTGCTCCGGAGAATTTTCTTTTCCTATTGCTTGTTTTGGTGTGGCGGATGGATGACCAATTGTCGGTTTCCCATCATCCGATGGCTGAACTGGTGGAACGTCCCCGCTTGGATGATGATTATTTACACTAGAACATGTCATGCTTTTCATGTCGCCACTCCAATCGTGCCTGGAACTGGTTTTGTTTGCTGAGGTTGCGGCTGGCTGGGACTGATTTTCACCGGAAGCAGGGCTGGAAACATGGCTGGAAGCAGCCTTGGTACAACGGAAGCGCAAGGCCCGAAACACCGGGTTCAGGCGGTGCCGGTTTTGCGAATCATGGGTGGTTTCCAGGACGCCAATCGCCTCCAGGCGTTGGAGGATTTCCCGAATCCAGCGGTCGGATTTCCCGGCAATGTCCGCCAGATAGTCCTGGTGGCAAAAGGTCTGGCCCAGCTTTTGAGCGAGGCTGTCTATCTTTAGAAGAAAAAGTTCAATCCAGATGGGGAACCGGTACGGGTTGGCCCGGTGAAACAGCCAGTCCCAGAACGACACAGATTCCGGTTTGGCTGCCCAGAAAAGCCGCTGTGCATCCGGGGAGCGAAAAAACTCCTGTTTGCGCCGTTCGCTGGGGTGTTTCGCCGGGTTGTTGTTTTTGCTGTTGGTTGTTTTGGCAGGTGAGCTAACCCCTTGATTCACAATGATTTCTCCGGGCACACCACGGCCTGGGCGGAAGTGCTTTGGGGAGACACACTTCCTCCAGGCAGCGAGCACATTGACATGGACCAAATTTCGTTTAGAATGGTCGCTGTTAAAACACGAATCCCTTGTACCGCCACTGGCAGTATTTGGTTTTCGCTGAAATTGAAAACCGGTTAGCTGATTACGTCATATGACCTCCTTTCTTTTTTTGGTTAGGTCGTAAAGCCGTGATTGGTTGACTCCAAGGTGTTCGGTGGCTTCACCCGCCAAGGCTCGCCACCAAAACCCGTCATTATTACCACAGTTTTTTCCAAGCCGCATTGCCTTTTGGTTAATGCGGCTTTTCTGATTTTGCCAGGGCATTCTCGTGAAACCTCAAAGTCCGAAATCCGGAATGGTATGCTTGCTTTTCCGTGGGCGGAAAAAAGCTCACCATTCCTCATCGTGACTGTGCAAAAGCCTTGCCAGAAGCTGGCAAAAACCTTAACAAAGTCTTCGCAAGAGATTTTTTTTGAGAAGGCTTACATTGTAAATATAACAATGATATAATTCGGAGACATTAGCACCGTGTCAAAATCAAGACAAGGGCTCATCAGCCTCAGCGAGGCAGCCAGACGGATGGGGTTTCATGTGATTACCGTGCGTCGCTGGGTGTATGCCGGTGAAATTCCAAGCGAGGTGGTGGGAAAACGGGAAAACCGGCTTTCCCAAACTGAAGTCATCCGAATTATGGAAGAACGTCGTGGAGCCAGAATTTTTCTCTATAGCCGGGTGGGACCGACTGAAGCATCGCACCAACTTGCGCAACAGGCAGGTGTCTTGCGCGAGTGGGTGACTCAACATCGGGCTGGAAAACAATTTGAGGAAATCAGCGAAGTGGGAGATTCTTTGACCTTGGACCGGGCTAATTTTAGTCGGCTGTTGCGTTTTATCGAATCACACAAAGTTTCCGAGTTGGTGGTGCTTAACCGGCAGGCTATTATTGACCATCCGGACCAGGAAGTGTCAGCTCTTGTGTTTAGCTATTTCATTCGCCACGTCGAAAGCTTCGGCGGTTTTGTCCGGGTCATTTCCGAACCCTAGTTTCCAGATTTGCAAAAACACATGGGAAATTGTGGGATAATTGTTTGTTCAAATATTAAAGTATTAGTTGCTCTTCTGACGGGAACGCAATTCAACCAAAAGCAAGAATTCAGCCATCGAAACCTCAAGAGCAACCGACAGTTTTTGGAGCGTTTCCAAGGTTGGCGATTTGAGCCCTCGTTCCAATTGGCTGATATAGGTGACATGCAACTCGGTTTGGGCTGCGAGTCCTTCCTGAGTGAAATGGTTTTTCAAGCGTAACTCTTTGAGAACAAAGGCAAAATTACGTTGTAAGATAGTTGGCATAGACCAACAATTACTGATTTGACAGGGAGGTAGCCAGAGACTAAAGTCAGTTGGGCACCAGCCTTGGAACCCAAAATCAATCAAAAAATATTTTCCGAGGACCGCAACTTTTTGCCTCTCTGCGGGAAATAATAGAAAAACAATAATTTGAGTTTTTTCACGACAATCAATTTTCACCCTGTGTGTTGGCACTCGGTTTGCTACTCAAACAGCGCTCGACCAACCCCAATTTTTCGGAGGATTTATGGACTTTTGGAAACGATTGCGGCAGTTACGACAAAAGGGCGGTGGTGGCCTTGGCTTGGCGTTGTTTATCATCTTGATTTTTATCCTGATGAGCCAGTTCGTGGCATTGAGCTTGACCACGGCTGAAAATGCCCGTGTAGCCAACTATCAGGTGCGGCGAAGCCTTTGTATGACCGGGTTTGAAGCCTCGAAACCCGCCTTGCAATCCGCGATTCGCACCCTGTACAAAACACGAATTTTCAACGCGAATTTGATGATGTACCCGGATGCAACGGATTCAGGCGGTGGCGGTGGCCCTATCAAAAACGGTGCTGGCAAAGCGGCTGCCCCTGCCCCTGGCAGCCTCACGGAATTCACGCAAACGGTGTCAGCCCGGAACGCTGCCGGGCAACCGCCCTTGACACTCCAGGAGGCCCACGCGCTGCTGGATATGGATGGCTCGGTGGCCCCAAACTCAATTTCCCTTTTACCGCCCACCGTGACGTTCCCCAACCCATCAGACCAAGCGGCCTACGACCGGTTGAGGGCCAAAATGGAGAGAGTCTCTGCTGCTGCGACATTTACGGCAAGAGTTGCTCGCATAATGCGTGCGCCTGCTGCACCCGGACTGACACCGTGGGAATATGTGGTACTCATCCGGGTCAAAGCCGTGACGCAGGAAAACACGACGCCAAGCCAGCCGGACCAACCCCCTGCGCCCAACGCCGAAGCGACACCCGCCTGGCGGCCCAACTACGGCAGCGAATTGACCAAATTTGCAGCTAAACTGAAGGCTGCCGGTGGAACCGGTGGCGGAACCGGCGGCGGAACCAGCGGGACGTTCACGGCGGCAGACGACCCCAAATGCCCGTGCAACCTATTCCAGTGCAATCAGCCCGGCACCCACCTGGAATTCCAATTTGCGGATGCTGACGGCCAGCCGGTTTGTCTGGCGGTTCCGAACGACCCTGGCGCAGCACCCCCGACGAGCAAAATCCCGTCCACCGCCAGCGGAAAATGGGTCGCTGCTACGGATATCAAAAATGAGACCGGCAATTTCAAATATTTGTTTGGGTTTGACGGCTATACCGACGCGAAACCCGACACCCCGCCGACTCCGGGTGTGACCGGCCCCCAGCCGCCCACCGGTGGCCGTATCCTGGGACGCTACTCTGGGAAATTCCAGTTCGAGGCCAAAGTACGGTTCGCCGAAAACGGGGGCAATCCGCCGCCGTTGCCGCCGCCACCGACGGAATTGTTGGGAACCCTGGAAACCCCGCCAGACTTCTCCGCAGGCCCTGTGTGCTATACAATGCACGGGTACGCACCGAAACTGGCTCAGGCCACTGGCACCGATTACGTGAATGAGTTTGGAACCCAGATTGTGGTGGCTAATTCCTGTGAGGGGGCAACAGGTGCTGGTTCAGTAGTCGGTGCCGATCACGGAGCGCTAAGGGATAGAGACCGTCTCTCATCAGAAGGCATGATGGGGATGATGTGGCTCAGATTTGGCGGACCATCCGTTGGGGCCGCTGACAACCGTCCCATTTTCACGACAAACCTCAAACCCAATCAGTATGCTCCGTTGCTCAATCCGCCCCCGCCAACTACACCGAATTGGGGGCAAACGCTGCCGCCCAGCCTGTTTCAAACCCAGATTGCGTTTGGCCCCGTGCTCCAGTCAGCACAGCCTAAGTATTTGGAGTTGCGGCTTTTAGGAAGACAGTAGAGATAGATCATGTTACGCAAACCATTGTTTTTGTTTTTGGCAGTTTTGTTGGGTTGGGGAGTTCTGCTCCCCAGCCAGTTTTTCCAACCTGTTGTTTATGCCGAACCCGACTGGGAGAATTTTCCTGAAATTGCCGTAACCAACACACGGGACAACGGAGACAACAGCAGCCCTCTGCCAGGGTCGTTTCGCGCAGCAATTCAACAGGCCAACCAGGAGGGAGGAGGACGCCGGATTGTTTTCCGAATCCCTCAAACCGATCCTGGATATGACCCTCAAACCAATTGCTGGCGAATGGATCTGCGGATTTCAGTGCGGCCCCAAGCCGATCAAATTTTTGTGGACGGATTTTCTCAGAACGGCAAACGAGCAATTGTTTTTGATGTTGCCACTACCATCCCTACCTCAAATTCCTACATTTTGAATATGTCGGGGGTGTCTGATTGCTGGGTAAGAGGGCTTATCATTATTCAAACAAGTTTCGCTCCTGGTTTCCTTGATAGTGGGGGAATCCTGATGCTTTTTTCAGGAAAGGGAGGTTCTTTCCGGAACAAAATCTCTGATAATTACTTTGGAGTTGCAGCAGATGGTGAAAGTTACCTTGGTGCGCCATCATATGCTTTAAGGCTTTGGTCAGGTGGGGAAAATTTGGTTGAAAATAATTTGATAAACGGGAGTCGTGAAACTATCGATATTAGTTCCAGTAACAATAAAATAAGAAATAACATGGTGGGTACTAACTCAAGTGGAACTCGCCGGCTCGATTTCCAGCACATTCGGACATTTTATGACAATACATTTCAAACCTGTGTTGGATTTGGTTTCAACGATTTTGGAAATCTTATCGAGAATAACATTTTTGCAGGCACTGAAAGCGGTGGGATTGGGACAATCAACATGGGCTCCGTTTCATTCGTTCCTACCGAACCCCAAGCCGGAATCCGCAACACATACCGCAACAACCGGATAGGAATCGGCCCCAACGGGGAAAACATCGGTCCGCCCGCCGGGAAATTCTCGGTGGGCATCTACGCCAGTACCGGTGACATGGTTGAAGGAAACACGATTGCCAATTTTGACGGCAGCGGGATTCTGGTGCGGGACTCAGTGGGCAATTCGGCGGAACCGGCCCAAATCCGAAACAACATGATCAGCAATTGCGGGATGGGCGTGCAGGCCGCCTGGACCAAAACGGCGCTCGTGGAAAACAACCAGCTCACCAACTGCAAAGCGGGCGTGGTGGTCAACCAAGCCCTGCTCGACTGGACCACCGGGGAGCGGACGCGGGTAGAAAACCCGTTCAAGATAGTTCCCACGGTTGGGGTGACAGTCACCCAAAACCGGTACGCCAATGTGACCGGCCCCAAAATCGCGCTGACGGAGAATGCCGGGGCGGTGTTTGGGGACGGCTATACGCCGAACCTGCGCACGGTGCCAGGGGAAGGCCCCAACCATTTCCAGCCCACCCCGACGATGGCCACGGCAACCCGCGCTGCCAGCGGAGTGGTGACAGTGACGGGCACCACGGTGGGAGCGGGAACGCTGGACCTTGCAGCAGTGACGGCGAGCACCGTGACCCCGGTGCTGACGGCGCAGGTCAGCGGAGGGCCGTACTCGGTGCAGATACCGGCAGACAAGGCGGTCGGGCTGCAACAGGTGAGCGCGACGGTGACGGTCAACGGCGACACGAGCGAA
>JAIBAN010000175.1 GCA_019695185.1 Blastocatellia bacterium | reverse complement strand
TGTCCACACCACTCTGGTCGGAAAAGGGTTTGTAATTTGCTCTTTTGTTCCACGACCATTGGAAGAAGCCTTGGGCGCGCAACGGGTGCCGTTTTACCATCGCAATATTGATTATGATGAAGTGCTGTTTTATCACGACGGGGACTTCTTCAGCCGCGACGGTATCAGCGCCGGGATGATTACCTTCCATCCCTTTGGCATTCATCACGGCCCGCATCCGAAAGCGATTGAAAAAAGCTGGGCACCGGGCAAAACCCATACTGATGAATATGCCGTGATGCTCGACACCCGCCGCCCGCTGAAAGTCGCCGAAGGCGCACACCAAATCGAGTGGCCGGAATATTACCAATCCTGGAAATAACCAAATCCAGGACTGAGGACTGAGGACTGAGCAAAAACATCATTGTTGGGGAAGTCCAACAAAATTTGCCTCCGTGCAAAAAACTCAGTCCTCAGTCCTCAGTCCTCAGCCCTGGGTTTGGGTCCTCAGTCCTCAGTCCTGGGTTTGTGTCCTCAGTCCTCAGCCCTGTAGCTGACCCTTCCCCTTCACGTTCCCTCTTCACTCTTCGCACCCCTTGCGGTATGTTATCCGTTATCACTTTTTCCATTTTTCTCAATAAAAAGACAGATAGTTTACCGAGGTATGTATGAGTATTTCCATATCAAAACTTTCTATAGGATTTCGCCTTGTGGTGCTGACTTTAGGGCTTGCCTGCTGTGGTATCGGTTTTTCCAACCCGGCTTGGGCGCAATCAGCCAACATCACTTCGATTAAACCCACCCAAACTGCCACCGGACAGGTTCCGGCCAAAATCGTCCTCAAAGGTTCCGGTTTTGTTGCTTCGTCCAAGGTCCTTTTTAACGAAAAGGAAGTTGTGGCCAAAGTCAAAGCGGCCAAAGTCGTCATCACCTCACTTCCCGCCGACTTGGTTGCCTCCACTGGCATCCTTTCCATTCGGGTGGTGGCACCCAACGGCCAGACTTCCAATTCGGTTCAGCTTGTGGTTGGGTCGCTTAATTCCATCAATCTCACGGAACCGGTTTCGCTGATTGTCAACACCAAAAGCACGATTCAGCTCAAGGGCGTGGTGGTGGACCGCAATCAAGCCCCCATTCCAAATGCCACGATTTCCTTTCAAAGCCTGGACCCAGGCAAAGCCACGGTTGACGCAAGCGGACTGGTCACCGGGGTCAATTCCGGAGCGGCCACCATCAGGCTGAGTTCAGGTGATGCAGTGCGCAATGTGACCGTTGCGGTCAATGAGGTGGTGAGTTCCGTTTCCTCCGGGATTTTCGGCGATGGTGACATCAAAGTTGACCCCAAAACCGGCATGGTTTATGCCAGCGACCTCAGCAAACAGGTGCTCCGAAGCCGGACCATCGGCCAGCCCCTGGCAGATTTTGCCGGAGCCAGCGGGCAGTCCGGATTTGCCGATGGGACTTTTCCGGTGGCCCGGTTTAATGGGCCGCTGGGAATTGGATTGGGAACCCAGCAACTCTTATTGGCTGATACCGCCAATCAGGCCATCCGTCGATTGAATCTGAGCAACGGCCAAACCACCACGGTCATTCGGCAAAGTGATGCCGCCGCCGCCGGTGCAGCCAACTGGAGCCCGCGCGGGGTGGTTCAGATTGACAGCGACCTCTTCATCACGGACGGGCAAAATCACGTGGTCTGGCGTGCCCGTGTGAACGGCTCCCAGGTTTCCATGCAAATCATCGCCGGCGGCTTGGGCCAGCCCGGATTGCTCGACGGAACGGGTGTTTCGGCCCGGTTCAACGTTCCCCAGGAAATCGTCCAGACGTCGGCAAATATTCTTGCCATCACGGACCGGGTCAATAAGGTGGTTCGCTTGATTGGTTTGCCAAGTGGCATTGTCTCAACCTTGAGCAAGGCCGGACCGGCGGCAACCCCGGTTGGTGAGGGCCGCTATATTCCCAATGCCGCGCTCACCTTTAACGACCCCAAAGGTCTCAGTGTGGACCCCAATGGAAATCTCTATGTGACCGATGGTGACTCGGTCAGTGTCATTAGTATTGCCAATTCCACGGTTTCCACCTTTGCCGACGTGGGGCAGAGCGGAACCTTCAAAAATGCCGTGGCGGTTTCAGTGGCGGGGACCTCGGTGTTTGTTCTCGATGCCGGGACAGGTCAGGTTTTGCAGTTGACTATCGGAGCACCCACCATTACCAGCCTTTCATCAACCCAGGTTGTGACCGGGCAAAGTGTTGAGGTGACCGTTCTGGGGACAAACTTCATTCCGGAAACCCAGGTGTTGATTGATTCCCAGCCGGTGCGGGCAATTGTGGACAGTTCTTCCAGACTGCGTTTCACCTTGCCGGCCCAGTCTGCAACCGGGACGCTTCCGATTGTTATTCAACATTATGGCGGCAGGGCTGAGGCCCGTATCAATGTCGTTGATTCCACCATCACCGTCCCAGTGAAGATTTCCTTTGCTGCGGCTCCAACCACTGTGGCTCAGGGAGGCCGCATGACCGTGACCGTCAATTTTGATGTCGGCCCGGCGCAGGGACAGCAACCCGGCAGCGTAACCCTTGACCTCCCGCTCAGTGAAGATGTCTTTGACCTGGGCAAAGCCACCGTGGCACAAGGTACATTGATTGATTCCAGTGTGTATAACCAGGCTGATTTGGCCTTCGCCTCGGTACCTGGCGGCATCAGATTGATTTTGTCGAGTTCAAAGGACCCGGCCAAAGCCAAAATCAAAGGTGGGCAGGGAAGTTTCTGCACATTGGTGATTCCGGTGCTGGCCAATGCTCCGGCTGGAACTGTCAAGATTGACGCTTCCAACACCATGCCATTCCGAACTCAATTTAATCAGTCATTGACCGATGGAGCCAAGGCAATTCCATTTACCAGCACACCCACAACGGTGACCGTCACCCGGTAACCTCAGACTGATTCAATCGAGAGCCAATGCAGCCGGAGGCCCACAGCTTCCGGCTTTTTTTTCTGCCATCAAAAAATTGAAGAAACCATGTGAATCTTGTTCCCCACTAGTGAGACCTTCCAATTCACCACCGCCCTGGGTCGCTTAATCACAAAAGAGTGCCTCAACTGCATAAAATCGCTGAAGCTCTCCTTTCACCGTGATATTTGATTTTTTGAAAGGACATGCTTGGAAACCATGCAGCACAAAAGAATACCGGTTCTGTGGCGGTTGATGGTGGTTGGGGTTTGCATTTTAGGACAACTAGGGTCTGGTGGGCTGGGGCCATCCCAGGCTTTCACCGGGGTATCCGAAATTCCGGTCAAATCCGATGCAGGTTCCCAAACCGGGCAAACCCTGGCAGTCCCTGCCGACTCTTCGCGCTGGGAACTGCAAGGAAAAGCCAAGCTGGGTGAATACAAGGAGCGGAAGTGTCTTTTCTTTGATGGCGGTGGGGCTGTTCTCAACGATTTTGAAATGCGGGACGCCGTCATTGATGTGGATGTGGCGACTCCGGCCAGCCGGGGTTTTTTTGGGATTCAGTTCCGGATTTCCAGTGATGGAGCCAACGCCGAGGAGGTCTATCTGCGCCAGCACAAGTCCGGGTTACCTGATGCAATGCAATACACACCGGTTTTGAACACAGGTCGCAACTGGCAGCTTTTCAACGGGCCGGGTTTTACCGGGGCAGTCAATATTCCAAAAGAAGAATGGTTTCACCTCCGGTTGGAGGTGACCGGGGCGCAAGGCAGGCTGTTTGTCAAAGATATGGAAAAGCCGGCCTTGGTTATGAACGATTTGAAAACTGGAATTCAGAAAGGACAGGTGGCGCTTTTTTCCCTGATTGGAGCCACCTACTTTTCCAATTTTGAAATCCGGGCCACGCCTGATGCGCCGTGGGAACGCCATTTGCCAGCCATGCAGCCGGGAACCCTGACCAAGTGGAGTCTGTCGCCGGCCTTTGATGCGTTGAAGCGAAAGGTTGAACAACCGCTTGCTCCGGCGGAAAGCAATGCCATGACATGGCAGAACGTCGAAGCCGAACCGCCCGGATTTGTGGTCCTCTATCGGTATCTGGAGGCTCCACACCCCTTGGTTTCGTTTGCCAATGACTTTTCCAAACGCCTGGACCCACAGCCTGGCACCAAACTGGTCTACGCCCGGACTGTGATTGAATCCGACCGGGACCAGGTGAAACGACTCCTGATTGGATATAGCGACGAAGTCAGCGTCTTTTTGAATGGCCAGATTCTTTACCGGGGACGGAGTGCCCAAAACTTCCGCGACCCTGGTTTTCTCGGCATCGTCAATCCGGAGAACGATGCGGTGTATCTCCATTTGAAGAAAGGCAAAAATGAACTGACACTCGCCCTGAGCGAACTTGGCGGCGGTTGGGGATTCATTTGCCGCTTAACCGACCTGGAAAACTAAAGCGGGGCTAGGGTTCAGGGTTCAGGGTTCAGGGTCTTTTTAATTGAGAATTGAGAATTGAGAATTGACAATTAAAACCCATCCAGAACTTCAAATTTCCTGATATTCGAAAACCCTGAACCCTGAACCCTGGCCCCTGAACCCAGAATATTTCCCTCAAAAATTTTTCTCCGACCGGGAACCATCCGGCTTGCAAGGCGTCTTTGGAAAATGCACCCGCCCAGGGGTGCTGTCTCATTTTCCAAACAGGAAATCCCAAATTCCTTGACGTGTTTTACCCAAAAGCTGGAGGTACTCTGCATGAGCCGACGCTTGACCATTCTGGACCGAGTATCCGTGAAATCCCCCTGCCAGGAAGACTGGAATCAAATGAAAGGGAACGACACGGTTCGTTTTTGCAGCCATTGTAGCAAGTCTGTCCATAACCTGTCGGAAATGACCCGTAGCGAAGCCATCAAACTGGTGGAACAATCCAAGGGCAGGCTGTGCATCCGGTACGTTCAGACGCCCAACAAATCCATCATCACCAAACCGGACCTGCCTCGACCCAATATTCAATTTGGCCGTTTGGGAAACCTTGCCACCGGGGTTTTTTCGCTGGCTGCGGGAATGGCTGTCCTGGCAACACCAATATCAGCTTGGGGACAACAATCCGATGAGGTTGTTGAGGTTCAAGAAGTTCATTCAAGTTCATCACTGGATTTCAAACCTCATTCACAGGGACAAGGGAAAACTGTCATTGGGGGAATCATCAAAGACCAAACCGGTGCAGTCCTTCCAGGGGCAGCGGTGAAAATTACCGACCCTGCCACGAATGAAGTCAAGGAAACGCAGTCGAATGCAAATGGTGAATATGCGCTGGAGGTCAACCCCGGCCGTTCATACGAACTTGTCATTTCGTCAGAAGGATTTGCAGACTGGGCCCAAACTGTTTTTGCCTATCCAGATATGAAAATGATCATTTCCACGGAATTGGTTGTGAACAGGCATGAGGAGCAGGTAGGTGGTCTGGGAATTACCTACCCATCCGAACAGGCCGTCAATCACTCAGATGAACGAACCCAGGAAAGCGAATTCCCCGAGGACTTGGAGGAGTTTCGGAATGCGTTGTGGGATTCAAAAACCGGACCGTTAAAACGATTGCTCAGGCAAAAATTTTCGGTCAATACGAAATTTCCCTATGACGATACCCCTTTGATGTTTGTGTATGGAAATCCTAAAAACCTGAAGCTTTTGTTAGTCAATGGAGCCAAGGTTGATCAAAAGAATGCTTTTGGCGTGACAGTCCTTATGAATGCAGTCTCAGGCCACCAACCTGATTCGGTCAAGCTGCTCTTGGCTGCCGGAGCCAATGTCAACGCACAGGACAACCAGGGCCTCTCGCCTTTGATGTTTGCGGCCATGGACAATAACCAGGAAATGGTGTCTTTGCTGCTCTCCCACGGAGCTAAAATCAACCTCAGAGACAGGGATGGAAAAACCGCTTTGGGCCATGCGATTGAGCAGAAAGCCGAAGAAACCATCGAAGTGTTGAAAAAAGCCGGAGCAGTGGAATGAACAAGTTCCACACACAACCCAGTTCACACAACCAGTTGGAGGAACCTCACATGAGCCGACGTTTGACCATTCTGGACCGGATTTCCGTGAAATCCTCTTGCCACGAAGACTGGAATCAAATGAAAGGGAACGACACGGTTCGTTTTTGCAGCCATTGCAGCAAGTCTGTCCATAACCTGTCGGAAATGACCCGTAGCGAAGCCATCAAACTGGTGGGAAAATCCAACGGGAAGCTCTGTATTCAATACAATCAGGGACCAGACCACCGCATTCTGACAAAGCCGGACCTGCCACATTCGGCACTGAGCTTTGGCCGTTTGGGGAATTTGGCCACGGGTGTTTTTTCGCTGGCAGCAGGAGTTGCCGTGCTGGGAACACCCCTGCCGGTTTGGGGACAGTCAGCGGATGAAACTGTCATCCAGACGGTCGGCTCCCATGCCACGCTGGCAGCTAAGCCACATCCGGAAGGCAACACCGTTATTTCCGGCCTTGTGAAGGACACTGAAGGAACCTCAATTGCTAATGCTGAGGTAACCATAACGAACCAGGGGTCAAATGAATTTCAGAAAACCACCTCCAATGAAAAGGGTGAATTTTCCCTCCAGGTAAATCCAGGGTGCCAGTACCAGGTTACAATCAATGCTGCGGGTTACCAGGTTCAAAACGAAACGTTTTTTGCTGCACTCGGAATGGAAACCACCATCCAGGCTGAACTGCACCTTGTTTTCAGAACAATTCAGGTCAGGGGTGCCATTGCCATTCAATCTCCATCAGGACCACTTGTCCACCATACGGCAGAACGGGAAGTAGCACCTGAATATCCAACCGAAGTCACGGATTTCCTGACAAGTATCCTGAATGAGGACGTGAGTACAGCCAAACAGATGGTGCGGAAAGGAATTTCCGTCAATCTGAAACTGCATGGCGGGGATAGCCCATTGATGTTTGCTGTCAATGGCCCAAAAATCCTGAAATACCTTTTGGCCAAAGGAGCCGAGGTAGACCGGAAAAATGATTTTGGAGTGACCCCGCTCATGAATGCGGTTTCCGGCTGGAATCAGGAATCCGTGAAAATCCTGTTGAGGGCCGGTGCCAATGTCAACGCCCAAGAGGTCAACGGGCTCTCTCCGTTGATGATTGCTGCGATGGATGACAAGGCCGAAACGATTTCACTCCTGTTATCCCAGGGAGCCAAACCAGACCTGCGGGACAAAACGGGAAAAACCGCATTGGGGCACGCCCTGGAGCATCAGGCGGAACGTGCGATTGAGGTCTTGAAAAAAGCCGGAGCCAAAGAGTGAAAAACGTTTTTCTGAAAAGGAGTGAAAAAGGGTTTTAGGCACTGATGCATTAATTGTTGGCTAAAATGCTGTAAGCCATTGAAAAAGAAAGAGTAGCCATCAACAATCCGGATGCACGAAGAATTGGAGGCTAAAATGACAAAAAAAACGGTGTCCCTTTTGCC
>JAIBAN010000011.1 GCA_019695185.1 Blastocatellia bacterium | reverse complement strand
CTGACTGTGAGAAAGGGCTTTCCTGGTAAAACTCAGTCCTCAGTCCTCAGTCCTCAGTCCTCAAAAGGAAAGAGTATGAGCGCACTCGATTCATTGGAAAATCCGCTTCGAGAAGGTATGCGACTGGAACAGTCACCGGCTCCCTGCACCGTGGTGATTTTTGGTGCGTCGGGTGACCTGGCCAAACGCAAATTAGTTCCGGGACTTTACAACCTCGCCCGCGACCACCGGCTGCCCGGCGGTTTTTCGCTCGTGGGCTATTCCCGCAGTGAAATGTCGCACGAAGCCTACCGCAATTCGATGCGGGATTCGGTCGCCAAATTTTCGGCCACCGGCGCACCCGAAGATTCCCTGTGGGATGGCTTTGCGGCGGGCATGTTCTATTGCACGGGCGGGTATGACGACCCGGCTGGCTACCAAAAACTGAGCGAGCAGTTGGACCAGCTTGATGCCGAACGGGGCACTGGCGGCAACCGGGTGTTTTACCTCTCCACACCGCCCAGCCTCTTTAACACGATTATGGACAACATCGGAAAGTCCGGCTTGTCCAAAGGCAAAAACGGTGGCTGGTGCCGGGTGATTGTCGAAAAACCGTTCGGTCACGATTTGGAAACCGCTGTGGCCCTCAATTCGGAGGTCAATCGGATTTTCGACGAAGACCAGGTGTACCGGATTGACCATTACCGGGCCAAGGAAACGGTGCAAAACCTGGTGGTCATGCGATTTGCCAACGGCATTTTCGAACCCATCTGGAACCGCAACTTCATTGACCACGTGCAAATCACGGCTGCCGAAGCGGTAGGCGTCGAAGGCCGGGGCGGCTACTATGAAAACGCCGGGGCGCTCCGGGACATGCTCCAAAACCACCTCCTCCAATTGCTGGCGCTGGTGGCAATGGAGCCGCCGACCTCACTTGATGCCAATGCCATCCGGGATGAAAACATCAAGGCGGTCAAAGCGATTCGGGCAATTCCGCCCGACCGGGTCAACGAACATGCCATCCGCGCCCAGTACACACGGGGCTGGATGAACGGGGTGGAAGTGCCGGGCTACCGGCAGGAACCGGGCGTCAATCCGGAGTCCACCACGGAAACCTACGCCGCTGTCAAACTCTATATTGACAACTGGCGTTGGGCGGGCGTGCCGTTTTACATGCGGTCCGGCAAACGGATGATGAAGCGGGCTTCGGAAATCGCCATTCAGTTCCGCAGCGTTCCTCACGGGTTGTTTCCTTCCTCAGCCGCCGATTTGATTGAACCCAACTTGCTCGTCATTCGGGTTCAGCCCGATGAAGGCATCACCCTCAAACTGGCTGCCAAGGTACCGGGACTGGGCATGCACCCCCGTTCGGTCAACATGGATTTCCGCTATGGCAGTTCGTTTGGCGTGCGGTCATCAGACGCCTACGAACGGCTCCTGCTCGACTGTATGCTCGGTGACGCCACCCTCTTTACCCGCCGCGACATGGTCGAAACCGGCTGGCAGTTGATGATGCCCATCCTGGATTACTGGGCCAATGCCAAAGGCAAGGATTTGCATTTCTACGAAGCCGGTTCCTGGGGTCCGGAAGCCGCCGAATCGCTCATGCTGGAAGGCCGAGCCTGGAGGCAACTGTGAAGGACTGAGGACTGAGGACTGAGGACTGAGACAAATCACCATTTTCCTCAGTTCATCAAAGGATAATGGCAAAAAAGCTCAGTCCTCAGTCCTCAGTCCTCAGTCCTGGAGAAAATTATGGAAAACCAAAACTCTATCGTCGAAGAAATCGAACGCCGCAGACCAGTGGATGTTGTGGCGATTGAGCGCGAACTGGCGGAGTTGTGGAAGGCGGCGGCGAAATCCGGCGAGGGCGGCGGCGGGGCAGTGACACGGGTCTGTCTGTTGAATCTGGTGATTTTTACCGCCAGTGAAGCCGATGCGGCCACACTCTCCGATATTGTCGCCGTGGTCACCGAACATGCCCCCTGCCGGGCCATGATTTTAATAGCCGACTTTGATTCGCCCGAAAGCCACACCCGCGCCTGGATTTCCTCGCATTGTCACCTGTCGCAGAATCGGCAACAGGTGTGCTGTGAAGAAATCCGCGTTTCGGCCAGCGGCGAAGCACTCCAACATCTTGGCAAAACCATCGGGCCACTGCTGATTCCGGACCTGCCGCTGTTTCTCTGGTGGCGTGACCCGCAGTCAATGGATACGGAACTGTTTCAGAAAGCCGTCGAAAACGGAAAACGGTTGATTGTGGATACTGGGGCACTGACCCACCGTGACCCGGAATTTGCCTTTCAGGGACGCTTGATTTTCAACTCCCGGCGCAAGTCGGCTTTTTCCGATTTGAACTGGGCCCGGCTTGAAATCTGGCGGGAACTGATTTCCAGTTTCTTTGATTCGGTCGATTCGCGTGACCATTTGCGCAAATTGGGCAAAGTGGTGATTCGGTTTGCCGATGACGGAACCGCAAAGGGGGTTCCGATTCGGGCCCTGCTGCTGACCGGGTGGCTGGCCGGACAGCTTGACTGGAAAGTCAAAGACGCCCAGCAGATTGCCCCCAACCATCTGGAATTCCGGTTCCGGGGGCCGGGCAACCGGATCCAGGTCGAAATCCAGGGAGAAGCGGGAACCCAATTCCCAGCCGGTGTGCTGCGGAGCGTTACACTCACGTCAGGGCTGGAAAAATCCGGTGTTTTTTCGGTCAAACGGGTTGACCCCCGCGACAAGGAAGACTGTTTCGAAACCAGTGTCGAAGTTCAGGACGGGGTGTCCTATTCACGGGTGGTGTCTTCGCACCGGCCCGATGATGCCGACCTGATTGCCCGTGAAGTCGAAATTTTCGGGCGGGACCGGACCTATGAACGGGCCACCAAAATCTGCCTTGATTTGCTGGAGGAAATCGAGGCCGATTTGGCCATTCAGTAACTGAAAGGTAACAGGTAACAGGTGACAGGTGACAGGTGACAGAGCCACTTAACGGTTCTTTCCCGAAGTTCAGAAGACCTGCCATTTGTTACCTGTTCCTGGTTCTGGTATCCCGTCCAGGAAAACTCCAACAGGAGCAAGGTTTGGATGTGTTGGTGGACCTGGAAAGTCCAAAAGGCGACCGCCATTCCCACCTGTAACACCATGAAAATGTAATACCCTGACACTATTACGGGTTGAGCTGTCAATCAACACACGGAGGTTGATTTATGGCGGTTGATACAAGTTTTGACCGGGTCCGGGTTTTTCAATGTCCAAGTTGTCAGGAATACATCACAACCGATGCGGAACGGTGTCGCTTTTGTGGAATTCCGGTTGACCGGCAAGCCTCCCAAGCTGAGGAAACCAAACAGGTCCGGGAAGAAAACTTGACCAAGTATAAAGGCCATATGTTTGGAGGGATTGCCTTTTTCCTGTGCGGATTGCTAGGTGTAATTTTTTCGGCAGCAATCTTTTTTTATGTCCGCAGTGTTGGAATTTACGTCATCACCTTCGGAATGATGGCTTCGGGAATTGCCGAGTTCAGTTACGGATATCGAGGCTGGAAGCAAATCAAATAACAGGAATTTTTATTCAGGCATGGCCACTTGGTACAATGAAGACCTTGCATTTATCCACGACGCCGGGTTTGGCGACTATGCGCTCAATTGTGCGCCAGGAATTGTGTCAACCTTGCAGGAGAACCACATCCGTGCCGGATTGGTGGTGGATTTGGGCTGCGGGAGCGGCCTTTTGGCCCGCGAACTGGTGCGGGCCGGTTATCAAGTGCTGGGCATTGACATTTCCGAAGAAATGGTGCGGATTGCCAAAATCCGGGCTCCGCAGGCTGAATTTTGGGTCCGGTCGCTTTTTGAAACCGAATTACCATCCTGCCAAGCCGCAACCTCAATTGGAGAGTGTTTCAATTACCTGTTTGACCGGGAGAACTCACCGGCAATTTTGCAGGGATTGTTTCAAAGAGTGTATGACGCCCTGCAACCCGAAGGAATTTTCCTGTTTGATAATGCCGAGCCGGGACAAACTCCACCCAATCAATCGGTGAAAGGGTTTACTGAAGGACCGGACTGGCTGGTGCTGTTTGAAAAACGGGAGCAACCGGAAACGGCCCTCCTGACCCGGCGGATTACGACGTTCCGCAAAGTGGGTGAGCATTATCGCCGTTCCGACGAAATGCATGAGCAACGACTGTACCGCACGCCTGACATTGCCGATACACTGCGACGGGTCGGATTTCGGGTCCATGTCTGTCGCAAGTTGGGCAGTTATGAGGCCCCGGCCCAACATGCCTTTTTTGTGGCAAGGAAACCTGGAAAAGACCAGGGTCCAGAGTCCAGGGTTCAGGGTTCAGGGTCTGGGGTCTAGGTGTATTGACAAAACAGGTTGATTGGGCGCTCCTATCAGAGCGCAGGAATTTTTTCACGACCTGTTCCAGGGGTTCTGCTTCGCTCCACACCCTGGCTACCATAACCGGCTCCGACCGGAGCAGAAAAACCAACCACTTCTGGTATTACATCTAACCCTGAACCCTGAACCCTGAACCCGAAAGACTATGCCCCGCTACGTTGCATTTTTAAGAGCCATCAATGTTGGTGGCCACACAGTCAAGATGGACCGGTTGAAAAAGCTGTTTGAGGAACTGGGGTTGGCTCAGGTGGAAACCTTTATTGCCAGCGGAAACGTCATTTTTGATACAACCGAAATGAATACCCAAAACCTGGAAACCAAGATTGCAAGCCACTTGCAGACCAGTCTGGGGTATGAGGTTGCCACCTTTCTCCGCGTGACGGAGGCAATACCGGCCATTGCCGCCTATCAGCCCTTTTCAACAGAAGACCTTGAAAAACCGGGGCATACCTTGTTTGTCGGCTTTTTGGCGGTCGAACCAAATGAGGCAACCAAACAAAAAATCGCCGATGTTTCCAGCGAAACCGATGCCTTTCACATTTTTGGCCGTGAGCTTTATTGGCTTTGTCGAATTCCAAGCAATGAATCAAAATTTTCGGGACCACGCCTGGAAAAAACGTTGGGAATGCCAACCACGTTGCGCAACGTCAATACGGTCAAACGCATTGCCGCCAAATTTGCCTGACTGACGTTCATTCACCTGTCTTACCAAGAGGACATTCTATGTTGACCTATCAGCTTGATATTTCCCCGGATGCGGAGGCGCTCACCCACCGGATTGCAGACCTGTTTGTCGAACATGCCCGGCAGGCCATTGCCGAGCGGGGGCGCTTTGCCGTTGCACTTTCAGGCGGCAGCACCCCCAAAGTCCTGTTTGAAATGCTGGCCTCGGATGCTTATCGCCAGCAGGTGGATTGGGACAAGGTTTATTTTTTCTGGGGGGATGAACGTTCTGTTCCCCCCGACCATAAAGACAGTAATTTCCGCATGGCCCGCGAAGCCATGCTGTATCCACTCGACATTGCCGAAACCAACTATTTTCGCATCATGACCGAAAATCCGGCGGATGCAGCGGCTGCCGATTACCGGGAAAAACTGTCCCGTTTTTTTGAACAGGCGGAATTTCCCCGCTTCGATTTGCTCTATTTGGGCATGGGTGACGACGGCCATACGGCTTCCCTTTTCCCCCACACCACGGCGCTGCATGAACGGTCACTGTCAGTGGTGGAAAACTGGGTGGACAAGTTCAACACCTGGCGGGTGACGCTGACCGTCCCGGCCCTTAACAATGCCCGAAATATTGCTTTTCTGGTGTCAGGAGCCAACAAAGCTGATATGCTTGTGGCTGTCCTCGAAGGGACGTACCAGCCCGAAGTTTTGCCGTCCCAATTGATCCAGGCTCACGACGGCACGCTCACCTGGATGCTGGACGCCGCTGCCGCAGCAAAGCTCACGAAAAAATAGCTCTCAGCCATCAGCTTTCAGCCATCAGCTTTCATCGTCATGGTTGTTGGTGGGTACTCAATCACGCTTCGGCTGGCTTGACCACTTTCAAAACCGAAAGCTGAAAGCTGAGTGCTGAAAGCTGAAAGCTAAAAAAGGAGATTTCATCATGGATGTCATACTCGGAATTGATATTGGTGGGACAGGTATCAAAGGCGCACCCGTAAACATTCAGACCGGGGAAATGATTGGCGAACGGTTTCGGATCAAAACCCCCCGCCCGGCAACCCCTCAGGCAATGGTTGAAACTGTTGCCCAGGTGGCGGCCCATTTTTCCTGGAAAGGCCCCATCGGATGTGGGTTTCCGGCGGTGGTGAAAAACGGGGTGGTGATGACGGCTGGCAATATTGACCAATCGTGGATTGGGACGGATGGCAAGGCATTGATTGAGGCTGCCACCGGCTGCCCGGTTGCGCTGGTCAACGACGCCGATGCCGCCGGTTTGGCTGAAATTGAATTTGGCGTGGCGAAGGGTCGTCCGGGAACGGTGATTATGGTCACCCTCGGAACCGGAATCGGAACCGCCATGTTCCTCGAAGGCCGCCTCTTCCCCAATACCGAGTTGGGCCACCTGATTTTGCGCGGCAAGGATGCGGAACGCCGGGCAGCCAACAGCGCCCGCGAAAAACACGAGTGGTCCTGGAAAAAATTCGGTCGCAATGTCACTGAATATCTCAACGAACTGGACCGCCTGCTCTGGCCGGATTTGTTTGTGATTGGAGGCGGAGCCAGCAATGAATGGGATAAGTTACAACCGCATGTGAATACCAGGGCGGAAATCCTTCCGGCCCGGATGGCCAACATCGCCGGAATTGTGGGGGCGGCCCTGGCACCGCTGCACCTGGGAATGGTTTCCCGTCCGGAGCCGGTCGTTCAGGCAGCCTCACTCGCAGAACCAGAAGCCGCCCAATCAGAAGCGGCATCCAATGAAGAAGCAGAACCCAGCTCACCCCCGGAATCTGAAGCCGAAGTACCCAAACCCGCCCGCCCCCGTGTGCGGGCCCGAAAAACCACCGGAGGAAGCACCCAATGATTTTGGCTGGAGACATCGGCGGCACCAAAACGCTGCTGGCATTGTTTGACAGTAAATTAACCGAACTTGAAAAAAGAAGCTTTCCGAGCCGGGATTATAACGGCCTCGAAGCCATCATCAGTGAATTTTTGGGCGACAAAAAATGCGGCATTTCGAGCTCCTGTTTCGGCGTGGCCGGACCAGTGACGAATGGCCGCAGTTCCATCACCAATCTGACCTGGACCATGACCGAGGAAGGATTGGCCGAGTTTCTGGATTGTGAAAAAGTTGCCCTTATCAATGACCTGGAGGCAAACGGCTATGGCATTCCAGCCTTGCCCGAAACCTCCTTTCACACCTTGCAGGAAGGGGAAAAAGTCAAAGGCAATGCGGCCTTGATTTCCGCCGGAACCGGTCTGGGCGAATGTGCGCTGGTCTGGAGCCGGAACCATCACGTCCCAGTTGCCTCGGAAGGCGGGCATGCCAGTTTTTCCCCCAGCAATGAAGAGGAAATCGAACTTCTCCGGTATATGTGGCGAACCCTGCCCCATGTCAGTTGGGAACGGCTGGTTTCCGGCAGCATGGGCTTTGAAAATATCTATAATTTTTTCAAAGACACGGGGCGTGCTGAGGCAGACCCGCAACTTGAGGCAGACGCAGCCCAACGGGGTTACGGAGCCGCCGTTACCCAGGGAATGGAAAACAACTCAACGATTGCCTGCGAAACCATGCGCCTGTTTGTGCGGCTGTATGGTTCCGAAGCCGGGAATCTGGCCTTGAAGGTTGTGTCCACCGGTGGTTTGTACATTGGCGGCGGCATTGCACCCAAAATTCTCAAATGGATGCAGGAAGGCGAGTTCCTCAAAGCCTTCGTGGCCAAAGGGCGTTTCCAGGGAATGCTCGAAAAAATGCCGGTCAAGGTCATTCTGGAGAGCGAAACTGCCCTTTTGGGAGCCGCTCGCTTGGCGCAGATGCGGTTATAAGTCTTGGGAGTCTTGGGAGTCAAAACCTGACAGGGTGACAGGGTGACAAGGTGACAAAGATGTCTTGTAACGCCCAAGACTCCCAAGACTCCCAAGACTCCCAAGACTTTTATGGTTGTTCTTGCCCTCGACCTCGGTTCCTCTTCCGTGCGGGCTTTGGCGTTTACCCAAACTGGAACCCCCATTCCCGAAACCCAGAGCAAAATTCAGCACCAGCCAACCTACAGTTCCGATGGAGGGGTTGAATATCAACCACTTGAACTGATTGAAACCGTCTGCACGGTACTTTCTGAATCCCTTGTTCATTGTCGGCGACTCCATCTTACCCTCCAGGCTCTGGGGATGTCGGCTTTTTGGCATTCCCTGGTTGGAGTGGACGCCCACGGCCAGCCCACCACCCCGCTTTTCAGTTGGGCTGATACCAGACCCCGTTTGGTACTGGATGAGCTTCAAAATCGTTTGTCTGAAAGGGAAATCCATGCCCGGACGGGCTGTCGCCTGCATGAAAGCTACCTTCCGGCCAAACTCCTCTGGCTGAGCCAGCACCAGCCTGTCCGGTATCAAAAAACCGCTTTTTGGATGTCGGCGGCAGAATTTGTCTTTTTCCGCCTGTTTGGTGAACGGGTTTGCAGTATCTCAATGGCTTCCGGAACCGGTCTGTTCAACCACCAGACCCTGGGGTGGGATGAAGCCCTGCTGAACCCCCTTCAGGTTTCGGTTGGTCAATTTTCTTCACTGGTTTCGGATGATTTCTTTTTCACAGGAACAGAATTGCGAGCCGAATTCAGTAAAATGCGCGACATGCTCGGCCAAACCCGGTTTTACCCTGGGTTAGGCGACGGTGCGTGCAGCAACCTGGGCAGCGGTTGCACGAATTCCAGCCGCCTGGCCATCAATCTGGGGACTTCGGCTGCTGCCCGGCTGGTCCTTCCCTTTCCCCAGCCGCTCAAAATGGACCCGGCAAATCCCTCTCAATCTTCAGTTCTCAATTCTCAGCCCGGCGAAAGCCCTTGGTCTTTGAACTTGTGGCAATATCGGGTTGATTCCCGACGAATGTTGCGTGGTGGAGCCTTGAGCAATGCCGGCAACCTGTTGGCGTGGGCCAGAACCTCCTTGAATTTGCCCGAACCGGTCCGGCTTGAGCAGGAATTGGCCAGCCTTACGCCTGACGCCCATGGACTGACCTGCCTTCCTTTTTGGGCCGGAGAACGCAGCCCCGGCTGGTCGGCCAATGCCACCGGCACCATCACAGGGTTTCGGTTTTCCACGACGCCGGTTGAAATTGTGCGTTGCCTGATGGAAACAGTCGCTCTGCGGCTGGCCTGGATTGTTCAACTTTTGCAGGAAGTGACTCCGACGCCTCCCGAAATTGTTCTTTCGGGTGGGGCAGCGGTTGAGTCGCAGGTCTGGGCCCAAATGATTTGCGATGCGCTGGGGCAGCCAATTCTGCGGCTGGATGAAACGGAGGCTTCCGCTCGCGGCGCAGCCTTGTGGATACTTGAACGCGGCGGGTTCATTGATTTGCAAAACCTGCCTCAAACTGCGGGGCACCAGCTTGTCCCCAATCAAGTGATGTACGAGGTTTATCAAAAAGCCCTGTTTCGCCACCAACGGTTGTATCAGGAATGGATTCACCAGGCGTGAACCTGTCATTCCTCAGAGCCAAGGGCTGAGGATGAGTTGATTTTCATTCCTGAGGAAACTGTTCTTCCCACATTCGCCGTATCCTCAAAGTCTCAATCAGACCGAAATATTTGTCCATTCCTCACGCATTCCCTGAAAGCTCGAACGGTTCCTGAATTATGCTGCCCCCAAGACTTTTGTTGACCGCTCTTCTGGTTTTGTATGTTGTTTTGCAAGGCGGAACCGCCACGGCGCAAAACCGGAAACCCCAACCTCCTCCCAATAAACATTCCAAACCTTTCCCCTCGCTTTATGAACGCATTCATGCCCGAATGGAAAAAGACCCCAAACTGGCTGAAAAAGTGTCAACCGCCGCCCCTGAACTCCAGCAGGTGATGTGGATGGTGGGAAAATGGGAGGTTACCGCCAGAGTTTTTGCCACAGCCACCACCCCCGAACAGATTTCCAAAGGTCAATCAGAAGTCCGTTTGGCAATTGGTGGCCGCTGGCTTATCGTGTCTGACAGGTATTCGGATGAGGGGGCAGATGAAAGCTATTTGACCTTCAACCGGTTTACCGAAAAATGGATCAGTATCACCCTCAGCACCAGCGGTGATGCCGTCACAGCCACCAGCGACAGGTGGCAGGAAAATCGGCTGGTTTTCCTGGCTTCTGAGATTGTGATTCTGGGCGAAAGGGTGACCCTCCGCCAGACACTGGAGCGGCGCAGTGACACCGAATACCACATCCTCAACGAGGAAAAACTGCCCAATGGAAAGTGGCAGGCAGTTGATGAATATACCTACCGCAAGCAATCCGGAAATTAGGATTGGTCAGGAGTTCCCTTATGGAAGTCATTTTCTTTGCCACACCGCTTGATTTTCGCAACTGGCTGCGCCAGCACCACTTGACTCAGACCGAACTCTGGGTGGGTTTTTACAAAAAGGGAACCGGGCGGCCCAGCATCACGTGGCCGGAATCAGTGGACGAAGCCCTCTGTTTTGGCTGGATTGACGGGCTCCGCAAAAGCATTGACGAAACAAGTTACAAAATCCGCTTCACCCCCCGCAAAAAGGGCAGCATCTGGAGCGCCGTCAATATCAAGCGGGTGGAAGTGTTGACCGCCGAAGGCCGGATGTTTCCGGCGGGGCTCAAAGCCTTTGCAGGGTGGAATGACAATCCTGCCAGTAACTACTCAATCAAAAATCGGCCCGAACAGTTTGAGGAACCCTACCTCAGCCGGTTTCGAGAGGCGAACCAGACGGCCCTGGAGTTTTTTGAGAGTCAGCCGGTTTCCTACCGCCGGGCAGCCATCTTTTGGGTGATGAGCCCCAAAACTGAACCCACCCGACTGAAACGACTTGATACACTCATTGAAATCTCGGCCCAACGGGACCGGATTCCGCATTTGAAGCGCAGCCGAACCTGAAGCTTTCACTTTGTTTTCTGCAATATTTTATTTTCTGAAGGTTCAAGACTGCCAATCAAATTTTCAATTATCCGAAGGTGTGGTTGGACTCTGGCATTCCCCAAATTTTTAAGCAAAAGGCAGGTATCTTTCAGGTAAGGAAGCACGTTTTGTTTCGTTTTCAATTGTGCAACCTCATTTAAAATCTCTCCAAAAACTTTCAGTGCCTCACTTTGCATATAAGAATCCGGCTCATTCAGCAGTTTAATGATGGCTGGTGTTGTTATCAGAATTTCCTCAAACATCCGATTGGCCAATTCACTTTGAAAACCTTGAACTCTCTGGTTCTGTTTGCTCACACTGCCCCTCGAAACAACGTAGGCACTCGCAGTCTCGTAAAGAATCTTATACACCCAATAAATAATGGTTTGCTGTCTTATGTTCTTTTCGCATTCCAGTTGGGAAATCAAAGCCGGGATAATCGAATTGATTGCACTTAAATTTCTGCCATAACACTGTTCATATTCCTCAATTTTGGCCATGTCCTCTTTTTGAAGTGCCTCAAGATAACCATCTGAATCCATACGTCCCTGGGTCCCGATGTTCCCTAAAGCAGGTATCACCCAATCATTTACCCTGTTATTTTCGGCTACCAGGGCCTTTACCAGTGAAGGTATCACATCCCGTGCAGGCAGATGTTCAGCCTGAGCCAAACTACGGGCGGCCAAACAGCGGGTTTCAACCGAACCCTGATCAAGTTTTTCCAACACAAAAGGAATTCCCGTTGGGTCCTTGGATATTATCCTTCCTATTGTGGTAGAAGCAGTTATGAAATAATGCCGGTCTTTTCCCTGCGCCATTGCCAAGATGATGGGAATGGCCGGTTTTCCCAAAGAACCCGAATATTCCAAGGCATTGATTGCACTGATAACTTTCAGGTTATCTTTATCATTTAGCATGTTGAACAGGAGTTGAAGCACCGCAGGAGAGGTTTGACTCATGAGTCCAACAGCAAAAGCGGCACTTGACCGAATTCCATACTCTGAGTCCGAAAAAAGCGGAATTAAAGCCTGAACAATCTGTTGCGGTTCTATTCCAATTTGACCCAAAGCATAAGCAGCACTTTCCCGGATACTGGACCGCCGATGCCGGAGGCGTTCAATCAACTCCGGTATGATTTCAGGTGCTTTTCGGCTGATCTCAACCAAATAACCGGTCCACCGTTGAATGAAATCATCAGGTGCCTTCTCCCAGAGCGCAAATATCAATGTGCCAGCGGGTTCTCCCATTCCAATCCAAGTTGAAGATAAATCGTCCTTCAAGACCTCTTCCAGAGACTGAACGTCTGAGATGGTAAAAGCCGCTCTCCTCCCCATCACAATCAGGGTTCGCAGTGATTGTTGCCTTTTCAGTAAATCCTGTCCCTTCAGGCTGTCAATCAAGTATGGCATAACTGCCTGAACCTCTGTCTGATTGAACTCAGAGCCCTTTGCCTCACATTCATGCAATCCCTCTGCGTGAATGTGTCGGTCGGAAGATTGTATTTTACGAACGGTGTTCCAATGGTGGTTTTCTGGAGACTGGGCTGTGACAGCACTGGAATCCAAGGCAAATAACCCTGCCAAAAGGAACCCTGGCAGACTCAGCTTTTTCAAATTACAGGTCACAGAGTTCAACCAAAATCCCCTGTCTCGCATAGGATTTGCCCTCGTTTATGATCAAGGCCCCGAAATCAAACACAAAGAACAAAGCCGGATACTCCGGTTGCATTTTGACTTCAAGAAAAATGGAAACAGGAATTCGCTTGCCCTGTGAAAGGCAAACGAATTCCCCAAAACTTTTATGGGATTACCGTCAAGGCGGTCACCGGGTGCAATTCCCAGCGGGTTCCCCGTGGGTCATTGTATGTGCCTTCACCTTTTTTCCAAGAATTGGGAAGGCAGTGAAACCAAGCTAATACCGGGTTGTCACAAATGTCAGAAACATGGCTTCCAGTGCCATGGTTCGATTGACGTTGCGCATTAAATCACGCCGGACAGCCCCAAAAGAATCAAGCAATCCAGCCAGCTTGGCAGGGGTAAAAAATTGGGAAATTTCCTTCAGTTTCGGAGTGACATCCGCATGGGTGAGCATTTCGCCCGGAGCGTCGGTTACCACACACAGCACATCCCGCAGCACCGAATCAATCACATCCAGCCGATTTTCAAAGGCTTCGCGCTCCTGTTTGCCGAAATGACCGGCGGCTTTGAGCAGGCGCACCCGGTTGGAGCCTTTCCCAAGCAATTCAATCAGTTCCAACACTTCCTTCCGAGCCGTTCGAAACTCGCTCAGGTCGAGGCCGGCCACCCGTCCGGGACTGCCCTGGGCCACCCGCGCCAGCAGGCGAATCTCATCCGCCGGACGGGGATAATGCTGCCGCAGGTACGCCTCGATTTCCTCAATCCCCAGCGGGGCAAACCGAATCACCTGACACCGGGAACGAATGGTTTCCAACAGTGCCTGCGGACTGGAAGAAATCAAAATCAAACGGGCGTGGGCCGGAGGCTCCTCCAGCATTTTCAGAAGCGCATTGGCCGAGTTGGCATTCATCCGTTCGGCAGCATCAAAAATCACGACCCGGCAATTCCCTTCGAATGGCTCAAACACCAGTTTCTGCAAGACCTCACGGACCTGGGCAATTTTGATGAAATTTCCATCCGGCGTGACCATTTGCACATCGGGATATTCACCCCGGACAATCCGAATGCAGGTCGGACAGGTGCCACAGCCCACGTTTGGTTGCTGCGGGCAGTTCAATGCCTGTGCTACAGCCAGAGCAAACTGCCGTTTTCCGATTCCTTCCATCCCGGCGAAAATGAGTGATTGAGGCAACCGCTCTTCGGCCAGACTCCGCAGGAGCTTTTCCTTGATTTTGGGGTTTCCGACAAGTTGGGAGAAAGACATAAGTTGAGAATTGAGAATTGAGAATTGAGAATTGAGAATTGAGAATTGAGAACCTGAAAAGTTTGACAAACTCCAAAGTGAATCAACAAAATCCCTGGTTTTTTCCAATAATTCTCAATTCTCGATTCTCAATTCTCAATTATTTCTTCTTCATCTGCGTGGCAAGTACAAAAATTCCGCCTCCGACAAGCAGGCCAAAAGCCAACAGGCCCAGCCCCAACAAGGGTCGGACTAAAATCCAGGAAACGGCAATGGTGATAAATGACAGGAAGATGGCCAATCCAAACGAGAAAATCGTGACCACAAAACCGACCATGCCACTGAAAATGCCGCCAATCAAAGGCACGGTATCGGGAATCGTGGTGAGGGGGCTGGCAATCATGTTCAGTCCGATGAACATCAGGAAAAAGCCCACCACTCGCAAAATCCAGGTCATGACGGTGTTGGCTTCCTGTTCGGCTTTGAACATGTCGGCGGCAGACTTGGTGCCGTTGACAATCAACTCGATATCGTCCCCGGCTTTGGCGTGATAAGGCTCAAACGTGCTGTCATTCTGCTTGGCAACCAAACTGACCTGACCGGGTTGAACGACCTCAAACTTGACCCGCACATCACCAACTTTCGGACTGTCCGGACTTTCACCAAAGTAAAAGCCGCCGTTGTGTTCCTTGCGTGATTTGGAACCCAGCGTTTCCGGAGCATTTTTTGCAGATTCCTCCGTGACTTCCAAAGCCGTGTATGTATCGAGTTTATCCACCAGTTTGGTGGGTAACTGAAAGGCTCCGACAGTCACCGTGCTGGCCACAAACGTCTGGCTTTCGGCAGGCATGGAATCAGGGTTTTGATGGTCGCTGGATTGTTTGAAACCGGATGATTTAATTAAATCGTCAGACCAGACTTTCTCATAGGTATAGGTCGTGGTTTTCTGTTTGCCGCCGGTGAGGGTTTTTTCTTCTTTGGTCTTTTTATTTTCTTTCCATTGGTACATTTCAACCTTGCGCCGCAGCTTGAGCGCGGTGGTTGAAACTCCAAATTTGTCATCGGTCACCTCGTCGGTCGTGGTGGCTTCTCCGGACATGTGAACCAGTTTGCCATTGTTGGCCGGTTCCACCTTGTCGCTCGAAACTGAAACCACGGCTCCGGCACCTTCCTCCAGACTGCGGGCTGTGGTGACGGCGCGGCTTTCATTCCAGAACAAAACCCCAAACGAAACCAGAAAAAGAACCACCCCGATGATGGCTGCGATAAAGGATCCAAAAATTCTCCCCAAACACCCTTGATGGGTGACTTCCGTATATTGGTCCATGATGTGACGGCTCCTGATGCAAAGGCAGCCCTTCAAAGGATGAAAGGCTGAGAATTGAGAGTGAAATTGGAACAGCTTTTTTACTGATTTGCCTGCGGTACTCTACACCGAACCGACGGTTTCAGTCATAAAAATTTGTTCCTGCCTCTTCATCCGCAGCCTTGATACAAGGTCAGGGGTCTGGGCAAAACCCTGGAAAAGAGGGGTTGTTTTCCCGCCGCTCCCCCACCACAGAAACATGCGGGTGACTTGCCTCTTGCCTCCCAGGGCTCTCACGCCCTGGGTTACACTTTGGCGCTGCTCCGCAGGTTTGGGACGGAATGTTCAAAGCCACGCTCAGTTCTCAGTCCTCAGTCTTTGTTTTCCAGCCCTCAATCCTCAGTTTTCAGCCTCGGTCTTTAACCGTAACAGTCGTTCAAACCATAAACCTGTCAGTTTTTCCTGCACGGAATTGGCCCGCAACCGGTCGTTGAGGTTGGCAAAATCAACCTCGTCCAGCTTCTGGTCCTGGTTGAAACAGGAAAAGACCGGGGCGGTTTCCTTTCCGGTTTCCGGGTCAACGTGTTTTTGCAGGCACTGAGCGCAGATTTCCTTCATCATGCACTGCATCGGACTGTTAATGGAGCCAATAGCCGTGTGGTCCGGCTTGAGCGCCTGTTTCAAGACATCCTTGCGGGCGGTTCGGACAGCATTCATCATCCGGTCACTGCCGATGGCAATAATCCGGTCAATCTCGCAGAAACGGAACAAAGGTTCGCCCAACTGCCCTTCCGCATAGGCCGCCATCGCCTGGACGATATTGCCCCGGAAGTGAACGTCCTGCGGGCGGCGGGGCTCCACAGGAGTGCCCGCATCGGTTGCCCAGACCACCTGGTCGGTCGAGACTTCGATTTCATCCTGTTTGTACAAGTCAGCGCCGTTTTTGTAACCGGCAAAATAGAGCACCCGGTTGTTGTTCTGTTTGAGCGCTTTGGCAATCGAAAAGAGCACTGCATTTCCCAAACCGCCGCCTGCCAGCAACACCGTTTCGTTTTCGGGTATTTCCGTCGGAGCACCGGTCGGTCCCATGACCACCACGGGTTCGCCCGGTTTGAGCAGCGCGCACATCCGCGAACTGACCCCGATTTCAAGCACAATCAGGGAAAGCAGACCGGCGTCCTTGTCCACCCAGGCTCCGGTCAGGGCCAGGCCCTCCATGAGCAGCTTGGTGCCTTCGACTTCAGCCGCCAGACTTTCATAATTTTGCAACCGGTAAAATTGGCCCGGCTCAAAGTGACGCGCCTGAAACGGTGCATGAATCACCACTTCGACAATGGTCGGGGTCAGCCGTTCGACCCGCACCACCCGTGCAATCAACTGGTTTTCAAGCCGTTTGACCAAATCCAGCCAAGTTTGGTCGCGCTCCGCCTGCTTGGTCGCATCAAGGGCGGCCAGTTCGGCGGCAAAGAGTTTGACCACCTCGGAATACCCAGCCTTGGCCGAAGCCATGGCTTTGACCACGTTTCCGGCATATTTGGGATGGTTGTCACCATAGTAGCTGATGAGTCGCCCTTCCTTTTCATAGGAGGTGAACATGGCCAACTCGGCAGGACTTTGGGTCGGAATCGGGTGGAAGCGTCCGGTTTCATCCTGCTCGGCCTTGTAACCGGCAAAGAACTGCTTCCATTTGTCGAGCCGGAAGGTTCCCGGATGTTCCTTTTCATAGACAATGTTGGGCGAAGTTCCAGCCGCCACCAGCACTGTTTTGGCTTCCAGCCGGATTGACTCGCCGGTCCCAACCCATTTTCCTTCCGGCGTCAGGCTTTGCCGTTCAAAGCTCATGGCTGCTACTGCGCCGAATTCACCCGGTTCAGCAGCGGTTGGGGCCAGATTTTCCGCATAGTAAATCCCCTCCTCCAACGATTTGATGATTTCCTCGTGATTTAGCCGGTAAGCGGGCGAATCAATCAGGCGCTTGCGGTAGGCAATCGTCACGCCGCCCCAACTGCGCACCAGGGACACAAAATCCGGGGCCCGCCCGGCTTCCCTGGCCCGTTCGCGTTCGGCCCGCACCAACCGGCCATGGTCCAGAAATTCGCGCAGGATGCCTTGTTCCTCCCGGTCAAACATCGCCCAGGTTGCGGCCTCACCATTACATTCCACCAGCTTTTCAAAGCGATTGAGCGTTTTTTCAACCTGCAACGGATAGTAGGCGGCCAACTCCGTCGCAGCATCAATAGCCGTCAAACCGCCCCCAATCACCACTGCCGGCAGCCGGACCTGCAAATTGGCCAGCGCCTGCCGCTTGAAAGCCCCGGTTAATTGCAGGGCCATCAAAAAATCACTCGCCATGCGAATGCCCCGAATCAGGTTGTTTTTGATGGGAACAATCGTTGGTTTTCCGGCCCCGGTGGCCAGCGCGATATGGTCGAAACCCAGGTTCCAGGCGTCCTCAACCCCAAAGGTTCCGCCAAACCGAATTCCGCCAAAAACTTTCAGTTGCTGCCGCCGGGCCAGGGTCAGTTGAATTACGGTCAGAAAATTTTTATCCCAACGGACGGTGATGCCATATTCCGAAACCCCGCCAAAACCGGAAAGGTTCCTGGTTTCCAGGTCACTGGAAATGTCGCTGAACTGCCGGATGGCTCGCGGGAGCCGGGTTTCATCACCCGTCAGCTCAACTGACAGCGGTTCAATTTTGAGTCCGTCCACTCCGACCACGCCAAAACCTTCATTCAAAAGGAAATGGGCCAACGTGTATCCGGCAGGTCCCATTCCCACCACCAGCACATTTTTGCCGTTGTAGGGCAACGCAAACGGACGGCGCACATTGAGCGGATTCCAACGGGTCAGCAGGCCATAAATTTCAAAACCAAAGGGCAGGTTCAGAACTTCCGAGAGAATGCCGGTTTCCGCCTGCGGAATATTGACCGGCGACTGTTTCTGAAAAATGCAGGCTTTCATGCAGTCGTTGCAAATCCGGTGGCCGGTGCCCGGCACCATCGGATTGTCCACCACAATCACGGCCAATGCCCCCAACATCTCCCCGCGCCGATGCAACAACTGGGCTTCGGAAATCTTTTCATCCAGCGGACAGCCTTCAAGCGGGATTCCCAACGGGTTTTTCCGATAGGAACCGTCCTTTTCCACAAAACCTTTGGAGCAGGAATCCTTTTCCCTTGGATGGCAGAAAATGCAATAGTCCGTTTCGGCATGGTTTTCCCGCCGGTTGTAGCGGGGGTCGGTTAAATGAAATCCATCCCGGAACCGCAGATGGCTTTCCGGCCCGACCATCAATTCGGGAAAATCCGGACGTGGCCGTCGCAGTTGGACCAGATTTTCATATTCCATCGGTTCGGGTTGGCGAAACGCGACCCAATCGCGCACATACACACGACCTGCCGGAGTGCCGGCAGCCGCATGCAGCCAGCTTTCCAGGCGTTCCAGCAGCCGTTTGACAAAAACCTGTTGCCCTGCTGCCGTTTCAATCCCCTGGCCGGGTTCCAGGTCAGGCAGCCAGAGGCGGGCTGCTTCAGATGCCTGACCCATTGCCTGAAAACACCCTTGGATTCCTTTGGAAACCGATTCTTCCAGTTCAGCTTTTTTGGAAAGGTGTTTTTCCAAGGCTTTGTCCCAACGAATGAAAGCGGCGACCGTGCGGGCCGTATCCAGTTCGGAATCACCGGTCACCTCCACGGCAGCCGCCTGGACGGCCAGAGCAGCATCGTGCAGACAGGCGAATTCTTCAGCCGTATAGGTCTGTGCGGGACGTTTCAACACCCGCCGCTGGACAAAATCCCGTTTGAGCACAAACACATCGTCTTCGCGGGTTGCGCTGTAAGCCAATTGTTCCGCCTCGGACTCAAGGTCAAACAGTTTTGCCACAAAGCGACCCAGATGCGGAGCCGTGCGGACCAGCAAATCCGATACGGTGCGGGGGGCAAATCCTTCCCCTTGGGCCAGCCGGTACGCGGAAAACTCGGCTGCCAGTTCGGCATCCTGCTCCGCCAGAGCCGTGTAAAAAGCCTCAGCCAGTTTGGCCAGTCGGTCTGGACGATATAAGTCCCCATAGGTGAAGCCGGGGACGCCGAGGGAAAAATCAAGTTCATCGCCCAGCAGCACCGACGATGAAGCGCCTTCGGAAGCGGTTTCGATGTCAATCATGTGCTTGTTCTTCTTTCTTTTTTTGTTGTGGCTGGCCTGCACCTTCAGCCACAGGCTGTTCCTGAAACAAGGATGAATCCGGCAGGATCCTCAGGAAACAAAATATGATGCGCATTTCAGGGCGCGCTTGCAAACCGGGAAGGCATTTCTTCCGGTCCAAGCAAAAAGGCTGAAGCAGCCCGGCGGCCCCTTCAGCCCAGAATGTTTCGTAATCATCAGCGTGACGCCTGCAGGCGCGGGGGATTCTTCAAATTCCAATCCAATTATCTCTCCTGCTTCATGCCTGCAGGCGTCACCCTGACATTGACTGGAAACCGTTAATTCAACCCATATCCCATTGGGGCTTCCGGACGGTGGGCGGCCTGCAACAGTTCGGCATATTTGGCAAACTCATTGTCTTTGATAAACCCGGCTGGCAACACCCCTTTCAGATATTCAACATATTCGTCGGCAGCCAACGGCTTGTTGTCTTTGGTCAGGGTTTCGCCCCGCGGGTTGACCGGTTTGAAGACGACATCCTCCGGACCGCGCTTGCGCAGGAAATTTCGGGCTGGGAGGAAAACCAGTTGTTCCGGACTCACCCCCTGGACGACATTTCCGGTCTGAAGGATTTCCTGCGACAGTTTTTTGCCTTCTTCCGCTGCAATACCCGGCACCAGCACCTGCAAAATAGCCAGATTGGTGTTGTCCACAATGCCCTGGCATTCCTGGGCATATTGGTCCTGTGCCTCGCCGTTGGTCCGGTCTTTGAAACCGAATGTGACCGAAGTCACACCGCCCTGTTCGTTCCCAAACATTTCCAGGCCGCGCGGAAACCATTGGTTAAATGCCTGCTGCACGTCGGAAATGCTGTATTCACCCTGGCCCTTGGTGGCATTGACCGCGATTTCCTTGAGGAATTTGCGCCCCGTGCCCAAATGGAAGCCTTCTTCGCTGAACATCGGCCCCATCGAACGCGCCATCGGCCCGTAGCTGAACACCCGCTGCATATCCAATTGGTACTTGCCAACCAAATCAATTACAGCAGTGAACATGACATTATCGAGAAACCGGTCGAAGTGAATATTGAAAGCATCCAGCACATGCGAGCCAAGTTCCATGCCCAACAGCAATTCGATGGTTTCCTCCGCCACGTCGCCGTGCCCCGGTTTTTTCCAGGACAGGTCATGTTCCAGGACCCAGAACATTTGATAGGCATGCCGCAATTCCTCAGCCTGGACCCGCAACATGGCGAATTTGGCTTCGTCGGAAATCGCCTGGTCAATGGTCATTCGGTGCTGTTGAATCGAGCCGAGTTCCGTGCTGCATTGGGCTTTGATGATGTCACGGGCTGAATAAAACATGTTGCCAACCATACTGCCTGCTTTTTCAAAGCGTTTCTGGCCGGCAAATTTTCCATATTCAATCGTTTCAGATTTGGTATCACCGATTTTGGCAACCAGTTGAAAGGGCGTTTGGCCGGGAAAATATTTATCCCAATATTTCAACAGGATGTCCATTTCAGGAAAATTCCGTTGTTGCCAGTCAACCAGCGCATCGTGATAGTGCGTCCGCAGCGTGGTGGTGGTGTATGCAGCCATGATGGGTCAACTCCTTGTGGGGAAAAGTCTCGCATGAGGGCGAAATTTGAGTATATGCCTTATAAAAGTGCATTAATGCTGGTAATCTTACCGAACAGTCGTTCGGAAAACAAGGTTTTTATCCGCCTTTCGATTGAACTTCCCGGCTCTTTTCCCTTTTGTCAAAGCGGAACTCACTTGAAAAATTACCGAATTTTTTTGCCTCGAACGGGTCCCGGTGGTATAGACCCTGCTACGTGCAAGGCCCCACTTTCAAACCAGAAAGCTCACACATGAAAAATATTGTTTCATTTCACCTCCAAAAGCTGGCTCAATCGGTTTTTCGTTGCCACTTGCGGACTGTACAACCGGCACTCACCGCCATTGCCTTGATGTGTCTCATAGCCTGTGGCGGAACACCCCCTGCGGCTCCGCCTTCTCCAACCGATTCCGCCTCTAAACCTGGACAGGGCGATTTTCGAGTTGCGTTGCTCAGTCCGGGTCCCATCAGTGACAATGGCTGGAATGCCGCCGGTTACGAAGGGCTACAGTATATTGAAGGGGTGGTGGGAGCCAAAATCAGCCAGCAACAGGTCAAATCCAGCCCGGCAGACCGGGAACAGGCGTATCGGGACTATGCTGCCAAAGGGTACAACATGGTTATCGGACACGGCGGTGAATTTATGGACCAGGCTTTGACCGTCGGCAAGGAATTTCCCAACACCATGTTTGTGGTTACCGCAGGTGACCGGTCAGCTCCCAATGTTACGAGCATCGTCTTTGAACTGGGACAATCGTCGTATCTGGCGGGTGCGATTGCCGGAAAATTAACCAAATCCGGCAAACTCGGAGCCGTCGGCGGGATGGATATTCCGGCCTCAACCCGGATGCTTCAGGCTTTTCGCAACGGAGCCAAAGCCGTTAATCCCAAAGCTGAAGTCACAATAACCTATGTTGGCAATTGGGAGGATGCCGCCGCCGCCCGGCAGCAAACCCTGGCTCTGATTGACAAAGGGGTGGATTTTTTGATTCACGACTGTGATGCCGCCGCGCCGGGCTTTTTCCAGGCGGTTAAGGACCGAAATGTTATGGCTTTTGGGGTGCAAAAAGACCAAAGCCAACTGGCACCAAACAATATTTTTGCCAGTGTCACCAGTGAAATCCCCCAGGGATTTGTGGAATTGGCCAAACGGGTCAAAGCCGGCACCCAAAAAGGCGAGGTGCTGCGATTGGGTGTCAAAGATAAAGCCGTCAGCTTTCAAATGAACCCCAATATGAAGGGCAAAATCACCCAGGATTTGGAAGGAATCCTCAATCAACTGTTGGGTGATATTCGGGATGGCAAGATTGATGTCTATCAGGAACCGAAATAAGGACTGAGGACTGAGGACTGAGGACTGAGGTCGGTTTTCCTTTTGATTTTTCTTGACCAAACGAGAACCGCCGGGGCGTTTTGGAAACGCTCCGGCGGTTCTGATTTATGGTGACGTGTGTCACCGGTTTTGGTTATTTGATGGTGGTGATGAAGATGTCTTCACTGCCCAAGCGCGTGTCAGTCCAAACCAGGACCAACCCTTCGCCCGGACGGGCAACAATCCCCATCTGGTCGCCATAGTTGACGATTCCGGTCCGCTGTGTGTTAGAGGCCGATGTGTTGGAAGGCAGTTCCGTCACCTGTTGATTGGCTCCGAACGTTTCCCCTCCATCCTTGGACCGTACCACATAGACATGCGCTGTCTGACCGGTTTCATCCAGCCGGGTGTCATAGAAGCTCACCGCCACATTACCACGGGCATCCACCGCCAGGGCTGGCAGGAACTGGTCACCTGTTCCATTGTCATCGTTGAGCAACCGGGGGGTTTCCCAGGTCGCACCACCATTCAATGAACGGGTAAAGAAGACATCCATGCCCTGTCCATTGTCAGTGTACGTTGCATAGAGAATGTTCTTCTGAGTTGGACTGGCCACCACCGAAAGCGTCGGGAAGGCCAGCACATCTGCCATTGCCTGGATTTTGACACCAGCGCCAGCACCGGTTTGGGCAATCTGAACCGGCAGGCCCAGATTGGCACTGTCCGCTCCAGCCCGGCACCACAGGCTGCCTCGCGTGTCGGCCCAGCCCACCACCAGACCACCACCTTGCGGAATGGTCAGCGTCGGATGACCCACAGTCCCTTCGGCAACTTCCACATTGCGCCGGGCAGCCAAGTCATACAGCCGGATGGAGGCACGGCCCGTGCCATACTGTTCGGTCCAGGCCACATATGGACGACCACCATTGATGGCAATCACCGGATGTTCCACGTTGACCTGCTCCAAGGCACCCCTGGTCATGAGGGCTACCGGTTGCGAGAAGGTCAACCGCTCGCTCAATTTCTGACAAAGAACCAGTGCGCTGGCATTGTCAAAATAGTTGGTGGCCACATAGGTCACCATCAGATTTCCGCTTTGGTCGTAAGCTGCGCTCGGATCCAATGCGGCTTCATAGGTGACGCCGTTAATCGTCCGGCTCATGGTTACTTGCCGCCACGTGACACCATCTTCGGTGTATTTCACCTCAACGGTTCCCTGTGTGTAGTTATTGGCCACGGCGGCCATCCGCCGGGGTTCTTTCGGGTCCATCACCAACCGGACACCCGACTGCATGCCGGTTCCGGTGATAAATCCTTGAGTGAGGGCATTCGGAGCCAATTGACGCACCTGGACCTCATACGCATCCGGGTCCCATTCCACCGTTCCCTTGCTGGGTCCGGCTTTTGGTGTGGCAATGAATTCAAAGGTCGCCAGTTTTTGTGGCCTTGGTGAGAAGTTTGAGGCCCCCACCAGTTCGCACAGGAAGCGGAAAGTTGACCGGGAGGCCGAATCCACCCCGATGCGGAATGTCACCGGCAGGCGACTGTTACCCGGAATATTGGCAACCGTTTGCCGACTTCCCACGCCGCCGGTTCCGCTCGTGCGGGAATCCAGATAATACGCCGGAGTCGTTGCCCCGGTCAGGCGAGTGATTTCCGTCACCTCAAAGTACAAACCGTTCAAGGTGTTGCCCGGCAACAGGTTTTGCACAAACGTGTGAATGGCAAAGCTGCCCGGCGAAGCAATAGAAGTTGGGTTGGTGGCCGGAACGGTGGAACCCGCATAGAGCGCATTTTGCACGGTCACCGTTGCCTGCGGGCTTTCCATAATTGTCACAAACACTGAGGCAATTACGGAACAACCAGGGGCTCCGGCGTTCGTGGCTGTAGCAAAATAGGTACCCGTATTTTGCTGCTGGAAGTTGCTCACCGGGGTCGGGGTTGTGCCCGTACCCGTGTAGCCGTTTGGTCCGGTCCAGGAAACCGAGGTTACGGTTCCTCCAGTGGTGCAGGACAGATTTAAGGTGGTCCCGGCGACAATCAGCGCTGGTGCCGCAGGGGAAGTAATCGTGACGGTGGCATTACAGGTGCCAGCCGTCGGTCGGTTTCGGAAGGAGAAGGTTGTGCTCAGTGAAGCAACCCCGGTTACTTGAGCCGTTACCACATACGGTCCCCCAGCGGTTGCATTTGCCGTGGCTGTAATTCCCACCGTTTGACCCAAAGTCGCTGCAACGGCTGATGTGTTTACCGGATTACCGCCAAAGGTGCAGGTGGCTCCGCCAACAGTGGTTGCACTGTAGGTCACCGAAACGCCGCTCACCGGGCGGTTGGATTCCGTCAACAGTGCCACCGGTGCCGTAAAGGCCGTGCTCACCGTCGCCGATTGCGGTGTCAGTGGCGGGGTCGAAGGTAACACTTGTAACAGATATTGGGTTTCAATTGCCCCAATGTCAGCCGCACCACCCACAACCGGCGGAAAGCCGCGACCATCAGTTGGGGTGGTCCGGGTGGGCCCACCAGTGTTAATCGCCGGGCTGCCCGGATTTGGCAGGAAGGTTTGCGTCGGGCCGCCATTGTTGGAAAGCGTACGCAGGTTCGGATCCACGTTGTTGGCCGCTGCTCCATTGGTAATGGTCGCGCCATTTTGGGCCGAAGGTGCGGTTTCCACAATATTGCTGTTGGCTGCGCCGACAAATTGAATGGTTGAGGTGTTGGTTCCAGCCCCGCCGCCTCGATTGGCAGCAATATCCACACCACCAGTCGTGTTGGCAATAATTGAAGAAGTAATCACAATCAAAGCTGTAGTGGTTCCACCCGTATCCACACGGTTACCAAAAGCATGATTGTACACTGCACCTGAATTGGCGAGAGTCGGCGGAGTTCCGCCGGTTCCATTTACATTTGTATTGCCGGAAATCGTGCAAGAGGTCATATCAATCCGGCCATTCAGATTGTGTAAGGCAGCGCCAAAGCCGCCCCCCCCGCTCGCCCCGGAGCCAGGTGCAGCACCGCCAGTTGCAGTGTTGTTCGCAATCGTGACGTTGGTCATCGTCACCTTGCCGCCAACACCTCCGGTACCGCCGGGATAGTCCAGGGATTGGTTAAAAAGGGCTCCCCCTATACCTGCACCACCGCCACCGCCGTTATTTCCATCACTGGCACTTGTGCCCCCCGTACCACCGCCAAACCGGCTGGTTCCGGCTGTGCCGCCAGTGGTGAAACCTGTCCCGCCGCCGCCGCCGCCATAACCGCCCTGGCCACCGTCACCGGTGCTAAAGCCGCCGCCGCCGCCGCCCGCAAAGCCGCCGCCGCCGCCGCTTTGGGTGCCACCGCTCAGGGTCCGGCCGCCGCCGCCGCCGCCGCCGCCGACACCGCCACCACCGCCGCCGCCGCGTGTGCCGCCAACCGAGCCGCCACTGCCAAACGCTCCACCGGCACCATTGGTATTGGCCGTATTACCGGTGGCACCGCCGCCGCCGCCATCCCGACCATTGGTTCGAACTCCGCCGTTGCCACCTAATGCACCTTGGCCGCCGCCATTCCCGCTGGTTGCCCCGGTGTCGCCACTTGCACCATTATCACCAGGGCGAAACCCGCCGCCGCCGCCGCCACTGGCTGTGGCATTTGAAGCCCCGCCGGCACCGCCAGTGCCACCGGCAAAACCGGTTATGGCACCGCCCATGCCGCCGCCGGTACCGGTTCCACCGGCATCCTGGCCCATACCGCCGCCGCCGCTGGTCCCGCCACCGACACCAGAACCCGTGTTGGGCCCGCCTGCGCCACCCACGGCTGCATTTCCGTTCAACAGGACATTTTGCAGGTCAAGTGCGCCCTGGTTAAAAATGGCACCGCCCATGCCGGCTCCGCCGGCGGCCCGGTTGCCACCGGCACCGCCGACCACACGGCCATTGCTGAGGGTCAGGTTCCGCAGACTCAACGTTCCAATGGCGGCTGTGCTTAGTCCGCTCGAAACATAAAAGAAGCGGAAATTGGTGGCTCCGCTCCGGGTAATGGTCGCGCCGTTTCCTTCAATCACAATATTGCTTGTGATAGCGGGCAACGCGTTCGGACCAAAAACAAAATTATTGACTCCAGTGAAGGTATAGGTTGATTCGGGTGCCAGCACAATCGTGTCCTGGCCGGCACCGTTGCTGTTGGCCGTGGTGATGGCCGAAATCAGCCCGGCAGTGTCACCGGCAGCCACGTTGATGGTCACGCCAGGATTGACCGTCAGATTTTGAGTTTGCTCGTTGGAACCGGGGATTTGCCGCCCAGCGGTTGATTTCGCAGAAGATAACCGGCTTGCTGATGAGGTATGCGTACTACCAGGAGGAACCAGTGCCAAGCCCAACAACCCAACTGTCAGAGTTGACAGTCCGAGCCTCCAGCCGGTTCCCCTTTGCCAGGGTGATATTTGTTTCATAAGTTTTTGCTCCACAAAGGGTTGCAGCCTGAATCCGAAATGTCTGCGTTTGAAAAATGAGGTATCCAAACGACTTCCTGAAGCCAGCAAATTTCCTAACTTTGCTGCCACCTGTCACCGTCCAATCCGGGCAGTGATTTTTTTCGCTTTTGAACACGACTTGTGCGGGGTTCGGTTCAAGAGTCTTTTTCGGGTTCAGAACTGCGTGTGTTTGTTATTCGGTCTTCACACAAACCAAAAGTATTTTGGCGTTTCCAGCTTGCCGAATAGGGAAACCACAGGCTGGAAAGCCAACGTCCTATTAAGGACGTAGCGAAAGCGAATCGTAGCGTTCCCGTCCAACCACGTACGGCATAGTTGGGATGGGCGATACGGAGTATTTTTTTGTTGAAACCACCATCAAAAAAACAAGAGGAGTGTACAAACAAAGTATTGCACAAATATTGCAATTTTTCAGCTATTTCCTGATTTTTCCGGGTTGATTTGCGCTTAACCCCCAAACCTTGTGTACCTCAAACCAGAACCGATGCCTTCCCTTCCAGTGAGCACCCACAGGGTTGTGGTTGAATTTTCATGCCCTTTCGTCACAATTATGGTGTAAAAACAGTCTTCAGCTTCAATCCACAGTCATGAATACAATTCTCAGTTCTCAGTCCTCAAATCCTATTCTTTCCACCGTGCTGCTTGATTACGGGCAGGTCTTGTGCCTGCCCCAACCGGAAACCGACCTCCGGGCACTGGCCCACCAGTGCGGAACTTCCGACCTGGAAAGGTTTTCAACGGCTTATTATGAACCCCGGCATGAATATGACCGGGGGACGCTGGACGGGCCGACGTATTGGCAATTGGTGTGCGAACAACTGGGAACCAGCCTCCCTGACCCGCTGTGCGAGCAATTGATTGCCCTTGATAACCAAAGCTGGGCGTATGCCAACATTGAAATGAGCAACTGGGTGGCTGCCGTCCAGCGCCAGGGCATCCGGACGGCGATTTTATCAAACATGCCGCTTGACATGCGGAAGGACTTTGACCGCTACACGCCCTGGCTGCCACCGATACCCGAAAAATTCTTTTCCTGTGATTTTCAGCGCATCAAACCGGAGCCGGAAATTTTTGAAATCTGTCTGGCAGCGCTCGGAATCGCACCTGAAACAGTTCTTTTTGTGGATGACCGCCCGGCCAATGTGGCCACCGCCCGAAGCCTGGGAATCACAACCATCCGGTTTGAATCCACGGAACAGTTTTTCAGGGAAGTTCACACAATCAGCATACAATCGCCATAAGAATAAAACCGGTACTCGGCCTGGACCGCATGGCGATAGGCGTTCATGACCAGTTCATACCCGCCAAAGGCGCTCACCAGAGCCAGCAGCGAGGAACAAGGCAGGTGAAAATTTGTTATCAGACCATCTAAAACCTGAAAGCGAAATCCCGGCGTAATCAATAAATCAGTGACCCCGCTGCCTGCCGCAACGGTTTCACCGACAGCCGCCTGCAACGCCACGGCCTCCAGTGTCCGGGTGGAAGTGGTCCCCACCGCAATGACCCGGCGGCCTTCCCGTTTGGCGGCGTTGATACGGTCTGCGGTAGTCCTGGGAACGGCATACCGTTCCCCTTCCAGTTTGTGATTTTCAATCTCCTCCACTTCAACCGGCTGAAACGTTCCATAACCGACATGCAGGGTCAACTCCGCTGTTTCTATTCCGTTCTCATGCAATTGGTGCAGGATTTCAGGCGTAAAATGGAGCCCTGCCGTGGGTGCCGCCACGGCTCCCCGTTCACGGGCATAGACGGTCTGATAGGTTTCGCGGTCAAAGCGGACCGCCTCGGCAGAGGTGCGGCGAATATAGGGCGGGAGCGGTGTCTGGCCCACCCGGTCGAGAACTTCGAACAAATCTCCGGACAGTTCAAAATGAATCAGCCGCCGTCCGCCCGGTGCATAATCCGCCACCACCGCCCGCAACTGGGTTTCGCCAAAGGATAAGCACGTGCCGGGTTTGAGCCGACGACCTGGTTTGACCAGGGCTTCCCATTGAAGAGGAGCCAGTTCCCGAATCAGGAAAACCTCAATTTTGCCGGGAAATCCCTCCCGCACGCCTACCAACCGGGCTGGAAAAACTTTGGTGTTGTTCATCACCAACAGGTCTCCAGCCCGCAAAAACCGGGGCAGGTCAAAAAAATGATGGTCGGAAAACTGGTTGGCAGTGCGGTCCAACACCAACATTCGGGCATGGTCACGGCGTTGGCAGGGTTCCTGGGCAATCCGTTCGGAAGGAAGGTCAAAAAAAAAGTCAGTGCGCTTCATTATTCATTTGCCATTTGCCATTTGCCATTTGTGATGTTTTTTCCTGGCCAGCAGGGAATTTTTTCAACAACAGAAAAACAACACTTCCTTGTGATTGCCAATTGGCAAATCGCAAATGGACAATGGCAAATGACTTTATCCAGCGGTGGTTTGGTCATTCGAAAACTGTTTGGTTTGGGTGCCATCGGTGGTGTCGTTCCGGTTCTCGCCAGTCAGAGTTTGGTTTTCGCCGGTCAGGGTCTGGTTTGAATCATGGAGCGTACTGGCTTCAGCTTCTTCAGCAGAAAGTACTTTGAAGGCTGGGAAGCGCTCCAGGGCCGGAATCAAATCCAATTGCAAAGCCCGCACGGATTGATAGCGTTCGTTGGGTTCCTTGGCCAGACAACGCTGTAATATCTGATCCAGTTTTTTGATTTCGGGCGGCTCACCGGTCAGATGAAATTCCTCAAACAACAAGGAAGACAAATATTCGTTAAGGGTGCGCTTCTTGAACGGCAATTCCCCGGTCAGAACCTCCACAGCCATCACCCCAATGGTGAACACATCCGAACGGTCATCCACTTCCTCACCGTTGAACTGTTCGGGTGACATATAGCCGACGGTGCCCATCATGACTCCCGGTTTGGTGAGGTTTGGCACTTCGTCAGGTTCGGTTATGCGGGTCTTTGCCAACCCGAAATCCAGAACCTTGATTTGTTCCTGGCTGGTTCCGGAGTTCAGAATCAGAATATTGTCCGGTTTCAGGTCACGATGCACCACCCCGGCCGCATGGGCAACTTTGATACCTTCACATAACTGGGTAAAAATACGGGCAGTTCGTTCCGCCGGCAGGCTCCCCAACCGTTTCAGCTCCGACCGCAGCGAAGTGCCCTGTACCAATTCCATCACCAAATACGCCCCGTCGGTTTTGGTCCGACCATAATCATAGACGGCGATGATGTTGGGATGGTTCAGTTTGGCACAGGACCGGGCCTCACGTTCAAATCGTTTGAGGGCGGTCTGGTCACCAAAATAGTTTCCAAGAATGATTTTAACCGCCACTTTGCGGTTGAGCCGGATGTCCTGGGCCTCATACACCGCCCCCATGCCGCCTTTCCCAACCTGCCGTTCCAGCCGGTATTTCCCTTCCAAAACCCGTTCCACCGCCAGGGAAAAAACCAGCGGTTCGTTGTCGCGGGTACAGTTGGCTACATTGCTGTCATAGCAGTACCCACATTTGGGGCATTCCTTGACGACATTGATGTTTTGTTCCTCGAACCGTTCCAGCACTTTCTGGCGGATGGTCTGTTCCTGATTGACCCGTTCCTTGAGCCGGCTGTTTTCCAACACGACCGCAATCTGTCCGGCAATTACCTGGAGCAGTTTGCAATCCGTGGGTGAATAAGGCTCCTCCGATTTTTTTTCACCCAACAGGAGCAACCCCATCAGGTGATGGTCGGTTGACATCATCGGCACTATCAGGTTGATGCCCAGTTCCTCCAGCCATTCAAGCTCATGTCCGGGCAGGTCTGCCTGCCGGGAAAACGGATAGGCCAGTATCTGCTCTTCCTGTTCGATGACTTTCAGCAGCCTGAAATCATCGGGAATGGCCAGTTGCGAAATCAATCTCCCAGTGGAATAGACTGAAGTAAAGGCCCTTGTCTGGTCTGAAACATGTTGTTCACTTTGGAAAACATAGAAGGTTTTGGGGTGCAGGGCAGCATCAATCTCACGATTCACCAGTTTGGAAATCGCCCCAAATGATTCCAGTTCCGTCATTTCCCGAATCAGCCGGAGCATAATCTGCTCTTGATTATAGGCTTCCCGGAAAAACTTCCGGTCAATCCAGTCTCCGACCTGCTGGCGAAAGCGTAACCCGACTGCACCGGAAACAAACAAGGCAAATAAAAATGGATTCTGGAACAGGATTTCCTTGACCGTCCGGTCAGGATTGGAAATGACTGCAACCCCAAAACCAACCAAGGGCAGCATGAAAAAAGCCCGCAGCGCGTTTTTGGCCAGCAGGTACTGGACCCCGCGCCGGATGACCACCTGAATGTCAAACACCCTATGTTTAATGATGGTAAATCCCAAGGTGACGGGAATTGCCATTGGTGCCAGTTCTGAAAAATAGGAAAGCCCCTGATAGGTACCGCCGGTCGTGAACGCAGTCCGCTTGGCCTCCGGCACTGCCAGTTCCAACAAAATCAACCCGACAAAGGGAATCACCCCGGCTGCCGTGCTATAGACAATCCATTTTATCCGTCGCCGCTGGTCAATTTCCTGAACCAGCCGATAGTTCCGTGTAATTACACTGCAAATTGCTACCAGACCGACCAGATAAAACAGACTGGTCATTCGCTCCAACAACACAAACAAGGTGTGATTGTCAGAAAAGGTGGAAAGGGCATGGCTCAAGGGTTGTAGGGTTAGATAATCCAGCAACCGGTAGCCCATCCACAGGAAAGTGCTCCAGGTGTAGAGCAAACACAACAATGTGGTCCAGCCCCGCCCCAACGGGGCTTCATGTGGAAAGCGGTAATAAAAATGATAGGCAAATGCCAGATAGAAAGGAAAAATGCTGATGGTCAAGTAGTAAAAACCCAATTCACCCGTTGTGAAGAACACATCAATGGGTTCCAGGATTTTGAAATAGGGGATGGCCGCCATGGAAAGCGAGGCAATACTGGCCAGCCGTGCGACCCGGTCCTCCGGTTTGAGCAAACCAATCATTAATCCCACAATGAAAAATGAAAGGCTGACGACCAGAAAGCAAAGCATGGGTCCCAAATGACGGGAGTCCTGTATCAATTGAGTGTGTAACTCAAACCGGATTTCCGGATTATAGCGGACAACATGGATGGAATAAGTGGAGCCAGCCGGGATTCCCCGCTGGACCAGCCAGAACGACCGTTCCCGTGCCCCACCCACTAACCGATTCTCTCCCTGAAGTTTGACAATCTGGTCCCCCACTTGCAACTTTCCGGCAGCCGGTCCATTCGGGTCCACCCGTGTCACATACACCCCATCAGCCTGGACTGCATGCTCCCATCCAAAATCCTTAGTCAAATACCCATATTTGAACACCATGAACCCGGCAAAACCATAGAATCCCGCCAACACGACCCCCAATACCACTAAGGCATAAAAAAAGAAGGGTGCTCCCGTGAAGTTTTTTGAACTCCTGACACTCATAATGAAGGCTTCTTGGCTTTCCTAGTGATGTGGTAGAAAACGACCCCGATTTCGGTTTCAGGTTTCAGGTTTTGGGTTTGAAAATTGTGACAGACGGTACCGGTTGTCACGGGGTCACCCCAACTTCAACGCTTCTTCAACCCCCAAACCCATACCTCACTGGCTGTTTTTTTCAAACCCCTTTGTGGAAATGTGGACGGACTAGCTGGTTTTTCATTTTTTCGCGCAGATTCAACCGGAAATTTTTGATTTTTCCCCAAAAAACCTGATTCAGCAAACAACTATTGCGAAAAGCCTCAAAAAAAACAATCGTCGGTTCCCGGTCTCCACCTTGATTTCCGCCATGAGGTGGTGCCGGCACCCAGCCCATCAAGGCATTTCAGGCTCACTTGGGAGTAACCGATAACTCGGAAAAAGCCACCATGCCAAAATCCATGCCGTGAAGTTTGGTGAGTCCGGCCCTGGCAAACATGGCATCCAATTGTGGGCGGGTAAAAAACTTGAGGCCGCTGCCAAAGGTCATGGTTTTGCGGGTCAGCCGAGCCCAGGCATCGGTGGGCTCCAGTAAATTCATGACAAAATAGCGCCCCTGTTCCAACCAAAGCACTCGCGCCCCCTCTGCCAGCACGCGGCCTGGGTCCCGATATTCGTTTAAGGATCCGCCACACACAAGAGCAGCCACACTATGGTCACACAAGGGCAAATGCGCTGCATCGGCCAACACAAAAAAAGTATGTCCCAGCGTTCCGCTCCGTCGGGCAAATTCCCGTGCCTGACTGAGCATGCGGCGTGAAATATCCACCCCCACAATACATGAAGGGCTGGTCAGCAGGCCCGCCTGGGCCATGGCCGCTGCCACCCCACGCCCGTAATACCCGGTGGAACAGCCCAAATCAACAAATACACCGCCCGCAAGCTGCAACGCCGGTTTTAACCCTTGCCGCAGCATTTCATATTCCCGTGCAGGGGGGAAATCCTCTCCGGTTAAAAGCGTAAGGGCGTTCTTGCGCCAGATTCGTTCATAAAGCCAGGAGACAGCCCTGGTTTGCCCGCTCCACTGGGCCAGTGTCAATCCGGCGGTCCCATGCGGCAGCATGTTGAGAACCCCTTCTTCAATGGGAAAGACCATACTGCAGCGCAAACAGTTCACGGTCCCAGCCGGTTCCCAGGCCATGGTCTGGCAAGGTCCTGCCGGGTCAAACCGGAACTCACTCCGGCCACAGGCGGGACAATTTAACACCTCAACCAGTCGTTGGAACCGCTGGACCGGTAACACCGGTTGGTCTTTTTTCACCTGGATTCCTCCCTTTTTCTATCACCCAAACCGAAGGCCGCCCAGGGCTGTCGCCCTCTTTCTGCCGGTTCACCGCAAAAACGTGTCAATTTTTACCGAAGGGAAGTAAAGGTAATCAATCCAATGCCCTGGGCATTCAGACAGGCTGTCACTTCATCACGCCGGAGGAGTAAACCAGCCTCAGTGATTTTCACCTGGGTTAAGGGATATGACCGCCATCCGCTGGAAATCTGCACACCTGGGCTTTCCAACAACGGAGTGGGGAGAGTGATTTGGATTCGTTCGGGGAGATGGACTGCCGCCTCGCCCACCGGTGCCAAAATCAAAGCATACTGGTTGCGGTAATGCCGCCAGAAACACACTATCTCCGGACAATTGGAATCGGCGGCCAGCCAGCTTCCCTGCCGAAACAACGAATGGGCGACGGTCTTTAACATGTCTGCGTAAAAGACCCGTAACTCCTTGTCTACCTTGTGACGTTTCACAAATTTGACCCGCTGCACCGGTACCTTTTCGGTAATTCCCTCCATCTGCCCCTGATGAATCAGCAGCATGCCAGGCAACAGGCCCGACAGAAAAACCGCCCGCCGGGCGGCCAAAGGAGCTAAGCGGGCGGCAAGCCGGTCTTCGTCATGGTTTTCCATAAAATGAACCGAATGCTGTAAAAATGCATTGGTTGCGTGAGCCAAATGGTGTCTGGTTCGTTGAAACGGCTTATCTGAAAGCAGCGCATCATACAAGCGCTTGTGATAGGTGTAGTCAAAACCCAGATTTCGCAATTTCGGTTCTGTGTCCCAATAAGCCTCGGCAATAAATAAAAAATCAGGATTGACATTCCGGGCGGCGGTAATGGCGCGGTCCCAGAATTCGCGTGGCATTCTCTTGTCAAAAGTCCGGGAAGGCAGGTTTGGATACCACTGGTGCTTCACCTGCTCCCGCAGGACCAGCATGGCCATATCACAGCGGACCCCATCGGCGCAGGCGGCAATGTCTTCCAGCACCTTTCGCATGTAAGCGCGTAAACCGGGGTTTGAATAATCCAGTTGAACGGTGTCGTTCCAGCCGGGGAAGTAAGGGTCTTTTCCATGCGCCAGCCGGAGTCCGGAAGGATGTGTATAGTAATCCGTTTCGGTTTCATGCCGGAGTTTCGGGGCGCTGTGCATGACGAAATCCGGATGTTCATCAATCAGAGGGGCGTCCAAGGCCAGATGGTTGGGAACAAAATCCACCACTACTTTCAGTCCCGCTCCGTGTGCCCGTTCACAGAGCCTCCGAAAAGCTGCCCGATTTCCCAGTATGGGGTTGAACTCATACCGAAAAATAGCATAGGGAGAACCCTCAAAATCGGGCGCATACTGTTTCGACTGGAGCAAAGCCTGGGGACTGATTTCCCATACCCCCATCAACCAGATGACATCGAAATGCAGCGCCTTCAGCGAATTCAGATAGGCCGTGGTGTATTCATCAAAGGTGCGCCCGTTCAGCCGGGCATTGATTTCGTAAAGAATCATGCTGGGGTTCAGGGTTCAGGGTTCAGGGTTCAGGGTTCAAGGTTCAGGGTTCAGGGTTCAGGGTTCAGGGTTTTCGAATTTCAGAAATCCGGCTATGAATGCTTAACTCCCAATGACAAAATCCCTACACCTCAGTTCTCTGTGGTTCGCTCCACGGCAACAACACCCGAAACCGAACGAACCGCCCGCATCACCCGCTCCAGATGTTTCAAGTCGTACACCTCGGCTGTGATGTCAATGCGGCCCCGGCCATCATCTGTGACCGAAGCATGGGCGTCCCGGATATCGGTTTTGATATTGGAAATAGCCGTGGTCAAGTCAGCCAGCATCCCCTGCCGGTTTTCTGTGACAACCGATAAGTTGACAGCATAGGACGAGGACATAGTGTCTTCTTCGACCCACTCGACATCCACCATTCGTTCCCGGTTTATCATTAAATTTTTGGCGTTGGCACAAGTTGCTCGATGAACTGCCACTCCTTTGCCACGGGTAATGTATCCAATAATTTTCTCACCCCGGATTGGGTTGCAGCAACGTGCCCGGAAAACCATGATATCGTCGGTCCCCCGCACCTGGATGCGGTCTTTCCCCAACCGCATGACCTTTCTGATAAATTTTCCGACTTGCGCCAGACTTCCCGTTTCATTTTTGGAAGCTCCGTCAGCCTCTTCCAGTTTGGCCTGGGGAATAATTTTTGCAATGACAGTGCGGGCTTCGATTTTTCCGTAACCAATCGCAGAAATAATGTCTTCAGCCCGTTGGAACCCATAATCCGGAGCCACCCGTTGCAGTTCCATGTCGCTCAATTCCTTTTTCACATTGAGCTTGAAACGTTCAGCCTCACGGTCCAACAGTTTACGCCCGATTTCCAATGCTCGGTGGCGCTCACTCTCTGCCAGGTATTTGCGGATCCGATTGCGGGCCTTGCCGGTCTGGACGATTTTCAGCCAATCACGCGAAGGGCGCGCATTGGGGGAAGTCAGAATTTCCACGACATCGCCGTTTTTCAACTGGTAGGACAGTTTGACAATATGGCCATTGACCCTGGCTCCGACACAACATTGCCCGACATCACTGTGAATGGCATAGGCAAAGTCTATCGGAGTTGCCCCCCGTGGCAATTCCAGAATTTTTCCTTTTGGTGTAAACGCATAGACATCCTGCGGATAAAGGTTGGCCTTCAGGTCGTCCAGAAATTCCCGTGAATCCGAAACCTCCTGTTGCCATTCCACCAACCGCTTCAGCCACAGGTACATTTCATCGTCCCGTTGTTGGACCCCTGACTTGCCTTCCTTGTATTTCCAATGTGCGGCAATACCTTCTTCGGCAATTTTGTGCATTTCAGCCGTTCGAATCTGAATTTCAAACGCTTGGCCGTTTTCACTGACCACCGAGGTGTGAAGGGACTGGTAGAGATTGTTGCGTGGTATTGCAATCCAGTCTTTGAACCGGCCCGGAACCGGTTTCCACATGTTGTGAATTACCCCCAAGGCTGCATAACAATCAGGCAATGTTTCTGTAATGACCCGCACTGCCATCAGGTCATACACCTGGTCAAAGGGAATCCCTTGCCGTTTCAACTTCATAAACAGGCTGTACAACCGTTTGATTCGGCCTTCAATGCGAACAATGTGAATACCTGACTCTGCCATGTGGGTCGTGATTCCCTGTTTTACTTCCTCCAACAGGGCTTCCAGTTTTTCCCGTCGTTTATCAATAACATTTTTCAGTTGCAGGTAATCATCCGGGTACAGGTATTTGAAACTCAGGTCCTCCAACTCACCCCGAATTTTCCCCATTCCCAGGCGGTGGGCCATGGGAGCATAGATATCGAGTGTTTCCTGTGATTTGATCGCTCTTTTTTCCGGCGGCAGGAAATCCATGGTCCGCATGTTGTGCAACCGATCCGCCAATTTGACCAGGATGACCCGGATGTCACCTACCATTGCCAGCAGCATTTTGCGAACTGTTTCCGCCTGCCGCTCCTCCCGATTGGCATGTTCGATTTGGGAGATTTTGGTCAGTCCATCCACCAACCCTGAGATTTCCTTGCCAAATTGAGCTTCCAGTTCCTCCAAAGTCACATGGGTGTCTTCTACCACATCGTGCAGTAGCCCCGTACTGATGCAGATTTCATCCAACTTCATGTCCGCCAGTATATTGGCTACCTCTATCGGATGGGCCAGATACGGTTCCCCTGATTTTCGTACCTGCCCTTTGTGCATTTTGGCTGAAAACAAATAAGCCCGGCGTAGGAGGTCCAAATCGGCATTGGGGTGATACCGCTCGACCTTTTCCAGAATATCCTCAAACCGAATCATGGACCGAATCCTCTATCTCATTTAGGGAAAAGAACATCCTGCCCCTCACTGAAATGCTAGTGGTGGGATCAGGGTGCTTGTTGGTTGTGTTGGGGGTAAACCTTCAGGCAGACACCGTAAGCATATCGCCAATCCGTGGTTTTGCAAACATTTCTTGCTGACCTCTGGAAAAACCCTTCAAACAAAAACGAGCAGCCCTTGATCAGGTCTGCTCGTTCAAAAAACCAACTATTTCAGAAGGGATCAAATTCCCTCTTTATCCGCCCTGTTCGGCAGCCGCTTTGCGGTTCAATTCCTGGAATTTTTCAGTGGCATCAATTGCCATTTTCTCCAATTCGGCTTTTTTCTTTTCGTCGTCTTCCAGTTTCATCTGTTCCCGGTAGAGCAAATTCAAATAGCTGTAAGCATTTGCATAACTGGGATCTGCCTGGAGGGCTTGGTTGATATACTTCATGCCTTCCATGGTTTTTTTGGTGGCATCATCCTTGTCTTTTGGCTGCCAGTCTTTTGTTTGTTTATACTTCGGTGGAATGGTGTTGGCTTCAACATATTTGTCACTGACCTTATGCGCTTCTTCCCAAAAGGTTACCCCAATGGCATAGAAACATTCCGCCACCACACCTGGCTTCTGACCTGGCAGTTTCGCCCGGCTTTCAAGCCATTTCTTCTGGTTTTCCCGATCCTCAAGCTTGCTGTACAAATCGGCAATAAATGCCATGGCTGAGTCCTTATCCTTGGCATCGGATTTGGTTGCCATTGCCCCATTCAGCATTTCCTCATACACCTTAATGGCTTCGCGCGCAATTTTCTTGTCTTCTTCGCTTGATCCCGCAACCTGTGAACGAAGCGCTGTGGCGTAAAATAATTTTGCCTGATAGAGGTCGGGGTTTAACTGACTGGCTTCCTTAAAAATAGCGGCAGCTTTGTCATATTTGCCAGCATTGTACAACCGGGCCCCGGTGTTTAACAGGTCTTTTGCCCTGAGCTTGTTGTAAACAAAGCACCCTGAAATATTCATGGCGCACAAACCGAGCACCAGGCAAATCAAGGCACGCTTAAACAGCGGACGGAGCTTTCGTTCCGTCAAATTGGAAGCAGGATACATAATCAACTCTTCCCGTGATAATTGTGAATGGCTCACCCAAATGTGGGTGTGGAGCGGATTGCCTCCAGGCAACCCGCTATTCCCAATGATTATTTGTCATCAAGAAAGTCGATTTGCAAACCAATCGGCTCTGCTCCGGCACCTTTGGCAGCATCAATAATGTCAGCTACCTTGCCATATTGGAGTGCTTTAGGAGCCTTGATGAAAATGGTCCGTTTGTCGGTCGCACGGGCATCAAGGGTTTTCTTCAACTCAATTTTCAACTGCTCAATCGTCATTTCCTGCGAATTGAGTTTGAGTTTCCCGTCAAACCCGATACTCAGCACCAACATAAATGGATCCGGGGGCGGTGGGGTGGTTTCCGGTGTGTCAGGTGGCTTCTCCGGAACCTTGCTCTCAAACCGATGGGGATTGTTGTGTTTGATCACCATAAAAATGATGATCATCACCAACAACACATCAATCAAAGGCGTAATGTTGATGTCTGGTCGGGCGGTAGAACCGCCTTTATTTCCAGCAGACATGCCCATAGTCGGGTACTCCTTTGGTCATCCTTTTTGAGTCAGGATGAGAAGTCAAGAATTGCCTGTCCCAGCAATTCAGTCGTTTTCGGTACGGAAAAGGATGCGGCCAAGGGGTCAACCTGACCTATCAGTTTCACCAACTCAAAAGTTATTTCTTTTTGGTGTCTTTTTTCTTTTCCGTCACCAAACCAATTCGGTCAATTCCAGCATTGCGCACAGCCGTAATTGTGTCCACAATTTCCCCATAATCCACCAAATGACCGCCTTTGATGTAAACAACCTTGTCTTCGTTCTTTTTGTCTTTCATTTTCTGTTTGATCAGATCTGAAAGTTTTGAACGATCCACCATTTCTTTTCCAATGTAAAATTGGTTGCGTTCCGGAACTGAAACAATAACCGAAGTTTCCTTGGTGATTGCTTCGTCTTCCTGTGAGTTTTCGGTTGTGGGGAGGACAACGTTAATCCCACTGGACAAAAGCGGTGTGACCACCATAAAGATGATCAAAAGCACCAGCATAATATCCACCATGGGGGTCACGTTGATGTCGGACGAGTATTCGCTTGAGCCGCCGACTGACATGCTCATATTACTTGGCTCCTCGACGTTTCAGGAAATAGTCAATCAGTTCGGATGAAGAGTTTTCCATTTCAACGGAAAATGCTTCCACCTTGCCAGTAAAGTAGTTGAACATCCACACGGCGGGGACTGCCACGATTAACCCGAAAGCGGTTTCCACCAGCGCTTCCGAGATACCACCGGCCACCGCGCCGATACCAGCACCTTCGGCTGCTTTCATGCCCTGGAAGGCGTTGATGATTCCGACCACCGTACCGAACAGACCCACGAAGGGAGCAGTTGAACCAATCGTTGCCAAGCTGGAAAGTCCGCGTTTGAATTCGGCCATTTTCACCGCTGTGGCCCGTTGCAGCGCACGCTTGGAAGCCTCAATCACTTCCCCTGAAAGCTGGGGGTCATTCTGGTGTGCCTGGAATTCCTGCAATCCGGCATTGACCACGATAGCCAAATGGCTCTTCTTGTGGCGGTCGGAAATGTTGATTGCTTCTTCGATCCGGTTGTCCTTGAGGGCTTGCGCCACTTTCGGGGCAAATTCGCGGGATTGGGTTTTGGCCGCATTGTAGGTCAAAAACCGTTCGACCATGATCGCAATTGAATACATCGACATGATTGCCAAAATGATGGCCACGGCCAAGGCCACGCCGCCCATTTTCTTAATCATTTCGAGGAGCGAAAAGTCTTCCGTTCCACCAGCTTCCGCCGGAGCAAAGAAAAACGCAGCCTGCACGGTTAATAAATTCAACTTTGCAAAAAGCAATGTCATGTTGGGTCTCCCTCCAAGCAGAGTCCAGTCGTTGAACTGGAACCTGGGACATTCTCGACGGGCGACGAAACAAGCCGCATAAGGCAGCCCAAATCTCAAGTCACCCAAGGTTAAACGTTACGGCTGGTCTTAAATTGCCTTATGGTTGGCTTTTGGCAAGACCAAACCGATGAATTCGGTACTGAAGAAAATGGGACCAAAAACGTTGATTTGGATACGGCCCACGGTTTTCCCCCACAGGCCGGCACAAATCTTTTGACGCTTACAGTGTGAAGCGGAAGGTCAAAATACCCGTCACCTTCACCGGTGTGTTGTTGAGCAATGTGGGCTTGAACTTCCACTGCCGGGCTGCACTCAAGGCAGCTTGCTGCAGGAGTGGGTGTCCACTGATAACACGGGCATTGATAACGCTTCCTTCCTCGGAAATCGTGATCTCAACCACTACATCCCCGCTGGCCCGTGCGGTTTTGGCAAGCGGCGGATACTCAGGAGTCACACGATTGAGGGCGTTTCCACGAATCACCCCCTCACTTCGCCGCACAATTGATGGAGGAGGAGGAGGAGTGTCTTGGGGAGGAGGAGGTGGAGGAGGTGGTGCAGCATCCCCAGTGCTTCCCAAAACACCGCCGACCACGCCGCCCGGCACGCCGCCCGGCACGCCGCCCGGCACGCCGCCCGGCACACCGCCTGCCACACCGTCACTATTATCTGAGCTGTTGGATTTCACTGTTGCCAGAGCTTCGGGAGTCGGAATTTCTTTGGGAATTTCCTTTGGCGGAGTGAATGTAGGTGTGGGTGTGGGGGTTGTCTTGGGGGTTGCTTTTGGTGCGCCCCCGGCTGGTGGTGGCGGCGGCGGCGGCGGCGGTGGAGGTGCCACCAGAGTTGTCAATTGAAGCTGTGCATCCAGCTTGGCATCGTAAAACAAAATCCCCCCGACAATCACTGCTGTAAACAGAACCGTCCAAATGGAGGCGGTTCCAATAAAGAAGTACGCCTTTCGTTTGGCATCAGGATTGCTCGTTGAAGATTCGACAAGGTTATTGAACATACCGGCCTACTTTCCCTCTGTGAACTGGTAAACGAAGGTCTTGGGCACTGCTTTACAGCCACAACAGCCAACACAAGCAACACTTCCGGTTAGTACAAGAATGAAGGAGTCTTGTACTGTCTTCAGCAATCGGGTTTGATGGTAAAGGCGCGCGAGCGACACATAGGCCGCACCCATTCCCAGCCCTGACCGAAGTACATGATTGAGTGTGGAGTTTGAGTGGTTACCACCCCAGGTTCACTCCGTGATATGGATTTTTGCGTTGGTTTGTATGACAGGCTTGTGACGCCCAGAGATTACAGTTGTGTGCTAAACCAAGTCAAGCACTTTCTGGATGTTGAACCGATTCCCACCGAATTCCCTGCCCTTGCCTTTTCCTTGTGAAATCACACGTTTCGGGAATTTGTGACGCGTTGGTAACGCATCCGCTCAGGGTGGTTTCAGGTTTCATCCCTGGGTGCTTAGACACCGCTTTTTTTGAAAAGTTCCTAAAAAAATTCCGTTTTTCATAGGAATTGATTCATCTTCGGAATATCTTCCGGAGGGTCAGAAACCACAAACATTTTTCCTCTTTGTGGTTTCTTTAACCCAAGGTTAAGAGTTTAAGGTAAACCGGAAGGTCAAAAGCCCAGTCACCTTGACTGGCGTATGGTTGAGCAGCGTGGGTCGGAACCGAAATTCCCGGGCGGCATTCAGTGCCGCATTTTGAAGCAAAACATGACCACTGATGCAGCGGGCAGTAACAACCCTTCCCTCCTCTGAAATGACGATTTCCACCACAACATCGCCTCCAACGTGTGACATTTTGGCCAGTGCCGGGTATTCAGGAACGGGGCGGTTTGTGGCAATTCCCCGCAAAACCCCTTCACTTTTGCGGACCACAGATGGAGTCGGTTTGACCTCTTCAGATGTCACTGTCGGGGGTTGAGGAGGTAGTTCACTCTTGCCATTACCATTCACCACGCCCCCCGGTTCTCCCCCTGGAACTCCAAACAGACTTCCATGAGGATCCCCAACTGGCAAGCCGGATTCTCCCTCCCCGCCTGCGTTTGGTAAAAGGGGGGGTAATTCACCTGGGGGGGTTATTTTTTCCGGCTCAACCACCGGAGGGGTTGTGGGAAGCGCTGAAATCCGCGAGGAGGTGTTTTTGTTTCCGGTATTTTGATTCCCTCCCCGAGCCAACGGAGGAGCCGGCGGTGACGGAGGAGAAAAAGCAAGCATGACCGTGCTGGCCGAGGCAGTCAGTTGCGCATCATACCAAATCACCCCCGCCACCGCGGCAACTCCCAACATCACCATCCAAACCATTGCGGTTCCACAAAAAAACAACAGGTTCCGCTTTCTGCCCTGTTTATCCTTGGTTGATTCGACTAAATGCTGAAACATAATTCCGGTCCCTTTCTCTTGATGGCAAGCAACTTCACCAAGACACACGTTTCCCTAGCCACAGCCGCCTGTGAGCGTTTTAGCCAGGAATTTGGGTGAATCGACTCGCAGCCGGACCAGCTTGTAGGAAATCTGGCTTAGGATGGCTGCTTCATAACTGGGGCCAGGAGCGGTGTGCCACCTGGCCGGAAGGGAGCTTAAACCGGTTTCTATTTTCCTCTTCGCGGGCTTAGACACCAGCCAATCGAATTGGTTCCCATTTTTTCAGCCATTTGCTGACCAACCCTGAATTTTCTGAAGCAGATTTTATTTCAATCAAGAGAAAGGAAAAACGGCAGCCAGTCTAAAACTCGCTGCCGTCTCTGGTTTGGTTACTTACAAGATTGATGCTGAACCAGCAATCATGATTGATTAGCGGGCTTCAGCCGATTTTGCCGCCGATTTGGGGCCACCGGCAGAGCGGGTTGGCTTTTTCGCTGTTTCTTCCTGTTTCAGCTTTTCTTCCCGGTTTTTCCACCAAATCACCACCGGGCTGGCAATGGCAATTGAGGAGTAGGTACCGATCAAAATACCAATCAGCAGACACAGTGAAAAACTCTTGAGCACTTCACCGCCAAACACCACCAAAGCGATCACGGAAAGCAGAGTCAGCCCTGAGGCAATGATAGTCCGGGAAAGGGTCTGATTGATGGCGTCATTGGTTACCTTGACCAGGTCTTCCCGCCGTCGCAGTTTCAGCGTTTCCCGAATCCGGTCGAAAATCACGATGGTGTCGTTCATCGAATACCCAATCAGGGTCAGCATGGCGGCGATGAACGTCAGGGAAATTTCCCATTGGAAGAGGGAGAAAATCCCAAGTGTTACAATCACGTCATGCAGGGTGGCAATCACTGCGGCCACACCGTAAATCCGCTCAAATCGAAAAGCAATAAAAACCAACATCCCAAAGCAGGAAAGGAGGGTCACATAAATGGCACGAGTCTGCAAATCCTTACCCACCTGTGGGCCGACCGAATCCACGCTGACAATGTTGAAGTCACCGGCCACAAAGGTCTTTTTAACCGCATCACCAAACTGTGGATTAAACCCTTGTAAGGGAATCTGATTGAGGTCCCCAATCAAACCGCCGCCGGATTGGTCACGGAACTTAACCACGTTGTCAGCAAACCGGGCATATTCCTTGGCAGCCTCGCCGGGAGCCAGCGTTGTTTTCAAATTCAACGGGTCTTTTTCAAGCAACTGGTCGGCAATTGACGAAGCTCCGTTGTTATTGACATCCACCATTCCTGCCGGAGTCGGAGCCGCAGCATAATACTTGTTGAGGGCCTCCAGAATATCCTTCTTCTCCGCCAGAGGTGTGGTGATGAAAATTTCGTTCCGGTCAGCCTGGTTGAGCTGTTTGCCAGTCCGTTGAATGACCACTTTGTCTTTTTCAAAGACTTTATTGTTTTGCTTGAACAACGCATCGCGCACCCGGACTTCGTCAGGTGAGGACTTAAACCGCACAGTCACTTTGGTTCCACCGGCAAAATCAACCCCCATGTTGAACCCACGGGCAGCCATGGAGATAAAACCGGCGATGGAGATGATAATGGAAAAAGCAATGAAGTATTTGGCCTTTCCCAGAAAATCGTAGTTGGGGTTCTTAAAAATTTCGATCATAGCGTTCCTGCGGAAGTTCCAAGTTTTGAGTTTTGAGTTTTGAGTTTTTCAGTCTTGAGTCCCAATTCCAGAAACTCAAAGCTCAAAGCCCAAAACTCAACACTAAGAAATTAGATGCTCAGGGTTGTCACCCGCTCGCGGCGAGTCAGGCTGTAGCCAAACATCGTCTTCGAAACAAACGTTGCGGTAAAGAGATTGGCCAGCAAGCCGACGATCAGTGTGACGGAAAAACCGCGAATCGGCCCGGTTCCAAAGATGAAGAGGAAGATACACGACACAATGGTCGTGACGTGGGTATCAATAATGGTGATGAACGCTTTGTTGAACCCGTTTTCAACCGCCGAAATGACCGCCTTGCCCAGTTTCAACTCTTCCCGGATGCGTTCAAAAATCAGCACGTTTGAGTCAACCGCCATCCCAATTGTGAGGATGACCCCGGCAATGCCGGGCAATGTCAGGGTGGCACCAAACATCACCAAAGCAGCCACCAGCATCAGCAGGTTGATAACCAGCGAAAGCACGGCGTTGACACCGGAGAACCGGTAGTAGAACAGCATGAAGACCATGATGAAAAGCAAGCCGGCCACCGAGGCTGCGACGCCCTGACGAATCGAGTCAGCTCCCAATGAAGGGCCCACTGTCCGCTCTTCATTGTAGGTCACCCGGGCTGGCAAAGCTCCCGAACGTAACACCAAGGCCAAGTCCTCTGCCGAGGCTTTGGTAAAATTCCCCGTGATTTCACCCGAGTCAGTAATTTGGGAGCGAATCGAAGGGGCTGATTTCACCCGTCCGTTCAGAACAATAGCCAAGTTTTTGCCCACATTTTGGCCGGTCCAGGTGCCGAATTTTTCACCCCCGCCGGGCTTGAGCTTGAAAGTGATCTTGTAATCCTTGCCCCCAGCATCAGCAGGAATGGCAAAAGCATCGCGCACATCCAGACCAGTAATCACGGGCGTTTTGTTGATGAGAACATAGGAGGGCTTTTTCTCAGCGGGAGCCGGGGCCGCCTGACCGGGAACTTCTTCGTCCTCGGTATTGCGTTCGTCATAGGGGAGGGGCTCAAAATCAGCTTTGCCGGCAGCGGCAGCCTGGGCAGCTTCCAGGGTCGGAAACGGCTGGAAGGGTGAGTCCGTCGGACGCAGTTCCAGCTTCGATTCCAGAACCAATGTTCTCTTTACCCGTTCCGGATCGTCCACCCCAGGCAATTGGAGCAAAATCTGATAGCTCTTTTGGGTCCCATACCGCTGCATGTTCTGCTCGGCCACGCCAAAGGAGTTGATCCGGGCATCAATAATTGACATTGCCTGTTCAACCGCTTTTTCGCGGAAATTGTCAGCCACCGTTTCCTTGAGGGTAAAGGTGATGGTGTTGCCGCTGATGCTGGAGTCATATTCACCCCGCCCAAAGTTGCCTTGCAGTTTGTCTTCGGCTTCCTTGGCACGAGCGGCATCCGCCAGGGTTACGACAATCTGGCCGGGTCGAGTGCTTTTCACGTCAGGAGCGGTGATGTTTTCCTTTTGCAGAGCGGTTTTGGCAGCTTCCACATTGTTGGCGGTGTGCAGGGCAATCACTTCATCAGCCTGCACCTGCATGACCAGGTGTGATCCACCTTTGAGGTCCAACCCAAGACGAATGTTTTGGGCCAGGTTTGCCTTCATGTTTGACCACTTGAAATCACTCGTCCGTGGCGCGCGCCACCCGATGATCGTCAGATACAAGCAGCCAGTCATGACCAACAAAATGATGACTGCGCGTTGGAGCAGGTTCTTACGCATTGTTTCCTATCCTCAAATGACTCATAGGGTTCAGGGTTCAGGGTTCAGGGTTCAGGGTTTTTTTGAATGGCGAACTGCCCCCAAACCCTGCCCCAGAACTCGACCCACTGGATTTACTTTTCGCTGTTCTCGTCCTGAAGTCCGGTGATGGCAGTCCGCAGAACCTCAATTTTGACCGCTGGTGCAATTTGCAACTGAACGGTATTTTCCTTGGCATTGACCGAAACAACGGTGCCTAGCAACCCGTCCAGCACCACGACCTTGTCGCCGTTTTTCAGGTTGTTTCGCAGGTCGTTTTTCTGCTGTTGGGTTTGCTCTTGAAGTTTCCGCTGGGGTGCAATGACGAGAAGGTAGAAGATGCCGAAAATAATGAAGATCGGGACGAGTTGCAAAAACAGACTCGCGCCCCCGGATTGTTGAAAAAGGAAGGTATCCAAAACCATTGCAGCAAGCGCGGGAAACACGTCGGAGCAAAACTGAAGTCAAACTGCTCTCCAGCCGCAACCGAAGTTACGCTTTTTCTCCTAAACTGAGGTTTGAAAGCATGGACTCTCGGAATTCCGAGAACTGACCAGACCGGATAGAATGCCTGATGCGCTTCATAGTGTCAAGATAGAAGTAAATGTTGTGATAGGTGCATAAAATCGAAGCCAGAATCTCTCCTGCCCGATACAGATGCGAAATATAGGCTCGTGAATAACGGCTGCAGACCTTGCAGGGGCAATCTGCGTCTATCGGGCGTTGGTCACGTAAAAATTGGGAACGCTTGATGTTGAGCCGCCCTTTGGTGGTAAAAAGCTGGCCGTTACGGGCATTGCGGGTGGGCATGACACAATCAAACATGTCAACCCCACGGGCGACGCCTTCAATCAGGTCTTCAGGCGTTCCGACGCCCATCAAATAGCGGGGTTTGTCTGCTGGCAGGCGCGGAGCAATGAATTCGGTTGTGTCATACATGAGAGACTTTTCCTCCCCAACACTCAGCCCGCCAATGGCATAGCCGTCAAAACCAATCGCCAACAACTGTTCCAGAGACTCAACCCGCAGGTCATGGTGGACCCCGCCCTGCACGATGCCAAACAAGGATTGCCACTGCCGGTCGGCCATTGAATCAAAGGCCAGACGGCACCGCTTGGCCCACCGGGAAGTCAATTGGAGCGACTGTCGCACCTGTTCATACTTCGCCGGATAAGGGGTGCATTCATCAAATGCCATGACAATGTTGGACCCCAAGGCAATTTGAATTTCCATTGATTTTTCCGGGCTGAGCAAATGCTTTGACCCATCAATGTGCGAATTGAAGACCACCCCTTCTTCCGTGATTTTGCGCAGGTCACCCAGTGAAAAAACCTGGAACCCTCCGCTGTCGGTTAAAATCGAGCGGTTCCAGCTCATAAAGCGGTGCAAGCCGCCAAGTTGGCGGATGATGTCGTGACCGGGGCGCAAATATAGGTGGTAGGTATTTCCCAGAATAATGCGGGCATCCAGCTCCTCCAGCATTTCCTGGGTCATTGCCTTGACGCTGCCCACCGTGCCCACCGGCATGAAAACCGGGGTCTCAATCACACTTGCCGCCGTGGTGAGCACGCCGGCGCGGGCAGCCGTTTTGGGATCCTGAGCCTGTATTTCAAATTGTAAAGCCATGCAATCTTTTGGGTGGTGGAGTATCTTTCAGTGGAAGCGCGCACCATAGCGTGAATCATCGCAAGGACGCAACCAGGTTTTTTGTTTCGGGCTGGTGAAAAATCAGGACCGTTCCCCGGCAAGTGACTTCAAGCCGATGGAACCCCAAAGTGTCGGCCAGCGTTTGGACCGGTCACACCAATTCCCACCAAGAAACCAAAGACATGAGGCAATTTATGAGGGTTCGGGCACTGTTTACCCGCTTCGCATTGATAGCAGGGCTGACCGCTGGTCTCGTGCTGCCAGGCGACTGGCCGTCACACCACTTGATTCAGGCTGCCGGACAGCAGGAACCTGATACCTTCCTGCGGGTGAATTCCGATTTGGTGACGGTTGATGTCACGGTCCGCGATGAACATGGGCGGTTCATTCATGGGTTGAAAGCCAGTGATTTCACCCTTTTGGAAGACGGCAAGCCCTGTTCCATTGATTTTTTTCAGGAAAACGGGGCCGAGGCTCCCCGCAAATACGCCATGGTTTTCGCCATTGATTTTTCCGGCAGTGTGACGCCTGACGAAAGCGCCATGCAACGTCGGGCGCTGGGAGAGTTTTTGACCGGCCAGAATCCCGAATCCCTTTTTGCCCTGATTGGGTTCAACCATGACATCAAAGTGCTTGAAAATTTTACCCGCGACCGCCAGCGCTTGCTGAAATCTTTTGAAAAGCACAAAGACTATGGCGGCTCAACCAGAATTTACGATGCGGTGGCCCAGGCCATCACCATGCTCAAAAAAGTCCCCAAAACCTTTGGCCCCCGCCGGACCCGGAAAATCGTGGTGGTGGTCACGGACGGCTTTGACAGCAGCAGCAGCACCGGCATTGCTGAAATTGCCCGCCGGGCCGGCGATGAGGAAGTCACGATTTATTCGGTTCAGGTCCCTTCTTACATGATGTCCATGAACGGCAAAGTCCGGGTGCCCACACTGCTTGACGCCTCACAGTTGACCACGGTCACGGGTGGCAAGGATTTTCCGGTCGAAAACGGAAAGGATTACACCGATGCTTTCCGAGCTATCTCTGAAGATGTCCGGGAAAGCTACACGCTGGCCTACCAACCCAGGCAGGCAACTTCCAGCGGGCAATTCCACAAAATCAGCGTGACGACCAAACAGCCGGGGTTGGTGTTACGCACCAGCCGGAACGGCTTCAGTCGGTAACCCCTGGTTTGAGCTGAAAACAAACATGACCTCTGCAGGCGTTCCAACTTGCAGAGGTCATGTTTTTAACAGACTCACAACCCGATTTTCTCAGGCAGCGGTTTGGCTACTTTCAGTTTCCGGCGAAGCATGTTCGGGCAACAGTCCTTTGATTTCGCGGACAATCCGTTGCACGTCCTCCTGGTCCTTGAGGGCCACCATAATCAATTCATAGCCGTTGGAAATACAGACCAGACCGTTGCCAAACAGCCACATGCCCTCCAGCAGCGGGTTGCCTCCCAGAATGATGCTGAGGGGAAACCCAACAATGCGCCCCGGAGTGAAAATTTCACTGATGAGGGTTGCCCCCAACGCAATGTTAAAGGTGGCTACCAGCGGCGCTCCGACATATTTCGTCACATCGCGCTGGAATTTCAGGCGCTCGGCTTCAGCCTGGGAAAGCTTTCCTTCAGCCAGTTGTGTTTCCTGGTCGTGCAGGTATTCAACAAATTTTTCGGTCAGCTTTTTTGAACCAATTGAAATCAGACTGCTGTGAAACAGCCAATGCCGGGACGTGCCGAAAATGATCTTGTCGAGGCCCGGAAAAGCCGAACCAAGGCGAATCCCAGCCACGGCGGCCAGCCCAATCAAAGCTGCTTTGCCGGGATTTTCCTCAATCCATTGTTTGGTGTTTTTGGCTCCCTGAAAGGTGGAAGCGGTCGCCCGTGCGGCTCTCGTGCCAAAATCGTAGGCATCTTCAGCTTTGCCATAGACTTCTTTGGCGGTTTCTTTGGCTGAATTGTAGGCTCGTGAAGCCTTTTCCGCCGCCTCTGCTGCTTTTTCGGCTGCCTCGCCAGCTTTTTCCGAAGCCCTGCCGACCCCTGTCCGAATATATCCGGCGCTCTTTTTGGCGGCATCTTCAGCCGTCTGCTTGATGGTTTCAGAGATATTGTGACGTTCGTCCGCTTTCTTGATTTCCTCTTTGGCATCATCAAGCACGGAAGTCACGGAATCGGGTAACCGGTCAGTCACAGTCTGGGTTGCTTCCTTGGCCACTTCGCTGCCTTTCTGAATCACATCCTCGGCCACCCGCTCGGCACTTTTGACCGTCTGCTCCACTTTTTCCGAGACATTATATTTTTCATCAATTTCCTTGGCTTTTTCCTTGGCCTTTTTGCCCCACTCCGAAAACTTGTCAAAATAGCTGGACATAAACTCCTCAATTCATTTGCCATTTGCCATTTGCCATTTGCCAAATCTGTGTGTATGCGGACTCTTGTGCAACTTGCTGATTTTCAGATTTTCAATCTCTGACTCGGCAAAACCAGCACCACAAATCGACTTCACAATCGCAAATGGCAAATGGCAAATGTCTTATCTCTTATAAAGCATCGCCGTCACAGTGACGGTGATGGGACTTGAGGCAACGCCTCGGACCTCGATACGTTCTTTTTCGACCCGAAGTTGAAACGCATTTGGACCAGCCACGCTAAAAACATTCCCGTCAGCCAGTTTGAGTGTAAAGGCAGACTGGGTCCCACAAGTCAGCCTGCCCGAAACCGGTTCGCCATCCTTGGTTCCAACCGATATTTCCTCATCGCATTTCACTTCAACCTTGGTCTTGTAATGATTGACTCGGACTTTTCCGCCTTCCAGTTTGGCTTCAAAGGTGCCCCGCATGGCCCGGTCAAACGCCGTGTTCAGATATTTTTCCCGGTAATCGGGATGACTGAAAACAATCTCGACGTTTTTCATTTCCTTGGGGGCGGCAATCTCCAGGGAAAATTCACCATCCGGGTCCGTGTAGGTTCGATAGGTGTCATAGTCGGTCCGAATTGTCACCAGGGCGTTTTCCAATCGGACTTTGCTTTTGCCATCCTGGACCGTTCCCCGCAGTTGCAGTTTTGGAGTCGAATCAAAAGAAAATTGGGCTTGGACCGTGGTTGTGTTCAGGAGACCGAAAAAAGCGGTCAAAAGAATTTGAAAGAGCAGTATTTTCGTCAATCGCACAAAAGAATTTCCTTCAAACAAGTACCCGCCCGAAGGGGGAATTCAAAACTTTATTGGCTCAGGGCCTTTTGGATGGCTGGTTCCAACATTGGTCCCCGCACATTGATGGCGGCAATCTTTCCATCCTTGCCAATCAGCAGCGTGTTGGGAATTGAATTCACGCCATATTGACGGGAAACCGAGCTATTCCAGCCTTTTCCCTCATAGATTTGCCGCCAGGGCATCCGGTTTTCACTGAGATAGGTCTGAAGTTCCATGCGTTGGCCGGCGTTGTCAAGCGACACCCCCAACACATCAAACCCTTTATCCTTATATTTATTGTATGCCGCCACAACATTGGGCACTTCCATCCGGCAGGGACCACACCAGGTTGCCCAGAAATCAAGCAACACAACTTTTCCCCGATACTGCTCCAGCGAAATTTTATTGCCTTGCAAGTCAGTTCCATCAATCGGAAATGGAATCGCTCCGGGATAGGCCCCCAAAGTGCCTGCGGCGGCCTCTGTTGTCGGTTGAGCAGAAGAATCCGGAGGCGTTCCCGGCGGAGCGGTTGCACCAATCGGGGTTGAAGGGGCCAGACTGGGTTCCGGCGGCGTTCCCTTCGAATCGGAACGGGTAGCCAAAATCAATAACACCACAATGCCAAAAATACCTGCCACAAACAGCCCTAAACGGCCTGATGATTCCTGTTGCTTTGCCATACTCTATCTCGTTAAAAAACAGGACTGAGGACTGAGGACTGAGTGGGTTTACATCCAATACGTTCGGGAGTTTCCTCCAGCTCAAAGGGGCAAACTCAACCCTCAGTCCTCAGTCCTCAGTCCTGGATTTGTTTCCACACCGGTGGGCACAGGCCGTGAATGTCTTCGACCAGGCACCGGTAAATTTCCGCCACGCTCCAAGCCTGGGCGATACAGCCACGGGGAGTATGGGGTTCATCACCGTCAAAAATTTCCGAAATCTGGCCCAGACCGGCCTCTTTCAGATGGGTTTCAAAGGCCGCCAGCCAGTTGCGGGCAGTGCTCGCGGCATTCGGGTCGGCTTCATAAAAACGCAGGTACGCCGTCACCATTGAACCAAGCAAAAAGGGCCAGACGGTCCCTTGATGATAGGCACCGTCACGCTCGCGCGGTCCGCCCTGATAACGTCCCGTGTAGCCCGGTTCCTGCGGGGCCAGGGTGCGCAACCCGTATGGGGTCAACAGCTCCCGTTTAATGGTCGCCAAGGCGACTCTGGCATGGTTGGGGTCTGCCGGACAATACGGCATGGCCAGCGCCAAGACTTGATTGGGTCGAATGGCCCCATCCGGTCCGGCAGGCGTCAGCACATCGTAAAAACATTTCCCCTCCGCATTCCAGAACTTCTGATTGAAGCTGGCGGCGGTTTTTTGGGCCTCGGCCTGCAGAGTTGCAGCGGCGGCGGCGTCGCCGCAGGCAGCCTCGACGGAAGCCATCACCTGGAGTGCGTTATACCACAATCCCTGAATTTCAACCGGCTTGCCCATCCGGGGGGTGACGACCCAGTCACCGACCTTGGCATCCATCCAGGTCAACTGTTTCCCGACTTCACCGGCTGCAAGCAGTCCGTCGTCATCCACTTTGATGTTATATCGCGTCCCTGCAAAATGGTGGTGGAAAATGTTTTTCAGGGTTGGATAGAGGTGTTCCTTCACAAAATCGAGGTCTTCGGTGTAATCCAGATACCGGCCAACCGCATAGACATACCACAGAGTCCCGTCCACGGTGTTGTATTCGGGCTCTTCGCCTGTGTCCTGAAACCGGTTGGGAATCAATCCCTGGCTTTCCACGGCGGCAAATGCCTGCAAAATATTGCGGGCCGTATCAAACCTTCCCGTCACCAATGTCAGCCCGGTCAGAGAGATGAAGGTGTCCCGTCCCCAATCGGTAAACCAGGGGTACCCGGCAATGACGGTTTCGTGTTCCGCCCCACGCGCCACGATAAAGGCCGCCGTGGCTGTCACCAGCGGTTTCACCAACGGGTCGGCACTCAATGCATCCGCCGCCTGAGCACGTTTGCTTGGCTCACAGGCATCAAGCGGGCGAACATGTGAATCCGCCGGAGAACCCGACGGTATCGCTGCCATTCGGATTGCCATTCGCCGGGCGGCTTCGCGGTACCGCAATGTTTCCAAATCTTCAACCGGGTGGGGTTGCGTGGAAGCAATCACCACTGCCGAACCAAAATTCAAATTGAAACTGAGTCCGAAAGGGGAAAAACCGTCTTCCAGATAGTCATGGCCACGCGCCTGTTCTTCCAGATATTCAAAGCGACGGTACCAGAATTCATCCAGTGCAACTTCAGCGGAATTATGCCCCAGGTAGAGTGAAGGCATGTCCGGTTTGGGGGTCACTTTAAGCAGGCCGTCGCTCAGTTCCACATGGTTGTCGAGCAAAGCCTGCTCGCGGGCCAGGGAGTGGTAATCCCGAAAGGTGACAATCGGGCGCAACTCAAGGGTTACCGGAACGTTGGGCGCATTGACCAGGGTATACTCAATCACGGTCGTATTTTCACCATGCACCATCCAGATGGCAGATTCCAGCACCACATCCCCCACCCGGTAAGTCCAAACCGGCCAGGGATTCAGGCGGAACCGGGTCAGATACTTGTAGCCGGTTGGATGGACAACTCCGGGATATTGGTTTGAGGAGGTTTCAAACCGTTCCCCATTGACCGTCACGGATGACTCAAAGGCATTGAGCAGCAAGGTCCGTCCCACCGGCGGTTTGGTCGCGGCAAACAGCAGTCCGTGATAGCGCCGGGTCCGAATCCGCGCCAGGGTACCCGAAGCAAATCCACCAATCCCGTTGGTTTCCAGCCATTCCTGCTTGAGCGCAGTTTCCAAATCAATTAATTCAGACTGTTCAAATTTAATAAATGAAGGGTCGATGGCGGTGGTTTCGTAAGATGTCATAGGTGCGCCAACTCGGTTCGAAAAGGCTCTTCCATGTTTGGATTGAAAATGGAGGCCATCATATAGCACCTCCCGCTCAAGGAAAAGCAGTTTGAACTTGCTGCCTGTTTTAGAAAGCGGTTAAACCAGCCACCCAGCGGATTTGTTCCTGGGTATCCGGAACTGAACGTCCCCGCGCCTGTCGGATGCGCTCCCAGGCGGTTTCCGCCGGAATCCCGGTCAGTACCAGCACTGAAGCCGCGACCAACGATGACCGCCCGATTCCTTGGCGGCAATGAATGGCAATGTGTTTGCCTTCATCCAACAACTTGAGCAACTGCCGCAGAAAGGTGAGCGCTTCACGGCGCGAGGGCGGCACACCATAATCCGGAATCGGAAAGGAAAGAAACTCAAGCCCTGTCGCGGCACAACTGCGCATTTCCGCTAAGAGTTCAAGTTCCCTGCTTTCAGCCGGTTCCAAAAGGGAAACCACCACTTCCACGCCTTCCGCCTGCTGGAGTTGGCGCAGGTCATCCACCAGCCAATCTCCCCCGCGTGGCCGGGTCATGGTCCCCAAACGGCCCTTTCCCACTGTTCCAATCCAATACATATCTCATTTGCCATTTGCCATTTGCCATTTGCCATTTGCCATTTGCCATTTGCCATTTGCGATTGACCATTTGCGATTTGCCATTTGCGATTGACCATTTGATTGGTTCAGGCATTTGACTTTGCCCAATGGCCATGACAGGAAATGCTTTCCAGACTCGCGGCGTTATTCATGGCAAATCGCAAATCGCAAATCGCAAATCGCAAATGGATCATTTTTGCCCCTGAAACGACTGGCCTCCTTTGGCCATTAGCCACGCGGTCATTTCGGTCTGGTTGTTTTTGCGGGCGTAATCCAACGGAGTCTCCCCATAGCGGTCACGGGCGTTGAGGTCAGCACCTTTGGCCAGCAGCAATTCCGCCAAGTCCCGATGGCCGCGCATGGCCGCCAGGTGCATGGGAGTATGTCCAGCCACAGAAGGATTGCCCGGTTGCCCCTGTACTTCCTTGGTCATGGCTTTGGCGTTGACATCCGCCCCTTTCGCCAGCAAAACCTCGGCAATTTCCCTGTTTCCGTAAAAGGCGGCTTCATGCAGTGCCGTGGCGCTGAATTCCTTGTCTTTGAGGGTAACCAGATTGGGGTTGGCTTCGACCAGTTTTTTGACTTCGGCCACGTTTCCCATTGAAATCGCAAACCGAAGCTGGTTGTAGCTTCTTTCCTCCGGTCCCGGCGGGTGCGTGGTGCAGCCAGTCAAAAACAAGAACATTCCTAAAAAAACAATCCGGTAAAACAACCGAAAATTCATCAAAGTTTTATTCCTCGTCTTCAGCATCCGGCCCATATGCTTCCCGGTCAGGCAGCAGGCGGCGGGTTACCCAATCCTCGATTGAGACAAACCATTCCGTTGCGGGCCGGTTTGGATCATCTTCCATCTGTCCCCGCCACGTCAAATGGACGACTGCCAGCGGATGAACCAAATCCGGCGTGAAAAACAAGACATCATCACAATCAATCCGCACAGCCAGCGGCTGCACACAACATTGGAACAAAGGGTGGGCCGGGCCAGCCTCGCGGGCCAGTTCGGCAGCTAAACCAGTGCCACCGACGACGCCTTGCCAAGGCTTGACCAATTCGATTTCCCTAAATGCAGTGAGAAATTCTGCTGCCATTTCCATTTTTAGCGATGAATTCTTTGGGTCTGGCTGGTCAGTGACTGAACCCGGATTGGCTGCTCAACCTCGTTTGAAGTTGGCATAGACATACAGCGCGCCACCAATTCCCAAACACAGCAAAGCCACCACATCGGCCATAAACACCCGACCAACCTGGGTGTTGTACCCGCCCACCGACCAGGCTAACCACAAAAAGGAAACAACGCTCACAAACCCCATTCCAAATGCGGCTGGCTGGTAAGCCGGTTTGACGGCTGCAAACATGAAAAAAAGCCCAAGCACTCCAAACAGTACCGCCCGATGCCTCATCAAAATTGCCAGATTGGGTTCCGCGCAGGAAATTCCATATAGCCGGGCAAGGGTCTCACTTCCCAACACACCGGGCACGGGCAGCAGGTGAATCAATCCAACCACGATGAGCATTGCAGAAACGAGGTAGCGCATAACTCCAAACTTCCTTCGTATCAACCCAAAAAACCGACAGGCTTGTTTCCCCAACCGGAAGGTCGGGAAATTCAGTTCTTCCCAAGTATGAGGGTGTTTGGAAATTGCTTTGGGGGGAGTGCCTCCGAATGTCACGGCTTTGTTTTTCGGTGACAGGTTGTCGGTTTTGGCTCATTTTCCAAGCTGTAACGACAAGTCGCCGTATTCCAAATCTTCAACCCCTCTCGGTTGACTGTGCTTCACCGGTATTCTGTCAGGCAAAAAAACAACCCAGCAGGGTTGAACCCAACAGGATGTAAAGCGGATTGACTGCATACCGAATGACAATATACCCGCTTGATACCATCAAAGTTGTCACCACAATGATTTGGGTGATGCCTTCCGCCGAAATCAGCGAGGCCCGCCCCAGGCTGGTGGCCGCCGCCGCCAGCAAGGCAATAGCAGTCGGAGCCACCCCCGACAGTCCACCTTGAACCCAAATATTGCGGCGAAATTTTTCAATCGAACTGGCCGCCCAAATCACCAGCAGGAACGGAATCAGGAAAATTCCGATGGTGGCCACGGTGGCACCAGCCAGACCGGCGACCCGATAACCGACAAAGGTCACGGTAATCACAAACGGACCGGGGGTCAGTTGCCCAAGTGCCATACCGTCGAGAAATTCCTTGTGGGTCACCCAGTGAAAGGTTTTCACCACGTCGTTTTCCAACAGCGGGACCATGACGTAACCGCCGCCAAACGTGAACGCCCCGAGTTTGAGCGAGGTATAGGCCAGCGTTACCAACCGGTGTTGGTACATCCAGGAAAAAATCCGGTTACTGAGATTAACAATCAAATGATGGTCTTTGAACCAGAGGATTCCGACAGCCACCGCCACAATCATGGCCACTTTCCAGGCGGTGGACACGGATTTGACCTTTTGCAGTTTTTCCAGCCGGTCAAATTGGTGGCTGTCCTCCAGATAACGGATGTGCTGTTGATAGCGGGACCAGGCTGCCCCGGCCACGATGGAGAGAAAAATCATCAACACCACCACATCCTGAAACCAAACCACAATCAGAAACACCAGGCAGACCTGGATTTTCTGACGTTTGGACCCGACCACGCTCTTTCCGATGCGATAGGCAGTGGCCGCCACCAATCCGGCAATGGCCGGGTTCAGTCCAAAAAACAAACGACTGACCACCGGCACGTTTTGCGTGTGCTCATATCCCATGGCCAACAGGACCATGAGCACAAACGAAGGGAAGACATAACAGAGCAGAGCCAGGGCCGCCCCTTTCACGCCCAACAACCGATAGCCGACATAGGTCACGACATTCGGGCCAATCGGCCCCGGCAGGCTTTGGCCAAGCGCCATGGATTCGATGAATTCCCGATTGGAAAGCCATTGCTTGGTCCGCACCAGATGGTCCTGGAGCAACCCCATCACTGCCGTTCCACCAAATCCGGTCACTCCCAGCATGGAAAAGGTGGCGGCCAGCGTGCGGAGCGTGACCTCAGGCCGTCCGGGCGGAACCATGGACGGAGTCGAACGGTCGGCAAATAAGGAAAAAGATGTGTCTTCACTCATCGTTTTCGGGCCCAATTGATTTCTGGCCGGTTTTCCAATTCCTTGCGCTGTTTCTTGATGGTCTTGATGCGTCCCCGGACCTCCATTTTGTCTTCCGGTGTGATTTGCGGAACCTGATGCAAGGTTTCCATCGCTGCCTCATATTGCATCAACTGAACCTGACAATCCGCCAGGGCCAGCAATGCCTCTTTGCGGACTTCAGGCTGGCTGCTTTTTTCAGCCAGGACTTGGTAGGTGGCGATGGCCTCGGTGTGTTTATGGCGCAGCCGATGGTCAATGCTGGCAATGCGCAGATAAGAAGCCTCGCTGATGGCATCGTAGGCAACCCCTTCCACCACCCGGCGGTATTCGGTTTCCGACTGGTCATAGTCACCCTGGTCGTAATACAGCTCTGCCACGGTTTTCCGAATGATTCGTTGATTGGGAAGGTTGGGAAAGAAGAGCAGCAGGGATTCATACTCGCTGATGGCCTCCCGTCGCAGCCCCAGATGCGTATAGGCTTCGGCCAACCGCTGGCGCGCCTGCATGGCTTCCTCGGTGCGTGCATTCTCCCCCAGTTCGGCCACCAGTTGGGAATATTGGCGGACCGCCGCCCGAAAATCGCGCAGGTTGTAGAAATACGTATTGGCCAGTTCAAAACGGGCGGTTCGGCGCTGGTCAGCAGGACCGGTTGACTGCTCCGCCAAATAGGCTTCGTAAAGCCGGGCGGCCTTTTGAAAATCGTCTTTGTCCCAAGCCTGACGGGCTTCCTCCAGGGACGGAGTTTTCACCTGGGACCGACAGGCGGAAACAAGCAGGAACAGGGAAAAAGAAAAAAGGAAGAAAATCCGGTGCGGGAACGAGGGTGAAGCCTTTTTGTCTCCTGAGAGAACCGGGATATTCAAACACAGCACAGGCTCCCCTCCTTGGTTGAGGCTGACCACCTTTCTCTTTTTTTCCTTTTTCCTTTTTCCGGCATCACGCCATATTGTCAAGTGTCAAAGCCCGTTCAAACTCCCCGCGACTGGTGGCGGCAGCCCGCGCCACTTCGATACTGATTTTTCCTTCATGGCACAACTGGACCAGATGCTGGTCAAAGGTCTGCATACCGTAATGCTCCTTGCTGCGGGCCATAAGACTGTAGATTTCCTGGGTTTTCTCCGGATTCCGGATGCAATCCTGAATGGCCGGCGACATGCGCAGAATTTCCACTGCCGGAAACCGCCCCTGCCCGTTTTTCATCGGCAGCAACCGGAGCGAAATCACTGCTGCCAGATTTTCCGTCATGCGGATCCGAATTGCCTGTTGTTCGTCCGGATTATAAAACCCAATGACCCGTCCAATGGTTTTGGCGGCATCCGTGGTATGAATCGCACTCAGCACCAAATGGCCCGTCTCCGCCGCCCGCAACGCGGTGTCGAAGGTTTCGGCATCCCGGATTTCCCCAATCAGCACCACATCCGGGTCCTGTCGTAAGGCAGCATGGAGGGCGGTATTGAAGGACTTGGTATCCTGCCCGATTTCCCGCTGGGTAATCACGCTCTTATTGTTCTGATAGAGCATCTCAATCGGGTCTTCAATGGTTATGATATGCAGCTTCCGGCTCCGGTTGATATGTTCGATAAAAGCCGACATGGTGGTGGATTTGCCGTTGCCGGTCGCTCCTGTCACCAAAATCAGTCCGCGTGCCAGGTCGGCAATCTGAGTAAGCACCGGTGGCAGATTCAACTGGTCAAGCGTGCGCGGCTCAATCGGAATCGCCCGCATGACCACGCCGAAACTTCCCCGTTGCTTGAAAACATTCGCCCGGAACCGTCCGGCTCCCTCAACCCCATACGACACATCCCGCTCAATAAAATCATCATAATCATGGAGTCGTTCCATTTTGAGAATAATCCGGGCAATGGCTTCGGTGTCGCGCGGAGTCAGAATATCGTATTTGACATCCATCAAAGCACCGTTGTAGCGAAACAACGGCACGCTCCCAGCCTGAAAGTGAATGTCGGAAACGCCGCTTTTGACGGCCATGGTGAGAATGCGGTCCAGCACCTTCTTCTCCATAGGACAAAAAACCCTTCTAAGTTAAGTATTTAGAACGAGATATTTGAGCGTGAAACCTTGGGATTCGTGATCAAGTGTGGCGTGCGTGCCTACTTTACCAGTCGAACTTGTTGTGCGTACAGCCGTAAGGTCTGAATTTTCTTTTTTTCGTTGGATTTTAACCGGGGAAGCAGTTGCTGGTTGGTCCCCAGCCTTGGTTTGACTGGTGGCAACCAGGTCGCCAGTCCCTGGGCTATCCAGCTCCCGCCCGCTTGATAATAACCATGGTCATATCGTCCACCGGAGCCGCTTTGCCGACAAACTGGCTGATGGCCTCATCAATCCGGTCACGCAATTGGGAAGCTGTGTTGGCCCGGTTGCGGCGAATGACTTCAATCAGGCGGTCTTCACCAAACAGGTCATCCTCTTCGTTGACGCTTTCCGTGATGCCGTCACTGAAAATCACCAGCACATCGCCCGGTTGCAACTGGTTTTCCCTAATGGTGTAAGGGAATTCGACCGTGATGCCAATCGGCAGACCTCCGGCAGGTAATTCCTCAACCACCTGGTTATCCCTGACCAGTAAAGCGGCATTGTGTCCGGCGTTGGCATAAATCAGGTGGCCGGTCAGCGGGTCCAACTCACAACAAAAGAGGGTCAGGAATTTGTTCTCCGGTGAATTTTCCGTGATGTAGGCGTTGACCTCCGAAACCACGGTTTCCACGGTACAGTCGGTTTTGGCCTGGGCCCGCAAAGCAGCGTGGAGGCTTGACATCAGCAGTGCGGCACCCACCCCTTTACCCGACACGTCCCCCAGGGCCAACATCCAGTTTCCATTTTTCCGGCGGATAAAATCATAGTAATCCCCTCCGATTTCACGGCAGGGAAAACTGATACCCAACACATCATAACCATCAATGCGCGGCGGGCGGGCGGGATGCAGGCTCAACTGGATTTCGCTGGCGACTTTCAGTTCCTCGTCAATCCGCCGCTTTTCCATCTGGTCTTCGATGAGGCGGGCGTTTTCAATCTTGATGGCCGCCACCCGTGCAATGGTCGTCATGACCCCCAGGTCTTCCTGGCTGAACCGGTTGGTGGCATACGGGTTGTCAACGTAAATCATGCCGAGCACTTCGTCATTGAGCGCCAAAGGGACCGCCATAATCGAACGGACATTGCTCAGAACAATCGAATGGCTCAGGGAAAAACGCGGATCATGCTGGGCATCCGAGGTCAGCACTGAGGTGCAGTCGCCAATCACTTTGTCACAAATTGCCCGACTCAGTTTAATTTCCTCTACGGTGTGCCCCTGTTCGGTGGGAGGCAGGTGCGAGGCTTTGAGGACCAGTTCCCCACCGGTTTCCAATAACAGGATGTACCCGCGTTCCGCCGCCACAGCTTCAAAGACCAAATCCAGAATCAGTTTGAGCGTTTCATCCAGATTTTTTTCCGAAAGCAGGGTTTCCACGACTTTGCTGACGATGGACAGCAAATCGCGGGGTTTGTCAGTGGTGGGGACCGGCACCAGAAAACCAGTGCGTTCCCCGGAACGATTGCCTGCCACCTCATTGATGACCGAGGAAAACAGGTTTTCCTTTTCTCTGGCTCCACTGCTGCGCCCCATGATGGTGGCTTCGGCGGAGGAAGCCCAATCAGCGTCTTCCAGAAGGATATTGGCACTGGCCGTGGCCGGTGAGGATTCCCGAAAATGCATTTTGGTCTCACCAATGCGAACCACATCCCCAAAATTCAGGGGAAGCGTCCCGTTCAGCCGCACCCCGTTATGGTACGTTCCGTTGGCGCTTCCCATATCGGTAATAAAGTAAAACTCATCCTCCCGCCGAATTTCGGCGTGCAACCGCGAGGCAAAGGGATCACTGAGACACACGTCATTGCGCGAGGAACGCCCAATCGTGGTCCGAACTTTCGCCAATGACATCTCATAATTCGATCCATTGGACTGTTGGACGTACAAAATGGCCATAAAAACCAAGTCTGATAGATCGTCTCCGGTTTGCCCTGACCCCGGTTCCAAACTTCCGGTCAGGAAAACGGGAAACGATGGTAGCTGCAATCTGTCAATTTGATTGGATTCGGTGAATCAGTGATGGGAAGAAACGGACTGCACTCCAAGAATACGCGACCTGCTCGCAAAGTGACAAGCCACGTCGGGAATTGAGAATTGAGAATTGAGAATTGAGAATTGAGAACGAGGCAACTGTTTGGTTTGGGGTTTCAAAACCCTGATGTGGCCTTTGAGACGAATGGCCTCTGCGGGAGCAGGTTTGCTCAATTCTCAATTCTCAATTCTCAATTCTCTCAATTCTCAATTCTCAATTCTCAACTCTTCAAAGGTCCACCCGCACCACCAGCGTGCGAGCCAGTTTATCATGCCAGCTTTGCTGCCGACGGTCCCACAAAACCCAGACAAAACCAAATAAGAACAGAGTGGAAAGCGGATACCCCAGCAGATGCCGTTTCAAAATCGTGGGCCAGTTCACTTTTCCGAAGTTGGTTTGCACAATGCGGATTCCAACCAACCATTTGCCAATCGTTTGGCCACTCCGGGCCGGCAATACCAGCCAGTTCAGGGCAAACACCAATCCCAATCCGTAAGTCCCCAGCAACCGGCAAACATCCGCCAGAACCGGAACTCTATTCGCCGCAAAAGCAGCAATCGGCAGCCATACCAAAAACCACAACAGATAGAGGGAAAAATCAAAGAGTGCAGCTCCAAAACGCAACCCAAATCCGGCTTGCTGATAGGGTCCAATCAAAACATTGGTGGGTGGAGCCAGGGAAAAGTCCTCTGGGCGCACACTGAGCATTTCCGGTTCTTCAACCAACTGCAGATTACCTGTACTCCGGCGGGACCGGGGTGCCAGTGCCGGAGGCGGGACCAAAGAAACATCGCTGGTTCGCTTCCACTCGCCGGATGGCTTGTCAGTGGAAAGATTCGGGATCGGTGGCGGTGGCGGTGGCGGTCGGTCAGCGGTCGGAGCAACCGCTGGAGGGATGGTTGCCGGGACAGCAGGCCCACTGAGCCCTCCATCAGGTCTGGCGGGTGCAGGCGGAGGATTTCCCAAAGGCCGCACCCCACCCGGTGGCGAGACGGCAGGTGAAGGTGGCGAACCCAAAATCCGCGTGGATTGATGTGGAGAGTCCCCTGTTTCACCGGTTGCCGACGGTGCGGCTGAAAGCGTCGCACCACACCGCCGGCAAAACTTCGATTTGGGCGAGACTTCCTGTTGGCAACGTGGGCAGTTCATAAGGCAAGTAATGCGGGCTGAAGACTGAGGACTGAGTTTTTCATCAGTTTTCCGGTAATCTACCAACGGTCAAGCGAGGAATTCAGGAGTTGAAATTTTTGGTCTTTCCGGTGAGAGGCAGCGAACCCGTTGGTCTGTCTCAGTCCTCAGTCCTCAGTCCTTAAAAAATTCATCCCAAGACAAATTTCAGCGTGGTTTCGCCCAACCGCAGTTTGTCCCCTTCCTGCAAGGCACGCGGTTGTTTAGGGTAGAGTTTGACATCCTCGTTAATCCAGGTGCCGTTGACACTGGACAGGTCCTCCACCAGAAAAATCCCTCCCTCACGAAACACGCGGGCATGGCGGCGGGAAACCTTTGTTTCCGGGTCAAACGAAGTTAAATCCACTTCGGGGAAAACACCGGTGTGGGGGTCGTTCCGGCCAATCAAATTGGTGTCCTTGTCCAGCAAAAAAGAAATCGGGTGGTCAGATGGTTCCAAAATGACCAGTTTGGCAATGGCCCGCGATGCCGATGGAGCCTCCTTTGGTTGAGAGGACATGGCAATCGGCTGCTTGGCCCCGCAATGGGGACAATAAAAATCATCCCGTGCAATCCGCTGGCCGCAGTTTCCGCAAAAAACCTGGTCGGAGGGAAGCTGATAGGACATTTCCCGCCCATAGTTGGAAACCGGGACCGGTGGCGGGGCCGGCATTTGGTCCAAGCGGCGCAGGTGCTCTTCCAGCACCTGTTTCATTTCCAAAGCTGAAGCAAACCGCCGTTCCGGCTTATGCTCGACCGAACGGGCCAGGATATTGTCCATTTCCAACGTCAGCGTGGGCTTGATCTGGCGGGGGCGGGGGTTTTTGGTGAAATCAAAAATCAGCAGCGGATTATCCTGCGGGTCAACCCCGGTCATCAGGTGAAACATGGTCGCACCCAACGAGTAAATATCCGACCGGGGTTCGACTTTGCCGGAAAACAGTTCCGGCGGGGCATAGCCCATCGTTCCGATGGCCGTGACACCTTTTTGAGTGGGTGACACAAACCGGGCAATTCCGAAATCAACCAGCATAATCCGAGGCGGATTGGTTGAATCGTCCACCATCAGGTTGGCTGGCTTCAAATCGCGGTAGATGATGGGCGGATTCTGACTGTGAATGTAATACAGCACATCACAAACCTGAATCCCCCATTCCGTGACCAGTCGCTCCTCAATTGCCCCGCCGTTTTTTTTCAGGCGACCAGCCAAATCCCCCCCGCCAATATATTTCATGACCAAGTAATAACGGCCATCGGACGAAATGAAATAATCAAAAATGGTGGGAATCGAGACATGTTCGAGGCTGGCCAGTAACTGGGCCTCGCGTTTGAAATCCTCGACCGCTTTTTTGCGCTGTCCTTCGTCGGAAAAGAGTTCGATCATTTCCTTGACTGCGCGCTGTTTATTATTGAGGCGCGTGTCATAAGCCAAATACACGCTTCCCATTCCGCCGCCGCCGACACGCTTCACGATTTGATACCGGTCCGAAAGCAAGACACCGGCTTCAAGTTGTGAATTGGGAGGTCTACGATTTGACATGTCTCAATCCAGGCAAAACCTAACGCGATAAGCCCCTGAGCTGAAACCCTACCAGCCCAAAGCCAAGGTATACTGGGTTACTCCATTGAAGACGCTCCGGCAGGTGCGTAAATGCACCTTCAGACCCGTTACTGATCAATGACAAACTTGAGAAAGGTTTTCCCGACGATAATCTCATCGCCGTTACTGAGGGCATGACGACTGCCCGGCAACAACCTCCGCCCTCGATTGATGAAGGTGCCATTCGTGCTCCCCAAATCCTCCAGCAGATATTGACCGCTTTGGTGCAAAATTCGGGCATGCCGCCGCGAGACCTTGGCTTCCGGGTCATCCTGATCCAGGTCCACATCCGGAAAGATGCCACCATCGGCATCCCAGCGGCCAATGTTTGATTCCGTATCCGTCAAAGGAAATTCCTTTCCAATGGTACCGCCCCGTTGAATGATCAGCTTGGCACGTGAAAGTGATTTCCCGGCGTTGGCCCCTTTTTCCGGAGGATTGCCGCCAATCATATAGGTCTGAGGGGCAGCATGGACCGAATCTGTGACAGCATGCGACACAACCCCTGGCTGGGCTGCCACAGGCGGCGACATCGGAGCAATTGGTTTGGGAGCCTGTGGTGGAGCGGAAAACATGGGTTGCCCGGCTGGCTCTGGCTGAAACTGCAAGGGTGGCGGCATGGGCGGTGGAATATTTTGCACCAACGGCGGCATGGGCGGCGTTGGCGGAGGCGGGGGGGGAGGTGCCGCCACCGGGGACGGTGGTACGACCGGAGGTGGATTGTAAGGGTTCACGGGCATGGGCGGCGGCATGGGTGGAGCCAGTGCCGGCATGGGAGGGGCCGCCACCGGCAAAGGTGGAGCCGCAGGCAGTTGCATTCCCGGAACGGCAGCAGGTGACCCCGGCTCGATGTGCATTGTTTGCGCCACGGCCTGTGTATTCAGCCTCATCCCACATTCATCACAATATTCGGACCCATCCAGGTTATCGGTGCCACAATTACTGCATCGAATCATCGGTTCGTACCTGCCTTTCGAGGTTTTATCAAAAGTGCCAAGCTGACACGAAGATTAAGGAAAAATTTCTTACAAGTGTTAAATCTGTAGTTCGGAAACACGCGAGCGTGAGATTGAATGTTTGGTTGGGAATCCGGCTGTTTCCCTGTTGTGTATTGCTACCGTACCAGAAGCGGGCCGGGTTTGAAATCTTCCCTGAAAGGCCGATCTCCTCCGGTCTCGTGCAATTGATTATATTCTAAAAACGACGTGCGGCAAGTCATCCCTCTGCAAAGAATTGAGAATTGAGAATTGAGAATTGAGAATTGAGAATTGAGAATTCGATTGTCTGCACACAACAAGTTGAACATTCGATTGCCAAACTGCCGGGGAACCATTCAGTTCAATTCTCAATTCTCAATTCTCAATTCCCAGTTACTGAAACCGGATCACAATGGCCGTGATATTGTCTTCCCCGCCCACAGCGTTGGCGGCAATCACCAGTTCGCGGGCCGCCATCCACGGGTCCGGATTCCGCTCCAGGATGGTTTGAATTTCATCGTCCTCCAGCATACCGGTCAGGCCGTCACTGCACAACAAAACAACATCCTGGGCTTTGAGCCGGCGGGTCACAATGTCAATCTCGATTTCCTCACGGCTTCCAATCGAACGATAAATAATGTTTTTATGTGGATGCAAGCGGGCTTCGTCAGCGGTCAATTCTCCGCGCCGGACCATCCGCTCCACCAGTGAATGGTCTTCCGTAATCCGTTCAAAGCGCCCTTGGCTCAAAACATAACAACGGCTGTCACCAACCTGTCCGACAGTCAGAATATGGCCCATGATGAGGGCGACGGTGATGGTTGACCCCAATCCCTGGGAATAGGGATTCATCGCTGCATAATCCAGTACCGTGCTGTTGGCGTGTAAAATGGCGCTGGTCAACAATTGGGTCGCCCTCGTGTTGGTCCCTGATTCACTGGCCAGGAGGACATCACAACTTTCGGTTGATTCCAGCATGCGCCCGCCATGCAGGGATTGCAGGGCCGGAGACATCAGCCGTTCGGTTACCCACTCGGCAACCGCCCGCACGGTCAACCGGCTCGCCACTTCCCCGGCAGCCTCTCCGCCCATGCCATCCGAAACGGCATACAGACCAATGTTGGTGGGGTTTGACTCGTAACATTGCTGAAGGTTCATCACCAACAGACTGTCTTCGTTCAACTCCCGGCATCGGCCTACATCCGTATAGGAACCGACCTGGGGATGGACTGTCAGACTGAGACCAATCAGAGCCCCGGCCAGTTCTATCATTGACCCATACCGGTCACGTGGATTGATTGACAGCGAACGCAGGAGAATCCGTTCCAACGCCGGTGAAACCAGCATGTCCGGATAGTTCCCCAATAGTCCGCCATACCGCATGCTGAGAGGCATCGAGCTTAAGGGACGCCCGGTCAGCAGAAAAAACAGCACACATCCCACACTGTAGACGTCAATCCGACCATCCAAATGCAGATTTGGATTGAGCCAGTACATTTCAGGTGCAGAAAACCCCTCAATCACTGGCAACATGTATTCCGGGTTGTACAACCCTGCCGGACGCACCCGGTCAAACCGCATGAGCCATACCTGCCCTTGGGAATCAATCCAGAATGAATCTGCGTCCACCCCGTTATGCACCCAACCAGCTTGGTGCACAACAGCCAGGATTCGACAAATCTGGGCCCCGATTTTACAGACCTCGGATTCGGTCAGGCGTCCCAGTTCGCGTAATGGAGTATGGCCGTTTTTTTCCAGCACCAGAAAGGCCGAGTTCTCCACTTCGCAACATTCCAGTACGCGTGGCAACCCAACCGTTTTATTGATGCCGAGAAAATGCGAAATCGGGCCAAAGGGGTTGTCCTGCCGGATTGTCCGCCGGGCTGGATTTTCAAATTGAAAGGAAGCCAGCGGATGTCTTTCAGACAAGGGGGCTTCCCCAATCCAGACCAGATCGCTTTTTCCCCGCTCCGACCTTGGTTCTGCCGCTCGGCCCATGTAATAGGCCGGAGGTGGTCCCCCTGCATGCACCTCGGTTACCGAATATTTGCCAAAGATGATATCGCCCATGGCAAACCTGGGCTTGAACTCCGCGAGGTGTGCATCCCTCGTGGTGGACACTTCCAGCGTAGCCGGCAGAAGGTATGCACCACATTGCTGGCACTGTGTTTCCTGTTCACTGTTTTCGAGGAACCCACATTCCGGACAAGTCAACATAAATGAAAGCAATAGTCAGTCAACCGGCACCTGACGCTGAAGCAAACCACACCCAGGATTGAAAACCTTAAAACCTTTCGTCACCAAAGACAGCGCGGGCAGCAACCCAGCCGGAAACTTTTGCTTAAACCAGCTTCCCCGCAGATGGTGTCGCGTCTCTGCCACCAACAGTGCAGCAAAAAATTTGCCAAACTCCCGTGGTTTCACCTGGAGGTGTGTCGGGCTGGGGATCCAACTGATGGCAACCGGCCAGGCAACCTGTCAGTTTCTGGCCGGTTGTTTTCCAGCACCTACACGACCGCAAAATCAAACTGTTCCTGATGGGCAGCCGGGTCGGCTTTGACCGTCACAGCACACCCCACCAGAGCTTCGATTTCCAGAAATACCTGACGTTCGTCCCCACGTAGCGCTTTGGCCACTTCGGGGTTGACCCGCAAAGTGACTTCCGCCACCCGTTTCAACTCCCAGTCAATGGCCATCTTTTTCGCTTCAGCCAAAATTTCATAGCACATGGTTTGGGTTGATTTGACCAATCCGGAACCGGAGCAATAGGAGCAGGGCTCACAGAGTGTCTTTTCCAGACTTTGCCGCACCCGTTTGCGGGTAATGGCCACCAGTCCAAAATCGTTGAACTGCAAAATTTTGGAAGGTGAGCGGTCCGATTTCAACTCCTGTTCCAGCACCTGCATGACTTTTTGCCGGTTGCGCCGTTCTTCCATATCAATGAAGTCCAGCACAATGATGCCACCCAAATCACGCAACCGAATCTGGCGGACAATTTCCACTGCCGCCTCCAGATTGGTGCGGACTATCGTGTCTTCAAGCCGATTGGATTTTCCGACAAACCGGCCGGTATTCACGTCAATCGCCACCAATGCCTCGGTTTGATTGATGACAATAAAGCCACCGGATTTCAACCAGACACGTGGACGAATGGCTGCATCAATTTCCGGTTGGACCCCGAACTCCTCAAAAATCGGGCGTTTGCGCGTATAGAGTTTGACCCGGTTGACCAGTTTCGGTTGAAACCGGCTGATGAAATCCACGACTCGGGCATATTCTTCCTCGTTGTCCACCCGAATCACGGAAAAATCGCTCGACATGTGGTCTCGCAATTGCCGTTGGACGAGGTCCAACTCCCGGTAAATCACACTTCCTGGTTTGGCATGTTCGGTGCGGCGGCGCATGTCCTGCCACGTCCGATAGAGGTACAGCATATCTTCCAGCAGTTCCTCATCCGTATGCCCTTCGCAGGCGGTCCGGACTATGAAACCGCCTGGAATCTGCTCCCGTTCGCAGAGTGTGTGCATGGTCCGTTTCAGGCGGGTCCGTTCCTGTTCTGACGGGATTTTTCGTGAAACCCCCACATGATTGACGGTCGGCATATAAACCAGATACCGCCCCGGCAAGGCCACATACGAGGTAATCCGGGCTCCTTTCAAACCAATCGGTTCCTTTGCAATCTGAACCAGGATTTCCTGACCTTCCCGCAAGAGGTCGGTAATGCCCGGCGGGCGACCGCTGGGCCGCTGGTCACGAACCGGACGCGGGTCCCGGTCCCGTTGCGCTGGAGGACGGGAAACCGGCGGAGGGGGCGGTGCCGCAACCGGAGCGGGAACCTCCGCCAAAGGAAGCTCCCCGGACTCATCATCCTCAGCTACTTCTTCTGCGGCCCCATCGGGCTCCACGGCAAACATGGCGGCTGCCTCTTCATCAGAAATGGCTGGCTCGGCTTCTTCCTCTTCAGCCGGAGCATTGGCTGAGGCATTGGTTGTCCGGCCCCGCCGACCCCGGCCCCGCCGACCCCGGCGCGAAGCAAATTCAGGGTTCTGCGGGCGCACCTGCAACCCAGCTTCAGCGTCCTCAGCGGGTTCAGTTCCTGCTGTTTCAACCGCCTCCTCCTCGGTCACAGCCTCCACGTGGTCTTCCACCCGTTCAAAAGCGGACAAAGACGAAAGCTGTTCGCGCAACGAGCCCACCCGCACCTCTGGTTCAGGCTCAACCGACTTGACAGATTCCAGGTCAGGTTGGGTTTGGTATTCGTCGGCACGGGTTTGTTCGATGATTTTCCGCTGCACAATGGCCTCCTTGAGCAAGTCCCCGGCCTCCGACATTGCGTCATCATCCATGACCCGTTCAAATGAAGCTGGTTCCGCTAATGGTTCGGGCTCGGCAACTTTCTTCCGGCTGCGAGTACTCTTCTTCTTCACTGGTTCTTCGACTTTTTCAATCACCGGTTCGGCTTTTTTACGGCTCCGTTTGCGGGCTGGCTTTACCTCCGGCTCCGCCCCATCCGCCACTGCCGGAAGTTGCCCGTCGGAGACGGCTTCCTCGAGCGGGGCCGGGTCCGGAATCTTGAATTCCATGACTTCAGCCACAGTTTCCAGCATTTTTGGCTCATTGCTGGGCAGGTCATGATCCGTTACCCGTTCGAAGGAAGAATCGGCTGCCATTCTGAGGAGAGCCGCCATATCCGGTGAACCACTGACCACTGCGGGTTCTGCGGGTTCTGCTTCTATTGTCACCGGTTCAATTCGTTCCAGATGGGCTTCCTCTTCAGCTTCCAACACCGCGTTCAATTCATCCCCATCAAGCTCCATCACCGATTCCACGGCTGGCCCCTCGAAAGCCACCGGGACCTCCGAAACAAATTCAGCCGTGACTTCGATTGAGGTTTCGACAGGTTCGGCGCTTTCCCCGGCTGGCACCGGAGCGGCTTTTCCGGCTTCGGTCACAACCGGACGGCGGTCACGGTCACGGCCCCGGTCACGGCCCCGGTCACGGCCACTGTCCCGCCCATCACGGCCTCGTCGCTGGTCACGCGGTTCGGCACGGGATTCTGCCGGCTGGCTTTTGCGGGCTGCCGGGTCAACCACCGGAACTGTGGTGGTTTCAAACTCCTCGTTGTCCTCTTCGTCAAAAAAGTCCGACACATACAGAAAGGCATCCCGTTCCAGGCCAATATCCACAAAGGCCGATTGCATACCGGGCAGCACTTTCATCACCCGCCCTTTATAAACATTCCCCACGACTGCCCGCGTGTCATCCGTTCGTTCAACATAAAATTCAGTCAGGACGCCATTCTCCAAAATGGCGACCTTTTTTTCGTGCGCGCTGGCACTGATGATCATTTCCTTGGTTTGATTTGACATAATTTCCTCAAAAGGGACTGCTCACATCAAGTGACGGCTTACCGGCCTCTTTTTATCTGTCAAGCCGGGAAAAACCGGGAATGGAAAAAAACAATCCCTACATAGCACCAACTGTGGGTGGACACTTCCTTTGGACAGGCTTTTCCCGAATCCGGCACTGTCTGCGGTCAGTACCGGACAGGCAAAGAAAAAGGCTGAAACAACCGGAAGCAACACAATCTCTCTCAGTGTGAAAAAGTGCAGATGGGGAGGGATGTTGAGGTGAGATGAACCCCGGCCCGGCCATGCCCAGGACGCACTGATGACGTACACTGGCGCAATTACCGGCTTGTTCAGCCGGATCCTCAAGGCCAACCAGTTCATTTGTAGAAAACCGCTTCAACTCAAAATCGTGGCCCTGCAAGCGTGGATGAAGGATCCGAACTCCTTCCTGGGCGGGCGGTCATCACCCGCTTACGCTTTCAGGTCTCATCCGCATTACACCAGGTGGCCCTTTGGTCCTCTGGAAGCAAGCAACACAAGGTGCGCGTCACCAGCAACATCCGCAATCAGGCCCACTGGAAAAATTTGTATGGAGCAGCCGTCCGGCTGCGCGAAACAAAGCTTTGGATATCACTTCAGGGTAAGGATTCCCACCCTGTTGTGCCTGCCGCGCCCCTGATTTGTGCCTCAGCCCGCCTGGAACTAAAAACCGTAAAATTTGACTCGGAACAGAGTGCTTTTGCGGTTTCTCTTCAGGAATTGCCGATACGCCAGAGGGTCAAAATCAGTTTCGGTTCGTTGCCTAATTCACAAACCGCTGCTGATAGACGTTGGCCACCAAACCCAGGCACATAAACGTCATCAACACGGAGGTACCGCCGGAACTGAGCAGCGGAAGAGGAATTCCCATAATGGGAACCAGTCCCACCACCATTCCGACATTGATAATTGTGTGGAATGCAAGCAACGTGACGAACCCTGCGAGGATGAGCATCCCGAAACGATCTCGCGCTCGTTCAGCAGTGTGGGCCGAGTGTATTATGATGAAGAGGTAGAGCGCAAGCATGAAGATACAGCCGACAAAGCCCATCTCTTCGGCCAGGACCGATGCAATGAAGTCTGTGTGCCGTTCAGGCACAAAACCACCCTGGCTTTGGGTTCCTTTCGTGATGCCCTTGCCAGTCACGCCGCCCGAACCAACTGCAATCATCGATTGGAGGGTTTGATAGCCGTAACCTTCGCGGATTTCCCGCGAAGTCAGTTTTTCAGGCGCAAAAATGGCGTTCACCGTGACGTTTATCCGGTCAATCTGATACTGCTTCAGCCGTGGTTTGACCACATACTGAAAACCGAGCGGGCCCAATACAATCCCTCCAATAATGGCAGCCGCCACCAACCGGGTGTTGAGGCCACTCAGAAACAGCAGCACGCCCAGCACGGGGAAAAAAGTCAAAGCGGTTCCCGTATCCGGTTCCAACATAATCAGGGCCACCGGTAACGCCGTGACGCCACAGGCCACCAGCGTTTTTTCCAAGGTCAGAATCCCCCGTTGAATCGGGTGCAGCACCCGCGCGAGCATGAGAATAGTCCCCAGCTTGGCAAATTCGGACGGCTGCAACGTTCCCAACGGCCCCATGCTAATCCAGCACCGCTGGCCGTTGATGCGCACCCCGACAATCAGCACCAGCACCAGCAAAACCATGGTGGCACCATAAAAATAGGGCACCACATCGAACAACCGCTGAAAATTCACCCGCGCCAAAAACACCATCAAAGCCAAGCCGATGCCAATCGTAATCAGTTGCTTGATCCAAAAATTCTGGGTGGGCTGCGCACTGTAGATTTCAGTCACCCCCATACCACAAATAACCAGAGCAGCAACCAGCAAGGGCCAATCAAAATCGCGGGCGGGACGTCCTGACATATTTCTTTACCGTTTGGGTTTGGGCGGCAGAGGCCGCTGGGTGAGGGCTTTTTCCGGAGCCGGGGTGGGAGCCTTGGCTGGAGCCGGTTTGGTTGTGGTCGGGCTGGCAGTCGGTTTTCCCGTACCTGTCGGTTGCTTTGCCTTGGCCGGCTTTTCAGCAACCCCTGCCGCCGGTGCATCCAGGTCAAGGGGCAACCCACGTTTCTTTTTCAAGTAGGCTTCAAACACCGCCTTGATGTTGGGGGCCGAGGCCTTGGCTCCAAAACCACCGTGCTCAACCAGGGAAATCCCGGCAATTTCAGGACTGGTGCGCGGGCCAAACCCGACAAACCAGGAATGGTCCTGCTCTTCCAGCTTGGAGGCTTTGAGTTTGCTGACAACCTGGGCCGTCCCGGTTTTTCCGCACATTTCCCAACCTGGAACATCCCGAATGGCGGAGCTGGCAGCCGTTCCGCCACCATTCACGGCTCCCCACATCCCCTCGATGATGGCATCCCAATCTTTTTCGCCCATTTCAATGGTGTTGGTTTTATCCTGGAAATGAACTGCCGGCAGGTCTTTGGTGGCACGGGCTTCCAACAGCAGATGCGGGGTGTGGAAGGTGCCCCGCTGGGAGATTCCGGCTGCCACCCGCAACATCTGGAGCGGGGTCGGACGAACCATGGCCTGACCGATGGAGGCATAGACGGAATCAATCTCATGCCACTCATAATCCCTGGGTGTGGCGTTTGGCAAAGTTCGGCGCACCGTGGCTGCTTTGAGTTCCAGGCTGGGAATATACCCTTTGAACTCATTCGGCAGGTCAATTCCGGTATATTCCCCGCATCCCATTTCACTGGCCCATTTGCGCAAATTATCCAGCCCCAGCTTGATGCCCAGGCGATAGTAATATCCGTCACATGATTTGGTAATGGCCAACGGCAGTTTGGGAGCCCCATGCCCGCCCATGCAGCGGGTGAATTTGTTGCCAATCGTAATTCCCCCCCCGCAGACAATCGGCATGTCGGGAGTCATGACCCCGGCTTTGATGCCAGCGACCGACATCACCAGTTTCCAGGTGGAGCCGGGAGGGTAAATGTCCTGAATGGCACGGTTCCGCAGTGGCTTGTGTTTATCCTGGGCAAGCTGGGCATAATCGGCACGGCTGATGCCCTCTGAAAAAAGGTTCGGGTCATAGCCGGGTTTGGAAGCCATCGCCAGAATTTCCCCGTTGCGAGGGTCCATGGCGACAATGACGCCATCCAATCCCCGGTCCTCCAACTGTTTTTCGGCCACTTCCTGTAAATCAAGATCAATGGTGGTCACCACATCCTGGCCCGGAATGGGCGGAACCTGTTCCAGTTCCTGGACGAAACGACCCCGGCTGTCCACAATAATCCGGCGTTTCCCTTCCCGTCCCATCAGGATTTTGTTGTAGCTTTTCTCAAGCCCGGCCTGCCCCACCTTATCACCCGGTTTACAATCGGCATATTCCGGCTTGTTCAATTGGGCAGGGCTGATTTCGTGGACATAACCCAAAATGTGCGACCCAATTTTTCCCAATGGATATTTTCGCTGCGGCTGCAACTCGACCGTCAGTTCAGGATGCTCATAGGCATAGGCAGCCACCTTTGCACGGTCGGTATCGGTTGCCCCTACTTTGACCTCAACCGGGCGGGATTTGGCCGCCTGTGAGGTCAACTGCCGATGTAAAAACTCCGGGTCTACGGCAAACTCCTCCACCAACAGCCGGGCGGTTTCCTTTTCGTTTTCAATATCCTCCCGGTTGACCAAAATATTAAAGGTGGGTCGGCTGTCAACCAGAATTTTGCCGTTACGGTCCAGAATATTGCCGCGTGGGGCCGGAATCGGAAGTTCCCGAATCCGGTTGTTTTCCGCCTGCTTGGTATACAAATCGCGTTGCACGATCTGCATATTCCAAAATCTCAACCCCAGGGCCAGAAAAGCGACCACAATTGTATACTGCAACACCATCAACCGGGCATGGAGATTAAAGGGTTTTGGTGTATCAACCAAGGGAGGTTTCAGTGCCATAACACAATACAAAAGTCAGGACTGAGGACTGAGGACTGAGGACTGAGGAGATTATCCTCCGATTCGCACCAATTATTGAGAATCATTGACTGGAATTTTCCGGGAATTACCTGCCAACACTCAGCCAAATCATGGTCCAGTTTAAAATTTCCGGCGCGGAAGGTCTCCGCCACGGGTTGGGTCGTAGGGAGCTTCCTTAAAAATCCGGTCAAAAATGGGAAACAACACAATTGCCCCTAAAAAGTTCGCCAATGCTTCCCAACCACAGGTGATACCAACCTGTTTGACCGACATTCCTTGAGGAACAACCGAAAAGTAAAGATGCAAAAACGCATAGGTCCATGAGTTTACCGCTGAACAGACCACCAACACAAACATTCGTACCAGAGGATTTTCCAACCGAAAGCGGCCACTGATAACCGAAAGCACATAACCGATAAAAGTTTTGGTAAAACTTTCGGCACCCATCAATTTTGAAACGCCCTGGATTAAATCCTGAGCCAGACCGGAGGCAGCTCCCGTGAACATGGCCCGATACAAGTTCGGATGCAGACTTTGATGCACTGTCAGAATCAGGGCGAAATCAAAATAATTGAATCCGGCCAAAACCCGGTATTTGAGCAAAATTGACTTCAAGCCGGTAAAAATCAAAATTGCCAGGAAAATTCGTAACGCCAGCACAACAACCCCACTCTTCGAATTGAGAACTGAGAATTGAGAATTGAGAAATCTGGAAATCGGTTTCCGGTTACCTTTGAAAACCGGAGAATGTGTCCTTTGGTGTTTTTTTCACCAAATTTGCAGTTAGGTCACCATTCCGCAGGCATCACCGGCTCAATTCTCAATTATTTTTTCACACTTTCGGTTATTTGAATGTCTGGCGGCTTGGCCAACAACACTAGAACTTCTTCAAGTCGGTCCAATTGGGCGGCAGGCTGGACTGTGATTTGATGTAAAGCAGCCCCCGACCCCAATTGGACCTGGGAAACATAGCCCAGCAACATTCCCTTGGGGTACCAACCTTCCAACCCGGAAGTGAGTATTGCCTCCCCTTCCCGGACATTGACCAGCCCGGTAATGCTGGCCAATTGGCACTGTGGCCCATTGCGCCCTTTGAGCTCACCGTTGACCCGTGAATCACTCAACATGGCACCGACCCCCGAGGTGCCGTCCGTAATCAACTGCACGATGGCACAGGTCGGCCCCACGCCAACCACCCGGCCCACCACTCCCTGGGGTGTAATAACAATCTGATATAAACGGACCCCGGCAATCAGGCCCTGGTCAATCACAATCTGCTGATACCAGGGATTCCCATCCCTGCCGATAACAGTGGCGGCGACAGATGGAACCCCCACGCTTTCCTTGAGCTTCAACAATTCCCGGTATCGGCGAGCAGCGGCAACCTCTTCCTGCACCAGCATCCGTTCCTGCTGCAACCGATTGATTTCGGCTTGCAACCGCTGATTTTCGCCCCGCACTCCACGCAGGTTGAGATACCCATACCAGACCCCGCCAATACCGGATGTGACCCAAGCCGTTCCTTTTTGAAGTGGATATAAAACAGCCAGCAGGGCCGTCCGGGAAAGCGATTGTTGTTGCGCCTGTGCCCGCGCGTGCAACGACATCGTTAACAACTGCGCCACCAGTAAAGCAATAAAAACAATTGGAGCGCGGTTTTGTGATTCGGTAGGTTTCATCTTGAGGGTTCAGGGTTCAGGGTTCAGGGTTCAGGGTTCAGGGTTTGGGAAGAAAATTCCTGAAACAGAAGGTTTTCTTGACTCAAGCTTCCAAAATCCAGAAATTGAACCTCCTGAACCCTGAACCCTAATTCTGGTTGTTATACCCGTAACCGCTTTCCAAACTGACCCGTTTGAGCAGTTCAAAATCACCCAGCATTTTCCCGGTTCCCAACACCACGGATGACAGTGGATTTTCGGCCAAGGTGACCGGAACTCTGGTTTCTTTCATCAAAAGGCGGTCCAACCCTTTCAGCAGGGCACCACCGCCGGTCAGTACAATCCCCCGGTCCGCAATATCAGCGGACAATTCCGGTGGAGTCCGCTCCAAGGCCACCCGGACGGCATTCACAATCGTGGCCACCGGGTCGGCCATCGCTTCCCGGACTTCATCGTCTGAAATGCTGACTGTTTTGGGAATTCCCTCAATCAAGTCACGCCCCCGGATTTCCATCGTCAGGCGTTCTTCCAGCGGATAGGCGGAACCCAACTCGATTTTGATCTGTTCGGCAGTGCGTTCCCCAATGAGGAGGTTGTATTTGCGTTTGATGTACTGGGAAATGGCTTCGTCCAACTCATTGCCCGCCACCCGGACCGCCCGCGAATATACAATGCCGGACAGGGAAATCACGGCAATATCGGTGGTGCCCCCGCCAATATCCACGATCATATTTCCGTAGGGTTCGGTAATTGGCAACCCGGCCCCGATGGCGGCGGCCATGGCTTCCTCAACCAGATAGACTTCAGCCGCGCGGGCCCGGTTGGCGGCATCAATCACTGCCCGGCGCTCGACCTGGGTGATTTCACCCGGCACCCCAATCACCACTCGCGGACTGACCCACGACTTTCCGTTGTGCGCCTTTTTGATAAAGTGCTGCAACATCTTTTCGGTAACTTCGAAATCGGCAATCACCCCATCCTTCATCGGTCGGATGGCCACGATATTGCCCGGTGTGCGCCCCAGCATTTCCTTGGCTTCCTTGCCAACGGCTTCAACTTTGTTGGTAATTTTGTTAATGGCAACAATCGAGGGTTCGCTGACGACGATACCTCGCCCTTTGGCATACACCAGGGTGTTGGCGGTTCCAAGATCAATTGCCAAATCATTTGAGAAGAAATTAAACAGTGAACGGAGTTTCATTTCGTGCGAGTGCCTTTGGAACGTTAGGTAGCGCACCACCTGCCTCAGGACCACATCGCAAGTGAGGATTTTGGGATGCGGCCTGACAGTGGCAAACCGAGTGCGCGGTAAAAAATTATTAAGCTGCCACCAATACTCGTTTTACAAGCCGGGTGTCAAGCACTTCATAGGAAAATCTGCCAAACCCAAAGCGGGGAGTGAGGTTTTCCACAGTCTGCTTTACCAGGACTGAAGATTGAGGGCGGAGGACCAGACCCCGGACATGAAGCTCGTCCACCTTCTTTGAAAAAACACAATTTCGGAAGTCAGGTCCGCAACTCAGCTCTCAGTCCTCGCCTCTTTTTTCAGGGTGCCATTGTTCCGACCTTGGCCACCACCACTTGGTTCTTTTGCGCCTGTTTGGCTGCATACATGGCCTCATCAGCCTGTTTGACCAACAACTCTGCTGTTTTTCCATGTTCCGGATACACGGAAATTCCAATGGAACACGTCAGGCGGACATTGTCGGCCCGGTGCTGTTGAAAATAAGTCACTTCAATCCGGGAGCGGATCCGTTCGGCGATGTCGTGGGCCTGCTGTAAATTTGCTTCCGGCAAAGCCAGAATGAATTCATCTCCGCCATATCGGCACAGGATGTCGGTTTCCCGGACACAGCTTTGCAATTGTTGCGATATTTCAACCAGTGTCCCGCTTCCCACCAAATGCCCATGGATGTCATTGACCTCTTTGAATCCATCCAAATCAATAAAGACCACCGCCAAGGGCAACTGGTGTCGGCGGGCCCGCTTTAATTCATTTTCCAACGCCTGATAGAAGTACCGGGCGTTGAAAAGATGGGTCAGGTCGTCCAACTGGCTTAAATTTTCGGCCCTGGTAAAACTGGTGGCATTTCCCAATGCAAGAGCCAATGAAGCCGAAACCCGCTCCGCAATTTCCGTGTCCTCTTCGGAAAACGTATGGTGTTCTCGGTTGAGCACTGCCACAATTCCGCCAAACAGACTGCCCTGAGTCAACAGCGGCAGATACAGCTTGACCTCAGTGGGGTCGTCCGAATCGTTGATGAAATGGGTGCGTCCATCCTGCACAGCCCGAACCAGCGGGTGTTCTTCGTTCTGGACATCCACCCACGGAGGCATCCCGGCTGACAAAGCGTTGACAGCGGCCATCAACCGGAGGGGTTTGCCTGGTTCATTACTCAAATAAAGCGCCCAGCTTTCAGCCGGAACCAAACGCGGCAGATGAAACATGGCCGATTCAAGCACTTTGGCCGTATCCAGCGTTGAGTGAAAAGAGGTCACCGCCTCAAAAGCCTTATCCAGGCTGGTTTTGGCGGGTTGCAGCTTGCGTCCGGTGGCCTTGGCCAGTTTCAATCCGTACACCAAATGCAATTCCAACTCCCGCGCCGTCAAGCTTAGAGGTTCCAGGTGAATAATGAACCCAATTTGTTCAGCCAGGGCATGCAGGTCAGGTTTGATGTCATTTGAGAATGAAAAAGCCGGAATCCGGGCCAACGTATGGCGGGGATGACTGAGCAGAAACCGGGATTGGTGCTCCTCACTTGGATCCTCAAATTGATAGATGACCACGTCCGGTTTCCATCGGCTCAAAAAATCATCATCCGTTTTCCGCAGATTAAAAAGTGCGATTTCGGTGGCCGTACAATTCCCCAGAACCCGTAACAAGGCTTCCGGAATTTTGTCCAAATACACAACAGCGACACGCATTCTTTTTAATCACTTCAGGTTAGGGATGGAAAAATGCAAAAGGAGGAAGGCGACTAATAACGCATATCGCTTTCCTCCGACAAGTGCAATGTTTCAAATTTTACGGATAGGATTCAACCCGTTTGCTCGTGCGACCTGAATTATCCCTGGCCTCAATCACAATGCGGCCCCGGCCTCCCGGCAAGTCAACCGATTTATTGTATTTTCCATCATTGAAGACAGTCGCCAGTTTTCCGTTAATCGTTAATTGAACTCCCGGCTCGGTCGATCCGGCAACTTCCACCAAACCACCGCCAATTGCGGTGATTTGCGGACGGTCAATCCGAATCTGGCCGGTTTTAACATCCTTGACAATGACCTGCAGCCGGTATTCCGGGCTCCAAACACCTTCTTTTCCATCCTTGGCAACTCCCACGACGCGCCAATAATAATTGGCATCCACGGATTTCAGCGGCCAGTTAAACACCGGTGAGGTCAACGCCTGATCCACCAGCATGGATTTCGCCAGAAACGAAGGAGTGGAGGCAATCTGGAGTTTATAATTTTTGGCTTCATTCAGTGGCAGCCACGAGAACGTGACTTCCGGACTTTGGCCGGATTCAAACACGAGCATGGCCGAATTATCCGGAGATTTCAGCTTCGGGCTGGGCAGCACCGCCACTTCCAGCGCCTTGGTGCCGGCAGCAAACTCAACATAGACATTTTCCCGCACCGACTGTGGCTTGCCATTGTTGGGCGTGACAAAGGCTGACCCTTCGGCCACCAACACCCCGGTGTTCTTTTTATCCTTGTCAACATTGATCCCCACCGAAGCTTTTTCGGTAAAGTCAATCTGCACATCCGGTGCAATCAAGGTATTTTTACTGCCAGGAACCGGTGTCATGGCCGACACGTTGACCGTGCCGTAGACAATCTGGTTTTGCACCGTGGTTGATTCGTCTTTGCGGTTTTGGGCGTTTTCCTTGACAATCACGGTCGAATCAGATTTGACCCGCAAAGTCGAACCGTCAACATATTGCAATGAGGCAGTCGAATCCGGCCCGGTCTGAATGGTGTCACCTTCCTGTAACTCCATGCCCGACTCGGCTTTGATAATTTCTGCCCCCCGGCGGATGGACACATTGCCCGAAATCTGAACCAGCCGGGTTCCAATCTTGATGATGGCAGGTTGAATGCTTTCACGATATTTGTAAAACCACCACCCCCCTCCAACCAACACAACGACGGAAAGCACCGTCCCGACAAACCGGTACACAGTGGCTTTGGAAATATAATACCAGTCAATGAATTCTCGTTTGATTTTGGCTTCTGGCACAAACTCCTCTGTGTGACAACAGTCCCTGTTTCCTCATGCCTGGGCAACAACGGATTGGGTTTCCCGGCAAGAGGCGGGGGGAATTCCGCCTGGATGCAAAACCAGACGGGACGTGAGGGTGCGGACTCACGCAAACACCAGCAGTGTCATCCCCAGGCTTTGAATTTGGTTGAATCAAATACAGAAAAGAGTCGGAATGATAAACCACGGGAAAAACAACTTCTGAAATGTTTAGATCGAATCATACACAGCGGTTTTTCGACCGACAATGTAATTTTGAGGGAATCATCAGGGTTTTTGCCGGGTGTTCCGAAACCTTCCGGAAAACTGCCCCCTTCAGCCCCGCCCTTGGCCGCCGGCTCACCAAATACCCTATTCAGTAATCACCGGATCACTGGCCAAAGCCGGTCCGCCCTGGTGATCGGCCCCGCGCAACTGGCCGGTCTGGTCAATATAAAGCGAGGTTTTTCCATTGGTGTTGTAAATCACCGGCATGCCCACACACTGGAAGGTATCCTTGGTGGCACTCAAGGTGTATTTGAATAACCGGTCGTTTTTGGGGTTGACATTCAAATCACCACTGTCAACCAGTTCGTCAATCGTTCCGTAGCGGTCGTTTTTACTTTTATAGCCTTCCTCAGCCCGGTAAATAATCCTCATTTGTTGCCTCGCGGCACCATCACGGGCCGTATTGTTGGCAGCCGGAACCACGACCTCCGGACTGCTGGGTCCACCACAGGCGGTTACCCCTGCCAACACAATGACTGCTCCAAAACCTAAAAAAACCTGTTTCATGTTTACGGTTCTCCTTGTTCAAAGTCAGAAGGTAAAAACTGCGGCAGAGTGTCTTGGAGTTTTGAGTTTTCGGTGGAACTCAAAAAACACAGAACACCTCAAACTTCCCCGCAGTCGCATCAGGCAGCAGGCAGTTCAATCACAAAACGAGCCCCCTGCGGCTGGTTGTCTTCAACGAGAATCCTGCCATTATGATCGGTCACAATATGGCTGACAATTGCCAGTCCAAGTCCGGTTCCGCGCTTGCGGGTGGAAAAATAGGGTTGGAAGAGCCGCTCCCGGTCTTCCGGGGCAACCCCGCGACCGGTATCGGCCACCGCCAACCGGACTAAATCCTGTTCTGGCCGGTACTCGGTCGAGAGCGTAATTTTGCCCGATTGGGAGTCTGCCGGATGACCGGTTTCCATCGTCTCCTCAATGGCCTGCATGGCGTTGTCAATCAAATTGACCAGCGTGCGTTTGAACTGCTCGCGGTCCAAATTCAACGGCGGCACAGTCTGGTCAAGCCGGGTTTCAAGCTGAATCCCGTCCAGCCGGTCCTCGTACAGGCGCACTGTATCCTGCACCACATTATTGAGCGAGGAGGGTTCAGGACGTGGGTCGGGCAATTTGGCAAAGCGGGAAAATTCGTCCACCATCCGTTGCAGAGTGGCCACCTCCCGCCGAATCAAAGCCGTACTTTCAGCAATGGCCTTCCGGGCCCGGTCCGAATCCACCCCATGCCGTTCAACGTTGCGGCTGATACGTTCCGCCGAAAGCTGAATCGGGGTCAGGGGGTTTTTAATTTCGTGCGCCATCCGGCGGGCGACTTCGCTCCAGACTGCGCTCTGTTGGGCCTGGATGAGGGGTGACAGGTCTTCAATCATCAGCACCGCTCCGCCGTAATGGCTTTCCAAATCCCGCAGGGCTGTACCTGAAACCGCCACGTGCAACGGTTTGCGTCCGGCCTGCCACAATTCCATTTGCAGAGTGGCCTGCCCCAACCGTCTGGTTCGACGCAGCAGGCGTTGAAAATCGGTCCGGTTTGAAGATGGAACCACAATGTCAAAAGGAGCTCCCAACGAAGCATTTTCAAGTCCCAGCAACTCGATTCCGGCCTGGTTGATGGTCGTCAACCGATGTTCTGCATCGAGGGAAACCACTCCGGTGAAGAGACTCTGCAATACGGTTTCAATGTAGCGGTGGCGTTCTTCCAAAGCCTGGTTCATTTCGCGCAAACGCACCGCCGTGGCCTCCAACTGGGTGCGATTGTGACGCAGTTGGGCTGCCATTTCATTAAAGGATTTGACCAAAACCGCCAGTTCATCCTCTGCCAGCACGGAAACCTGGATGTCAAAATCACCTTCAGCCACCTTTTGGGTCCCTTCGGCCAGCGCCTGAATGGGAACTGTCACCCCACGGGCGACATACAGCCCAATCCAGGTCGCTCCAAACACGAGCAGCAAGGTTACAAAACCTAAAATGTACAGATAGGTAAATTTCAACCGTTTGTTTTGGATTCCCAGGTCTTTGCGATATTGTGCCTCATCCGACAGGGTGGCAAATTTTTTCCACAGACTTGGTGGCAGTTCCCGGACCAGGAAAATCCCGCCGACCGGATGTGCCGGATTTGCCAAAATCGGTTTTTTCCCACTGGAGGCAACCGGTTTGGGCGTTCCCAAACTGACGGGTTTGATCGGCAACCCGACCACCACAAACATGGCACCGTCAGTTTGGTTCAAAATCTCTTTGACTTCCTCACCCCGCACCACCTCGGAACGGGTATGGCGGAGGGGTTCAGTCGTGTCAAAAACCTCGTTTCCGTAGGAAAACAGAGTCTGGCCCTCAGCTCCAATGATAAACAGGCGGGCCAAATCGTGAATCTTGTATTCCGCCCGGACCATTTTCTGGGTCGTTTCATTGACCACCAGAAAATTGCCCGATGAATCAAACTCATCTTCATTCTGAAACCGGAGGGCCCGCACCAGTGACCGGCCCGTATCAGCCAGTTCCTCTTTTTCCAGTTCCAGCACCTGGTCGCGGATGGCCTCCACATCGCCTTGAAACCGAACTGCCGGCTGGTCAAACCATTTGTCCAGACTCCGGTTAATCAAACTGTAGGCGAAAAAAAACAGCATACAGACTGGAACAATTGAAATCGCCAGCGCCCCCACCACCATTTTGGTCTTGAACTTGGACCCAAGTTTTTGCTCCCGTCGCTCCTGACTTAATTTGAAGAGGTTTCGGGCCAACAAAAACAGGAGCAGCATGCTGGCCAGAAAATTAAGCATGGACAAGCCATACAAAATAAAGGTGGCGGCTGGGGAACTGGGTGGGTCAATAATGGATTTGACGTCCAACGAGCCAAACGCCACCACGATTCCGAGCGAAACCAACGTTACCACCGTCAGCACCAAAATGCGCTTTTTGCGACGGCGGGCGGCGGCTTCCCAGGAGGGGGCCTCCGCCTCGGCCTGGAGGTCAATTTTTTTCAGCCGGTAGGACATACAACCTTACAGGGGATTCATTTGCGATTTGCCATTTAGGATTGTCAGCCAGGAATTCCGTTTGACCGCCTCGCAGGTATTTCCCTGATTGGCAAATCGCACATGGCAAATCGCACATGGCAAATGTATGAACTTTTTTCGCAATCCCGACACCGAACAACTGCGGAGCGGCTGGCAGTGCCTGATTTTCTTTTTGCTGGCGGTGGTGGCAGTCACAGTGACAACCTCCATCCTAACATTAGGCGCTCAGGTTCTGCACCTTCCTTTTTCGCTTGAGGAAGGCAGGCTGGGCAGGCTCTTTCTGGAAGTAACCGGCAGTACCCTGGCCGTGGGGGTCACCTCCCTGCTCTGCTTCCGCCTCTTTCCCATAGCTGATTTTCCAGCCTGTGGACTGGGCTGCCAGGGGAAATGGTGGGTTGACCTGACAGGCGGCTTTGGGTTGGGAGTGCTGCTGCTGACCCTGACCGTTGGCGGGGCGTGGTTGAGCACGTCAAGTAGCGCGTCCTGTGCAGTGGCAAACCCACTCGAACTGGGAAAAACCGGCCTGCTGGCACTCCTCCTGTTCGGGTTTGGAGCCATTTTCGAGGAACTGTTTTGTCGAGGATTTCTGTTACTGGCGTTGCGCCAGGGCATTGGGGCGGGCCCTGCCCTGGTGGTTACGTCAGGATTGTTTGCCCTGGCTCACGGAGGAAACCCCAATGTTTCCAAACTGGCTCTGGTAAATACTTTTCTGGCCGGTATCTGGCTGGGCCTGCCGGTGCTCACCAGAAAAAACCTGTGGGGAGCCTGGGGCCTGCATACGGGCTGGAACTTTGCCACGGTGTGGCTGTGGGGGGTGCCCGTGAGTGGTCTGGGCAACCTGCTGTCGGCCACGGTGGTGCAGTTTCAGCCCGGTGAACCTGTCTGGCTGACCGGTGGCGGGTATGGCCCTGAAGGCGGCCTGTTTTGCAGCATGGCTTTGACCGGGTTCATTTTTGTCATGTTCAGATGGAGCCGACCTGAAAAAAGGACTGAGGACTGAGCGCATGCTTGGGAATTGTGGCGCGATTTGTTTCGCGCCACATGTACCCGGAGCAGGTGTGCTTTTGCCCAGTGCCCTTTTACCAGGTGCCAACCGCTGGCCTGAGGTTATTGTTTCCCGGCAAGGGCAATTCCACAAAAAAGCGGCTGCCCCGGCCCTCCCCTTCGGATTCGGCCCAGATACGCCCGTGATGGGCTTCGACGTAATTTCGGGCAATGGCCAGTCCCAGCCCGGTTCCCCTGGTGGCAAACTGAAATTTTCCGGAGGAGTGATGGTAGGAATCCGGACTGGTATAAAACTTTTCGAAAATCCGTTCGATTTCCGAGGGTGCAATGCCAATGCCGGTGTCGCTCACTGTCACCTGAACGAATGCTTCACTTGACAGCAGACAGACCTGGATGGTTCCTCCATCCGGGGTAAACTTGATGGCATTTTGTAAGATATTGGTCAGGACCAGTTCGATTTTGTCGAGGTCTCCAACGACCATACAGCGGTGCGGCAATTCAATCTGGTAATACAAGTGGCGTTGTTCGGAAAAAACTTTGAGCAGGTCCACCGCCTGCCGGATGACCGCGGCCAAGTCAAAGTGAACCGGGTTCAACACGATTTGTTTTTCGTTGATTCGCAGCATTTCGATGATGTCGCTCATGTTGGTTTCCAGCCGTTCGACCATCCGCTGCATGGCAACCAGACAGTTTTGCTGGTCGGGTTGGAGTTCTCCGAAATACCCATCCACCAACGTGTCCGTATACCCTTTCAGAATGGTCAGCGGTGTTCGCAATTCATGCGACATAACCACGATAAAGTTGGTCTTCATCTGGTCCAGCTCATTGAGCCGTCGGGTGACTTCCTGGGCATTTTCATAGAGCCGTTCCAACTCCTGCATGGAAGCCGTGATGACGGCGGTTTTCTGCTCCAGGCTTGAATAGAGTGCCGCCTTTTCAATCGCCACGGCAGCCTGGTCGGCCAGCGATTCAATCAATTTCCGGTCCACGTCATGGAAAGGCCGGCGGCCCGGTCGGCGGCGCACATCGAGGACTCCGACGACTTCCCCGCTCCGGGCAATGATGGGCACGTCCATCCAGCCATGCACATATTGTTTCTCAGCCAGTTCCTTGACTGTCGTCCGATGATGATAGCGTGGGTCGTTGACCACTTCCGTCAAACCGGTCTGGGCTACTTGGCCAATTACGCCTTCTCCGAACCGGAAACTGAGCATGCCGTCCTCCCAATGGCCCTGATGCCACACCCATTTATGCTTAATGACCTCCCCTTCCACCAACGAAATGGCTCCGGGGTCGCCTTTGACCAGCCGCGCGCCTTCCTCGGCAATGGATTGAAGGACCGTGTTGAGGGCCAGATTTGAATTGATGACCCGAATGCTTTCCAACAATCGTTGCAAGGATTCAACGCGTTTGCGTTCGGCCCGCTTGCGTTCGGAAATATTACGGGCAATCCCTTGAACGGCGCAGGGCACTCCGTTTTTCACGATGAGCCGGGTATTGATTTCCAGGGGAATCCGCTGCCCGTGCTTGGTCATCATCTCAATTTCATAGTTGAGCCAGTCAGCCGAATTCATCGGTGCCCGCGAAGGCTGGGTCAGGTCTTCTTCAGGCTCAACCAGCAGGTCATCCACGTTCATCTGGCGGATGTCCTCGCGGCGATACCCGGTCAGGCGCTCCATGGTGCGGTTGATATCGATGAAGTTTCCTTCCAAGTCATGGATGTAAACCAAGTCATGAGCATTCTCAAACAGTTCGCGGTACCGGGTCTCGCTTTCCTGCAAAGCAGCCTCGGCCCGTTTGGCGGCGGCGGCTTCGAGCACCAGCGAAACTGCATCGGCAATGGAAGCGGCAAAATTCTGTTCTTCAAACGTCCACTGCCGCGCGCCGCCCACATGTTCATGGCACACGACACCGACCATTTCCCCGCTCAAGCGTATCGGCGCATCCAGCAAGGCCCCGATTCCATGCTGGGCCAAATACACTTCGGTGAATTCCTGGATGGGCGAAGCCTGCCGGGCATCATGTGCCGCAATAATCCGTTCCTCTTCCAGCGCCCGAAAATAGCGGGGAAACTCTTTGGCCAGCAGCATCGGGGCTTGGCTGTGCCGCGCCAGGGAGGATTCATACAAATCCAGGCATTCAATCCGGGAATGGTCGTCGGAATAAACCCAAATACTGACCCGCTCGATTTCCAGCGAATGCGAGGCTGCTTCGGTGATGGTTTGCAGAATGCGGGTTACTTCATCCAACCGCCGCACGGTCAGTTTTGAAACATGGAGCAGCACTTCGTTAAAAAGGAGCAGTTTTCGTTCCCGGTCACGCTGAAAATGCTCCATCCGGGTGCGCTCGATAATTGAAGCCAAAATGGTGGCAATCTGACTGAAACATTCTTTTTCCACCTCGGTAAACGTCCGGGCATAGGTACAAAACCCAAGCACCGCACCAAACACCTGTTCTTTCAGGTACATTCGGGAACAAATGCCGCTCACTGCCTGATTTGCCAACAAACTGCCGGGAGCCTCGAACCGGTGGTCCGCGGCCAGGTTTTCAATCGTAATCGCCTCCTCCAGCGGAGCCACCAAATCCAGCAATGGTCCGGGATACTCCTGGTGTAAAATCTGGTTCACCTGGGAACAATGCCAACCCGTTCCCACCCGTTGGATCCTGGTGGTGCAATCAGGCAGCAGTTCCACCATCGAAATCAGTTCCAGGTTCAGTTCCTCGGCCAATGCCGTCAAAGCACGGTGAATCTGAGTGGAAGGCGTGCTTTCATTCAAGGCATCCAATGCCAACCGGGCAATCAGGTGGTGCCTTCGGGCAATCTGGTCAAGTGGCAGCGAAGTGTTCATGAACGGTTCCCTGGAAAATAAAAAATGGCAATACCTCTAATTTCCCCCTGGCGAATCTGCCGGGCGGATCCCTCAACCTGCCACACAGGACGCGCCGATTCACACTGCAACCTGCAATCCTACGAGCCGAGGTGTTATTCTTTATTGATCTTGGTGGGGCAAAAAAATGAACTTCGGAGAAGGCATCCTACCAGAAGCGTATCCACTTTGCGATTTTTCCGTGGCAAATTCCCTCATTTGCCCTGGGTCATCAGTCCTTGGGCTGTAAAGTCCGGCGGAAATCCTCCCGCAAAAGAACCTGCAAAATGGCCCAGGCCAAACCTGGAAGCATTAAATATATGCCCACCCCGGTGGCAGCCTGGCGGGGTGGAATCCGGGCGACATCAACAGCCCACCCCACCACATAATTTGAAATGGCTGCCGCCAGCGTCAGCAATCCCCATTCCCAGGCGAAAACCCGGCCCCGATATTGGTCCGGGACACTGATTTGCAACAGAATGGTGGAATTGACCCATTGGATACTTCCGCCAATGTGAGCCAGCACCAGGGCCGTCATGGCCCACCACAGATTTGGCGCATACCCAAACGCCATGTAAAACACGCCATAAATCAAAAATGCCCAACCGATACCCATTCGGAGCGCGCCGTATCCGGTTCCGGCCACCCGCCGCGCCACAATCGGCCCCAAAGCGGTCCCGCACCCCCGCGCCGCATACAACAGCGCCACCGCCGTACCGGTTTTGCCAATCGGAAACAACCGTTGGCCAAACAGAGTGAGCAGAACCAAAAACCCGCCTCCCAGACTAGCGGCGGTTTTCACCAGCAAAAGCGCCAGCACTGCCGGACGCTGGACCACATATCGAATCCCCTCCACCAAATCCCCCCAACCCGACGGGGCCGGCGGTTTGGGCAATCCCTGGCCGAGCCTGGTTGTGTCGCGCACATCCACCCCATCCACAGTCGGGGCCGGAATCTGAATTTTCCGAATAACCCAGGCTGACAGCACAAACGAAAGCGAATCAATGACAAACGTGGCTTCACGCCCCACCAGCAAAGTGACCAACCCGCCCAGTCCGGCCCCTACGGCCAAAGTCAGCGACCAGGTCAGCGACGCCAACGCATTGGCGGTAAACAGTTCCTCCTTGCGACAAAGGGAAGGCATCATGGCCTGCCGGGCCGGCTCGAAAAAGGCGGTCATTGAATCCATCACCGCCACAATTCCATAAACCAGCCAGACATCCTGTGGCTGGCGCACAAACAGCAATCCCAGAACCACCACCGCCCGCACCAGGTCGGCACAGATCATGATTTTGCGGCGGGAAATGCGGTCCGCCACCACACCGGAAATTGGGCTGAGGATGAAAAACGGTAGAAATTGCAGGATGAGCACCCAGGCCACGGCTCTTCCCGAACCGGTCAGTTTTTCGACCAGCGAATACATGGCGGCAGCGTTCAACCAGTCGCCAATCGCGCTGACCACCTGGCCCAGCCACAGCCGACGGTAATTTTTGTTTTGTTTGAGGAGCGTCAGATAGCCGATGTGGGTCATGGGGGAGTTTTGAGTTTTGGGTTTTGAGTTTTGAGCTCTGAGTTGTTCGGTTTGCGTTTTACCTGTTTTTGGGGTGAGATGAAATGAGGTTTTCCCATTTCGACCGAGGCGACCGGGTTTTATTGCAGACTTCAACCGGTCTTTCCTCGCCTTCGCTCGGATTTTGCTGGCTCACTTTCACAGCGAAACTGGTATATTCTTCCCTAAGCTCCAACGAAACAATCTGCTGAATCTTCCTTCCGGCTGAAAATCATGCGAATCATCATCCCGGACGATTACCAAAACGCAGTTCACCGGCTTTTGTGTTTTACCAAACTGGCCGGTCACGAAGTGACCATTTTCACCGACACCATCAAGGATGTGGACGCTTTGGCTGAACGGCTGCATCTGGCCGAAGCCCTGGTGCTGATTCGGGAACGAACCGCCATTACGGCTGCCTTGCTGGACCGGCTCCCCAATCTCAAACTCATCAGTCAGACCGGCAAAGGCATCAATCACATTGATGTGGCGGCCTGTACCACCCACGGCGTGGCAGTGGCGGTGGGAACCGGCTCGCCTTACGGACCGGCGGAACTGACCTGGGCGCTCGTGCTGGCGGCGGCCCGTCGGCTTCCCCAGGAAACAGCGAACCTGCGGGCCGGCCAATGGCAAAGCACGGTTGGCACCCTCCTGCGAGGAAAAACCCTCGGCATTTGGGGTTATGGAAAAATCGGCAGCCTGGTGGCCGGTTACGGACGGGCTTTTGGCATGAATGTCCTGATTTGGGGCCGTGAAGGGTCATTGGAACGGGCCCAGGCCGACGGTTTTTCCCTGGCTGACAACCAGGAACAATTCCTGGAACAGTCCGATGTGCTGTCGCTCCACGTCCGCCTGACCAAAGAAACCCGTGGCATGGTCACTGAGGTTGACCTGGCCCACATGAAGCCGGATTCCATCCTGGTCAATACCAGCCGGGCCGAATTGATTGTACCGGGGGCGCTGGAAACAGCGCTCAGGGCGGGGCGTCCGGGCATGGCGGCGGTTGATGTTTATGAGGAAGAACCCGTTCTGGGGGCCAACCACCCGTTGCTCAAACTGGAAAACACGGTCTGCACTCCCCATCTTGGCTATGTGGAACAAGACAGCTACGAGCTCTATTTTGGACAGGCTTTTGACCAGCTTTTGGCATTTATGGCCGGAAACCCGGTCAATGTCATCAACCCTGAAGTGCTTTAAGCTTGCATGAACGACCTAGCTGACAAAATCGTGGGGATTGTGCCGTTTTTTTGCTGCTCTGGGCTTTGGCAATCCACCCGTTTGAGCAATCGTTTGGGCAGTTCGCACCAGGTTGCGGATGGCTCCCTTTTTGTTTTTCTGGTTGCCTGAAAATGCTTGTAAAAATCACGAAAATTCCACCCCCTTTGGTTTCCCTTTTCGCTCTTTCTGGGCTACATTTCGGGTATTCATCTCATCGTGGAAAATAATAAGCATTCCAATGAATCAGAAGCAGTTTTTCCGAGTTTGGGTGACGTTGTCTGTCGCGCTTGGATTGGGGCTTTGTTCCCTTCCGGTCGTGGCTCAACAACGGTCTGCGTCCAAACGAACCAAGGCTGCGACAGCTGCCGCAACGGAAACCGCTGAAGACAAGCAGGCGCAACTGGTCCAGAAATTCGAAACGGCGCAGGAACTCCACGCCGCCGGGAAACTGGCCGAAGCCCTCAAACTCTACGATGAAGCGCTCCAGCTTGACGATTCCCAATCGGTCATTCATTACCAACGCGGCAGTGCGCTGGTCGGTCTCAACCGGCTGGACGATGCCGTTTCCGCCCTGACCCGCGCCGTCACCCTTCAATCTGATTTTGCACGCGGGTATGCCTTGCTGGGCGAAGCTGAAGCACGACGCAATCACACCATTGAAGCCGAAAAGGCTTTTCTGCGTGCTGTTGAACTGGACGGCACGCTCATGCACGCACGCTTGGGAGCAGCGCAACTGATGGCAGCCCGCAAAGCCGCCAAAGAGGCGCTCCCGCTCCTGGAACCACTTGCCAAACAACCAAACGGAGAACGCGACGCCGCATTTTATGTGGTGTACGGTGACGTTCTGCGGGAAACCGGTAACCTCCCCGGTGCCTTGCAGGCTTACACCGACGGACTGCTCCGCGAGCCACGCAATCCGCTGCTGCTACGGGGCCGGGCTTATACCTATCTGGCTCTGAAAAATCCAGCCCAGGGAATGAATGATTTCCTGACGGCTTACCGGTTCGCCCCTGACCCGGAAACCGCCGCCGACATTGTTTATGCTTCCCTGGCAGCCGGGAAAAGTGCGGAGACGCTTGAATTCGCCGCCGAAGCCGCCCGCCAAACACCCACCTCCATCCGCTTGCAGGCCGGATACGGAGCTTTGCTCTCCGAAACCGGTAAAACCGCCGAAGCCGCGCAGGTCTACACGGAACTGACCAAGCTCGAACCGAGGCAGGCCAATTGGTGGATTCGTTTGGGAGACGCTTTGCAGACCTCCGACCCGGAACGGGCCACAGCGGCTTATGAAAAAGCCCTGGCGCTCAATCCCCGGTTGGCGGATGCTCAGGCTGGAGTTGCCGCCGGACTGCTCCGGTCGCAAAAATTTGAGGAAGCGGCCACCAGGTTTCAGGACATTCTCACCAGCGACGCCAATAATTACGCAGCCCGCGCCGGGCTGGCGACGGCGTTGTTCAAACTGGACCGGTTTCAACCGGCAGCCAAAGAATTCATTTGGATGCTTGAACGAAAACCAAATGTTCCGGTGACGTATTTTTTTCTGGGTGTGTGTTTTGACAAAATGGGAGATTTTCCGCAGGCCCTCAAAGCCTACGAAATGTTCGTGCAGCGTGCCGATGCCAAGCAAAATCAGCTTGAAATCGACAAAGTCAACCTCCGGCTTCCCAGCCTGAAGCGACAAATCGAGAAGAAGAAATAGAAAGGACTGAGGACTGAGGACTGAGGACTGAGAAACAACCCTTGCAGCTTTTACGCTTTCTTGAGATTGATTTTCTCAGTCCTCAGTCCTCAGTCCTCAGTCCTGGAAAAAAGGGGTGGCGTATGGGTATTCGAGTTCACATTCTCCGATATGGATTCCTGACGATGCTTGCCTTGTGTCTGTGGTGGACGGGTTCCAGCCCCGCGTTGGCAGGTGAAACTCCAACCGGCACGGAATGCCTTCCGCTGCACCTGACCGATTCGGAACGGAATTCCATTCAAACTGAAGACGACCCCAAAGACCGGGTGGAAAAGTGCCTCAAAATCGGCCTGCTCCGGTTGGCCCAAGCCAAGGAAGCCATTCAAAATGGAGACTACAGCGAGGCGGATGTCTCGCTTGAAACCTATAACAAACTGATTCAGTACGCGTACGGCTACACCCGGTCCCTCAATCTTAAAGACAAAAAGAAAGACGGCATCTACCGCACCATGGAGACCACGCTCCGGCGGCAGCTTCCCTTGCTGGAATGTATTTCACGGGATTGCCCCGACGGTGCCAGCCGCTATTCGCAAACCACTCTGTCGCAGGTCAAGGGTGTCCGAACCCAACTGCTGAACTACGTGTTTGGTGCTGATTTCATTCGTGCCGAAGCCGTGAACACCAATCCTTCGGATAACCGATGAAAAACAGGGTTCAGGGTTCAGAGTTCAGGGTTCAGGGTTCGGGGTTGTTGGTCTGGGCTGTGCTTTTGCTTGTCGGTTGGCTGGGAACAGGCACAGCCGCCGGGCAACGACAGGATGCGCTTAACGAACAGGAAGTCGAACGGGTCCGTGAGGCTCAGGAGATTGATCTGCGAACCCAGGTTTTTCTCAAAATTGCCGACCGGCGCTTGACTGCCATCGAACAAGTTGGCCAACCCCAAACGGAGCCCACCACCCCACCCGTTTCCGCCAAAGAAGCCGAAAAGGAACGCAAAAAGAAGTCAAAAGAAGAGGAGCAATGGGGGCCCCCTCCCACGGGAACCCGGCTGCAACTGCTCATTCAGTACGTTCGGGTTTTGGATGAACTGGAAGACAAATTGGACGACGTGTTTGAACGCAATCCGGCTGAACCGCGACTGCTCAAGGCCTGCGAAAACCTCAAAACGGGAACGGAAGCCAATCTCACTCGCCTGAAAAAGCTCCAACCCTCATTTGAAAACAAACCCTTGGATGAAAAGCGGATTTTTGAGCGGGCGGTTGACCTGACCACCAATGCCCACGACGGAGCTGTGGCTTTTCTTTCCAAGCGGGAAAAAAAATAATGACCTGCGATTTGTCATTCCTCAGTTTGTCATAGCAAGCGTTAGTTTTTTCAAGAAAAGACAAAGTAAGGAATGGCAAATCGCTCGTAGCTAATGAATTAATCCCCATCCACATAGATGCTGAACGGCAAACTACGGGCCGGTTTGGTGGCATCACCCACAAATAATTCAACTTTGTAATCACCCGCCGGCAATGGTTTTTGCAAAGTCAGACTGAATCTGACCACATTTTCCTTTTCACCCAATACCCAATGGGCACGGGAAATTTCCTCGCCACCCTGAGTCAACCACACAGATTCAACTTTGGTACCAGGTGCAACTCCCTTCAACTCTGCGTGGCACCAGAACACTTTGGTGGTGGCTTCAAAAACCGAAACTGTATTTTCCCCTGCTTCATCAGTGGAAAACCAGGTTTTGGAAAACTGGGCGTTAGTGGCATTACCGGAAACGGAGCCGCTGTCTGAAGCAGTCTTTTTGGAACCCTGAACCGAAAAGGAAACAGTCCGTTCAGGCTGGGATTTCGCTCCTTCAGTTTTCGGATTCATATAAATTTCCAGTTTGTAGTCGCCGGGTTTCAACCCACTGGCGGTCGTCAACGAGAAGTCCACCACATTGGTCGAACCTCCAGCCGTGATGTCAGTGTCGGCCACCACTGAGTTGGCTTTCTCACCTTCAACCTGAACAGCCAGCCATTTCGCCTTGAGTTTGGTACCTTCAGGTGCATTGCCCAATTTAACCACACAATGCAATTCCTTATCAGACGGGTCAAACAGCCGGGTTTTGTCAATGGGTTCGTTTTTGTCACTGACTTTTTTGCAGAGGGTTGCATCGGTAATGCGGGCAGTTGAAAATTCAAAACTACAGGCAGTCAACAAACTGCTGACCAGGATTATCAGGGCAACTCGCATAAATGATTTTTGGTGCTTCATAACTGAAGGCTCCTCATGTGGGTTGGGTCCAGTCACTTGCCTGGACAAAAAATGTGGGACTATTATTCACAAGCCTTTCCCGAAAAACCACGCCCAAGGAGCAGAAGTCATGGAATTATCCGAAGATTTGGAAGCCCTGTACCGTCAACTTGCCCTCAAAAAATACAAAGGCACGCTTACGGAAGATGAAGCCTTGATTTTTGCGGATTTAACCGACCAGCGCAGTCGAATTGACCAGTCTTCGGCAGCTTTGGGTTCCATGCCCCAGCCGCTGGTCAATTTTATGAGTGATTTAGGCGGGCTTGAAGGAACCATGAGCGACATGGCGCATAAAATCCGTGCCAAAGAAAGCTATCTGGATGTCGCCCAGGGGAAAAAAGACGAAGAGGTTTGAGAGTCTTGGGAGTCTGGAGAGTCCTGGGAGTCTTGAGAGTCTTGGGAGTCTTGGGAGTCTTGGAAGTCTTGGGAATCCAAACCCTGACAGGGTGACAGCGTGACAAGATGACAAAAATGCCAAGTGACACCCCAGACTCCCCGGACTCCCCAGACTCCCTAGACTTTGGTTATTATCGAATCGTCACTTCCAGCGTGAACTCAGCCCCGCCCCGGTCAGTGCCGACGTTAATCACGTAGTCGCCACTGCTCGGCAGGTTTCCTTCCCAGTCCCTAACCTCTGAAGCTCCCCGCATGGGATTGTCCCTCCCCGGCGCATAAATCGAGAACACTGCATTTTCCGCCTCCGAAGAAATATGGACGTACATTGACTGACCGGCTGAAGCGCCCAGCAGGTAATCAATGCTTTCCCCGCGAGCGACAGCATTTTTAACCACCGCCGAAGTCCGGCCTCGTTGAAATTTGATTCGCTGGCGGGTCTGACCAAAGGTCAGAATGGTGGAAAGGCTCAGGGCAAGCACCACAAAGGCGCACACAGCCATGGTGCGTTGGCTCAATAATCTGGTCATGGGAATTTCCTCTAAATGATTTGTGGGTGTGAGTGAAAAGCTGAGGGCTGTGCAGAGGTTTATACCAGAAGAACCAGGTATTTGCCATTTCTCATTTTCGATTTCCGATAGGCCATTGATAATCTTCGGCAAAGAACCGGGTTTGGTTTTCACCCACGGATTCCTCGTTCAATTCACAAATGGCACATCAGAAATGAAGTCTGGCTGTTTCCTGCCTTCATTCAATCGGCAAAGGTAAAATTTCTGCCAGCCGGGTATTGCGGGTGCCTGCTTCGATTTTGCGCATGGCTGCCCCCAGGGCTTTTTTTGTGCCTAACAGGACAGCGGTTTTCTTGGCACGGGTCAGGGCGGTGTAAATCAAATTCCGGCTCAGAACCATCCAGGCCTGGGTGTGCAAAATAATCACAACGGCCGGATATTCCGACCCCTGGCTTTTGTGGACGGACATGGCAAACCCGTGCCCCAGTTCATTCAAATCAGCCCAATCATACGTCACATCCCGGTCCCCAAACTCTATCAGGCAAGTGTGGTCCTCGGTGTCAATCTGGCGAATCAATCCCACATCGCCGTTGAAAACCTCCAGGTTATAGTTATTCACCTTTTGAATCACCTTGTCGCCTTCACGGAAAATGCGCCCCATGCGCTCTATCTGTTCCTTGTCCGGGGCCGGCGGATTGAGATGCTGTTGCAGGCGAAGGTTGAGTTCAGCCGCCCCAACGCTGCTGCGGTTCATCGGGGTCAGGACCTGGATGTCCGTCAAGGGGTCGTAGCCGAACCGTTTCGGCAAACTCCGGGTGACGGCATTGATGAGCAACCGGTGGATGTCTTCGGGCTCTTCGGCGGGAATGTAATAACAATCGGTGTTCTCCACCGAACCGGGTTCAATCAGTTTCGGATAATGCCCTTCACGGATGCGATGAGCGTTGGTGATGATGACGCTGCCCTGGGCCTGGCGGAAAACCTGGGTCAGCCGTATCACCGGAATCACATCGGAATTGATGATGTCGGAAAGGACCCGGCCTGGCCCCACCGAAGGAAGCTGGTCCACATCTCCGACCAAGACCAGTTGGGCTATGGTTGGAATGGCCTTGAGCAGGTTTGAAGCCAGCAGCACATCCAGCATCGAGGCTTCGTCCACAATCACCACATCGGTTTCCAACGGGTTGTCGGCGTTGCGGGTAAAACCATGTTGAGCCGGGTCATAGGCCAGCAACCGGTGAATCGTCCGGGCCTCGACTCCGGCCACTTCCGAAAGCCGTTGGGCGGCACGTCCGGTCGGACTGGCCAGCTCCACCCGCCGGTTGAAATGACGGAACATTTTGACCATTGCCCGAAGCGTCGTCGTCTTGCCACAACCCGGTCCCCCGGTCAGCACCATCACCCGGTGCCGACTGGCAGTCAGGATGGCTTCCTTCTGTTCCGCACTCAGCTCCAGCTTTTCCTTTTTGGTGAACTGCTCCAGCCAGGCGGCAACTTTCTTTTCATCAAACTCAACCGGACGTGCCAAGAGTCCGCGCAACCAGCGGGCGACGTTTTGCTCGGCCTGCCAGATACCGGGCAGATAATAAAGGACTGAGGACTCTTCCAAGGACTGAGGACTGAGGACTGAGGACTGAGTTTCTTCCCTGCACCCTGAACCCTGAACCCTGAACCCTCTTTCGGCTTTGATTTCATCCTCCCGCGCCATTTTTTCGGCTACTGAATGCAGCAGGTCGTGATTGGTGATACTGAGAACCTTCTCGCCTTCAGTGACCAGGGCGTCGGCAGGCAGGTAACAATGTCCGCTTTCGGTGGCTTCATGTAAAACGTGTTTGAACCCAGCCCGGATACGTTCCTCGGAATCAGCCCGAATGCCCAGGTTTTGGGCAATCTGGTCAGCGGTTTTGAAACCGATGCCATAAATGTCCTGGGCCAGCCGGTAGGGGTTTTCCGAAACGGTTTGAATTGAAAGCGGCCCGTATTCCTTGAAAATTTTCACCGCAAAATGGGTGGTCACACCGTGCGACTGCAAAAACAGCATGACTTCCTTGATGGCCTGTTGCTCGGCCCAGGCGCGGGCAATCATCGAAACACGTTTTTTGGCAATGCCGGGAACTTCGTTGAGTCGTTCAATTTCCTGCTCAATGACATCCAGGGTTTTTTCCTTGAATTTCTCGACAATCCGCTTGGCAGTGACCGGCCCAATGCCTTTGATAAGCCCTGAACCAAGGTATTTTTCAATCCCGGCAATCGTCGCAGGTTTGCAGACTTCGTAATTGGCAACCTTGAATTGTGGCCCGTAGGTCCGATGCGTCACCCAAAACCCGGCCATCCGGAGCGTTTCCCCCGGCGTAATCGCAGAAAAATGCCCGACAATCGTCACCGGGTCAGGTTCGCCGCTGACCTTCAGGCGGGCAATCGTATAGCCTGTTTCACTGTTGTTGTAGGTTACCCGTTCGACCGTGCCGACAAGTGTCTTGGCCTGTTCCGGGTTGTATGAATTGGGGGTGCTCATTCACTTCAGGGCTCAGGGTTCAGGGTCCAGGATTCAGGGTTCTAAATACTCCATATTTGAACAGAAAAGCAAAGGTTGATTGTTTTCGATTTTTATGAAAACTCTTTCAAACTCTGAACCCTGAACCCTGAACTCTGTTTGTATGCACTTGTGGCTTTCCAAAACCAGTGACGTTCCGCTCCGCGAGCAAATCACCACCCAGATTATGCTGGCGATTGTCAGCGGCGACCTCAAGCCCGGCCATAAACTTCCCAGCACGCGGGAACTGGCCCGGCGGTTTTCCATCCATCCGAACACGGTCAGCGCCGCCTATCAGGACATGGCCGCCCGGCGTTGGGTTGAATTCCGCAAAGGGAGCGGGGTGTACGTCCGTGAACTGCACGCCATGCCCACAGTGGATAAAAAATTCCAGCTTGACCATATTATCTCGACGTTTTTAGGCGTGGCCCGGCAGGCAGGCTTTTCGGTCAATGAAATCCGCTCCTCAGTCAGGCAATGGCTGGAGTTGCAGGCACCGGACCGGTTTCTGGTGATTGAGGAAGACCCCGAACTCCGCGCCTTGCTGGTGGCTGAAATCATGGAAGCCACCCAATTCCCCACCGTTGGGGCCGGGGTTGAAGCCTGCACTGACCACAAAATGCTGACCGATGCGGCTCCGGTGGCCCTGTACGGAATGGCTGAGAAAATCCGGACCCGGATGGCCCCCGATACTGCCTGCCTGTTTTTGAATGCCCGTTCCATTCACAAAACCCTGCCTATCAAGGAACTTTCCCAACCCGACGCACTGGTCACCGTTGTTTCCCACTGGCCGGATTTTCTCAAATGGGCCCGCACCACGCTGGTGGCTGCCGGAATTGATGAACTTGCCTTGAATTTCCGTGACACCCGCGAAGACAACTGGCAATTGGGCCTGGAACGGGTGGGCCTCATCATCACCGAGTCCTTGACGGCGAAACTGCTCCCCAAAGCCTGTCAAGTCTGGGTTTACCACCTGCTGGCTGATTCCTCCCTCGACGAACTGAACCAGTTTGTCGAACGCTTCCTCTCCTGAAGTTTTGAGTTCCGCCTGTTTGGAGTTCCGCCTTCAAGCGGCGGTTTGGAGTACAGCCTTGAGAGGCTGCTCATTTTTTTGGCGGATGATTTTTCCAAATACAAGAACAGCCGCCTGAAGGCGGAACTCCAAACCGCCGCCTGAAGGCGGAACTCAGAACATGTCACTGTGACAATCCACAAACCGTCACATTTGAGAACATTCAATTTCAAATTCCGCGTTATCAATTACCCAGCACGAAATTGAACTCAGATTCAGAACTCAGACCGAACAACGTACAACTACCCCAAGGGAGGCACAGCATATGAACAACCCGAATATTCAAAAAGACACCGGAGCCTGGATTGCCCAAGTCTGGATTTCCTTTATTTTAGCCGCCGGATTTACCTGCTGGGGAATTTATCATCTGCCGATTGACCAATGGATGCGCGGCTATCTGGCCATGGGTTTTTTCTTCTCGTTGGGTTCGGCTTTTACCTTGGCCAAGACGCTGCGCGACAACCATGAAGCCGGAAAAATAATTAACCGCATCAGTGACGCCAAAACCGAAAAGATTCTGTCGGAATTTGAAATGCGGGAAAAGAACGTAGCCAACTTTCGCTAAAGCATTTGCGATTTGCCATTGTGAGCGTAAGGTTTTTCCACCGCATTGAGAAAAATGGCACATCGTACATCGCACCCAACAAATGGAGGGGTTATGTTCAAAAAAATTATCGAAGCCACGCTCGGTTTGGCCTTCCTGGCCCTGGTTGTGATTGCACTGGTGTCGCTGATGTCCTGGCTTTTTCACTGGAACCTGCCCCAGCTTCCGCCCGGCTCCATGCTCACCATCGGAGCCGGGTTTCTGTGCCTGACGGGCCTGCTGTTTATCTTGAAAGTACCCTGGGATTTGTTTTTCGAAACCAAATCAATCCTGTTTGAAATGAAACGTTCGGAGGAAGCCGGTATTCCGGTCCGGCCCGAACGCAAAAAATATGTCAGCGTGATGAAAAACCTGACCCTGTTGCTGGCAATTGGGGCGCACATCGTTTCATCCGCCCTGATTGCAGGCATCACCTATTATTCAAACGGCTATATTGGGTACTATTTTGCTGGTTTTTACTTACTCTCCACCTTTTTCCGTCCGGCTGCCGAAGCCCACCGGTTTCTGTTGGCCAAACTCAGTGAGATTCGGGGCGAAGTCCATTATCCCCGCGAAGACATCATCAAACTCCGCCACGAAATGACCAGCGCGCTGGATGACATTAAACAGATGCGACAGCAACTGGAACATATCGAAAACCGCTTTCTCGACAACGAGCGGGTGGACCGCAAGCTGGAATCGGAAACGAACGATTTGCGGGCCGCCATGCAACGGGCGGAACAGTCCTTCAACAACCGGATGGGGATTTTGACCGACGAAGTGGAACGCTCCCTCACCAAAGCCATGGACCATGCGGAATTGGTCAATGGGTTGCGTGCCTTTGCCCGCCTCGTGAAACAGGCATAGTTCATTTGCGATTTACGATTTGCGATTTGTAAGTTTTTTGGGGAACCCAAAGCAAAATCCCGGTGTCCAATTTACACAACAAAGCCATTTGCAGATTCACTGCTGAGCCTTCTCCCCCAATGGCAAATGAAAGGACACTGCCTCATGAACTCCAAACATGATTTGTTCAAGTCCGTTAAACCAACCGTCAATATCACCCCGCTGATTGATGTGCTATTGGTCCTGCTCATCATCTTTATGGTGATTTCGCCCTTTAAGCCACACAAACTCGATACCAAAATCCCTGAAAAACCTGAAGCAACTGCGACTCCAGAAGACAAAACCGACCTCTCACTGGTGGTGACGCTTGGTTTTGACCGGAAGCTGACCCTCAACAGCCAGCCCCTTACGGCAGCAGAATTATCCACCAAACTCAAAGAAACGCTGGCGGCACGCCCGGCAAATTTGCGAACGCTCTTTATCAAGGCACCACGAGCATTGCCCTACAATGCCGTGACGGAGGTCATAGACCTTGCCAAAGCAGCAGGTGCCGTTCCAATTGGGCTCCAAATTGACATGCTCGAATAGCCTCCAATCCCCTTCTCCTGTTGTTCATCCGCGAAGAACAGGAAGTTTCACCGGGAAAAACAAAGAAACCTTTGTATACTCCGGGAATCTTCCTTTTCTTCGCGGATTTTTTTATGCCTGACAAGACTGTGGTTTTGCTGACCGGTTGTGCCAGTGGAATAGGACAACGATTGGCCGGATTTTGTTACGCTGCCGGATATCAGGTGATTTTAACCGACCTCCGAATTGAGGAACTGCGCCAACAGGTTGCCGCCAACCAATGGGACCCTGAACAATTGCTGGTGTGTGGACTTGATGTCCGGAGCGCCGCAGACTGGCAAACCGTCATTCAAACCACCCTTGACCGTTGGGGACGGATTGATGTGCTGCTGAATGTGGCGGGATTTATCAGTCCCGGATTCCTGACCGACCTGGACGTGGCCGATATTGACCGGCACCTCGACATCAACGCGAAAGGCGTTATTTTGGGAACCAAACTGGTGGGCGACGTCATGGTGAGACAAAAAGCAGGCCATATTCTCAACATCGCCTCGCTGGCGGGATTGGCTCCGGTGCCAGGACTCAGTCTCTACAGCGCCTCGAAATTTGCCGTTCGCGGTTTTTCCCTGGCAGTGGCCAGCGAACTCAAAAAACATGGGGTGTTCCTGACGGTGATTTGCCCGGATGCAGTTATGACGCCAATGTTGGAAAAACAATTCCACGCGGATGCCGCTTCGCTCACGTTTTCCGGAGGGAAGGTTTTGACCGTGAATGAAGTCGAGCAGGCGGTGGAGGCGGCGCTCCGAACCAAACCGCTGGAAATCACCCTTCCCTTCTCTCGGGGCCTGCTGGCCAAACTGGCCGGAAGTTTTCCGCAGATTTCGGGTTTGCTGGAAAACCTGCTCTTTGCCAAAGGCCGTAAGAAAAGACAGGCCCTCGCCGAACATCATCAATCCTTGGAAAAATTATGAAGAAACTTTTGCTTGTTCCATTTTTGGTTTGCACCTTGCTGACCTTGTGCTGCACCAGTCAGGCGCAAAAAAACACCCCGCCTTCCGCTCCGGCCAAACCGGCGGAAGCCGCCAAAATTCCGCCCGGCATGGAAGTTGCCACCCTGGGCGGTGGCTGTTTCTGGTGTATTGAGGCCGTTTTTGACCAGTTGCAGGGGGTTCAGTCAGCCGAATCAGGTTACACGGGCGGAACTGTCGGCAAGCCGACCTATTATCAGGTCAGTGCCGGGGATACCGGCCATGCTGAGGCAGTGCAGATTGTCTATGACCCGAAGGTCGTGACGTATAAGGAAATTCTGGAGATTTTTTTCACCGTTCACGACCCCACCACGCTCAACCGGCAGGGTGCTGACCGGGGGACGCAATACCGCTCCGCCATTTTCTATCACAATGATGACCAAAAACGGATTGCCGGCGAAGTCATCCGGGAAATCGAAAAAGAAGGCATCTGGAACGGAAAAATCGTCACGGAGGTAACTCCGTTTGCCGCCTTTTATCGTGCCGAAGATTACCATCAGGAGTATTTCGTCAATAACACCGAACAACCCTACTGTCAGGTGGTGATTGCCCCGAAAGTGCTCAAATTCCGCGAGAAGTTCAAAAACAAGCTCAAGAAAAAGGACTGAGGATGCTATCAGGACTGAGGACTGAGGACTGAGGACTGAGGAATAAACCCAGTATGGTAGATTTGATTCCCAGTCTTCTCAGAAAAGACGGCCTGCAAAGCTGGATTTTACCACTCAGTCCTCAGTCCTCAGTCCTCAGTCCTGATTATGTCCTCAGTCCTCAGTCCTCAGTCCTGATTATGTCCTCAGTCCTCAGTCCTCAGTCCTCAGTCCTGATTGTGTCCTCAGTCCTCAGGCCTGGCTGTTTACCGGTCAATCCCAAACTTCACCCGCAGATACAAGGTGCATTGGACCAGGGGTTCGGAAACCACGGGTTCAATCACCAGGTCAAACCCATCGGAATTGAGCGGGTTATAAAAGCGGGTGGAGCTTTTGCGGGCTTCCTGCACTTTGACTCCGTAATCCACCGAGCCGGATTCATAGGCCGTATAACTTGAATACATCTGCGTCGGGAAATACATGCGATAACTTTCCGTTTCTATCTGGGTGAAGGAACGGAACCGCACGTCAAACAGATTGCTGTAGTTGCGCTGTTTTTCCTTGAGAATGCGCGAAGCCTCCTGCAACAACCGGCTCTGGATGGCACTTTTGTCCTTGAGGGCGTAATCCACTTTGACCAAATCGTAAATGTCTGACTTGGCGGCGGCGGCGATAATCATGTCGAGCATGGCAGACTGCATGTAATGGACCGAAACCGTCTTTTTGATTTCGAACCCCACGGCTTTTTCCTTGGCGGTGCCTTTGTTGACGGCAAAATCGTAAATTTTGTTGTGGGTCACAAAATCAACAAACATATCCTGGTCACGAAACCCCATTGTTTTGAGGGCAGTGGTGAATTGGCTGATGCGCCGGTCAATTTTTTCCAGACAGCTTTCGGCTGATTCGCCTTCCTGAGCCACGGAAAAAAGTGCGACATATTCATCGGCTTTGACATTCATCAGCACGTTGGCCTCAATCAAAAAAGCATTTCCCCCATCCGTGGCGTGAATCCCGGTCGGTACATCCCGGACGACATTCCGGTCCGGTTGCGTGGCATTTCCACCCTGTCCGTAAGTTGCGTTTCCGGCTACTTGTGCGAAAGCGGTTCCGCTCACAAGCACCATAAAAATTCCCAACCTCAAGATGTGCTTCATACAATATTCCTTTCAATAAACCTTTTAACCATCAGAGTTTTTATCGAAACAACAGATGTGAGACGAGCACTTCCCGGTTTGGTGACATGAGCAGAAAAAAGTCAGTGTTACGCCTTTAGGCATGATATTTTTCTTTATTTTCAGGAATTTACAAAACATCACGCCGAAAGGCGTAACTCTGACTCCCACTCAACCAGGAATTGCTGATGTGAAACAGACGGGTTGAACCACCCGCCTCACGGAATTGGTAAGGTTGACCTACAGTTTTTTCACCGAAACCACCACGATGATGGCTGTTTCACCAACATTGGTGGTTCCCACAACCACGGTTTCCCCTTCCCGCAAACTCAGGTCACTGTTAAAACCGAAATCCCGATATTGGGTACCGGAACCAAAGATGAGTGGGGCTGAAATTCCAAGTTTCACCTCCCGAAAATAAATCGTGGTTTTACCATCTGTATCCGCTCTCAGGCTGACACGTCCTGTTCGCAGTTGGAAAAGTGTTGGTTCCGAAGCTTTTGTCCCCGGAATATTGGCTGAATTGGCAGACCCACTGGTTTCCAAAGTGCCGCCCTCCCGCAGCCGGTTCGTGATGGAGGTCACATACCGGTACCCGGCAAACTTCAAGGTTCCCTGCAACTGTTTGATGACCGGTTCAAGGGAGGTCGGAAAACCGCCTGTTTCAACCGGGGTTTGAGAAGTGGCAATGATATGCACCTGAACCTCCAGGTTGGCGGGCTGTTCCTCCGGGACATCCAGCCGCTTGACGGCATCCTGCATGGTGGCAATGTTTTCGGGGAAATCCCGGATGGTGATGGTTTTGAATTCGCTGCTCGGTGACACCTGCGAATAGCGGTCACCACTGCGGAGGCCGTTCAAAACCTCGGCCAGCATCCGGGGGTCACGGTGTTTGACTTCCACCAGGACCGTTTTCATGCCTTTGGGAAGGCTTGGTTCAGGAGAGGTTGTGGTGGTGGCGGGCGGGGCCTGGGCCAGCACCGGAAGCGCACTCAAAACAAAGAGAGACACCAAAAGACACACGTAGCGTGTCAGGTTCGTTTTCATACGTCCATCGTCCTTTTCTTGTTGATTTGGGTTGGTTAGGTTGTCGGATTCCCGGATTCAGTCGGATTGTTGGCAAACCAGATAATCCGGATATTCGGGTCAGCCGTGGGAATCTCCATGCGAATCGGCGGTCCAACCGGAGTTGTTTTCATTGCCTCAGAACCTGGGACTGGATTCATGGCAGTTTCAACGGGTTCGGTTATGGTCTTGACCTTTGCGGAAATAGCCGTTCCGGACCGCCGTAGATGAGAAGGTTGTTTTTTTGTCACTGGAGCGGACATTGCACTTTCAATTGACGGTTGTGCCTCATTTTTTTTCACGTCCGGAGGAACAGGCGGATTGAGTTTCTGCCCAGACAGCATTTGGGCACCCGGTCCGAGTTGGGGTTGGGACCGCCATAATGAAGCCACGGGCCAAACTAGCACAGCCAAAAGCAGCGAAGCAAAAGCCAGTCTCACAACCGGAAATCCCAGCCAGCGTTGCCAGAAACTGCGTTTGGGTTCCTGAAGGGAAATCTGGTGCAACACCTGTGCCCGCAACAACGCATACACAGCGTCATCGAAATCCTCAGCAGCCAGCATCCGGACTTCCTGCCCGCACTCGCCCATCTCGGCGGCAAACTGACGGCAGGCTTCACATTCAGAAAGATGCCGTTCCAGAGCCGGAATCTCACCTGCCGGAAGGTCGTTTCCCACATAGAGCGCGATTTGGTTTTCGAAGTTTGGGCAATTCATAACTTGGTTTGGAGTTCCGCCTTCAGGCGGCTGTTTTGAGTTCCGCCTTCAGGCGGCTGTTCTGAGTTTCGCCTTCAGGTGGAACTCACAACTTCAAACGGTCCCGGAAACGTTTGATTTTCACCCGTGCCATACTGATTTGGCTGCGGACCGTGGTTTCGCTGGAACCCAGGATGCGAGCCACTTCGCTGGTTTCAAGTCCCTGGAGGTCACGCAGAATGAGCGCCATCCGTTCTTTTTCGGGCAACGAAGCAATGGCCTCGGCAATGATTTTCCGCTCCTGTTCGGCGTGATAACTGGCTTCCACATCATGACCACCGGGCAGGTTTTCCAGCCGTCCGGTTTCCCGTTCCTGTTCAAAGGAAACCGTCTGAGCGGTTTTCCGTTTGGCCGCGATTTCGTGGCAGACGTTGGCGGTCACCTGATAGAGCCAGGGTGAAAATTCCCGCTCCTCCTGAAACCGGTGCAGGTATTTGTGCAGCCGCAGGAAGACTTCCTGCGCAGCATCCTGGGCATCGGCGAAATTGCCGAGCATTCGGGCCGCAGTCCGCAGCACCTGCCGCTGGTAACGGATAAAAAGCTGTTCAAAGGCGTCCCGGTCACCAGCTTTGGCACGGGCAATGACCGTCGCGGTGAGCGGTTGTGCCGGAGCTGATTCCGGTGCTTCCAGGAGGGCCATCATTGCCGAAAATGAAAATTCACCAAACATGTCGAAGGTTCCGGTTGCAAATACATTCAGGATTTTTGTGCTTTCACGATGGTATACCGCGCTTGATGCACAAACGTTGAAAAGAAAATAAAAAATTTTGTCAGGCGGTTACAAAAGACATGTCAGATTGCCGGCTTCAGGGCATAATGGCAAAAGACCCTGCCCTTCATAAAGCCAACAGCCTGTTTCCGCCGTGAAACAAAAAACACGCTCGCTTTCAAAATTATCACGCTTGCGGCGAGACGCTGACGGTGACTGACTTTTCTTCGGAAGGAAGCCTGCCATGAGTTCATTCTTCCGGCTTTTCTTCGCTGCGTTGTGTGTCTGGGTGCCGTGCCTCCCCTTAAACGTTCATGCGCAAACATCCGCCTCGCCGCCCCCTGCCGGGCCAGCGGTGCAACACCTGAGCCGTGAAGCCCCGCTAGAACGGGAAATCAAGGGCGGAGAAACCCAGCGCTTCTTAATCCCTTTGAAAACCAACGAATATCTGAATGGTGTGGTGGAACATAACACCTTGGATTTGACGGTTCGGATTCTGGCTCCGGATGGCACCACCTTGAGTGAAAACACGACACCCACCCGCAAAGAGATTGAACCGGGTATCTATTTTTTGTTAGTCGCGGACCAAAGTGGCGATTTTTCACTCGAAATCACTTCCCGCAACGACAAAGCTCCGCCGGGAAGCTTCCTGCTCCGGGTGTTGGAATGGCGAGCCGCCCTAGCGGATGAAACCACCCGCCTTCCGGCCCAGATGTGGTTTGACGAGGGATTGCGGTTGCAATCCAAACCCTCGAAAGAAAACTACCTCAAGGCCATTGCCTTTTACCAAAAAAGCAAAACCGCCTGGGAAAAAGCCGGTGACACGGGGGGTGTCATTCAGGCTCTGGCCATGACGGGGCTGCTCTCTTACGGCCTGGGAGACAAGCGAAAGTCCTATGAACACGCCGAAAGCGCCTTGCGCCTGATTCAAAGTTCCGGCATCAGGGACCAGGAACTGGTGGTCACCAACAACCTGGCAACCGTTTCAATTGAATTGGGTGAGCCGCTCAGGGCACTGGAATATTTTGGCCGGGCCAAGTCCCTCCTTCATCAGGAGAAAGATAAAGAAACCGAAGGCTACCTGACCCTCAACATGGGTTATGCCTATTGGTCAATGGGCGAACTGCAAAAAACCCTGGAAGCCTATCATCAGGCCATTCGGTTGTTTCAGGAAACCAAAAACCGGACACTCGAAGCAGTGGCTCGCAACAATCTGGGGATTTTATATCGGGATTTGGGTGATTTCCGGCTGGCGTTTGGTCAACTGGAACAGGCTTTGAAAATGGAACGCGAGACAGGTGACCGGCGCTCGGAAGGACTGACCATTTCCAATTTTGGCTCCGTCTATCGCAGCCGGGATGAACTCCCCAGGGCTTTGGAATATTTTCAGCAGGCACTGCCGATCTTTCAGGAAGTCGGAGACCGCCATGCCGAAACCAACACCCTCACCAATCTGGGGAAAATGCAGATTCTCCTTAAACAGCCACGCCAGGCCCTGGAATTTTTCAAACAGGCACTGCCGCTCTCCCAAACCCTGGGAGTCCCATTGATTGAGGCTGAAATCCAACTCGGTCTGGGACTTGCCACGTCGGACCTGGGAGACGACACCCAAGCCCTGGCTTTAATGGAGAAATCCCTGGCACTGCGGCGGAGCGGGAAAAACCCGGTGGGACAAGCTCAAACCCTGTTATCGATAGCCAAGACCCAGCGCAAAATGGGTCACCTGAACGAAGCGAAAGAAACAATACAGGAAGCCATCCGGCTGGTGGAGGAACTGCGTTCCAGGGTTGCCAACCAGGAATTCCGGGCCTCGTATGTAGCCACTATTCAGGGATATTATGAATTCTACCTGGACCTGCTGTTGGAACTGCACCGCCAGCAGCCAACCGCCGGATTTGACCGCCAGGCATTGCAGGTCAGCGAGCGCGCCCGTGCCCGAAGCCTGCTTGAAATGCTGGCGCAAAACAAAACCGACCTTCGGCAAGGCGTGGCCCCCCAACTGCTTGAACAGGAGCGGGAGCTGCAAGGCCGCTTGAGCGCTAAACTGGAATTACTGGCCAAACTTCTGGCCGGCAGGCATACCGCCGAACAGGAGGCTGCGGCCAAAACCGAAATTGACACCTTGAATCAGGAATACCAGCAGATTCAGGCTGAAATTCAGCAAAAAAGCCCCCGGTATGCAGCCCTGACCCAACCTCAACCACTTTCAACTGACGAAATTCAAAAGCAGGTGCTCGACCCTGACACCCTCCTGCTTGAATATGCGCTGGGCGAAGAGCGCAGTTTTCTCTTTGTTCTCAGCAGTCAATCCCTCAAAGTCCATGAGTTGCCCAAACGCAAAGACATCGAAACCCTGGCTGAAACCCTGTACCAGTCCTTGAAACGGACTGAGGCAAATGAATCCACGGGTATGGTTGAAGGACCAAGCGGCAAGTCCAAACAATCCAGGCAAAGTGAAATTGACCAGCTCAGCGCTATGATTTTAGGACCGGTGGCAACTGAACTGGGGCGGAAACGGCTGCTCATCGTCCCGGACGGAGCCCTCCATTACATTCCGTTCAGCGCCTTGACTGAACCCGCCATTCAGGGTTCAGGGTTGAGAGTTGAGGGTTCCAGGTCAAAAACACAGCCCCCGCTTTTGTTCAATCACGAATTGGTCACGCTTCCTTCAGCTTCGGCTTTGGCTGTTTTGCGAAAAGAAACCGCCGGGCGGAAACCGGCAGCCAAAATGCTGGCCATCCTGGCCGACCCGGTGTTTGGCGGCACCGATGATGAACGAGTGGCACAACTGGCCGCTCACAGCGCGCCAGCGGCAGGGGACCGCACCACCAACCGGGTTTTGAACCGGATGTTCGAACGCGAGGAGGAACAAAACCCTGCCGTTGCTCCAGGTGCAACCGTCACTACCCTGCGGATTCCGCGCCTGCCCGGAACCAGACTTGAAGCCAACTCCATTGCGCAACTGGCACCGCCCAAACAAACCCTCAAAGCACTGGGATTTGAGGTCAACCGGTCGTTGATTTCCAGCCCTGCATTAAGCCAGTACCGCTATCTCCATTTTGCCACCCACGGGTACCTGGATACCGAGCGACCGGAACTCTCGGCCCTGCTGCTTTCGATGATGGACCAGAAAGGTAAACCACAGGATGGTTTTTTCCGGAGCCTGGAAGTCTATAACCTTCAGCTTCCGGCTGAACTGGTCACCCTCAGCGCTTGTGAAACCGGCCTTGGGAAATCCATCAAGGGCGAAGGACTCGTTGGATTGACCAGAGGGTTCATGTATGCCGGGACCAAACGCATCATTGTCAGCCTCTGGGCGGTCAACGACGCGGCCACGGCGGAACTGATGAAACGCTTTTACCGAAAACTCCTGACTGGAAAAGAGCGTCCCGCTGCTGCCTTGCGGGCTGCCCAACTGGAAATGGTCCGCGACACGAAGTGGAAATCGCCCTACTACTGGGCTCCCTTTGTGTTGCAAGGTGAATTTCGGTAATTCGGCCTGGACGTCGGCTTTTCGGTATTATGAAACATCATCAAATCTTTGACGATTGGGAAAAAGTGTGGTTTCAGTTGGTTCGGCGGGGTGCGGTTGGGCCTTTTTACCGCTATCGACAACGACCCACTTTTTTTATTGAAGGTCCGGTCCTTTGCTTTGAAGAACTTAACACTGTGGAAAGGAACCTGGGATTTTCCATACCTGCACCTTTACGGGAGTTCTTTTTGGAATATTCTCAGGAAATTGACATCTCATGGCAATTTCCCAGTGAGTCTCCAGTTTCTTTTCCGAATTGGGGTTATTGCCAGCTTGGATTATCTCAGACCCTCTATTTATATGGTGTTTACCAAAATTGGCTAGCCACTTGTTTTAACGATTTAGACAACGAGTATGACTTGGTTTGGCAAAACAAATTCCCCATCCAGGAAGTAGGAAATGGCGACCTGATTGCCCTAGAGTTGAATGAGACTGATTTTGGTTCCATTCTGTATCTCAGCCATGACGACAGTTACCGTAATGGTTGGATGATGGGAACAGATTTGGTTAGCTTTCTTGAGATTTGGGGAAAGTTAGGTTTTCCAGGACCTGAATATTGGGAAAACGAGCAGTTCATGAACAGCTCCAACATGTGCCTGGATCTTTCCTCGCCTAACGCAAAAACTTGGTTGGAATGGCTTGGAGAAAGCTCATAGACCAGTTTTCACTATCTGATGGCATGAGATTAAATTCTGCATTCCCCACAAGCTTTGGACTGCACTCATGACGGTTGAGCGTGTCACAATCTTGATTTAACCACTTAAAAGCGCAATCTAAGGAACTTACATGACGCCCCGAAGTAAAACTCCAGTTCGAAGAATGGCAACTGAAAACCGAAAACCGGATTCACGTTCTGGTTGGACTTTAAGCTGACCTGGATGCCAAAGTTCATGCATTGGCAGAGAACTATAGCTAGCTCACACCAAGATATGGAGTTCCATTTTTCGGGTTCAGGGTTTCGGGTTTCGGGTTTGAACCTCCTTTTTCCGGATTGAGATTCCAATCTTTCCAAAGCAATTTTCAAACGAAATCAAGTCGGAACCCGGAACCCGAATCTATATCTTGGTGTAATTCACCTATAGGTATCTCTCACAATCAAAATTGAAGAAATGCAATTCGAAGCAAGAAATGACTGGCAAATTTTGAAGGCAACCATCCCTGAAATGCATGAAGGGGTGAATGCCATGCTTATCATTTCCGAAGTGCTGCAACAAAATATCGTCCTTCTTTCGAACGTTTAGGTTGGAACGGGCCAGCGTCTGGGCAGACTTGAGGAACTGATGGACCGATTGGAAAATCCCCCAATCGCCAAACACAAAACCGCCGGTTGGAAGTCTGATTCCAACCGGCGGTTTTGATTTGTGCTGGTAGCGGCGACTGGGATCGAACCAGTGACCTACGGGTTATGAATCCCCTTCCGGCATTTTTGAAGCATGGAACCGCTTGCAACTATTTGCAACTAACCGGTGATTCTGCTAGGGTTAGCCACTCTCCATTCGACAATCCTGGCTATGGTTGCAACCCATTGCAAGCCAAACTGTGGAAACAATTGTGGAAACAGTCCCCTAACTGTGGAAACAACTGTGGAAAGTTTTTATGCCCAAAACCAAGGCAGGCCCCCCAACCACCGGTTCCGTTTTCCGCGACAGCAAGGGCAGATGGACTGCCCGCGTTACCTGGACCGACGCCGACGGCAAGCGGCACGACCGCAAGCGCCGGGCCACCTCGAAGTCCGACGCCCAGGACCTGCGCTGGAAACTCCTCAACGAACTCGAACAAAGCCTGAATGCCAACCAGGCGTTTGACCCGGCCAAAATGACCGTGGCGCAACTCGTCACCTATTACACCGAGCACAAGCTCCAACCGGCCCAGTTTGTGGACGGGCGCAAAGTCGCCGGGCTCAAAGACCCCGTTTCCCCGGCCCATAACCTGCAGCTTTTTGCCGACGCCTTCGGCCACCGGCCCATTAAAACAATCACCCGGGCCGACCTCGAACGCTACCGGGCCAAACGCTTCAAAGTCCCCACCCGCCGGGGCAACGACCGCACCCCCGCCACCGTCAACCGCGAACTCGGCATTGTCCGCACCTTGTTCCGGTTTGCCGTCGGGGAAGGCTGGCTCCAGAAAAGCCCCACCGACGGCGCGAAACTCGTCGAGCGGGCCGGGGAGAAAAAAAGGGAGCGCATCCTTTCCCCCGACGAGGAAACCCGGCTCCTGGCCGTCTGTACCGGGCGGAGGGCTCACCTGGGGCCGATTGTCTGTCTGGCGCTCGATACCGGTATGCGCCGGGGCGAAATCCTCTCCCTCGAATGGGCCGACGTGGATTTCTCAGCCGGGCTGATTCATATCCGGGCCACCAACACCAAAACCGAGGAATCCCGCACCGTCGGGCTCACCAGCCGGGTCCGGACTTCCTTGCGGGAACTCTGGATTGCCGCTGGCCGTCAGCCGGGACGAGTCTTCGACCTGGATGACTGCAAACATAGCTTCACCACAGCATGCCGAATGGCCGGGATCACAGGTATGCGCTTCCATGACCTCCGCCATACCGCCATCACCCGCATGGTGGCTGCCGGTTTGCCCCCTGCCGAGGTGATGAAAATCAGCGGCCACCACCAGTGGACCACCTTTATGCGCTACGTCAACCCGGACCAGCACTCCGCCAGCCGGGCCGCCGAGGCCCTCGAAAAGTTTAACCGGAAGTAAAACTTTGGAGATGACAAATGATTGAACTTTTACAAAAATGGGCCGAGTTGGAGCCGGAACGGTGCCGAATTGGAGGAGATACCACGCAAAACGGGTTGAGCTATTTTAGCGTTTGCGGGAAACGGTTCCCTGGGAATGGAAGAGTTACGCAGGATGGCGAGTGGCTACTTTGTGGAATGATTGAGGCGGCGATTGTTGAGCGGGAAGGTTGGTGGTTTATTAGTGAATCCCCGCAAGAAACAGGAGATGGGCCAGGGGATTGGCGGGTTCGTATTTTTATAAATGGTCAGGATGATGAATGGTATGTTGATTATGCCCCTACCAAACTTCCAGCATTACTCTCCGCTTATGTGCAGGCATTGGAGAAACTAAAGAATTCGAAACGATGGTTGAAGAAATCAACACCTTAAGTTCAACCGGAAGTAAAAAGGGGCTGGCCAGTTGGCCAACCCCTTAAACCATTCCGGGTCAGGTTCTAATCCGTTTTGGTGATTTTGTGGATGCAACTGCCCTCCGGCCTGGTCCGCACCTCGACCAGCCAGGTCACCCCGATTTCCCTCCCGCCCGCATTCGTCTGCTGTACGTAGACCCGTGCGGTACATCCGAAATCATTGCAGGTGACCGAGGTGATGTTGTGGGACTTCACATTGAAATTTTTGACCGCATCCCGTGAATAGCAGAAAAGGGATTCCACATCCTGCCCGCTCTCCTGCCGGGAAAAATAATCATCCGACACCCGGCGGCATTCCGATTCATCCTGCACCGGGCGGGCATTGGCACCCACTACCAGCACCGAAAACAGACATAATGCAAAAAGAACTTTTTTCATGCTTCCTCCTTGAATCATTTTTGGTATTTTCGAACAGTCCCTTTTAGCCCGGAATCAATCGCCCGGTGGGGACTGTTTCAGTTAAAACCGAAACTCGGCGGAAAATCACCATGTCCAAGCGGGTTTCAGTTGTCTTGGCTCCAAGTAGCCCAGCCAGACACCCCGGATTCTCATACAGTGAGACACTGTCCATCCGGTAAAACTCCCACCCTTGTAACGAGTGATGGTTAATCAAATCCTGTAGCTGTTTGGCGGCTGTAACCACGGCGCTGGCATTTGTCGGCTGGATACTGGCAAACGGGACAACCAAGTGCTCGGTGACGTTCCGTTTGACTTCCATCACTTCTGCCACCATTTGCGGAGGCGGGGGAATCGCCTTGAAAATGGTCTCCAATGCCGGAACCGCACTGGCCTTCAACCAATTCAAATTCCCTTTCTTTACCTTGTGATGGCTTAAAACCTGATAATCAGCAACCCATTGCTTCAGGGTTTCAAGGTCTACATCAAAAATCTTTCCATCAATGTCAACTTTCCATTCCTCTCCCATAAATTCACCTCAGTCAAAAAAGTATGACCTCTATGAACTTATTTCCCGCAGCACCCCAAAAAGTTGCGCTCGGTTCAAAAAAAATTACAATTGGGGAATGAAATCCAAAAAATGCTTTTTGTGTGGCCAAAAACTGAATACCCAAAACCTCAAACCAGGCCTCGGTGTCGTGGTTTGGTATGGCGTGCAAGTGCTCCCCCCCGAAGTCCTCAAAGTGAAGCAACCGGGGGTGGATATTGTGGAAGCTCCGGTTTGCAAGGGGTGCGCTGTCCAAACCAGAAAAATCAACAGGCGAAACGGTATTTCATGCCGAATGGACAAGGGCCTGTCGAAGGCTTAACAGGGAACAACGAAGGAAGTGCAGCGCCCTCTCCGGCCCTCCATGCTTTTTGTGTTTGGACCGGCTATAGAATATTTCTGCCCAAACTCGAACCTCGCCACATTTTGTTAAGGTGTATCCATCAGCCGAACGAATTTTGAATAGAGCCTGCTCAATCCGCTTTGTTGCCTCCCGGTTGATTTCGCCAACCGGGAATTCCTTGAGAACCTGCTCGATTTCATCGACGGCCTGTATATTTGGATCAACCATTCCATCCTCCCCAAAAAGTTGCGGTCCGATTCAAAAAAAATCAGAAATAAGATTTCCCCCGGCCTCGCAGGACTCCCACCAAAACCCCTTTGATGTCGAGCTTCGAAAGCGGTACCGGAATCGGCGCATAATTCGGGTTGGCCGATTCGAGGGAAGCAAACGTCCCGTTCCGGTAAAATTTTTTAAGCGTCGCTTCTTCCCCACCAATCACTGCCACAATCGTGGTGCCCTGGGTGACTGTCCCATAGGGGTTGATGACCACCACGTCATTATGGAAAACCCCTTCGCCAATCATTGAGTCACCCTTTGCAATCAGAGCATAAGTGTCGTCATTCGGGACCATGATGTCAGGTGCATCAATCCAATGCACCTCATCATTATGATAAAGCTGAATCGGCTTCCCAGCCGCGATGCTCCCCATCAGCCGGATTTTCTTCCAACCGATAGTTCTTTCCTCTGTTTCGAGGGCAATTAGTATTTCTTCCTGGGAGAGCTTTTTCCGAATCAACCCTTTGTCGGCCATGTACTCCCAAACCATAAGCGCTACCTGGTCGCCGGGGTCAATCCCCGCCTTGGCTGCCATTTCCCTGGCTACCTTCCCCATGTTGTATTCGAGTAAAACTGAAAGACGGTCACCTTTTTCTTGTGATGGTAATACAAAGTTTTTTTGATCTTCAGAAACAACAAATTTTGTTCCTTCTCCTGTAATCAACCAATGTAAGGACACACCTGTCTGTTTGGTTATATCAAGAAGGACTTGCCTTTTAGGCATAGACCCTTTAGCCCACGCCCCGACTGATTGCGGCGTTAAACCCACAAAACGAGCTACTTGCGCCCCGTTCTTTGCCCCAAAAGCTTCAATCACTCTATTCAGGAAAGAACTGTCTATTCCGGAAAAGTCTTCTTTCTCTTCGACTTCAGCCTCAACCTCAGCCAAAAAAGAAGGCGTCACCTTATTTTCTTCTTGACTTGAATCAGTTGTCACCTTACATTCCTCTCGGTTAATCCGTTACCTCGTTTTTTTTGCAAAGGGCGTAGCTATGCCCGAAACTTACAACTCCCGACCGGTTACCTGTCACGGAGGCAGGTGAAGCTATGTTGCTTTATATCCGCGAACCCGGAACCTCTGTTGCCTTGGACGGCGACATTATCGTGGTTGCCTCTGTCAAACACGGTGAGGATGGAATCAAGATTCGGAGCTTTATTGACGGGCGGATTGATGCTTCCTATTTCCATCAATACATGGAAAAGGCACTGGCAACGATTCGCGGGACTTTGGCTGGGGAAGACCCCTTCACTCGTTACTCTGAAGCCTCAGCTTCCCGTCCGAATCCCGATAAATCAGCTCATGAAACTCAAAATCAATCCGATTCGGGCCACGGGTCTTGATCCGGCCAAAGGTCAGCACCCCGCTAAACGTGACTTCCGTGCTGTCGGGGTCGTCTTTGTAAAGAGCAAGTTCTCGTCTTAATTCGCCCAGAGTAAAAACCCTGCGTTCGGTTTTGTCTTCACTCATAACACTTCGGACTCCAAAGGGAATAAACAGAGAGTCGTCTTATTAACAAGTTAGCAGGTTACATCATGGAACCTCTCGACATCAACTATCAACTCAAAAAGCGATTCGGGAGACTGGTTGATTTCGCAGCCCATATCGGGGTCTCGAAAGTCTCCCTTTGCCAGGTCGTCTACGGGGTCCGCAAAACCCCCAAAATCCGGCAGGCGATTGCCCAGGCCCTGGAAATGCCCGTCGAGCAGGTTTTCCCGGAACCCCCATCTCTCTCTGCATAGGTGAACTCCTCCCCACGCGGTCATAGGGGGCCGCGTGGGTCTTTTTTCAGGTGGATATATGGCCGAACTCTACGACAACCCTCCGGAAACGCTGCGGAAACGGGTGATGGACGGCTTTGACGCCAAAATGAAACAGAACGGGCGGAATGACCTGATTCGGTTCCTGCTGGTTGTTTTGTTTTTCCTCCTCCTCTTCGGAGGGGCTTTTTACCTGTAGTGCTCTTTGAATTCGTGTGGTGTGGGGAAGACTCGGAGAGTCTCGGACCACGTGGAAGGCAGCCAGTCCTATGGTCATCGACATACTGGCCGCCGAGTTTTCCCCGGACCACACGGTCCTTCCAGAATGCCTTCCGCGTCCGACAACGCTTGGTATTTTGGGCGTTTGTCGTGGGCGGGGTTCCTTGTCTCGTAAACTAAAAACCCCGCCTCCGACGCTTTCGTCGAATCGGGCCGGATAAACCCCTGAAGAGTTAAACGAACCGGTCCGATTCACTCTTGACCTTTGACATAAATCCCGTGCTTTGCGGGGAACACTCGGAAGTCGCGTGGCTGGGACCTTTGCACCCATCCATGACGATTCCTACCTTCCGAGTGTCCCCCGGACCGCACGGACCGGAAGGACCAGCGAAAGTCGTCTGGAGAGTCCATCTGCAAAGGTGACTTCGGCTTCCGGGAAATAACCATCCTTCCGACACCTCGGTCCCATTTTTGAGATTCCCCTTTCGGGGACTTCCGGCCACGGCCACTTCGAGCAGCCGTTCCTGCCCTGGCCGGAGAGATTTTGAAGGTGAACGCGCGCACCCTCAAACGCCTCCGTAGTCCGGGGGTTGTAGGCTCTTTGTTGATTGATTTGATTGTTACCTTACGTTGGACGGCTTCGGAATCCCCGTTCCGGAGCCGTTTGCCCTCTTTGAACGCCGCCGAATATACGCCGATTTTCCGCGCTGAAAAGTCAAATTTATGCCCATTCTTGATATTCGCAATGTCCTGGTCCTCTCCAGTTGCCTGCATCACGCGAAAGCCAAAACGACCATGGCCCGCAAAACCGGGCTTGACCCGGCCCGCATCAGCCGCCAGACGGCAGGAGTCGAACAGTCCTTCCTGGACATTCTCCAGGGGACCGTCCAGGCGCTCGGCGAAGTGGACCCCCACCAGGTCGAGACGCTCAAGAGCCGGATTGACCAGATTTTTGCCGACCGGCATCAATCCGCCCATCCTCTTTCGGCCAGTGAAAGCCTGACGGACTGCCTGACCCAGCATGCCGAGGCCATGGCCGCCAGCATCAATGACGCTCCCCTGCGGGAGCAAATGCGCGAACACCTCGAAGCCGCCGCCGCCCACCAGGCTGAAGCCGAGCGGATTCAAGCTCAAATCGAACGCCAGGACCGACCAAGGATGGTGTGTAATGGATGAACTCCAGGTTTTTGGATTTTTCCTGATTGGCTGTCTCGCGGGCTGGGTGCTCCGCGAACTCAAACTGCTCGCCGATTTCAACCGGGAGAACCGGCCATGAGCGAGGACCTTTTTCAACCCGGTCTCAAACTGGCGGTGGCCCGTGTGGCGCTGGAGCGGATTTACGAGGAAACCCCCATTGGCACCAAGGCCCATTCCCTGGCCCGCAATGCTTTGGTTGAAATCGGCGAAATCGAACAGGTCCCCAAACGGGAAGCACTCCCGCCGCTTCCGCTTCGAAATGACGGCCCAGGACCTCAAGCAGATTTTCCAACACTCGATGCACTTTTTGATCGGGAGTGACTATGAACGCAACTGCGACCACAAAGACCCCTTTGAACGAAAAAGAAGTATGGACGGAAACCGAATTTGTCGAGGTGACCGGTATCTCCCGCCAGACCCTCCGCAAGCTCCGCAACAGCGGGCAACTGGGCTTTCTCCGGGTTGGGGATTCCGTCCGTTATGCCCGCAAACACCTGGATGAATTCATCCGCAAAAACGAACGCAAACTCGCCTAGAACCAGGGAAACCCTTTGACTCGAAAGGACCCACACCCATGACCACCCGCGAACTCTGTCGCCAGATTCTGGCTGAACGCCAGCCGGTTCAGCCCCAGGAGCCCATTACGCCCACACCAGCCAAACGGAAACCTTACCAGAAAAAAGCCCGGCCCGTGATCCCCCAGGAACGGTACCAACTGCCCGAAATCTCCGACAAAGCCCACCTCCGAGGCCAACGCGAGGAGCGGCAACGGGTGCTGGTCCTGATCGAGACCGAAATGGCCTGGGCTGAAAAGGAAAAGAATTACGAGCGCCAGCAGATTCTGCTCTGGCTCAAACGAAAACTCCTGCCCTGAATCCTGAACTGTGAACCCTGAACTGTGAACTCTAAACCTCAAACCCAATACCGGAGCACCGAAACCGTATGTCCACTGAACTCGTCAAATACAACGTAGAAAACTTTGCCCTGCTTGCCGACCTCAATGCCGCCCATCTCGCCATGCATGAAAACTTTGGCGAAACCGGCATCAATCCAAACAACCTTGATCGCGTCAAAGTCCCCCGCGATGCACCCCGCTGGCAGGTCGAGAGCGTTTCCGGCACCCAGGTCCTGGACGAACTGGTCGGGATTCTCGTCTGGAAACAAATGGCCCGCCGCTACTGGATTGACCCTGACACCACCGATTCCGCTCCGGACTGCTCTTCGCCCGACGGTCAAATCGGTTTGGGCAGCCCTGGGGGAAACTGCTTCGAATGTCCCAAAAACCAATGGGGGGCGAATGGGAGCGGCAAGCCCTGCTCCGAGCGCCGACTGCTCTATCTGGTTCAGCCCGGCGATGTGCTGCCGACCGTGATTGACCTGCCGCCCACTTCCATTAACGCTTTCGAGAAATACCTGACAGGGCTGACTTCCAAGCGGATCCCTTTTTACGGAGCCATCACCGCCCTGCGGGTGACCCAGGACACCGGCAGGACCGGGCGCAAATTCAATCTGGTCACGTTCCGCATGGTCGAGCCGGTCCCGCCGCAGCTCCTGCCGGAAATGCAGGCTTTCAGCCGGACCATCCGCACCATTACCGCCACCCAGGACCACCAGGCACCGGTTCAAATCAATCCCCGACCAGCACGGGAACCCCAGACTCCGCCTCCCGTTGACCGGAATTTCAAATCCGAACCGCCACCGGCTCCGCCTGACCCGGCTGACTGGAAACCGGGCTCCCCTGCCGGGCAAAGCCTGCGGCAGCCCAGCCTTGACGAGAGCCCGACCCAGGTTCAGCCCCAGACCAAAACCGCGAAAGCTGACCCGGAAGCCTTCATGGTGCAAAAAACACAGTGCCGGGAACTGTTCAACGCGCTCAAAAAATGGGAAGACAACCCCCCGAATCTCTTCCAGAAAATCGAAACCTGGGACGAGGACAAATGGAAATCCGCTGTCAGTACCTTGCGCGCACGGGCGGAGGCCAAGGTCAAGGTCTTTTTCAACTCGGTCGAATCCAGCCTCGGCCCCGCCGCCATTTCCGCCGAGGACCGAACCCGCTTTGAAAACCTTTCCACCTTGTATCCTCGCCAGCTTACCGAGTTTGGCGACTACCTCAACGACAAAATCGAAATCCCGTTTTAGGAGAGCCGGGCCATGCACAAACCGGAAATAAAAATCACCCCTCGTGATTATCAGGTGGCTGGAATTGATGCCGTCGCTTCCGCCTATAAACGGGGGCGGCGGCGGGTGCTGGTGGTGCTCCCCACCGGCACCGGCAAATGCCTGGGTCGGAATACCCCTGTTTTGATGTTCGACGGAACAATCAAGGCGGTTCAGGATGTTGCTCCTGGTGACCTTTTAATGGGACCGGACTCGCAACCACGCACAGTTTTAACCACATGCTCCGGATGGGGGCCCCTGTATAAGGTCACTCCGACCAAGGGCGATCCTTATATTGTCAACGATGCCCATATCCTCTCGCTCAAAATGACCAAAGGGGCCACCAAAGGCAATGGCAGCCAAGGGGGACAATACACCGCTGGCACCATCATCAATTTGAACATTGAAGAGTACATGCGTCGCAGTAAAACCTTTAAGCACTGTGCCAAAGGATGGAGGACAGGGGTTGACTTCCCCTCTCAACCAGTTGGGATTGACCCTTACTTGCTCGGCTTATGGTTGGGTGACGGAACCCGATATTCGGTTGGCATCTGCACGCCCGATGCTGAAGTTATTCAATTTTTGCATGAATATGCCGAGGAATCAGGGTTAAACCTGGTGAAACAGGAATCCCTCCATCGGGTACCGTGTTACTCCCTCAGTAGCGGAAAAGGTGCAAATAAAAATCCATTCAAACAGAAACTCAGACATTACGGACTTCTCCCCTATAAAGCAGGTCGCTGTGGGTGCAAATTCGTTCCTGTTGAGTTCAAAAGGAATTCACGGGAAATCAGATTGCAGGTTTTGGCCGGGATACTTGACACCGATGGGCACATGTACGGTGCCGGGTTTGACTATATTTCAAAAGACCGGCAACTGGCTGAGGATGTCTGTTTCCTCGCCCGTTCGCTTGGCTTGGCTGCCTATCTCACCCCATGTGTAAAAACCTGCTTTAATACCGGAGTCCCAGGGGATTACTACCGGGTTTCCATTTCAGGTGATTGTTCGGTTATCCCTACTCGGATTAAGCGCAAGCAAGCTCCTGTGCGAAAACAGAAAAAGGACCCTCTTGTCACGGGAATTTCAGTTGAACCAATCGGCGAGGGGGAGTATTTCGGCTTTACCATTGACCGTGATCATCTGTTTTTATTGGGTGATTTTACCGTTACTCACAATACCGTGCTGTTCGCCTGCCTGCTCGCCCGGAAAGCCGGACGGGCACTGGTTCTCGCCCATCGGGATGAACTGATTCAGCAGGCTGCCGCCAAAATCAAAATGGTGTTGCCCAGTGCCGAAATTGGCGTCGTTGCTGCCGAGCGCAACGAATGGGACCGCCAGATTGTGGTGGCCTCGGTCCAAACCATTTGCCGTCCGGACCGGTTGGCCCCGCTGCAAGCTCGGAACATTGAAACCATTGTGATTGACGAGGCCCACCACGCCACCGCCGACAGCTACCGGGCGATTCTGGCGGGCCTCGGCGCATTTGGACCGCAGGCTCCTTTGACCCTGGGAGTCACCGCCACTCCGGACCGCACTGACGGAGTTGCCCTCGATTCGGTCTTCGAGGAAATTGTCTACTCCCGTCAGATTGCCGATTTCATGCCGCACGTTCGCCCCGACGGGCTTTGTGATGTGGTAACCCTTCAAATCAATTGCAAGGACCTCGACCTGGATACCGTCAAACGGGCCAAAGGCGACTTCCGTGAAACCGACCTCGCCGCCAAAATGGCCGAGGCCGATGTCATCCCGCTGATTTTCCGGGGCTGGCGGCAGCATGGCCGGGACCGGAAAACAATCGCTTTCCTGCCCTCCGTCGCCCTGGCTCACGAACTGGCCGAATATGCCCAAAGCGAGGGCATCCGGGCGGCGGCGATTGACGGCGCGATGGATCACGACAAACGGCGGCGAATCCTGCGGGAATACGCCGATGATGAAATTCAACTTTTGACAAACTGCCAGATTGCCACCGAAGGGTTTGACGAGCCCTCGATTTCCTGCGTTTTGGTGGCCCGCCCCACCCAGTCACGCTCGATGTACACCCAGATTGTGGGCCGGGGACTGCGGCCCTACCCCGGCAAAACAAACTGTCTGGTGCTCGACGTGGTGGGGGTTTCCGCCAAGCATTCGCTGTGCAGTGTGGCCGACCTCTTTGGCCTGCACAAAGCCGAACTTAAAAGCAAATCCGTCTCGGCGGCGCTGGTGGCCAAGGAAGCCGAGAAAGAGCGACTGCAAGGGCTGCTCGACCAGGGCAACCTCAAACTTTACCAGGGAGCCACCAAACCCGTGGACGCCATGCAGAAACTGGCCTGGGTCCGCTCGCATGCCGGACTCTTTATCCTCTCCCTGGGCAAAGCCGTGATCCGGGTCGAACGCACCCACACTAACACCTGGCGCGTGCTCCTCTCCGGCGACGGGCCACCCCGGATCCTGGGCGATGGACTCGACCAGTCCTATGCCTTCGGTGTGGCCGAAACCGAGGGCCGCAAAATCGCCAAAGACACCGGGGCGGACGCTCTCATCCAGCCCGGAGCCCGCTGGCGACGGGACCCCGCCACCGAGCAGCAAATCAAAAAGCTCAAAGCCATGGGGGCCAGCTTCGATGTGGCCACCCTCACCAAGGGCCGAGCCAGCGACCTTATTACCGCCGCCAAATACCGATAGGAAGGGAAATCCCATGCGCAAAGCAGTTGAACGAGTTCTTTACATTGACCAAATCCGCATTGACGGAGGCACCCAGCCCCGCACCGAAATCAATCTTGACGTGGTGGCCGACTATGCCGAGACACTCAAGCAAAAAGTTTTGCCGAGCGTTGACGTGTTTTTTGACGGCACTGATTACTGGCTTGCGGACGGCTTCCACCGCAAGCA
>JAIBAN010000083.1 GCA_019695185.1 Blastocatellia bacterium | reverse complement strand
TGGAAGGCGTGCCGTGCCGGTCAATGAACTTCTGATGACGAAAGACAAGGTTGCCGCAGGCGGTCCTGACTCGTTCTTTCAGGTTCAGTCGAGACCCGCTGAAAAAAAGCAATCCCCAGTCAAGGGTCTTTTGAATTGAGAATTGAGAACAATTTTTTGACGCCCAAGACTCCCAGAACTCCCAGGACTCCCAAGACTTAATACCTGAAACTTGAAATTCATTGAGTGTTCAGACTCCGGCTAAATCTGACAAGTGCCTGGACGGCGGCTTTTGGATTGGTCGCCAAGGCCAGATGTGGTCCGGCAATGAACTCCGACCGGATGTCAGGTCGGGCTTGCTGAAGCATGGTGAAATTCCGGCGGGGAACCACTCCGTCCCGACTGGCTCCCAAGTACAAAACCGGAACCGGACAGGATTTCAATTCCGCTTCCACATCCACGGTCAAAACCGATTTGATACGCTCGGCCATGACTTCCGGCGAAACCTGGCTGTGGGCTTCCCGAATCATTCGTTGAAGTTCCGCAGTGGAATATCCTGCCAGGAGCGCCTTGGTCTGGGCCAACATCGGGGTCAAACGCAACAACCCTGGGTGAACAAAGGTTGTCAGCCAAGTGGGTGAACCGACTAAAGGATTTTTGATGAAGGAGGCACACAAGACGACGCCTAATAATCCTGGCGGTCGTTCAGCCGCTGCCATCAGGGCCAACGGCCCCGAAAAAGACCAACCCAGCAAAACAAACGGTGTGTCTGGTGGTAATTGAGACCGGACCAGCGGCAGTAAATCAGCATACCGGTTGGGTCCCTGCCCTGCATAAGCAACGACTTTGGGTTGGAATTCAGCCGGAAGTTCGCGTACCAGCGGTTCAAATAAAATTCCGGTTCCATCCAGGCCGGGAAGTAAAACCAACATCACCATAATTCCGTTTGACAGCCTTTATCCATAAAACTTTTTATAGAGCTTCGGTACCAGTTTTTTGAGCTTTTTGATGTCGACTTCGCCATTGGTCTGCCACGTGTCGAGGCTTCCTATCAGGTGGGGTGACTGGCATTCCATGGTCGAATCGTAAAAGTCGGTTTTTCCGGTTTTGCGTTCATAGGCCTCCACCGCAACACCTTCCAGCCCTTCCATTTCGACGTTTCCGTCTTCAACCCAGCGGGAAAGCGAATCGGGTTTCTCCACTCCGGTGGAAAAGGCTTTTTCCCCCTGGCCAATCAACCAGGCCCGAAACCTGGCAAACCCTTCCTCAGCACAGCCGCCATTGATAATATAGGCGGCAGCCCATAAATCCGCCTGATAGCTGTCCCGCAAGAGCATCCGGACCAACTGGTCAAATCCCCGAATGTCAGCTTCGTCCAACTTTTCCAGGCTGTCTTTCAATATTTCGATGTGTTCAGTCGAATTGTGGCCGCTTTGCCGCCGTGCCTTATCCATCAGCTTCCAGAATTGGTCCGGTTTCATACCGCTCCTTAACATGTCCCATGTGCGATTGGGAATCCAGATTTTTGAGGCTCCGTCCAATTGTGCAATCGGTACCCGACCTCTGGCAAATGGCAATTGGGCAATTGCAGACGAGGTATGGCAAATGGTTTGACAACCTTCAAGCCAGCCTCCTACTATCCTGTATCAGACTTGTGGTCAAAAAAATTGGTCATGAACCTTCCGAATACACTCACGCTTTCCCGAATATTTATTGTTCCGCTGCTGGTTGCGGCGCTGATGACGGAACTTTCCGAACGGTGGTTTGGCATCCCACGCCAGATTTTCGGGGTCACTCTCTTTTTAAGTGCTTCTTTCACGGACTGGCTGGATGGTTATCTCGCCCGGCGGCATGGACAGGTCACGACCTTGGGCACTTTGCTCGACCCCATAGCGGACAAGCTGCTGATTTCCTCGGCTTTGATTGCACTGGTGGAAAACCGGCTCGCACCGGGTTGGGCGGTGGTCATTATTATTGGCCGCGAGTTTGCCGTCACCGGGTTGCGCACAATTGCTTCTCAGGAAGGTCTGACCATCGGTGCCTCCAAAATGGGCAAATTCAAGATGCTTTCCCAAGTGGTGGCCATTACTTTGCTTATGTTGGGGAGTGTTCATGGCGGCCCGCCGCCTTTGGCCGAACAAACCTCACTGTTTGCCGTCCAAAATGCCTTTGAGACACTTTTCTCACAAGGCAGCTTTACGTTGTTGCAGCTTCAGCAAATCAGCTACGGACTGGGAAGATTTGTCATGTGGACGGTGGTCATTTCCGCCATCTGGTCCATGGTGAATTATTTCAAGGATTTCTATGGCGCAGTCAGTGACCGGATTGAACAACGCAAGCGCCCCCCCCTGCCTAAAATCGGCGAAGCCATCCGAACCCGTTTTCGTCGTCGGCCCCGTCCTCCCAAACAACGCCCCTTGCCGCCCACCGAAGCGGATAAAGCCTGAGAATTGAGAATTGAGAATTGAGAATTGAGAATTTGAAACCTTCTTCAGGGAGTTTGGATTGTTATGCCAATCAAATCGTTCCTTGACTTTCGAACGGATTTTTCCTCAATTCTCAATTCTCAATTCTCAATTCTCAATTCTCGATTCAACTTATGACTTCACTCAAACAAAACGTTATTACCTACTTTGAACGCTGTCTGGCCGAACATGGAGATTCGGCCAAAGGTGTTGATTACAACGGCCCGGAATCACAATTCCAACGGTTTCAGGTGCTTTCGCAAATTGCCGACCTGCAAGGTGCCACAGTCCACGATGTTGGCTGCGGACTTGGCCATTTTCGTGATTTCCTGGTGGAACGAGGAATTTCCGCCATCTATTCCGGTTCGGATATTGCGCCTGGAATGATTGAACAGGCCCGGAAACGACACCCGGAAGCCGAATTTTTCAACCGTGATATTTTGGAACTCCCCGTCGAGGACTTGCCCCAATACGACTATCTGGTCTGTTGTGGGGTTTTCCACCTCAAGGCTGAAAACAGCGACGAGGTGTGGGAAGAATTTGCACTGAGTCTGATTGAACGCATGTTCCGCATGGCCAAACGTGGTGTGGCGTTCAACATGATGACCGACCTGGTGGATTTCAAAATCGACCGTCTGTTTTACGCCAATCCCAGCCGGATTTTCGACCATTGCCGCCACAATCTGACCCGCCGTGTGACCCTGCGGCACGATTACCCGCTCTATGAATTTGCGGTGTACCTTTACAAATAGGGTTTAGGGTTTAGGGTCTTTCACATTAAAAATTGAAAATTGAATCAAAACCCAAGTCCCAGCCCAAAATTCTGGTATTCCCAACCCTGAACCCTGAACCCTGAACCCTGAACCCTGAACCCTCAAATGAAAGTCGCCATCCTCCAACCCGGATACCTGCCCTGGCTTGGTTTTTTCGACCAACTGGCCCGGGTGGATACCTTTGTCCTGTATGACGATGTGCAGTTCACCCGCCGCGACTGGCGCAGCCGCAACCGTATCAAAACCCCTGGTGTTGGCGAAGGCTGGCAATGGCTTTCCGTGCCGGTCAAAAACCGGGGAAACTATCACTCCCTGATTCACGAAATCGAAGTTGACTACGAGCAAAACTGGGTCCGCAAACACCTGGGAGCTATCAAAGCCCATTACGGCAAAGCGCCGTTTTTCAAAACCTATTTCGGAGAACTCGAAGCCCTGCTTGAAGCCCGGCCCGCTCGCCTGGTGGATTTGGATGTCTCCATTACGCGCCGGTGTGCCGAATGGCTGGGCATCGCCACTCCAATGGTGTTTTCCTCAACGCTGACTGCCACTGGAGAAAGCACGGCCCGACTGGTCGCCATCTGCCGGGAATTGGGAGCAACCTCCTATCTGAGTGGTAACGCAGCCCAGGATTATCTGGATGAATCACTCTTTGCAGCCGTTGGCATTTCGGTTGAATGGCAAAACTATGTCCATCCAACCTACCAACAACAAGGCGGAGATTTCCTGCCCTTTATGTGTATTCTGGATTTGCTCTTGAACTGTGGCCCGGAAAGCCTGGGAATGCTGCGCAAATAAGCAGTTTTCTGAATGGACACAACACAAAAGCCGCCCTTGCAGGCGGCTTTTGTGTTTATCAGAATTGGTTGCGGGGGCGGGATTTGAACCCGCGACCTTTGGGTTATGAGCCCAACGAGCTACCAGGCTGCTCCACCCCGCGTCACTGAAAGGTGGCCATAATAGCGGCTGAAAAAAATTTGTCAACATAAAAATTTGCTCCCACCACACATTTTGCTAGTATGGGACGCTCCTCAATTCCTGCTGACAGTGAATTTGCTTCAGTTGCAGACGGTTTTACCCAAATCCATGCGCTGCCCTTATTGCCAAACCGAATATCCTGCTGATGTCACGGTCTGCCCTGCTGATGGACGCCGCCTGGAGCATGTTCCGGCAGCGCTCCCGGTGGGAACCCGGCTGGATGACAAATTCGAACTGCTGGAACACTTGGGCAGTGGCAGCCTGGGCAGTGTCTATCGGGCCAAACGGCTGGCGGATGCAACCCTGGTGGCAGTCAAAGTGCGGCACCAGAGCAACGCTCCCCAAACGGAAATCGAGCGCATGCAACGCGAAGCCCAACTGGCAGCGCTGGTTTCCCATCCCCATATTGTCACCATTCACTCACACGGCATGACAACTGAGGGGGTTTCCTATCTTGAAATGGAACTGCTCGAAGGTCCCAGTCTGGCTCAGGAATTGACTGCTCATGGACCTTTTTCCCTGGAACGAACCCTGATTCTGCTCCGCCCGGTCGCTCTGGCCTTGGCGGCAGCCCATTCACGGGGTCTGATTCACCGGGATTTGAAGCCCTCGAATATCCTCCTCCATCGTCCCCAGGACGGAGGAGAAATCGTGAAAGTGGTTGATTTTGGAATGGCCAAGCTTGACCGGGTGGAACCGATTGAAGGCCAGTTAAACTCCGGCGGCTGGGTGGTGGGAACGCCGGAATACATGTCTCCGGAGCAATGCCTGGGCCATCAGGCGGATGGTCGGACGGACGTTTACAGTTTTGGAGTGGTGCTCTTTGAATTATTGACCGGAACGCTTCCCTTTGAAGCGCCGACGGTTTCAGGAGTTCTGCTCCAACAGATTTCCGAGCATCCGCCCTATTTGCGCCGCCTGCGTCCGGAGTTGCCGGCTTCGGTTGAAGCGTTTCTGTTACGCCTGTTGTCCAAAATTCCCGATGGCCGTCCATCAGGCATGATTGAAGCCCTCGAAGAATTGGAATCCATTTGCCGCAAATGGTCCGTGGACCGGCAGGACCGGTTTTCCCAGCCCACCCTCATGGAACCGCTTGACGAGGCAACGACCCAGGCAGTCAATCCGGCTGTGGCAGCACAAATGCACGCCTATTCAGCCCGTAATGCCCCGACCCTGGTGGCCACGCTGGTTGATATTCCCAATGCCTGGGAACTGGACGAACGTGAAACTCTGAGTGGGTGCTTCCTCCGGGCCGCTTTTTGCCGCCGGTTGCAGGAAGCCATGATTGCCAAGCCTGCCCTTTCCCCTGACCTGCCCCAAGGCTGCCTGGTTATGCTTGAACTGGTGGGCTGGGAAGCCTGGCGCACGAAAGCCAGAGTTGAAGACGTGGAACATGCGCTGCGCTATACGGGACAGCTCCTGCGCCGTATTTTCGGAACTTCAACCCTGCTGGGCCGCTATAGTGAATCACGGTGGCTGGTGGCCCTAACCACCCAGGACTCAGCCCCCCGCCCCAGCCGCGAACCACGCAGCACCAAACTGCGGTTGACAAACACCGCCCGCAAAAAAATTCTTGAATTCCATCGAGCTGTGCAGGCCCATCCGATTTTAGGCGGGTCGGCCCATCTGGTTGTGACTGGCGGCGGAGCGCTCTATGGACCAGGTGATGTGGCTGAAGGTCTGTTGCCGATTGCGCTGCAACGCCTGCTGCGGGCACGGAAAAACGACCGCGATTTGTTGATTATCGGTGAAGACCTGGACCAGCTTGATTCCAAAAAGACACCGGACCTGTCTGCCCCCACAACCGGTATGACTCAGGAAGTGGCCCCACGCCTGAGCAGTGTTGAGGAATGCGTGACCACCAGTCAGTTGCGCCGCTTTGTCGGACGGACCACCGAGTTTGAGAAAATCCGGACCGCATTTTACAAAAACGTGCATGGGGCTTCCTATCCAGCCTGGATTTTAGGGGAACCTGGTGTTGGGAAAACCCGGTTCCTCGAATACATTCATGAACAGTTCATTGCCAAGGACGTCTTTTTTTTGACCGGATGTTTTCAGGAAATCGGGGGTGAGGAGCCGTTGCGTGTGTTGGTGGACCATCTCAACGGCGTGCTCAAAAATCTGGCTGAGGAAAATCCGGAAAACATTCCGCTCACGTTTGGCACACTGGGTGACCGGATTCACTCGGATTTTCTGGGCTCGAATGCGGATTCAGGAACCATTCTGGCACGGGCTGCAGGCTTCCGGCCCGGTACTGCCGAAACCCAAAAAGTCGAGCAGTTTGAGTATCTGACCCGGATTTATTGCCTGCTGGCGCGGCTCCGACCGGTTATGCTCTGCCTTGATGACCTGCAATGGGCCTCTCCGGTCACACTGGAGTTCATTTCCTACCTGTTGCGCAGCTCCATGCAGGAACGGGTCTTTGTGCTTTGTGCCTTTCGCCAACCTGACATCGAAATCACAGACCATCCCGTCCGGCTCTGGCTGCGCCGAACCCAGCGCCAGTTTCCCGGCGAGACCCTGACCCTGCCGCCATTTACCCTGACGGAAACCCGTACCTTCATTGAAACCCAACTGGATGGAGCTTCAGTGGCCGAACTGCTGGTCCACCGGTTGTATTCCGAAACGGGTGGCAATGCGTTTCACTGTGCCGAACTGGTGGCGGCACTCCTCGGCGAAGGGCGGATTAGCTGGAACCGGTCCGGTTGGCAACTGGGGGGAACCGAGCCGTTGCCGGTGCCCCTGCCGGTCCAGGAACAGGTGGAAAACCTGTTGTCCCAGATGGAACCGGAAACTGTTACGGTGTATTCGCAGGCTGCACTGATTGGCGAGGTCTTTTCCTTTGAACTGCTTTCCCGGATAACCGAGCTGACTGAAAAGAAGCTGCTGGATATCCTTGAATTTGGCATTGAACGAGGATTGCTGAGTGAGGATGATTCCGTTCAGGACGGTTATCGGTTCAAGCAGGTCATGGTGCGCCGGGTTTTGAGCGAAAACCTGAGCCAGCGACGCAAACGGCACCTCCACAAAACGCTGACTGATACGATTGCCACCCAATATGCCGACCGCCAGTTTTGGCTGGGTCATCTGGCCGGGCATGCTTTTGCCTCAGAAAACTGGAGCTTGGCCTGTGCAACTGCCCTCCGGGCCGGTCGGGTCGCGCAGCGAAGTAAAAATGCACTGGCGTTGCTGCACGCCCAACGGCTGTATGAAATTGCCTATCAGTCCATCAAAAAAATGGAGCAATCCGATTGGCGTGGAGAGAATGGGAAAGGCGGGGTTGCTTCCCTGTCAGTTGAGGACGCCCGCCAGCAGGTCCGGTTTCATTTGGATTACAGCACGCTGTTTGAATCCCTGGGCATGCTGGATTTGGCCGCCACCCAGGTCGCCGAAGCCCACGATACGGCGGAAAAACTTGGAGCCGACGATCTGTTGGCCCAAACGGCGGTGGCACGGGGGAGACTCTACGAAGACCAGGGTGACACGACCTCGGCCCTGAATGCCGGCTATCAGGGGCTCGCAGTCCTCCTCCAGGTGGAAGATACCGGTGGCATCATTGTGGCCTTGCTCCTGCTTGGCAGCCTCAACCAGCGGATTGGCCGTTATCAGACAGCCGTGGACCAATTTTCCCAGGCCCTGGAACGAGCCCGCGAACAACATAATTCCAATGCCGAAGCCCAGGCTTTGTGCGGGCTGGCAGCGACCTATCACGCCCAGGGAAAGTTTGCCCAGGCTCTGCACACTGCCAAACAATCCATCAGTCTCAGCCAGCGCGAACGCGGCCAACGGGAAATTTTCAGTCTGCAACAGGCCAAAAACGTCCTGGGGCTGGTGTATCTCGACATGGGATTGTACGGCCATGCCGGTGATTTCTTCCGGGCGGCGCTGCACAGCAGTCAGGCCGGTGGCTACCGTTTTAGTGAAGCAACCCTGCTGGCATCCCTGGGGCGGCTGCACCTGGAAAATGCGGTGCAAATGTTCAAAGGGCGGTTCCCCACCGGCAGCTTTACAGCCTCCAGCCAAACGTTGGTTAACGATGTGACCCTGGCAGGTGAATACATCAAACAGGCGCAACGCTTGGCCATTCATCTGGGTGATGCCGAAACCCAGGCACGGGCCCTGATTACCAGTGGCTATTTTTCGGCTCGGCAGGGAAAACTGCCTCTGGCGCTGGAAACCCTCCAACAAACCCTGCCACTGGTGCGCGACATGCAGCGTCCCGTACTTGAAGCCCAGGCCTATGTTGCAATTGGGGACATCCGGTACCAACTGGGACAGTTTGCTGTTGGGATGTACGACCGGGCGCTGGCCATTGCCGAAACCATTGGTCACCGGCTGACCATCTGGCAGGCGCTCTTTGGGCTGGCGGTGATTGCAAAAAACCAGGGAGAACCGGAAAAACTCAACCAATATCTGACCCGTGGATATGAAATCCTGGCCCAAATGTCCGAAGACCTCCCGCCGGACCTCCAGGCAACCGCCTTCCAGCGCGAACAAACCAGCCTGCTCAGGCTGGGTGAAGGGTAAAAACCGGTACTCCGGGGATTTCCTTTCATCTCAAGCACCATGTGTGAACAGGCAGATTGAAAGCCGCCCGTTCCGATTGTCCCTGTCATCCGCCGGACCAGAAAACCTTGATTGGGCTTTTCACATTGCCACAGCGGCTTTTGTGGTGCCGCCAATCGGCATCCTGGCTGGAAGAGAAGCCTGTCGGGTTCTGCTCAAACCTCTCGACTCACAACAAAACGGCCTGCCTGAAATTTACTCAGGCAGGCCGTTTTAATGACAACCAATGGTGTTGGATTACAGGTTATCCACCCGTGCTTCGATGACGCTTTGAACCGAAGCCGGAACGTTTGACAGAAAATCATAACCGGTCAGGGTTTCGATGCTGTCCACGCTGACGCGGTAAGTTTTCCAGCTCACGCTGCGGATGCCTGCATCATTTGGCATATTGACCGCAATCACGCGAGTGGCAGTTGTGATCCGTGACACGTCGTTGGTACCAGCAGGCAGAATCACCACAATTTTCCAGGTCCGGGTCGGAATCGTCATTCCATTCACGGAAATCGTTCCTTTTGAGCCGGAACCGCCGCTGATGATGTAGGCTTCATTGGCACTGCCGTTGAGCAATGCGCGGATGTCGTTTTCCATTGCCGCCCAAGGACCCTGGTTGTTGTCGGAAGCCTGGGCAATCATGTTCGTCATCAGGAAGGTGGCGCTGTTATTGGCCACCGAGCTGGTCCGGTCAGCCGAAGGACACATATGACCCCGGTCGTACCCGGTTCCAAATGCCGTTCCCGGCACTTGATAGTACCCTGCCGGAAGCGTTGAGTCGGGACGGAAATCATCCTGGCGCGGAGTGCTGCCAATATCGGTTGAGTCAAGGTGCCAGCTCACCCAGTTGGCACAACGACGGGTGTTGTTGTAGCTCAAGGCATACTGGGGTTTTTCCATCAGGTAATTGGTCATCACGCTGACATCCGTGGTGGCAGCAGAAGGATTGCCCATTGCCATATGAACGCTGCTTGACGTTGGGGGCGGGGTCGTCGTGTTTGCCGTCACAGACAGGGTGTAGCTGCCGACTTCCCCGTTACCATAGGAGCTGGCTGAAACCGTATAGGTTCCGGCCAAGGTCAAATTCACAACCAGCTTGGAATTGGTCCCGCCATTGCTGTCGTCATCCGTCAATTGCGTGAAACCGGAAGGGCCATCCAGATACAGGAAACAGTCGAAAGCGGTTGAATTGAGCGTGATCGTCACTTGTTGACCGGAGGCTCCGGTAAAGGAATATTTATCGGCAAATTTTCCGGTACCCGACACACTGCAATCCGTATTGGCAAGGCTGCCGTTCACCGTCGCCGGCAACGTAATCGCTGTTGCCGTGCAGGTCGGCGGAGGCGGGGCGGTGGCTCCGCTGATCGTGATGTTGTCAATATTGAGCCGATTGGTGCCACCGCCTGTTTTGCGAACTTCAAACCGAACCGAGCTGCTCACATTGACGGTGAAGGAAGCCGTCTGAAGGCTCGTGCTGGAGGTGGAAACCGTGGAACCGATTTTGGACCAACTGGTTCCGTTCGTCGTTGAATAATACAGGTCCCAGGTGCTGCCGGCATCCGCCCCATAGACGGCATGCTGAATCGTCACCGTTCCAGCGCTGGCCACGTTGAAGTTCATCGTGAGTTTTCCGGTGTTCTGGATCCGGGCGCTCTGGGCTCCGGTCTTGCGGTCATTGGCCAGATTGCCAATCAAAGCGTCTGTCATCGTCCAGGAACCGGTTCCCAAGGTCACCGTGCCCGTGGCATAGCTGCCTTTGGTGCCGGATTCAAACCCTTCCACCGTGCTGGTTGTTTGATTGTCTTCAAACCCAGTGGCGACCCCGATGGATGGGTCGCTGCTCAAGTCAACATACTGGTGGGTATTGCCTTCCACTGGAACGGGTTCAGCTTCAACCTGCAAAAGCTGGTGTTCGGCTCCCGCTTTCAGCGGTTTTTGGGTTTCAATATGTGCGCTTGACTTGTAAGCAGTGAAGGTTGCAAACAAGACAACCATCAAAAAAGCACTGAGGATTCGGCCACGGAACTGTTTCATATTCCCCTCTCTTAGGAACCTTTGGGCAGTTATTTCTGGAAACTGTGAATGTTTGGATAATTGCAATGAAGTGATCAGAAACTTGACACTATTCACTGAATGCAATTCTCGTTCCTTAGAAAATCACAGGGGAAAAATCCTGGATGCGGAGGGTTCCGCAAAAGTAATTTCTTAAATATTCTGTTCAAAATCAATATGTTAGGCCAAATGATCGTTCGCTGTCAGAATTTCGTAACAACCCACCCTTAAATGCTCACCAATTGCGCACTGCCAATTTACTGAGCATCACTTTTACAGCTTCGGCCTTCAGCTCATCTTCTTCTGCACAGTTACTGAACAACCATTCATTTCCCTTTTGGAAGCAAGTGCCCATTCAATGAGCACAGCGGGTCTAATCTCTGGTTTTGTCCCAGTCAAAAAAACAGGCGGTCAGTTTGTACAACTGACCGCCTGTCATAAACTCTTCAAACTCAATGGAAACCGGGTTTATTCGTCCACTTTTTTTCCATCAATCGTGGTGGATTGTTCCATTGTTTCACTGAACTTCAACTTGAAGTCATCCCCTTCATGCACCCATTTGTCGCGGCTTTTTGCCACAATCACCATTTCGTGGGGAGCGCCGTCCGGCCCCTTGAGTGTGGCGTTTACAGTTTGGGTAACCAAAACCGTTACTTCATTGTCGGCTTCCTCCACTTTTTCTATTTTCGAAGTGGAGGAACTGAATTTATCTATCGCAGCAAACGCCTGTTTCAAGCGTTCAATGGATTCTTTGGCGGAAACTTCGCCGCTTTTTTCTTTCCCGACAAAATCCTTGGTCAGCATGGCAGCCATGACGGACGCATCTTTGGCCACAATGCTTTGGTCTATTTTTCCATAAATGGTTTTGAGAGAAGCAGTGGCATCTTGGCCCAGCGCGGCAATGTTTAGAATGGCACAGAACAAAACGAGTGACAGCAGGTTTGCAAGCGTGCGTCGGGTGTTTCCCATAAGCGAGGTTCTCCTTGGAGTTGTTTGAAAATGCGAGGCAGGGTTTCCAGAAAAACAAAGGAGTGAAGGGCAAACCGTGACAACCCCCTGTTTAACTCACTGTCAGTCCAAAGCATGGTCTGCTTTGTCCTCAATTGTCACCACGTGTCCTTCACTCATTGTTCTCAAATGGCCGAATCTGAAATGTATGTCGCAAAAAATTTCGACTGCGGTTTTTTCCCTTTCATTCCGCCGGGCCGGACCACCCGTAACGCTCTTCGGTCCAAGGGTCGCCCCGCATGTGATACCCGCCGCTTTCCCAAAATCCGGGCTCGTCTTTTTCCAGGAATTCAACTCCCCGCACCCATTTTGCACTTTTCCAGGCATAGAGACGGGGAACTACCAGCCGTAAAGGATACCCATGGTCAGGGGTTAAAGCCTTGCCATTGTGTTTCCAGGCAAAGAGGCAGTCGGCTTCCAGGAAATCAGCCAGCGGCATATTGGTCGTCCAGCCCTCTTCGGAATGAACCAAGACAAACCTGACTTCGGGTCGAATGGTTACGTGCGAGACTATTTCCCGCACACTCACCCCTTCCCACAAACAGTCGAGCAATGACCACGTGGTCACACAATGAAAATCACTTTTCACTTTTACCTGTGGCAGCGCCAGCAATTCGTTATAGGTGCATCGCCATTCCTGTTCCACCAGACCAAAAAGCCGGAAGTCCCAGGTTGCCGGATTGAATGAAGGAACAGAACCGGCATGCAGCACCGGCCAGCGGCGGGTTTGCACTTGTCCGGGCGGAATCCGGTTGGTCCGTTTGGTATCAGGACTGACCAGAACCCCATCCTCTGTTGTGACTTGAGGGGTATCGTCCATATTCATCGGCGGTTGTCCAGTTGCAATTGTTTCATTTGCGATTTGCCCTTTGGCAAATTTGTTTGTGGTTGCAGGTGAAAATGATTGACAGTGTTTCAACCAAGGGCAAATCGCAAATCGCACATGGTTACTTCTTCGCCGGGGAGGCTCCGGCTCCGGTTGCCGCCACCGGGTTGGTCTGATTGTAGAATTTGATGAATTCGTCAGTAATATCCACCCCTGGTGCCATATAAGCCAGGGAACCTGACTGCACTGACGGAGCCAGGTCCAACACGACATCTGCTCCATGGTCCTTGGCATAGGCCGTCAAAGCCTTGATGACCTTGTCCCGGATTGGATCCAGAATGACTTCCTGTCGCTTGGCATAAGCTTCCTTGGTATCCTCCAGACTCCGGTTATAGGTCAGTTTCTGCTTTTCCAGTTCGTCAATCTTGCGCTGGCGGGCATCTGGCAACAGTTCGGCAGCGGTTCGCTTGAGTACTTCCTCGTTGATTTGGATCTGCTCGACAAGTTGCTGGATTTTATCCGTCTGGGGTTTGAATTCACGGTCCAGGGTCTCCGCCTGCTGGCGGAATTCATTGATGCCGCTTACGAAAGCACGAGAATCAACAAACGCAATTTTGGGTTCCGATTGAGCCAGCGCATAATCACTGCCCAGGAAGAAACCGAGAATCGCAAAACAGAGGGTGAAAAAAACGTGGTTTTTACGCATACAAAACAACATGCTCACTTCTTTAAGGTCTAGGGTCTAGGGTCTAGGGTCTAGGGTCTAGGGTCTAGGGTTTTCGAATACAAGAAAAATATCGCTTTTGAACTGGCTTGAATTATCCATTGTCCATTCAAAAGCCCCTGCCCCCTCAACCCTCAACCCTTTTTAGAAGGTTCGTCCCACTGTGAAACGAACGGTAAATTTTTGCTCAATGGCCAGTTGGCGCGGATCGGAAAGATTTGTCCGGGCGTTTGGATTGTAGGCAAAAATCAACCGGAACGGCACCTGTAGAACCGGAACCTGGATCCTGAACTCGGTTCCGATTGAGGCGCGGAAGTTACGCCGGATTCCACCCAAATCATCCTGCAACAAAATTGAGTTGCGAGTGACTTGATTACCGGTAATCAACACAGAGCGAAAGCCCGGCGGCAAAGCACCTGATGGCGTTTCCGGTGTGCGGGAATCATCAATTTCCTTTTGGGTGGCAACTAAACCGCGCGGGTTCAACACAAGGCCAAAGGGGGTCAACGTGGTCGGGAGCGGATTGGAAACAATGTCCTGACTTTTCAGCGAACGCAGATTAAACACCGTTCCTCCGTCGGCAAAGAGCGCGACCTGGAGCGGCCCTGCAATCGGCACCCGATATTCCAGGTTTAACAGCAATTGAGTGTCACCGCCGATTTGGGTAAAACGGGGGATTCCGCCCGGATCCTCCAACTTCTTATTATTGAAGGTAAAATCATCAATGACTGATTGAGCGACTCCGCGCAGGGTTCGCCCTGGTTTGAGAATCGGCAGCGTCCGCCCCGTCAAGACATCCACCGCCTTGACATTGGAGGTGGTTTGGAATTCCAGCACTTGGGCGACAGGTGAAATTGACCGGATGTTGTACCCCCGAATGGTATTTTCACCACCGATAAAGAACCGGCTGAAAATTGGCACACCTCCTACAAATGACAACGAGTTGCTGTCAAACGGGTCTCCATAACTGCTCACATGTTGAGCCAAAAGGCGCATCCCCAACACCGCCGGCTTATCCCGTTGAGACAGGAAGCGCATTTCCCGGAATTCCTTTAATTCCACCGTTGGGGCAATCGTTTTGACTTTGCCGCCCAGTCCGCTGAACCCAAGCGAAAGGGTGACGCTCCGCCCCCTGGTTGGGTCCAAATAACCGTTCAGTGAGTTATAAACAAATGTTGGGGTAATCGTGCTGGTGGTGATTCCCGGCTGCGCAAACGTGACCAGCAAGTCGTTGGTTGCGTCATCATCCCGGTTGACCGCCGGGTCAATCACTTTGGTTGAGCTGTAGGAATACGACAGTCCCAACCGGGAGAACCGGGCAACTTTAGGAAATAATTTCGTGATGGAAGCCATCGGTCCGCTGATGGAGATGGAGGCACCATTCGTAGACTGGGTGAAGAGGGTTTCCCCGTTCAGACCGAAAAAGTTGTTGTTGTTGTTGTTGAAGAGTTGACCGGAAGCAGCAATCCCGTTGACGAAATTCAAACGACTGCTAAAGAACGAAAGCCCCAGGCTGATTGGCTTCCCAAACAGGTAGGGTTCGACATACGAAAGGGTGATATTGCGCTGCCGGTTCCCGGCCAACAGGTCAATGGTGACTGATTGTCCATAACCAAACAGGTTGTTGGTGGAATAGGTCAACCCAATGAACGAACCGCCAATCCCCGACACGCCGCCGGTAAACTGAATCTGCTGACGTCCTTTCTCTTTGACGCGGAGGGTGATGTCCACTTCCTTGTTGCGTTCGTCGGTCTGGGTCTGCACGTCCGTGTCTTTTTTGATTTCTTCAAAGAAACCAAGCTGGTTCAGTTTCAGCAAACTGTATTCAAACAGTTCCTGGTTGTAATCTTCGCCTTCGTTGACCAGCAATTCGCGCCGCAGCACCTGATCGCGTGTGACCGTGTTTCCCAAAAACTCAATCTGCCGAATGCGGAAAACCGAACCTTCCTCAACATTGATGGTAAAATCAACCACCCCTTCCTTTTCACCGGGTTTGAGTGGCTTGAAATCCTGGTTGAGCGTCGGTTCCATTTGGATATACCCTCGGCTGCCGTAAGCTTTTTTCAAGCGTTCGTAAACACCTTCGCGGATGATTTTTCCGCTTGCCACCTCGCCGGCTTTCATCCCTGTAATGAGAACCACCTGTTCCGGGGTAAAGATGGTTGAACCTTCGGCCTTGATTTCTCCGAATTTGTAGAGAATCCCCTCTTCAACCGGGAGGGTGACTTTCTGGGCGCGGTACTTGGGAAACAGCAAGGGAATCCCCAGGCCCTGCGTGCCAATTTCCTCCACTTTCGGTTCGCCAATCACAGGCCGCAAATAGCCTTTTTCCACCAGAAACTGCCGCACCCGAATCATGTCATCCCCAAATTTGCCGGGGTCATAAATGTCTTTGGAACCGAACCGCGAGAACAGGCTCGATTCCTTGGTCAGTTTCATGGCTTTTTTAAGCTGACGGTCGGAAAAAACAGAATTGCCCTCGATTTCGATTTTTCCGACCCGGACCCTGGGTCCTTCGTCCACATTGAAAATAATCACCACAGTGGTGGCCGAAATGCTTTCCGTGTCAGGGGTCACCGCTGCTTCCGGGTGTCCATGTTCACTGAGCATCTTGGTCAGTTCGTCGGCTGCCCGTTTGACCTGAACCGGGTCAAGTTGTGAGTCCTTGGTCAACGAGATGCGTTTTTCGCGGTAACGCGTAATCACATCGCTCACCTGGACCGAGCTTAATCCTTCGTATTGAATATCCCGGATGATGGGCCGCTCGCGCAGGAAAAAGACCACAATCACGCCGCCTCTGGTTCCTTCTTCCACCGTGACCCGGCTTTCAAACTCGTCGAAAAAGCCTTCGGCCAAAATGGCCAGGTAATCGCGCTGAACCTGTTCGCGGGAAAAAATATCGCCCTGTTTGGTATTGACCCGGAGCCGAATGGTATCGGTTGGAATCCGGCGGTTCCCGCGAAATTCAACCTCTTCAACAATCCGCTGTTGCGCGGGGTCTTCCTGTTGTGCGACAGCAGGGCCATTTTGCCCGGTTGCCCCTGCTCCGTTTTGTCCGGCCAGAGGTGCGGCCTGAACAGTTGGTCCGGTTACGGTCAACCACGCGAAAACAGCAAAGAAAAGCCACCTTGTGTTCATAATTAAGACAATCCCGAACGGGATTTTTTGGATTTCTTCTCAAAATGATGCGAAACCGTCGAATGCGCCAGCCACAAGCGAGTTTCGAGTTACGCTGCAAAATTCAAGGTTTGACGGTTTCAAAAGTGATGAGCAAGGTGAACACCAGCTCAGTCTGTTGTGTGACGATTGTTTCGAAACCGAGGGAGGCGGATACGTTGCCCGCCGTCAAAACCGCAGAGTTTATCCAAAAGGCGGAGACAATCAAGAGCAATTCAGGGTTCAGGGTTCAGGGTTCAGGGTTCAGGGTCTCAAAAAAGCCGAAGGCAGAAGCTGGAAGGTGGAATTCTCACTATTGGAAAAAGGTGTATTTCCATCTGACTTCCAGTTTCTCGCTTATAAAATACCCTGAACCCTGAACCCTGAACCCTGTTACTGAGTCACCAACGCACCGCCAGGTTCCTCGATGTGGATGGCGCGGAACTGCATACTGCCAGCCTCCAGATAGACCTCAATCAAAGTTCCTTCTTCAAAACGGCCTTGGATGACGGCTTCGGAAAGCGGGTCTTCGATAAACCGTTGAATGGCCCGGCGTAAGGGTCGGGCCCCATACGTCCGGTCAGTGGCAGTGCGCTGGACAATCCAGGCTGGCACTTCGGGTGCCAGGGAAATGCTCAGGCGGCGGTGCAGAATGGTTCTGTTGAGCTGGTCGGTAAGAAGCTCGACAATTTTTTCGAGGTCGGTCTCGGAAAGGGGCTCGAAAATAATAATTTCATCCAGCCGGTTGATGAATTCGGGATTGAAGGTCTGCCGCACGGCCCCCATCACGGCGTCTTCGATTTTTTCCTGCTGCATGACCGCCGACGCCTGGAATCCCATGCTGCCCCGTTTTTGAATGAAACGGGCTCCGATATTTGACGTCATAATGATAATGACGTTTTTGAAATCAATGGTATTGCCCAGGCTGTCGGAAAGCTGGCCGTCCTCAAAAACCTGCAACAGAATATTGAAGATGTCCGGATGCGCCTTTTCGATTTCGTCAAAGAGCAGCACCGAATACGGATTGCGCTTGATGCGTTCGGTCAATTGCCCGCCTTCTTCATGGCCGACGTAACCGGGCGGCGAGCCAATCAGCTTTGAAACCGAGTGTTTTTCCATAAACTCGGACATGTCAAACCGAATCATGGACCGTTCGCTGCCGAACAGAAATTCCGCCAGTGAGCGGGCGACCTCAGTCTTTCCAACCCCGGTGGGTCCCAAAAAGAGAAAGCTGCCAACCGGACGATTTGGGTTTTTAAGCCCGGCGCGAGACCGGCGGATGGCCCGTGAAAGGGCGGAAATCGCCTGGTCCTGGCTGATGATGCGCTTGTGCAGTTCCTCCTCCAGCCGGAGCAGCTTTTGCATTTCCTCTTCTTTCAAAGAAGCAATTGGAATGCCGGTCCAGCGGGAAATGACTTCTTCAATGTCTTCCTTGCCGACCACGGCCACGGCTGATTCAAGGTATTTCAATTCTGCATCCAGGCTGGCTGCCGAAGTATTCTGCGGAATCGGCAGGGCCGGAAACCGGCGGTCCAGCTCAAAACTTCCCGCTGGAATGGTGGTCCGGCGGGCATCGTACCCGCGCGGGGTCGTTGCCGGGCGAGGCGTCATCTGGGCAATGCGCAATTTGACTCTGGCCCCGGCCTCATCAATGATGTCAATCGCCTTATCCGGCAGAAACCGGTCGGAAATGTAACGGTTCGATTGAAGGACCGAAATTTCCAGCGCTTCCTGGGTGTAGCTGACCTGATGAAACTCTTCGTATTTTTCCTTGATGCCTTCCAGAATCCGGATGGCTTCCTCTTCGTTCGGAGCCGGAACTTTAACAGCCTGGAACCGGCGTTCCAGTGAACGGTCTTTTTCAATTGACTTGCGAAATTCGGCGGGCGTGGTTGCGCCAATACACTGGATTTCCCCCCGTGACAATGCCGGTTTCAAAATATTGGCGGCATCCAACGAGCCTTCCGCCGAACCGGCCCCAACCAGCGTGTGCAGTTCATCAATAAAAATAATGTACTGCGGATTTTCGACCAGTTCGCGCATGATGGTTTTGAGACGTTCTTCAAACTGTCCCCGATATTTGGTTCCCGCCACGACCAGACTCAAATCCAACGCCAAAATCTGTTTATCCGCCAGAAAATGAGGAACCTCCCCGTTGACGATGCGCTGGGCCAGTCCTTCGACTATGGCGGTTTTTCCCACCCCCGGCTCGCCAATCAGAACCGGGTTGTTTTTGGTCCGGCGACAAAGAATCTGCACCACTCGCTCCAGCTCGTTGGTCCGGCCAATCAGCGGGTCCAGCGAACCGTCGCGGGCGGCATCGGTCAAATTCCGGCTGAACTCCATCAAATGAGGGGTTTCCTTCTTTTGAGTGTTATGCCGGTCACCTCCGGAAAGGCGCGCCAGTTCATCGCGGATGGCCTGCAACCGCAATCCCCGGTCGTAGAGAATTTTGGCCGCCACGCTGTTTTCTTCCCGGAGCAGCCCCAGCAACAAATGCTCGGTTCCGATGTGACGGTGCATGAGGCGTTCGGACTCTTCGGCGGCGTGGGTCAAAATGCGTTTGGCTTCGGGCGAGAGAGGCAAATCAACGGTGGAATTGTTTTTTTCGCGGGGAATCGTGCGGGTTTCGATATCACGGCGAACGGCTTCAATGGAAATCTGGGCGCGTAAAAAAAAGCGGTTCGTGAGGCTTTTATCCTCACGCATCAACCCAAGTAAAATATGCTCGGCATCAATTGCGGGCGAACCAAATTGGCTGGCCTCATACCGGGCGAAAAAAATCACGCGACGGGCTTTTTCTGTGTATCTTTCAAACATGGGAAACTCTCATTGGCAAAAAAATAAGGCCGACTTCACCGTGAGGCGCACAATCCAGGCAGGGTTTTGTTGAACGCTTCGGAAAAGGTTGCCGAATTATAACGGTGAACCCGCAAAAGGCAAAAGATTATTCCAACCACAGAAAAGTCTGGGGAGTCTGAAGAGTCTGGGGAGTCTGGGGAGTCCAAAGCCTGACTGGGTGACTGGGTGACTGGGTGACTGGGTGACAATAGATTCTTGACTCTCAAGACTCTCAAGACTCCCAAGACTCTCAAGACTCTCAAGGCTGTTTTAGAAAGAGATTCTGATTGCTGCCTGAATGGTCCGGGCGGGAAGGGTTGTGTTGGTCGCAGAGCCAAAACCCGGTGCTTCCAACACATGCACCGGGGTTCCGAAATGAGTCCGGTTGAACAGGTTGAAGGCTTCCAGCCGTAAACCGAGGGTTGCCGGTTCAAACAGTTTGAATTCCCTGGCCAGTGCCAAATCCACTGAGGCAATCCCGGCAGCCCGAAGCATATTGCGGCCAATCGCTCCATTGACAGGATGGACGGAATCAGGTGGAGCCAGCAAAGAAAACGGATTGGTTCCCGGCACCAGCCGAATCCGGGTGCGGCCTTTATCTGAAAAGGTCAGCCCCCCCAATGTGTTCAGCCGGTCATTGAGATTGCCATCCTGGTTGACATCCAGGGCAGTGTTGAGGGTATAGGGCTGGCCTGTTTGCAAGGTGACAATTCCCGCCAACCGCAACCCCTTCAACCAGTGAAACCAGGCCGGCGTCTCATAGCTCCAGGCGGCAGTCAGGCGGTGGCGCACATCGAACGCCGCGTTTCCCCGTTCGGCCCGGAGCCCCTCGGCACGTTCCAGTTCATCCTGAGCCAGAGCGGAACTCCCGGCGGTATCAAAGACATCCGAAACATCATCAATGGCATGGGCCAATGTGTAGGAAATCTGAAATCCCCAACCCTTCGCCAGTCGGCGAGCCAGAGATGCCTGCAAGGCGTGATAGCTGGAAGCAGCCGAACCTTCAAACACGGTCACCGCCCCCAAATCCCGATTGGGTCGCCGAAGCAAGGGCACAATTACCGGGGCGGCACCTCTCACCTTCCGGAGTGCCAGGGGTGTGAACTGCCCGCCGTTGGGAGTCCGCACCCGTAACAGGTTCCGCCCCTGGGTTCCCACATACGCCACGCTCGCCACCACATCCTGGCCAATGACCTTTTCCAGTGAAACGCTGTATTGCCGGGTCAGCGGAGTCCGGAATGATTTCTCCGGCAAAGTGATGCCCGCCCCAAAGCCCGAACCGATGAAAAAGCCACCCACCGTCAGCAGTTGGCCGATTCCAGAGACAAAATTGTCACGAGGCAGCCCGATGGTGTTCAGGGTGCCCGGAACAATGAGTGGGGTGTCCCGGTTGACACCAATGCGGATAAAAGCAGGATTGGCACTTAACAGATTGGGAAAGACAACGGCTGAACCAAAATTGACCGGGATAAAATTTGGAAAGGCATTTCGTGACTGGCTGACGACGGTTCCCAGAATCGGGTCGTAAAACAACCCGAATCCGCCCCGAAGCGACATCCTTCCCTGGCGGGAGAGGTCCAGAGCGGCCCCTACCCGAACCGCAACATTGTTGCCATCGCCATCGGTGATGGCCCGGCGGCCTGCAAGAAACCCGCGCTGGGCGTTGAGAGCCTTCAAAAAAGTTTGGGAAAAAGCAGACGTTGCCTCAAAAGGAGGTAAATCCGCATCCTGAAGGGTCAAGGAACGTTCCAACCGACCAGTGACATCAGTTGGCACGGTGTTGCGTTCGTAGCGCAGGCCGGCGGTTATTGTCAGGCGGTCGGACACCTGCCGCTGTTCGTTGACAAAGAAATTGACCTCCCAATAACGCAAACCCAGCGTTGAATCCGGCGTGACCGCCAAAGCCTGGAAAAAGTCGGAAGGCAGCCCCCAGGCGGCAAAATCAACCCCTGAGCCAAACCCGGTTTGCCCCGTCGCCGAAACCAGAAAACCCGGTGTAAACGCGGCCTGAGCCCGATAGTTGCGGTCCAGCCGGCCATTGTTCTGGATGCGACGCACATCAGCCCCAAACTTCAACGCATTGCGGCCTTTGGTCAACACAAAGGTATCGGCTAGCTGAAAGGTATTGGTCGCCCGCTGTTGTGGAAAAGTAGCGGGGTCCACCCCAATGCGGCTGTACGGGTCGAGTATCACTCTTCCAACCGGGCCGGTTTTGCCTGTGGGTGATTGAAACAGGAAGGGATTTTCGCTGACTTCAGCAAACCGTAACGTTGTGCGCCCCAGAGAGAAGCGGAATTGATTGGCTGCACGGGGCGACAGGTCAACATTTAACACCAGCGCAGGATTGATGGTGCGGGTCAGCGCCTCCAGACTGGCGTTGAGTGCCTGGTCCACTGCCGGAATCCGGGTTCGGTCATCGGTGAGCCCGGTACGAAACCCGAAGTTGGCAGCCTTGCCCCATAATGCCCCCTTCCCTTCCACCTTGACGGTCAGCACCGTTCCCCGGCCCCCGGCAGGCAACAACCGGGTGTGGGTATTGGCTCCATAGGGACCGCCTGGATTGTTGGGCAAAGGATAGAACCCAGTGGACAATACATCCCGGCCCAGCAAACTGGCATTGCGCGCGGCAGTCAAGGCATTGCCCCGTTCGCCCGCAGTGGGAACCGCAAAGGACAGTTCCTGCACCCGGTTGAGGATTTGGGATTCAAACCCGGCAAAAAAATCCGCCTTGCCGGGAAGCAGCGGAGCGCTCACCACTCCTCCGGCCTGATTGCGGGTAGCTGGATTTTTTTTCGGATTGCCCGGCCCAGCCAAGTCAAAAAAGTCCCGTGCCTGCAACCGGGAATCCATCAGAAATTCATACAGTTCGCCATGCAGGGTCCGGCTCCCGTTGCGGGAAACGACGTTGATGTGCCCGCCGCTGTTGCGACCGGCTTCCGAATCCGCCAGCAGGGTGGAAACCTGAAACTCGACGATGCTTTCCACCGGAATCGGAATGGCTGAGGTAAAACCCTGTCGCCGGACCCCAACTTCCTGGTCATTGTTGTCGGAACCGTCAATCGTGAAATTGTTGCTGCGGGCCCGGCTGCCGTTGACTGTATATTGGCCGGCGGTCCCAACTCCGGGACCAATGCCGGGCCCGTTGGCTCCAACCGTGACCGGAGCCGGAGCCACACCGGGAAGCAGCAAGGCCAGCGTATCAAAACTGCGGATTCCGGCCAGCGGCAACCCGGTCACAAAAGCTGCCGTAAAACTCCCCCGCAGGGTGGCATCGGCCAGATTGGCCTGGGTCAGCCCGGCGGTTTGCACATTGGTCGCCGGATTGCCAGCTACTGCCAACGGTCGCATCTGAATCGGAGGCGGCTTGATAACCTTGCACCGATTGACCTCAATCAAGAAATCGGGCAACAGGGCCGTCTCGAACCCCTCCATTTCGGCTGAAATCGTGTAGGTTCCTGCCGGTAGAAATTCAATTCGGTAATTCCCCGCTCCATCGGTCTTGCGCCCATAGTCAAAGCCGTTTTCCAAATTGGTGACCCGGACCAGCACTCCGGCCAACGGGCTCCGGGCCTGGTCAATCACCTGTCCGGTCACGGTGCCGGTCACGGTTTGGGCCGGAACGGGCTGATGGGTGATGGCGACTCCCAAGAGGATTCCAACCAGGAATCCGGTCCATTGCCCCAACCGACCATTGATAAAAGAAAAAAGAATTCTCATGTCCGTCCCAAAAAATTGATGTGAATCAAACCATTCATTCTCTCTTCAACGCGTAAACCAACTTAAAAACCTCTCATCTGGAAAAACACTTTGGCCAATCAGGATTTCCACCAGTTTGGAAAATGATTCTTATGCGCTTTGTTTGGGAACAATCCAGCTACAAATTTTGTCTTTACGGCATGCAACCAGTAACGGTAGAGTTTTTCCATCCTCTCCACCTACTTTTTTCAGTTTTGTCTGACACCATCAAAATCATTTTGAAACCGACCTCTGAGGTTGTCCTATGTTAAGAGTCTTTCGCTCTGGGTATGACACTCCTGGCATTGATATTGGTATTTTTGAGTTTTCTCCCAGCCCCGACGGTTCACTTTGGCCCCGACTGGTTCATATTGAGCATCGGGAGGACGCCCAAGCGGCGTTGCGGGAACTGGGTCCGACCACTGCCGACACAGCCACCATCAGCATTTGCCCCTGTGTGACCGAAATTCGCACCGGCCCGGAAACCGCTCATGCCAGCTCCCGGTCTTCCAAAGACTTTTCTGATGTAGTGGCGGAGTATTATTTTGGCAACACCCTGGTCATCAACAAGATTTCCTCAACCACGTTGGCTGGTACGGTAGGCCAATCCACGCTGGCCGAGCCGACTTGTCTGGTTTCCGCCTTTGCCACTGCCTATCACAACGAACTCAGTCAGTATGGCCAAGTCGGACACCTGCATCTCTCGGAGCGGCAGATTGACCTGTTTGTCTATAACCGGGGAGAGCTTATTTTCCACGGAACGGAACTGCCTGAGAATGACCGCCTGAGTTTTGAGGATACGGCCAATGTCCTGTTGAGCGACCCCAACATGGAATGGCGCAGTTACCTTGAACTGATTGTCGTTTCTGGCGGGAATCAGTGGTTGCGGGCCAATCAGATTGACTGGCTGGACCCGAACATCCGCAAAGAAGCCCTGGCCTGGACCTTTGAGGCTGACCGGCTGTTTTCGGTCGAGTTGCGCGATGCCGATGCCCAACGAATGGCCGCCCGGCCCGACCACCGGTTTTTTAAAACCTCGGTTCCGGTTTTGCTGGCCGGAGCCGCCCGTTCCTTTGCCGATCAACATGCCGCCGATTTCCGCAAACAGATTTCCTCCCTGCCGCCTGAAAAACAGGCTGCTGGGTGGGGCAACCGTTTGCGGGGCCTGTTTTCCGGCAACGGGCAAAGCAGCTCCCACCCGCTCATGAAAAATCTGGGGCTGGTCCTCACCGGCGTTTTTCTGATCCTGTTTGGGGGCGGCCAGTGGGCTTTCCTCACCCGGCAGGAAGCCCGATTGGCGGCAGACCTGGCTGTGGAGAAAAAACGTGAGGAAGGCAACCGGGTACTGGAACAGGAAGCCAAGAATTATAAGGCCGTCATCACCGCCATCAACCGCCGGGTGGAACTCGTCAACAAGTTACGGGAATCGCAACGGGGCGATTACGAAATCACCAATAATGTCTACATCCAGACGCCTCAGACCCTGAAACTCACGTCGTTGCGGATTCAAGGGCGGGATGTGACGATTCAGGGCTATGTCACCGTTTCCACCGCAGCCGAACCCGCCACGCCGCCCGCTCCCGGTCAGCCGCCGCCGCCGCCACCCAATCCCAAAATAGACGTGGCCGACCCGGTGACCGAATTTATTAAGAACCTGCAACAATCGAACAAATACAACAACATCCAGTCCAAGTATAACCAGACGGGTGGCAGTAGCACGTTTACCATCACATGTAGTTATACCGGTTCGATTGTCACGGAATCCATCGAAACCCAGCCAATTCCAACCATTATCAACCAAGCCGGAGGAACCGCCAAATGAACCTCAAACAGCTTTTGCCGCAACTTGGACTGGCGTTGGTCCTCTGCCTGATTGTGTATGGACTGGCCGAGCAGTTTCTGTTTGGCGAGTGGAAAGACAACCTCGCCAAACAACAAACCCAAATTTCCACGCTCAAGCAAAAAAATGATGCCACCGACCGGTTTCGGGCAGAACGTCCCCAACTTGAAAAAGAACTGGCCGATGCCCGCACCCGTTACAAGGCAATTGAAACGCTCCTGCCCGGTTCCGAAAACTGGAGCCAGATTTTTGAGGATTTCAAAAATGAAGCCCGGCTGGCCGGGTTAACCATCACCAACTTTGACAATTTTCATCCTCCGTATAAAGCCGGGCTCAACGAAGCCCCCTTGAAAGTCGCGCTCCAGGGCAAGTTTTCCGACCAGCGTGCCTTTTTGTTTCGGCTGGCCGGCTATCCTCAGGTGATTGTTTTTCGGGAAATGGAGATCAGCTCAACCGATCCGACCGGAATTACCGCGATGAGGTTGAGCGGTTTTGTTCCACTGGATTTTCCAACTCCGGAAGCCGCTGCTGCGGCCAATGCTCTGGCCCCAAAGTAAATTATAATTAAATTCAAATCTGGCACGGGACTTGTTTTCCCACCCCATCAGAAAGAAAACGTTCCGGGATACAAACCAAACTGTTGTTTGCCGGTCGAGGTTTGTCCGGGCAGTGAAAAACGATACACCAAGGAAACCGAGGAAACCAATCATGCAATCACTTACCTCACGGGCACTGGCACTGGTTCGTCCCACTTTGCGCGGAAATCCGCAACTGGCGGCTGTGGTTCCACGAGCCAAAGCTTTGGAACACAAGGTTTTATTGCTGGGAATGGCGCAAAACGAACTGGAAGCAGCCGTGGCCGACGACGCCGGCCTCAAATACCTGCAAGGCTGCCTGACCGACAAGCTTTTTCAACGTGATTTGTGCCGGGCAGCCCGACTCACCTTTGTTGAAGTGGGCCGGGTTCGCATCAAGCCCAAACTCCATCCGGCGGATGTCATCCTGCGCGGCATTGAACGCAGTTACCCGCAGGAAGTCGAAATCCGGGTTTCAACCGAAATTGCCGGAGTGATTCGGCGGGACGAGGCGGAAAAATTCGGCGTCCTTCTCGAACGGGTTCAGGGAACCCTGGTCACCGCCATCTGCCGTGACGGAAACGGCGAAAAGTTCCTGCGGGAACGATTTCAACAGAAACTCTTCCGGGAAACAATCGCCACCACCGCCGGCCTGCCCCGTGAATCCGCCGCCGGACTGACCCTCGACAAACCACGCCGGGTGTCGGCCCAGGTGTTGGAAAACGAAATTAAAAAGGTGTACCCCGAACGCCGGGTCGAAGACCTTTCGCAGCGGGAAATCCGGGCCCAGGTGCAACGCGTTCGGGCCGAACGAACCACCTACTCGGTGGGTGAAGAACAGGCCGCCCGGCCCCGGCTGGACTCGGTTTCGGAAACCAAAAACCTGCTCAACACCATTGCCGCCGAAGCATTTGTCAAAGAAGCCTCGGACTTGCGGATTTTCTATGATTTGGCCACCCGGCGGCTGCATTACCGCCTGCATATTGACGGACGCTGGCACGAACAGCCTTCATTTCCGATTGAACTCGACACCTTTCATTCCATTATCAATCTGATTAAGCAGGAAGCCAAAATTGCCGGTATCGAAAAGGATGTGCCCCAGGACGGCGACCTTTATTTCAAATTCCTCTACAAGGGCGTGAAAATTGATTTCACCGGCCGCGTCAACCTCAAAGCCCAGACCGACCCGCGCTACAAAGGACTTGATATTTTTATTGTCACCATCCGGCTCTTTCGCGGCAGCGAAGAAATCCGCCCGATGGAGCAATTGGGGTTGCTCCCGTTTCAGATGGAGATTATCGAACGGATTGCCCGCGCCACGGATGGGTTGCTGCTTGTGGGCGGACCGACCGGCTCCGGCAAAAACGGAACCCTCAAAGCCATCACCAAACGCATCACGGACCTGCATCCCTGGAAGGATTTCGTCAGCATCGAAGACCCGGTTGAGCAATATGTGCCGTTTATGTTTCAGGTCGAGGTGCCACGCCGCAAAGATAAGGACGGCAATCCGGTGTTTGACCCCACCTCGTTTATGCCGGCCATTTTGCGGAGCAACTACCAGGGTATTCAAATGACCGAAATCCGCGACAAGGCTTCGGCTGAGTTTGCCTTTCTGGCTGCGGACACCGGCATTTACACCCAGGCCACGGTCCATATCCGCAATCCGTTCCAGGTCATTTCGCGGCTTTCGAAATACGGCATCCGGCCCCATGAAATCGGTGAATCGCTCATTGCGGTGATTTGCCAGCGGCTGATGCCCCGGCTGTGCCAGCACTGCGCCCTCGAAAACGACTGGGAATCGGTGTTTGCCGCTTATCCGCAACTGCAAACCGTGCTCGATTACTGGAAAATTGACCCGACCCATTTTATTCCCCGGCGGGCCAACAGTTCCGGTTGCCCGAAATGCAATCGCGGCTATGCGGGTCGGATTGCCGCTTTTGAAATCTGGCAACCGGGCCTGCAAAAACAGCAGCTTGCCAACGGCACCGATATGAACCTGATTCGGGAAACCGCCCTGTTGGAACTCGGCCACTGGACCATGCTCCGGGCTGCCACCTGTCATGCCCTGGCCGGACTGGTGGATTTCGACTCGGTGATGAGCATTACCAACAACATTGACCCAAGCTACGAGGGGCTGCAAGGATACCGCTACAACGACCTGGGAGGGACTCCCAACATGGAGAGCCAGGCAGTTGAAGACCGGGCCCGTGCCCAGAGCGTTCCGACCAAGCCCATCATTGTGCCACCAGGGGCGGAAGCCTACATTGACGCGATTGATGCCGAACTGGTGGACGAAGCATCGTCATTTTAACTTCACTTCGGGGCGACGTTTCAGCGTCGCCCTTTGCTTTTTCCGGTACCAGGGTTTCCCAACATCCGTTTTGGGACCCGGCTTTTTCCGGTGGTTGACTCAAGCACACAAAGAACCGCACCCGATACATGCCATTGACAAAGCGGTCAGGCAAATCAGTCAAAATGAATTCTCAATTCGAATTTAATTAAAATAAAAAGCAAGTCAGCAAAACAGCTTTCTGAACCCGAGCAATACCAGGCCAACCACTCAAATTCGCCTGAATATTTCTGGCATAACACTTGCCAATTAACATTTATAGATTGTTTAACGGTACTTTTTCTTAAAGGAATTTTTCGCTTATGTCACGCACCCGAACTGCCCCAGCCGGTGGACCTTCGCAGGCGGACCTTGATGCAGCCCAGAAACGACGGGAAATGTACCTTCCCTCCGACCAGAAAATCACCTTTTTTAATCGGGCGTCAACCAGTGTCGAAGCCGGAACCAGCATTCCCGATTTTCTGCGCGGCGAGGAAAAGCTCTTGCGGATGATTAAGGAAACCAATGCCAGTGCGCTGGCCTTTCTGCTTTCGGGCAAGCCCAGTCCTTCAACCGGGGCTTTTATTACTGAACTGACCCACATGGTGTGTGACCTGGGTTTTGACTTCAGTAAAGCGGCGTTGCAATTTCCTGGTATCTTTGATCAGCATTTGCTGGCGCTGCTCCATGCGGCTGAAAAATCCGGCGAATATGCGCCTGTGCTGCGCCGGTATGTGGCCAACCTGCAACAGCAAAAGGAAACCCGCGACGCAGTGATTGGAGCCATGATTTACCCGGCCATGGTCATTGTGGTGGGAATTTTGGTGGTTGCCATTTTTCTAATCTGGGTGATACCGGCCTTTTCCAGCATTTACGAAGGGCTTTTAGGGCCGGGCGAGTCGCTTCCATGGATGACGGTCCTGGTTTTTGACGTTTCACAACTGGTCGCCAAATACTGGTATGCCTTGGGCTTGGGGCTGGCTGGCTCAGTGGCGGGCTATGTCTGGCTGCGCAGCAAGGGGTCGGAAGTCAAGCTGAAAGAACATGAGTTTCTGCTCCGCACGCCGGTTCTGGGGGCCTATTTTGCCCAACTGGATGCGGTCAACTACCTTTCCACCTTCACTATGCTGCGGCATTCCGGCGCACTCATGACCGAAAGCGCCGAACTGGCCGCCGACAGTCTGATGAACCTGGAACTGCGGGACGCCGCCCGGCGGGCCGTGGATACCTTCACTGCCGGAAAAGTATCAACGCTGGCTCAGGCTTTGGCCGTGGAGCATCCGGTCTTTAGCGTGGCGTCCAGTTTTTACAACGAAATGCTCAGTTACGAACGCACCGGGACCATTGAAGCGTTGGAAAACTATGCCTCCCTGCTCAAACACAACGCCAATCAAACCCGACTACGGCTGCTGGCCATTATGCCGATATTCACGATTGTGATTTTGGGCGGTTTGGTCGGATTTTTGGTGATGTCAATGTATCTGCCGCTGTTTGAACTGATTGGAAAGCTGGCATTGAAGTAACCCCGTGCCCTTTGGCCTGCGATGCGCAGAAAGTCAGGGCAAATTCATTTCGCAAGGAGCAACACGCCATGCGGCACCTAACCCGAAGGCAAAAAGGCTTTACTTTTCTTGAAATGCTGGTGGTCGGGGCATTGGGACTGATTGTCCTGGCAGCAGCGCTGTCGTTGGTGGTTTCGATTTTGAAATACCGGAAACAGGCTGCCGCCCACGCCCAGCTTCAAGAGCAGGCTCATTCACTGGCGATTCAAATTCAGGAGGACATTGCCGCCGCCGGAGCCAGCACAGGACCGGGCGGACGGGCGCTGGTCAAAAGCCTGGAGGACGGCAACCCCCAGCCCGCTGCTTTTATTAGCGGCAATGGAAAGGTTTTGAATCTGCTCAAAACGGCCAAGGATTCATCAGGGCAGGTTTTGGCAATCAGCGGCACAGGCAGCGCCCTGAATCTGGTCGTGACCGGGGTGGATAAAACACTCTGGTTGGGCTACCAGGAAGGCAAAGCCATGATTCTGACGAAAAAAACCGGTGACCCGGTGCTGGTACGGCTGACGGCTACCCCGCGTGACACAACCTCGGACGAACTGCCGCCGGCATCCACCTATCTCGAAGGTGCCAGAGAAGGAACCGACCTCAGCCGAACGGTTACCGTTCCGGTTTCAACCGGTGCGATTGATTGTGTGGTTGCCAAATCCCTGGGAACCTCCGTCACCGAAGGAGCGCAGGTGATTCCCGTCACAAGTCTGGTGCAGTACACACAGGACAGCAGCACCGGAAATTTAATCAATCGTTACGGCAACAGCCTGTTCCGGCTTGAATTGACCAATTGTATGGAAACCAAAAACCGTCAGTTCCGGACACCGATGGCTTCGCTGGCGACCAAATCCGTCAATTTTCAGTATGTCACCACCGCCGGACCGGTCACTGAACTCCCGGCGGACCTCAACAGCCTGCGGGGGATTCAGGTGGAAGTCGAATTGCGCGACGCCGGCACCGGGCTGACCTTGCGGGAACCTTTCCAGGTGACTGTGGCCGAATGGGCCAAGACGGAGGTGATACCGTGAATTCACATATCTTCAAACGGTTCCGCCGTCCGGCGGCGGGCTTTTCCCTGATTGAGTTGCTGGTGGTGGTGGCCATCATCGGGTTGGTTACGATTGGCAGCACGATTGCCTATGGCTACCTCCGGGGCAAACGGGAGCGCACCGCCACGGCCATCCAGTTGGTGAAAGGCAAAGTGGCCGAAATGCGCACCAACGCCCTTGACGGACTGGAAGATGAATCCAAGCGGACGTTTCTTCTCACATCGGTGTTGCTGCCGGAAACAGTCAAAATCGGAGGCTCGCAATACAACACAAATCTTCCTTTTCAGGCTCCGCGCACCGACAAAATCGTGTTTGAAATCCAAAACGGGCGCACGGTGCAAACGGATGGCTCAAGCTGGGGCTGTATCATTCTGGAAAACACAGTTGAACAGGAAACCCGTGCCCTGCTGGTGCCTTATATTCCCGGCCCGATTCTGACTTTCAAACTGGTCAACGGAACCTGGGAACCGGAGACAAATTCAGCAGGTTCCTGAATGAGCCTCAAAAGAAACCGCATTATCAGGAAATCTTATGTTTACACACATACCCAGAACATTTCGCCGCCGCCAGACAGGATTTACCTTTCTCGAACTTCTGATTGCGATTTTGGTACTTTCGCTGGTGATTATTGTGGCCGGCAGCGTCATTCGGACCTCTTCCCTGGCCATTAGGGAAACAGCCGTCACGGTGGATATTTCAACCGTGGCCCAGGATTTGGCGGACCGTTTTGCCGCCCAGCGCCTGAACGAGGCCAAAACCGGGTACATCGAGGTTGCCACCGGAAAATTGACGATTGACCAGCCCGCCGGACCGGGAGCAGTGCGCTATCAATATGCCGCCTCCACCCAGGTGTTGCCCGATTACGACCGCCGGCAGGTGTATGTGGTGATTTACGACGGGCGCACCCACGGCAACGAGGTGTATGCCATTTCCACCTATCGGATGCCGCCCCCAGCCACTCCGTAAAGAAGAGTTGAAAATTTGGACTGCGGCGACTTGTCGCCGCTTTCATTGGTGGCAACTTGTTGCCACCACCTGAAATAAAGAGCAATAGAACAGAGGCATTATGAAGCACAATAATACATCCATATTGAATTTCTATCGGACTGGTTCAGGGCAATGGGTGGTTCACTTTGGCGTCAACCGGAGCCGCCGGTTGCAGGAACGGGGAGCCAATCTGGTCCTGCTGGCATTTATTATCGGGGTTTTGATTCTGGCGTTGGTGGGAGTGCAACTCCTGGAAGTCACGGCCAACCTCAACAAAACCAAAAAACATGTGCGGAAAATCGCAGCCCGGAGCGGCTACTATCTGGGCGAACCCTACGTTGAGAATGCCGTCCGGCAAAACGTGCGGGTGACGGCGGCGCGGCTCCAGCAATTGATTAGCGCAACCCCCAATGACACGAGCGGGGGCGGAGGGGGCGGGGGCGGACCGGTGAAGCAAAGTCCCCAGGCAGCGGGCAGCGAGCCGCCAAAAAGTATCTATGCCCAGCGCATCAGCGCCGGACGACCACCCTTTACCAGAGACGAAGCGCGGGATTTGTTCCGGCAGGATTTCACAATTACCTACGGGAGTCTGGCTCCGCGCCAACCGGCGGAATTTGCCGACCCGCAGGCGCAGGCCGCCTGGAACCGGCTGGTGGACCATTTTTCGCAGGTGCGGGTGACGGGCTGGGCCAAAACGACCTTTGACAGCGTGCTGCCGCTTGATTTGGCCAGCAAACTGACGGAAACGAACCTCACCCCTGGACTTCCCACTGATGCCAACCCACTGTCGAATTATGTGTATCAGGTCACGGTGGAAGTGAAAATCGTGTCGGAGGAATGGCTGGACCACGGCGACCCCGTAGCTGACGCTCCACCGCCGCCAAGCGGCACCGACCAGTATCGCTGGCTCAAAATGTACGGCCAGGAAGGCACCCCACCGCCGGTTCCGGGAGGGCCGCCCGTGGTTTCCTCCGTGCCGGACGACGCCATTTGCCTGCAAAACAGCCAGTATTCGAAAGGAGCCTGTGGACCGACTGCGCATTGGCAGTTTGAGTTTGCCGATGCCGACGGCAATGCGGTCTGTTCCTGCCACGACAACGACACAACCGTGCCTCCGACCCAGCCGAAAGTGGGGCAGGAAAACCGTTACAAACTAACTGACATTTTGAACGCGGGCGGCGGTCCACGGGCGGTGGTCGGGCGTAACGAACCAGACCGCTATCGGACCGGAAACCCACGTCCGCCGGGCATTATCGCTCCGGTGGTCAGCGGTGACCCGTTGCTGTACTCACAGCGGGCACGCTACAGCGGCAGCGTTAAATTCGTTACCTGGATTCGTTTTGCCGGAGGCGACGGCACCGTCATCACTCCGCCTTGCGAAGACAATCCGCCAGACCTGCCGGAAGACCCCTGTTTTGCAGTGGAAATTCCGATTTATGGTCCGAACGACTTTGGATTGACCCCGCCCACGCCACCACCGGGTAGTAGTGATAACGTGGCAGTTGGAACCGTCTGCAACTATGCCCCAACGCTCTTTAGCGGCATCAATGCCGTGCAAACGTCGTTTAGTCCGTTTTATCCAACCGGTTATAGTGAGCCAGGCCAAGGACAACAGCAACATCAAACCTTGAATTCATCTTCCCGCTCTGGTTGGCAGGGAGCGTTTGGAAACTATCCAGCATTGGCCCAAGACTACCAAAACCAAGTCAACCACGGCGGAGGCAGTGGCAGTTGTGGCGGACGGATTCCTGCCCGGTTTGCCACTCCACCCGGACCAAGTTACCAGAACTTGCAGATTTGCTTTTCGCCCATGCAGCGCACCGAGCCTGACTACCGCGTAGCCAGATGGTAGGAATCCAACAACTTGAAACCCTAATCGCCGAGTGCGACAATGCGTTGTCACGCTCGGCAAGTAATTTTCAGGTACTTGCTGGGCTCCTCACTTTTGAAAACCTTATTGCCATGTAGGGAAGTTATGAAACCTTTCAAATCGTTTTCCGGATTTTTGCTTGCACTTTTCCTGGTTTTTCCAAACGGCCATCTCGCTTTCTCTCATTCGCAACTCTCAATTTGCAATTCTCAATTAGCCCCCAATTCGCAATTCTCAATTCCCAATTCTCAATTTCTCGACGAGACGCATGGCATGGCGATTGCGCTGACCCAGCAGGAAATCGGAATTCAAGCAAGAGGCAATGCAGCCCAGGAACTGCCAAACTTTGCAAAATTTTGCATTCAGGAAAATCTGACAGGGACTTTGACCGAGCGATTTAACCAGCTTCAGGCAGTCACCCAAACCCGGATTGAAATCCTTCGAGTCAACCATTTGCTTCCAACCGATGAAGCTTTTGTCAATATTAAAGCTTCAACTCAAGGCAATTCGGCGACTTCTCCCTCGAAGACTGAATTGGAATATGCCCAGCAGGAACAGCTTGTTGTTACAAACACTCAGGATGAAGGCGAAGGGTCGTTACGTGCTGCCATGGAAGCGACAGAAAAGGTAGGCGGTAACAGAACCATTGTCTTTCATTTAAGCACGACAGACCCAGCATTTAATCCATCACTTGGTACGTGGACCATTCACCCAAGTAAAGGGTACTTATTGACAACTAACGGGAATCTCATTGATGGGCTATCACAAAAATCTTTTGGCGGAGACACAAATCCAAATGGGCCAGAAGTGGTTATAGACGTTGTAAATTTAAGGTCTTCTTTAATCCCTGGGAGACAAATTGCTTTGGCAAACTGCTTTCAACTAGTTGGAAGTGACAATAATTGGGTAAGAGGTTTTTCAATTTTTGATTCAGGTGGGAACCAAACAGGCTCGACTTTTGGTGTAATAGGGGTTTACGGCAATGACCTAAATCCACCAGACCCTTCTTCAAACAACAAAATCTCAGACAACTATTTAGGAGTAAATCCAAACGGTGAGCGGTACTTTGGGCTAGTGCTCGGAGTTGGGGTTACTTTCAGTTGCCAGGATACTCTTCTTGAAAATAATGTAATTTGCGCACAACAGGAACTCACACTTAATGGAACCCGCTCACAACTGTTAAGCATTGGCCATCCGAATTCAATCAGGAATGTTGTGAGAGGAAATTTTATTGGGACAAACCGATTAGGAACAATTAGGCTTTCACCAAAAACATTTCTACGTTCAGCAGATGGATTAGGAAATGCCTCAGTGATAGTTGCAGTGAGAACCAATCAGAACATCATTGAAAACAATATCCTCAGTGGAAGTAGTTCCGTTGCTGTAGGTGACCTTAACCCTGGCACCCCATCCGGCCTCGTCGGTGGTTTTTCCAACATCATCCGCAACAACCGGATTGGGATTGGGCCGAACGGTGAGAACATCGCTCCGGACCCGACCGAACCGGAAAATGCCCGTGCGGTTGGCATTGCGGCTTCCGCCGGGGACCAGGTGACCGGCAACATCATTGCCAACTTTGGGAGTTCCGGAATTTCGCTCCGGACGCTCGCCCCTCCGGTCACAGGAAGCCCCTTTCCTCCGGCGGTGGTGAGCAACAACCAGATTTCCAATTGCGGCGTTGGCATCCAGGCGGTCCAGGTCGGAGCCGCGACCATCAGCGAAAACCGGATTTCCAACTGCTCCAAGGGCGGCATTGTGGTGGGTGAACGCATCTTTGACGCCTCAACCGGCACCCGCTTTGAAGTTGCCGACCCGTTTGGCGTGGCGACCCGCAACATCTCCCTTTCGCGCAATCGGTTTGAAAACGTGAGCGGCCCCGGCATTGCCCTCACCTCCGAAGTGGCCAGTGTCTTTGGCAATAATTACCGGCCAAATACATTGACGGAACGCGCTCCGAACGGGCCGAACCTGTTTCAGCCTTCGCCGGTTTTGACGAGCGCGCTCCGCAATCAGGACGGCAGTGTGACGGTGAATGGACGCACGGGTGACGGCGGCAAGCTGGAACTCTATCAGTCAAGCCGACCGGCCCAGCCGACCGCTCCGGAGATGGAAATCAATGCCTACGGGCTGGGGACTTTTATTCAAAGCGCGGATGTCAGCGGCGGTCCGTTTACGGTGATGATTCCGGCAGGAATGGCCAGCGGCATGACGGCAGTGACGGCTACGCTGACAGTCGCGGACCAGACCTCCGAATTTGCCCGCACGGTGGAGGTGCAAGGGTCCCAACCTGAGCCCGACACGGTACCGCCGACGGTTTCCGTAACGGCTCCGGCAGCCGGGCAAACGATTGAATCAAAGGCGGGAACCCAATTTGCGATTGTCTGGCAGTCATCCGACAACGTTGCGGTGGTGCGCCATGACATCCGGCTGACAGGACTCGCCGGGACCATTCAAACGATTGCCACCGGGCTGGACGGCAGCACCAAAACCTTCACTTGGAACGTGCCTGAAAACCTCAACCTGCCACGGGCTCAGGTCGTGGTCGAAGCCCGCGATGCCGCCAACAACATCGGCCAGGGAGTCAGCGGGACCTTTTCCATCCTGGCCCCCATCCCGCCCGACACCCAAAAACCGGTCGTCGCAAACGTCATACTGTCCAAGAAAAAAGTGAAACGCAAAGTGGACCCGTCCGTCACCATCACCTGGACGGCAACGGATAATGTCGGAGTGACGGCGCAGGATGTGCTCTATGCCACGGACGGAAACACCTTCGGGTTGACGGTGGCAGCGGGGCTGCCCGGTACGCAACGAAGCTTTGCCTGGACAGTGCCCGCAAGCCTGGCCAAATCCAAAGTCGGCGTGGTCAAAATTGTCGCTCGTGATGCGGTGGGAAACTCCGGCGAAGCAGTGTCTGGTTCCTTCGTCATCAAATAATATGTTCAGAGTTCCGCGTTTACGCGGCGGTTCAGAGTTCCGCCTTCAGGCGGCTGTCTTTTTCTTTTTTAGCCGCGTAAA
>JAIBAN010000174.1 GCA_019695185.1 Blastocatellia bacterium | reverse complement strand
GGGCAAAGCGCCCCGGTCCAGCTTTCCATTCGCATTCACCGGCAACCGCTCCAGTTCCACCACCACGCTCGGCACCATGTATTCAGGCAGCCGCTCCCGCAACCAAACCAGGACTGCGGACTGCGGATTGCGGACTGCGCCCTCTGCAAGGACTGCGGACTGCGGACTGCGGACTGAGCTTGCTAATTCTGCCTCAGTCCTCAGTCCTTTCGCCTCAGTCCTGGCTGTGATGTAGGCCACCAGCCGCTCTTCCCGCTTGACCACCACGGCTTCCGCCACCCCCGGATGCGCCAGCAGCGCCGCCTCGATTTCCCCCAGCTCAATCCGGAACCCCCGGATTTTCACCTGCTGGTCCCGTCGGCCCTGGTATTCCAATTCCCCGTCCCGCGTCCACCGCGCGATGTCCCCGGAGCGATACCAGCGCAGGCCGTCTTGGGGGTCTTGGGCGTCTTGAGAGTCTGGGGAGTCTGGAACAGACTGACTTCTGACTTCTGAGGATTTTGACCCCCAAGACCCCCAAGACCCCCAAGATTCCCCAGACTTGAATTTTTCCGCCGTCAGTTCCGGACGATTGAGGTAACCCCGCGCCACCCCTGCGCCGCCTACGCACAACTCGCCCCAGACCCCCACCGGCACCGGCTCCAGGTTGGCGTCCACAATGCTCACCGCCAGGTCCGGGATGGGAATCCCTATCGGGCTCCCGACTCGTGAAATATCCAAATCTTCTTTGCGGATGGGCCGATACGTCACAAACACGGTGGTTTCGGTGATACCATACATGTTGATGAGGCGAGGACTGAGGACTGAGGACTGAGGACTGAGGTCGCTCGGATTTTCTTGGCGGAAACTCTGCGCCTCCTCTGCGCCTCTGCGGTGCAGGTTTCCTTCAAACCAGGGCCGCAGTTTTGCCACTTCCAGCGCTTCACCGCCGAAAATCACCGTGCGTAAATTGAGTCTGGGGTTTTTCTCGAAAATAACCCGTTGGAGGGCAAAAAACGCGGTCGGGGTCTGGTTGAGCACCGTCACCTGTTCCCGCTCCAACAATTCGCAAAAGGCTTCGGCGGAACGAGTCGTCCAATAATCCACCATGACCAGTCTTCCGCCATAGAGTAAGGCTCCCCACATTTCCCACACCGAGAAATCAAACGCCGCTGAGTGAAAGAACGTCCAGACATCACTCTGGTCAAAACCAAACCAGGTTTCCGTGGCCGTCAGCAGCCGCACCACATTCGCATGGGTGACTTCCACACCTTTCGGACGGCCTGTGGTGCCCGACGTGTAAATCACATACGCTACCGCTTCAGGACTGAGGACTGAGGACTGAGGACTGAGGACTGAGGACGACTGGGAACCAAGCCAATGTTCAGCACAATGAATCGGGACCTTTGTTCCCGGCAACAGGTTCAGCAAAGATGTTTGGGTCAAAAGCGCGGCGGGCTGGGCGTCAGCCAAAATCATGGCCAGCCGTTCCGGGGGCGAAGTCGGGTCCAGGGGAACATACGCACTGCCCGCCTTGCCGACGGCCAGCATGGCGACCACCAGATTGGCGGTTCGTTCCAGCAGAATGGCAATCCTGGATTCCGGCCCGACTCCCATTTCCTGCAAATGCGCCGCCAAAGCGTTGGCCCGCTGGTTCAATTCGGCATAGGTCACCTGTTCACGGTCACCGGATTGAGTCGTGCCGGTCACAGCTATGGCGGCAGGATTGGCAGCCGCAACCCGCTCAAACCACTGAGGCAAAGTCTCTGACACAGGAAAATCCGTGATGGCGGTCAGCTTTTTCAACTCTGCGCGGTCCTGGTCACTGAGCCATGCAAGTCGGCCAAATTCCTGTTTCGGGTTGGACACAACGCTTTCCAGCACGGTCCGAAAGAGTCCAAGCCATTTGCTGGCAGTTTCACGGGTGAATAAATCCCGGTGGAAGTCAAGCGTTACCTGTAATCCGGCGGCAGCTTCCCGGACGGTCAGCATCAAGTCGAATTTAGCCGGTTCCTCCACTCCCTGGAGAATTTCCTGGGTTTTGCCGGTTTTGAAGCCTGTGAATTCCAGCGGAGTTTTCGTTTCATTTTGAAAGACAAAAACCGCCTGGAAAATAGGGGCCATTTTCAGCGTCCGAGTGGGTTGCAGGGCTTCAACCAGCCGTTCAAAAGGCAAATCCTGGTGGTCAAAAGCTGTCAGCAGGGTTTGCCGCACCTGGGCCAGAATTTCCGAAAACGTCTGACGGGCCTGAAAATCAGCCTTGAGTGCCAGGGTATTGACGAAAAAGCCAATCAAAGGCTCCAGTTCAGCCAGATTCCGACCGGCGACCGGCGACCCGACCACAACCGTGTTTTGCCCGGAAAGTTTGGCCAACAGCACCTGATAGGCAGCCAGCAACGTCATGAAAAGCGTTGTGTGATGGGCGTGGGCCAGAGTTTTGACGTTCCTGGAAAGTGTTTCATCCAGTGCCAGGGAAACCTGACCGCCGCGAAAAGACAATTGCGCCGGGCGCGGGAAATCCGTTGGCAGTTCCAGCAGCGGCGGGGCGTCCGCCAGATGCTGTCGCCAGAAATCCACATGGCGCTCAAGTTCGGTTTCAGACAGCCAAGACCGTTGCCACAGTGCATAATCGGCATATTGAATCCCCAACGGGGGCAGCGGATTTTCCCGGCCAGCCTGGGCCGCAGCGTACAACCGGGTCAGTTCCCGGACAAAAACCCCGCTCGACCAGCCGTCCGCCACAATATGGTGAAGCACAACCGCAAGCAGGAAATCCTCAGCCTCCAATTGAATGACTTTGACTCGCAGGAGCGGCCCGCAGGTTAAATCAAAAGGCTGCCGGAAAAATGCGGTGAGCGCTTCCCGATTGGCTGCCGCCGCAGGTTCCACCTCCAGTTTGATGGATGAAACGGGCTGAATGACCTGGACGGGTTGGCCGTCCACCGTGGCAAAAACGGTTCGCAGGGTTTCGTGCCGCTCCGCCAACCAGGCCAATGCCCGTTCCAAGGCTGCCACATCCAGACTGCCCTGCAACCGGACTGCCGTGGGGATATGGTAAGCCGGGCTGTCCGGTTCCAATTGTGCCAAAAACCACAACCGTTCCTGAGAAAATGAAACCGGCAAAAATTGGCCCCGGTCGGCCCGGACCAACGGCGGCAAACTGCTGACCTTGGTTTGTGTCCTGCGCGCCTGCTCCACCAGAGCGGCCACACCGGCCACCGTCGGTTGTTCAAACAACGCCCGCAATGGCAGTTCCACGCCAAAGGCTTCCCGCAACCGTGAAACAACCTGGGTGGCTGAAAGCGAATGCCCGCCCAATTCAAAAAAACCTGCTGACCGGGACACGGAGGGGCGGTTGAGGACCGTGGCAAAAATCGCGGCGGTCAGTTCCTCGACCAGTCCCACTGGAATTTCATCCGTTTCGGTAACCTGTATTGAAGGTGCAGGCAATGCCCGCCAGTCAATTTTCCCACTGGCGGTGCGCGGCAACTCATCCAGCTCAATGATAACCGCCGGAAGCATGTATTCGGGCAAGTGCTCTCGCAACCACTTCAGGACTGAGGACTGAGGACTGAGGACTGAGCCCTCTTCAAGGACTGAGGGTTCGGATTCTGCCTCAGTCCTCAGTCCTTTCACCTCAGTCCTGTTTGTGATGTAGGCCACCAACTGCTCTTCCCGCTTGATGACCACGGCTTCGGCAATGTCGGGATGGTTCAGCAAAACGGCCTCAATTTCGCCCAATTCAATCCGGAACCCACGGATTTTCACCTGCCGGTCACGCCGTCCCAGATACTCCAACGCCCCGTTTGGCAATCGGCGGACAATATCGCCGGTGAAATACCAAACCCCAGGGTTCAGGGTCCAGGGTTCAGGGTTCAGGGTTCTTTCCACTTGGCTTGGGTTTGTATCCATCCGGTTTCCTGGGGATGGACCGATGTCTGATACAGAGACTTCATACCCTGAACCCTGAACCCTGAACCCTGAACCCTGCTTTTCAAACCCTGGACCCTGGACCCTGAACCCTGAACCCTGATTCAGGTACCCACGAGCCACCCCTTCACCGCCAATACAGAGTTCGCCTGGAATTCCAATCGGAAGCGGATTCAGATATTGGTCAACCACCCAGGCCGTCACGTTTTCAAGGGGGCCCCCGATGGGGAGGACGGAAAGCGGTACGTCTTCCGGCGCTGGTTCAAAAACCGTTGCCGTGACGGTCGTTTCCGTTGGGCCGTAGGTATTCATCCACCGAATCCTGCCTCCGGCCAGATGTTGCCAGTCGCGGAAAACTTCGAGCGAAGCCTTTTCTCCCCCCACCACCACCAGACGCAAACTGTGGGGAATCGCTGCTTTGGTTTGCTTGAGATGGCGCACCCACTCGTGCCAAAAGGCCGTCGGAAGGTCCGCCACCGTGACGGACGTTTGCTCCACCAATGTGTGAAATTCCGTAAATGACCGCCGGCGGGTGTCTGCACTGACCACCACGGCAGCACCTGAAATCAGGGCCGGGAAAATTTCCTCGATGGCCGCGTCAAAACTGAGCGAAGCAAACTGTAACACCCGGTCGTTTTGGTCCAACGCAAAGCGGCGGGCCATCGCCCAGGCCAAATTAACGGCGGAATGATGCTCGACCACCACGCCCTTTGGTTTTCCGGTCGAACCGGAAGTGTAGATGACATACGCTACCGCTTCAGGACTGAGGACTGAGGACTGAGGACTGAGGGTTGAATCAGGGCTGAGGGAATCAACCGTCAGGGTTTGAAAGCTCGATTTCAGGAAACGGTCCTGGAAAGTGACTTGGGTTATGATGAGGGCGGGCTGCGCATCCGCCACAATCATTTCCAGCCGTTGGTTGGGAGCGGTTGGTTCCAACGGGAGGAACGCGGCTCCGGTTTTCAAAATTCCAAGGACCGCTGCGAGCATGTCGGTTGAAGCTTCAACCATGACCCCAACCAAAGTTTCGGGCTGTACCCCTGCCAACCTCAAACGGGCGGCTATCCCTTCGGCCTTGTCATTCAGTTCAGCGTAGGTAGTGTTTTTGGCTTCGTTTCCGGTCAGTTCAATGACGGCAGTCTGTTCAGGTGTGCGGGCCACCTGCTTCGCAAAGAGCTCGTGAAGGGTAGCCGTGCGGGGAAATTCGGCTTGGGTGTCGTTCCAGGCCAGCATTTGCTGCCATTCGGCGGTGGAAAGCAACGGCAGGCGGGCAATCAACTGTTCCGAATGCTCGGCAATGGCTGCGGCCAGGCGGCAAAAATGCAAGGCAAATCGTTCCATCGTGGCGGCGGTGAACAAATCCGCGTTGTACTCGATGGTTCCGCCAATGGTTTCGTTTCGCTCCGCCAAAGCCAGCAACAAATCAAACTTGGCAGTCCCGCTGCTGTTGTCCAGGAAGCGTGCTTTCCCGCTGCCCATGATTTTCTCAGCCGGTGATTGCGCCCGCAGGTCAAACATCACCTGAAACAAAGGGCTGCGGCTCAAATCGCGCTCCGGCTGGAGCATTTCCACAATTTTTTCAAAGGGCACATCCTGGTGAGCAAAAGCTGCCAGGGCCGTTTCGCGGACCTGTTGCAACACTTCGGAAAATGTCAGGCCCGCTGGTTGTTCAGGTGCGTGAAAGTCGGTCCTGAACACCAAGGTATTGGTGAAGAATCCAATCAGCGGTTCGATTTCCTGAAAATGCCGGTTGGCCACCGGTGTTCCAACCAGAATTGTTTCCTGGCCGGTATACCGATGCAACAATGATTGGAACACAGCCAAACCCATCATAAAGAGCGTGCTGTGCTGGTTTGCACAGATTCGTTTCAAACCGGCAGTGGCGGAGGCGTCCAGTTCAAACGACACTCGTGCTCCGCGATGCGTCTGCATTGCCGGACGGGGAAAATCCGTCGGAAAGTCGAGTACAAACGGTCCGTCGCCAAGCTGGTCACGCCAAAATGCAAGTTGTTGTTCCAAAACTTCGCCTTGCAGCCAATTTCGTTGCCAGACAGCAAAATCGGCGTATTGCAACGGAAGTTCGGGTAATTCCAAAGTTTGTTTCCGGGTCAGGGCATCGTACAAAGCGGCGAATTCACGGACGAAAATTTCATTTGACCAACCGTCGCTGACAATGTGGTGAATCACAAAACCGAGTACGAAATCGCAGTCGCCGAGCTTGGCAGCCACAACGTGGAGCAGCGGCCCGCTTGCCAAATCAAACGACCTCCGCGCCTGCTGTGCCAGAAATTGTTGGACTTCGCCGGGCAGGTCCTCGCCTCCACCGGTTTGGCTGAAATCATGAAACTCGATGGCATAAGGCATTTCCGCATGAATAATTTGCACCGGAGCGCCGGCGTGGGTGGAAAATGTCGTCCGCAGGATTTCGTGGCGGCGCAGGATTTCGCAGAGTGCCTGGTTGGCGGCTTCCAGATTGAAATCCACCCGGAGGCGGATGGCTCCCGGAATATTGTAAGCCGGATTGCCCGGCTCCAGTTGGTTCAAAAACCACAGCCGTTCCTGCGCAAAGGAAAGTGGCAGAACGTCGCGGCGGGGAACCCGCACAAACGGCGGCAAATATGTCCACAAGGAATGCAGTGCGACGTTGGTAGACTTGAGTTCTTCAATTCGAAGGGACAGTTTCTCCAGGGTTGGAGCTTCAAAGAGGTCCCGCAAGTGAATTTCGATGCCAAACAACCCCCGCAACCTTGAAACCAGTTGGGTTCCCAGCAGGGAATGGCCACCCAGCGTAAAAAAATTGTCCCCTCTATCCAGCCGGGAGACTTTCAGCAATTCCTGCCAAACCAGCGCAACCGTTTTTTCGGTTTCCGTGCGTGGTTCAATCAATTCGCGGATTTCATTTGGTTCATCCGGAATCAATGAAAGAAGGCGGTTGCGGTCCAGTTTGCCGCTGGCCAGCAGGGGCAATGCCGTTACGGTGACGATTCGGCTGGGGATGGCGTAAGCCGGGAGGCACTTTCGGAGCCAATTGAGAATTTCCTCTTTTTGGAGATCCTGTTTCTCAACCACGAACCCAACCAAAGAATCTTGCTGGAGAGTAACAGCGGCTTCCGCCACCCCAGGATGCGACCGGAGCACGGCTTCAATTTCGCCCAACTCAATCCGATAGCCCCGGAGTTTGACCTGCTCATCCTTCCGGCCCAGATATTCCAATTCACCGCTTGGTAACCAGCGCACCACGTCTCCGGTTCGGTAGCTTTTTTCTTCACCGCAGAGGCGCAGAGGTTTCGCAGAGGTTTCGCAGAGATTTTCTCTTGCTTCTTCTCTGCGCCCCCTCTGCGCCTCCTCTGCGTCTCGGCGGTGAGAAAAAGAAAAAAATTGCTTCTGTGTCAGGTGCTTCTGGTTGAAGTACCCACGGGCCACCCCTGTTCCGCTGATAAAAAGCTCCCCGGCGACGCCTAGCGGCACCGGTTGGCCCGCTTCGTCCAGGACCAAAACCTGCGTGTTGGCTATCGGTTTGCCAATCGGAATGGGACCTGTGGCGGGAAACTCCGGCGGCACCACATAAGCCGTACAACCCACCGTTGTTTCCGTCGGGCCGTATTCGTTGACGATTCCGGTCTGCGGGTCGGCCTGCCGCCAGAACTCCAGCGGCTCGGCCCGGA
>JAIBAN010000082.1 GCA_019695185.1 Blastocatellia bacterium | reverse complement strand
TTTTCAATGTCGTTGGAATCAAAGGAGATGGAAAAAGTCCCCATTTCCCTTTTAAAGCGTTTAGCCGACACGCTCTGCTTTGCTGCCTAATGGCCAAAGTCGAGCTTAGAATCTGTCCGGAAAATCATTTGCTGCGTGCCAAGCGACGGACCATGAGATCAATTATGGCCAATCGAATCAAAGCTTCACTGGTTGAGGCCAGGCGCTCATAATCCTTACTCAACCGGCGAAAGCGCCCAAGCCAGGCAAAGGTGCGTTCCACGATCCAGCGGCGCGGCAGGAGGACAAACCCTGGTTGGTCATCCGATCGTTTGACAATTTCCAGCCGGTAGGGTTGGGCGGGGCGCTGCTCGGCCACCCACTCCGCCAAGGTTGCGCCCTGATAGCCACCATCTGCCCAAATCACTTCCAGTCGCGGCGGCAGCGGGACGCTCGTGAGCACTGCTTTGGCTCCGTCCCGATCCTGCGTGGCGGCTGAATGGACCACCACCGCCAGGACCAATCCCAGGGTGTCCACCCATAAATGTCGTTTCCGGCCTTTGATTTTCTTGCCGGCATCATACCCACAGGCCCCCCGCACCACCTCCGTGGTTTTGACACTTTGACTGTCGAGTATCCCGGCACTCGGCTCTGGTTCCCGTCCCGCCTGCTGCCGCAACCGGTCCCGCAACCGGTCATGGAGGCGTTCCCAGGTGCCATTGCTCTTCCATTCCTGAAACCGGTCATGGACCGTTTTCCAGGGCGGATATTCTTTGGGCAACGCTCGCCAATGCACCCCTTCCCGATTCACCTACCGAATCCCATTCATAAGACAGCGCACCGAATGTTTCCGGGGGCGTCCGCGCCGGCTTTGGTTGACCGGCAGTTCCGCTTTGATGATTTCCCATTCGCTTTCAGTGAGGTCACTCGGATAAACTGACTTCGACATGGCAGTCTGGTTTCCTTTGGTTGGGTTTGCTTACTTGTTCCAAAGGTTACCAGCTTGCAAATGATTTCCCGGACAGATTCTGAGGAATCATTAGGCTTTGGCGGATCAACAAACTGTCTTTTTACCAGAAATCAATTAGAAAATCCGGCTCACACCGAGCACCAGGAAATATCCTGCGGGATAATTTTGGCCTCGGGCAGCAAAGAGAACACCACCCGTGACGATGGTTCGGGGGGTAATTGAAATATTGGCCAATGGTCCGAGAGAGAAAATTTTGCGGCCTGATTGTTTGTCAAAATCGGGTTTGAATCCAGGCGGGAGCTTTCCTTTGGTCCCGACGGTTTTGACTTCGCCGTCGTTGCCCACTCGAATGGTCCGAAACGGCACGTCAAAAGAACGGCCCTCGATGCCATTTCCAGCCAAAGTCAGCGACAGAAAGCGGTTGATGCCATAGTTCACCTGGAAATTGTAGATAAACTCATTTCCCGGCTTAATCGGGAGCACTTCGTTGGTAAAAGCATCCACTCCACCATCTTTTTGGGTCCGGCGGATGCGAATGCCAGCTTCCCCGCCAATGCGGAGGGTCCGGTCCTTGACAATGAAGCTTTTGCTGACCTGCCCTGTAATGTCAAAGTCGGTTTGGCCTTCATCCACCGGCAACGTCGCTCCCGCAAAAGCTTTTTGCAGGCTGCCGGAATTGGCTGGCAGTTTCACATCAAATTTGGCTGTGACATAAAGCGGTTCGCGCACCAAATTGTAGCGGAACCCAAACCGAACGTTGCTGATGGCGCTGTCCACCGGCGAGGCAGTGGGGTCTTTGATGGTTTTGCCGTCCGCTCCGACAGTGGCCACTTCGCTATGGGCGTAGGGAACTGTGAAGTGGGCTTCCAAGCGGTCCGTAATGCCATAAGCATAGTCAAATGACACAATGTCGGTTTTGGTAAAACCGGTGAATTGTGGGCCTCCCGGCGGAATCACCCGGACCCGGTTCCCAAAAAAGTCAAATCGTTTGTCGGTGTCCGAGCGGGTATAAAATGCGGAAAACACGCTACGGTTTTTTGGCAGGGTTTCTGCCTGGGCAGACACCCTTTCAGTGAGACCGCTTAGAATCACCACAAGCAACAAACCACCTAAACAGACCAACGAATTGCGAAGTTTCATTGAGTTGTCCCCTTCATGTGTGATTTGCAGTGTGCGGTTTGCCTTAAATTGGTACAGGGCAGTCGCAAAACGCACATCGCACATCACCCATGAATTAGTTGAAGGTTACCCGGAACACAGTTTGAACTTTGTCCACAATCAGGAAAATTTCACCCTTCGAATTGACAAAGAGTCCCCGGAGCGCGTCAGCCCCTTGTTTCGTATCGTAGGTATTGACCAATTGACCGGCGGTCGTGACTTCAGTCAGCGAACCGTCGCCCCGGTCGGAAACCAACAGGTTCCCATTCGGCATGAGCGCCAGACCAAAGGGATATTTGAAACCGCTCCGCAACACTTTTTGGCTGCCAGCCACTTCGTCAACTGCCACTAGGGTTCCTTTGCCGGAATCCAGGGCAAAAATCGTCCGGGTTTTCTTGTCATAAGCCAATTGCTCCAGCCCCCGCGTATTGGCATCGGTGCTTGAAAGAGTGAACCCATTGGCAATGACTTTACTGGTTGAACGGGTATCAGGATCAATCAACCGGATTTCACCGGTTCCGCCGTTGGATAAAAAGAACGTCCGCGAGATCAAACCATCCACACCCATCATGTAGCGCGGATTTGAAACACCTCCCAGATTCCCTGGCGGCAACCCTTCGAAGCCAAAGTCCTGTGGGCGGAATGAGCGGGAGGCCAGAATTGTGGGAACACAGGTCGTGTAGGCGACATCCCGGCTGTAGAAGGCAATTGAAGAAACCAGCAAAAAGCTGCTCCGTTGTACCTGAGTCACGGTTCCCGCCGAATTCGCCAACACCAGTGACCGGGTGCTGTATTGAGTCACGGCATAGGATCCGTCAGGTACTTCGGTCATGTGGTAAAGGTCCGGTGTCTTATCGGGTGATTCGATAAACTTGGTGAGCGTGACGGTCGGAGCTGGTGTTCCTGCTTCGACTGTGAAATTCACGTTTTCAGCGGATATGCCATTTGCGGTAGTGACGGAAACAGTTCGGGTTCCAGGGGCTGCATCGGCTGCAATCATCAGCAGGGCGGAAATCTGAGTATCGTTGCTGGCTGCGGTCCGGACCACCACCGTGATGCCCCCGCCAATTGAAATCTTGGTCGGGCCATTCAAACGGAACCCGGAAATCACCACTTCAAGATTGGTACCCTGTTTTCCATTGGAAGGTGAAATTCCGCTCACCACCGGTTTGGTTTCATCCGGAGCGGTAATAACAAACCGTAAGGAATCGTTTTGAACGGTTCCTCCAGGGGTCGTAATTGTAATGGTCCGGGAACCAGGTTGGGCATCTCCCGCAAGAATCAAAGTCACTGGCAGTCTGGTTGGATTATTGGTGGTGCCAACTGTGGCGGTGATGCCGTTGCCGCTAAAGGCGACGGTGGCACCAACCAGGTTTTTTCCTTCCAGGACGGTAGCCACGGTCGTTCCGGCCTTTCCTGCGGCGACCGACATTGCCGAAAGGCTCGGCTTGGCATTGGGGTTGGCGATAAAGGTATTGGACCGTGCTTGGGATGAAGTGTTCAGGACTTGAAACACAGCCTGGTCGCCGGATGTGTTAATCGCCTCAATCCGGTCATCAACCGGTCTCAGTCGGGTGGGAGACCCATCCGGAAGTGCCCCGCCTTTGATGGATTTTGTCTTTTTGGCAGCAATTCCATTGATTTCAACCACGGATCCATTATTGACAAACCCGGTTCCGGTCACGGTCGCCTGGACTTTGCCGCTTCCATTTCGGGCGATTGTCACACTGCCGATATTGGGGCCGCTGCTTTGAGCCATTGATTGAAAAGCCAGTCCTGTCACGACCAGTAACGTCATGACGCCAAACAATTTTGAAATGAATTTCTGTGAATAAGGGGACATACAAACTCCTGCTGAGGGTTCAGGGTTCAGGGTTCAGGGGATTTCCACTGAACCAGTTCAAATCATTCAATCAAATTGGATGGTAACCCCTGAACAGTGAACCCTGATTTTAGGATTTTTTCAGAACTTTGATTTCGACCACCGCCTTGTCAATTTCCTGATAAATGACCTTGACAGCGGTATTTGAAGCGATTTCGTCAGCCTTCAGTTCTTTACGGCCTCCAAAATCTTTTGGATCCTCAGCGCGAAACCGGGTCTTTTTATTGATGGTGAGGGTCAATTCCTGGTTTTTGTTGGCATCCTTGATAACCAAGGTGCTTTTTTCGGCATCCAGTTTGACAAAACTGCCTTTGACGGTTTTGGTCATGGCAAAAGCGTCACTGGCCCCCGGACGCGGCGGAGCAATTGCGCCACCCCCACCGCCGGAAGCCAACGCAATAGCCGAATCGCTTCCCAACGCGACCAGCAGTCCTAACAAAATGATGCTTCGTTTCAGATTTGGCATATTCAAATCCCTTTCCCGAACCTGGCGAGATGTTTAAGGTTGCGCTCCCTAGGGGGCGGTCCTGTTTCCTTGTGCAGGCAACCCCTTAGGGCTTGCCCTCGGGTGTAGTAGCTGCTTCGTTTAACGCCCAATCATAGATAAAATAACCCAATCCATTTTTGGTTTCGGTTATGTCCGGGCGGAAGCGTTTGATAAAGGCGATGGTATCAGGGCCAAAATCCTCTTTATACCATTGGAAAATCTGGGAAACCGCCAAAATGCCCTTGGCTTTGTCCCATTTCACACCTTTGGTCGCATCATTCAGATATTCTTTGGTGGCATTATCGAGACTTGTATCCAGGTCGTTGGCCGTAAAGGCACGCGGTTGCAGGTTCGGACAGCCCACCGAAGCACAATTGATAGCGAAATGAATCCGGGCATCCTTGAATTTGGGCCGCAGAATCGTGTTTTCGATCTGATTCAGGCTGTATTGTCCGCCCCCGACGGAAAATGGCTTTTCCCAAAACTGTTTGGCTTTCTCGTCTCGTAGGGCGTCGTAGTTCACGCTTTTCAAAGGATACTTTTCCAGTACCGACTCCAATGTCAACGCATTGTACGCATTGACCCAAAAGGCTTTCTGTTCGGATGCAGACCAAGTGTCGGGTTTCGCTTCGGACAACCGTTTGAGATACGCTTGCAAAGCGGCTTTATCTTCAGTGTTAGTTGACCATTCCCGATATTTGACGCCATTGCCCACAACATATTTTTTGAGCAGTCGGTCGAAATCGGCATGTGAAAAAATTTGGGATTGGGGAACTTCGGTTTGATTGGCGGCAGGCGGTTGGACCGGAGGAGCCGTTTCACACCCGGTCAAAAGCCCGACACTCACGCACAGAAAAAACAAAGAAAGTAACAAAGAGCGCCGCATGCAGAGACAAGTATCCTTGGTTGAAATTTCTCAAATAAAGAGTTTGGTTTGAATTGCAAAAAAATCTGGCAGTTGGAAGTTAAATCCTTTTCCGATCTCATCTATTCCCGGTTTTCACAATTTTTTAGCTATTTTTATTGCTGGAATAGAGCCGTTGGGAATGGAGTTTTAAGAACCCACGCAGGTCTTCGTTTCCGAAGTCGTGCGAATCATAACAAAATCACATCAAAACGGTTGATTGTTTTCACAACCATTGATTGAAACAAAGGACACGCACGCATGCTGAATCCGTTTCGCTCCTACTTCAATTGGCTGCAAAAAGGCGTCCCCACCGGGGAAATCGTCAGATATCCCGTAATTGGCGAAAATTACCAGTCGCAGGTTGAAGGGCTCTACATTGTCGGAGACCTGTCAGGCTTGCCATTGCTGAAATTTGCCGCCAAGCAGGGGTACGAGGTGATTACCCGGATTGTCGAAGAACTCAAAGCCCTGGGAGCCCCTCCCGATTCCAAAGTGTATGATGTGGTCATCATCGGAGCCGGTGCCGCCGGATTGGCGGGCGCGCTCCACGCCAAAAAAATGGGACTGCATTATGTCGTGCTGGAAGGGGCCCGTATTGCCAACACGATTGTCAATTTTCCCAAAGGCAAATTGATTTTTGCCGAGCCCATGCAGATTTTTAACCCCAGCGAACTGCCTGTTGTTGAATCCACCCGCGAAGAGACCCTCGATACCTGGTTCAAGTTGCTGGACCGTGAAAAGCTCAATATCCAGGAAGGCATGAACGTCACCGACGTTCGCAAAGGCAAAGACGGTATTTTTGAAGTGATTGCCGAAAACCAGACCCCGCTCCAGGCCCGGCGCGTGGTACTGGCTACCGGGAAGGCCGGGAAATCACGCCGCCTCGAAGTTCCGGGTGAAAATCTGGAAAAGGTTGCAGACCGGTTGTTCAGCCCCAAGGATTATCACGACCAGAACATTCTGGTGGTGGGCGGCGGTGACTCCGCCGTGGAAACGGCGGTCGCACTGGCCGAAACCGGCAACAAGGTGACGCTTTCGTATCGCAAGGGAGAGTTTTCCCGCATCAAGGAAGGGAACTTTCAGCGGATTTCCGAACTCGAAAAACAAGGCAGCGTCACTATTCTTTTCAATTCAAATCTCAAGGAAATCACGCAGGATGCCGTCATTCTGACCGTTGGGAAAGAACTTAGAACACTGCCCAACGATCTGGTCTTTACCATGATTGGCAAGGAACTGCCCTATGAGTTCCTGGAGCGGATTGGCATCACGATTGAAAATACCTGGAATCTGGCCCGATACGTGCTCTATGGACTGTCCGTATACATTTTCACTTTGGTTTATTTCGGGAAAAAAATAGCCGGCACCCAGCTTCTGCAAACTCCGCAGAACCCGCAATATTGGGATTGGTGGGCGGTTCCGGCGCTGACGGTCTTTGGCATGATGCTGGCGGTGTTTGTTGTTTATGTGAGGATGAATCGGCAGCGGTACGGCACATTGAAAAGCATGGTGCCACCATTAGCAGTGTTAGCTGCTACTATGGCTATTTCGCTCTATTCTCTGTATGTCGTCAGCGGTCACAAGGACCCACTGACGGGGCAGCCGGCCACCTACATCATCAAACTGTTCGGAGTGCCGCTCGACCCGCCCTTTTGGTACGGGGCACTCTACAGCCTCACAATTACAATTTTCGGAATCCGGCGGATTGCCACGAAAAAGAGTGCTTACATTACCAAGCAAACGCTGTCACTCATTTTCTTCCAGACGTTTATGTTGTTCATCCTGCCGTATGCTTTGTATTTCGGCGATGTGTATAACTTCTTTCATTTGCCGAAATGGCTGGATGAGTTGGCGTTTCCGGGAAAATCCTACTGGCGCGCCTACGGACTGGTGCTGGCGTTTCCGCTCTTTATCTATAACCTGCTGGAAGGTCAGCCCATCACCTTTTGGCTGTGGATGACGGTTGCCCAGACTTTTGTGATGATTCCAACGTTGATTTACTTCTTTGGCAAAGGGGCGTATTGCGGCTGGATTTGTTCCTGCGGAGGGTTGGCTGAAACCCTGGGTGACAGCTATCGGACACTGGCTCCGCACGGTGAAAAAGCCAAACGGATGGAAAATATCGGTCAGGTGGTGCTGGGCGCGGTTTTGCTTTTGACGGTCATGTGGATGCTGGGGCATTGGACGCCTGAAGGTTCCTATTTCCGCACCGTAAAGTTTGGCGGCCACACCCTGGCTGAGATGAGCGAGCACTTCAAACATTATTATGAACTCTTGATTGACGTGACGTTTGCCGGAACCATTGGCTTGGGGGCTTACTTCTTTTACTCAGGTCGAATTTGGTGCCGATATGGCTGCCCCTTGGCGGCGCTCATGCACATCTATACCAGGTTTTCCCGCTACCGGATTTTTGCCGACAAGAAAAAGTGCATCAGTTGCAACATTTGCACCAAAATGTGCCACATGGGGATTGACGTGATGGGATATGCCAGCCAAGGAAAACCAATGGATGATGTGGAATGCGTCCGCTGTTCAGCCTGTGTGGTGAGTTGCCCCATGGATGTACTCAGTTTTGGCCGGACCGGAACCGGTCATCCGCATGACCCCGGAACCAAACTCCATCAGTTGAGCTACAACGGCAAAGGCATGAAATAAGAACTGAGGACCTTTTTTAGGACTGAGGACTGAGGACTGAAGGGCAGGTTTGTCCTCCCAACTTTGCCAACCTTGATTCTGAAAAATAAACGACCGAATAAAGTGAAAATCACTCAGTCCTCAGTCCTCAGTCCTCAGTCCTGGTTTTGTCCTCAGCCCTGTTTTCACAACCCACGACCAACAAAGTTGCAATTTCCGCCGTGTTTCGCCTAGTATCGCGCGCATCCGTACCGACGAGGGTAAACGTAAGTTTTTAACACGACATCTCGTAACCGATTGACTCGAACCGAATTCGTCGTTTTCAGCGGCAAAGGCACGTTTCGGTTGGCGTTCACCCACTTTTTCCAGAAAAAACGGAGTGCGATATATGGCCACAGAACTGACTCCAGAAGGTACGCAATCGTCAAAGTACATTCCGCTTGACCCGGATACCAAAAGCCCGCGCGCCCAGGAGTTTGAAGACAAGCTCTCGGCTCGCATTGTCGGGCAGGAGCGCGCCGTTCGGCGGCTTGTCAATTTGTATCAAATCTATTTAGCCAGTTTATCCAGTCCGGGGCGGCCCATTGGCACCATGTTGTTTTTAGGTCCGACCGGCTCAGGCAAAACCCGCGTGGTTGAGGCTGCCGCCGAAGTGTTGTTCAACGATGTCAACGCGGTGGTCAAAATTGATTGCGCTGAGTTCCAGCATAGCCACGAAGTTGCCAAATTAATTGGTTCACCGCCGGGATATTTGGGTCATCGGGAAACCTCGCCCATGCTGACGCAGGAAAACCTGGACCGCTATCACACGGACCGTGACCAGTTGACATTTGTGTTGTTTGACGAAATCGAAAAAGCATCCGATGCGTTATGGCAATTGCTTTTGGGGATCCTCGACAAGGCAACTCTGACCCTGGGTGACAATCGCCGGGTGGATTTCTCCCGGACCATGATTATTCTGACGAGCAATCTGGGCGCGAAGGAAATGTCCGAACTGATTACCGGCAGTATCGGATTCTCACCTGCCCGTGGCCGTCAGGAAGCCAATGACGAAATTGACCAGAAGATTTACCGCACGGCTTCTGAAGCTGCCCGCCGCAAGTTTTCGCCTGAGTTTATGAACCGGATTGACAAGGTGGTGGTCTTCCGCAGTTTGAAAGAACATCATCTGCATTCGATTCTGGAACTTGAACTTAAAGCTGTGCAGGACCGGATTATGAAAAGCGCGTCGGAAAAATTTGTCTTCCGGTGCAGCCCTGCCGCCAAGAAGTTCCTCTTGGAGGAAGGGATTGATTTCAAATACGGCGCACGCCACCTGAAACGGGCAATTGAACGGTTTCTGGTGTATCCGATTTCCAACATCGTCGCCACCGACCAGGTTCATACGGGTGATTTGGTTGAGATTGATTTTGATACCGAACGTCGCAAACTGGTCTTTATGAAGGAAGAGGGCGGTGCTTTGGTCATTGTGCCGGGCACGGAATACGCCAAGATTTTTGGTTTGGAAGGTGGCGAGGGAGACCGCTTTATGCCCATGCGGGTGGCAACCGCTTCGTTGCAGCAGGACAGCTAAAATCCAAAGCTCCGGGTTCCGGGTCGTGAGATTGAAATAACTACCCCCAGACCCTAAACCTTGTGAGGGGCGCGTTGACACACACGCCCCTCACTTGTTTTTAGCAGGTAAAAGTTACAGGTTATGCGGTGTATTTGAAGTGGAACTCAACCAGTGTTGAAACCGGTTGAGGGCCGGATTCAAACCGCCAGAGCCGGACTGATTGCAAAGCGGCTCCTTGCAAGCGTAAATCACCCGTCAGTGCCCAGGCATCACGTACGGTTCCGTCCGGATTGACAATCACCCGAACCACAACGTTTCCGCTCAGACGCAACCGACGAGCCGTTTCCGGAAAAACCGTCGGTGCCCGGTCAATCACCTGTAATCTGCCAATCACCGCTCCTTCGGCTTCAGGTTTGGTTTTGGCCATGACCAACACTGATGAAGCTGCGAACACAAGTAAACAGAGAACCACGGTTTGGAAAAATTGAGCCATGATGTTGAACTCCTTATTTTTTTGAGAGCAAACTGTCAAAGACCGAAACCATCCGGCCTTAAAGGAACGCCCTCAAGCTAAACCGGGCTTGTTTCAAACGGTTGGACAATATGTAAAGAGCAGGTGAAGAAGCTGTAAACCAGGGTTCAGGGTTCAGGGTCTTTTGCATGGACAATGGACAATGGACAATTGAAACCCCACTCAAAGCTTCGAATTTCTTGGAATTCGAAAACCCTGAACCCTGAACCCTGAACCCTGAAAAATGTCTTATCAGTTCACCATCGCCTGGCGGTATTTGCGTGCCCGCCGCAGTCAAAAAGTTTTGTCAGTCATCAGCCTGATTGCCGTGCTGGGAATCACGGTTGGAGTCTGGGCGTTGGTGAGTGTGCTGGCTTTCCAAACCGGAATGGAACAGGAACTGCGGAACAAAATTCTGGGTGGAACCGCGCATATGAACGTCCTGCGCCGAAAAAATCTGCCTCTCGAAAGCCCACGAGAGCTGATTGAGAAAATCAAACGGATTCCCCATGTCAAAACGGCGGCAGCTACCACTTACCAGACGGTTTTGCTGACCGGAGTGGAGACATCGGCCATGGGAATTTTGAAGGCGGTTGATTTGGAGGCTCCCCCGGATGCCAATGAGGTCTATCAAACGCTGCTTCCGGGAGGAGATGTCCGGCGGCTGGCGCGGACCACCTACGAAGACGGCACGGAAATCGAAGGCATTATTCTCGGCAAAAAACTGGCTGAGGAATTGAATGTCCGGCTGGGGGAAACCATGCAGGCCGTGACGACCGAAGGCGGGCAACTGACTCCCGCAGGAATGTTGCCGCGCACGCTTTCTTTCAAAGTGGTTGGTTTCTTTGAAGCCGGGCTCTATGAATACGACTCAAGTTGGTGTTATGTCTCGATGGAAACTGCCCGGCAGGTTTCAGGCGAAGCCGAACCAGCACGGGTCATCCAAATCACGCTGGACAATGTTTTTACCGTCAAGGAAGTCGGGCAGGCAATCCGGGCGCAGGTTGGTCCGGATTACCTGGTCAACGATTGGCAGGAACTGAACCAGCCGGCTTTTGCCGCCCTCAATTTGCAACGGCTGGGGTTTGCGGTCGGCATCAGCCTGATTATTCTGGTTGCTGCACTCAACATCATCACAACTCTCATCATGCTGGTGGTCGAGAAAAAACGGGACATCGCCATTTTGATGGCAATGGGGGCGACTTCGCGTGACATCCTGTTGATTTTCATGGTGCAGGGGCTGGTGATTGGAATTTTCGGAACCGTCATCGGGGGTGTTCTGGGGGCGGGCACCGCCTGGTTGGGTGAAACCTACAAACTGGTCCAACTGGACCCACGCACCTATTCGATTTCCTATGTTCCATTCCATATTTCCGCCGGTGATACCTTGTTGGTACTTTTGATAACACTGGGCATCAGTTTTCTGGCAACACTCTATCCGGCTTGGCGGGCAGCCCAACTGGACCCGGTGGAAGGAATTCGGCAAGGATAGAACAGGACCGAAGAATGAGGATTGAGTTGACCGGTTTGGGAAGGAGTGGGGACAGGATGAAGAGTGAAGAACGGCTGCTTTCTGCAACAGGTTTGTGTCGGACCTACGTGACCGCCACCGAACGCCTCACAATTTTTGAAAATCTTTTCCTGACCATTAGTAAAGGTGAGCAGGTCGCCATCACCGGAGCTTCCGGAGTGGGAAAGTCAACGTTGCTGCACTTGCTGGGCGGTCTGGACCGACCAACTGCCGGAACTGTCACCATCAACGGCACTGACATCTGGCAGTTGCGGGCACCGGAACTGGCCCGGTTCCGGAATACTTCGGTGGGATTCGTCTTTCAGTTCCACCATTTACTGCCGGAGTTCAGTGCGGTGGAAAACATTCAAATGCCCATGTTGATGCAGGGAATTTCCCGCAACGAGAGTGCAAAACGGGCTGAAACGCTGCTTGACCGGGTCGGACTTTCCACCCGGCGGCACCATCGTCCGGCTGAACTTTCCGGCGGAGAGAGTCAACGCATTGCATTGGCGCGGGCCTTGGCTAATAATCCGCCGCTTTTGCTGGCCGACGAGCCGACCGGCAATCTGGACGAACGGACCGGGGAAAGTATCCATACGCTCCTGACCGAACTTCACGGTGAGCGCGGGCTGACTTCGGTGATTGTGACCCATAACCCGGCGCTGGCTGCACGTTGTGACCGGGTGCTCCATTTCGAGCATGGGCAACTACAGACTTGAGGACTGCGGACCGAGGGCTGAACCATTCCGGGCAAATGGTGAAAAGACCGGCAAGTTGGTCCGATGGCGGAGAGGCAGTTGGACAGATGCCCAGTCATTCGGCAGATTTTGATAGGATTTTCATTACTTCCACGAAAAGGTTTTTTGCGTGATTCGTTTTTTTCTTTTCCACTTTGTCTTTTTTTCGCTTGGCGTTGGCGCTTTCCTGCAAGCCCAGACTCCTGAACTTGTCACCACAGTCAAAACCGGAGCCGGTGGCATTGCTCCGACCTTTGTGGCGGTCAATTCGCTGACCCGGCGGATGTATGTGGCCAATGTGCTTTCCTACAATGTATCGGTGGTGGACCTGAGCACCAAAACGGTCACCAAAACGGTAGGCTGTGACGCCACTCCCCAGGGAATTGCCGTCCAACCCAAAACCAACCGGATTTATGCGCTGCTTGGTTCGGCAAGCAACACCAGAAATAGCAGTGTCGCCGTGATTGACGGTACGACTGACCAAATTCTGGCGAATGTTCCGCTGCCGGGGTATGGGGGGCGGTTGAGTATCAATGCCGAAACCAACCGGCTGTATGTTACGGATAATGGCTTTTTCGACGTGGTGGGGACCTCCGTTTGGGTTCTGGACCTGGGTTCAAATGCAGTCGTCAACACCATCCCGGTGGGCAAAAATCCGACAGACGTGGCCGTCAACACCCTCACAAACCGGGTCTATGTGACGTGTTCAGGGACCGGCAAAAAAAGCGACTCCCAGGTGGTGGTGGTGGATGGAACAAATGACAAGCCACTGGCCACGGTCAAGGTCGGCCAGCTTCCAAGCCGGGTGGTTGTCTCTGAAACGGACAACCGGGTGTATGTGGCTGACAACGGTTCGCCAAACAAAATTGACCAGGAAGTAACGGTGGTGGATGGCAATACCAACAAGGTTGTGAAGCAAATCAGCCTGCCGCTTGGATTTGATGCTTATACCGGCCCGATGGAACTGGCTGTGACGGGGGACGGGGCACAGGTGTTTGTTTCCTCGGTTTCATATTCCACCAAATTTGAAGCCAGCCGCAATGTGTTTTCCATCAGCGGGAAAGCGGCAGCGGTCGAAACAAAAATCAAACTCACGGAGGAACCGGGGCAATTTGTGACCGACCCGCTGACAGGGCAGCTCTATACCGCCTTCCCGACCAAAAACCGGGTCGCGGCCCTTGACCGGAGCCAGAACACGCTGACTGCGCTGGTGGTGGTGGGGAATCCCCCGCAATTCATCGGTGTCAATCCGGTGACAAACACCATCTATGTTGGAAGCGGTTCAGAGTCCTTGCTGGTACTGAATGGTGCCACCAATACGCTTGAAAAAACGGTCCAGCTTGGGTTTCAGGCCGGAGGCATCGCTGTCAGCCCGAATAAAAACCGGATTTACCTTTCCAATCCGGCGACAGGCTCGATTGTGGTGCTGGATGGACGAACCCTGACCGACATTGCCACCATCAAAACCGGAGCACCCGTGACGGAACTGGCCCTCAACCCTGAAACCAACCGGCTGTACGGCAGTGCCAACGGCAATGCCACTGATGCAAGTTCATTGGCGATTGTCATTTGTGACACAGCCGCCAATACCCTGGTGACCAAAATTCCAATTGAAAAAACACCCAGCGGAATTGGCATCAACCTCAAAACCAATCGGATCTATGTGGCCGGAACCGGCAACAAATTTGATGAAAATCTGGTCTATGTGATTGATGGGGCAGTGGATGCCGTGACAGCAACGATCAAACTGCCAAATAGCAAAAACTCCCGCTCAGGTGAAATCCAAGATCAGCAAGGGGCATTTGTCGTACCCGGCGGGTTCAAAATTACGGTCAATCCGGTCACGGAACGGATTTATGCAACCCGAAACATTTATATTGATAATGCAAGCGTGGCAATCCTGGACGGAGCCCGCAACATCTTTTTCGGTCAAGTCAAAACCGACACCCCTTCGGACCTGTTCGTCAATCCGGCGACCAACCGGTTGTTTGTTGCCAACGGATACTCACAGGCAATTTCCGTGATTGACTGTGTGACGAATGAAACCAGCGACCGGCTCCAGCTTGATTCAGCCCCGCAAGGAATGGTGTTTAATCCTGTGACGGGAAAGCTGTACGTGATTCACCAATACAATGACAGCCTTTCGGTGGTGAAAACCGGAGAAACGCGGAACTGACAGCATCGAACCAAAAATTGAGAGCTGAGACAGGTGCGACACCACCGCCAAAGGGAAACTCAGGGAAGTGCCCTGGAAAGTACAAGGAAATGCAATCAAGGTATCGGGTTCATGGTTTCATCCGGCTGACGCTTGCCGTCGCCGTTCTGTCGGTCGCGGGAGTGCAAGGGCAGGGCCTTTTCTTTGAACCAAACTCCAAAGTAACCACCACCATTTCGACCGCCCCCGCAGGGCAGGAACCGGTTGAACTGGCCTTGAATCCAGCGACCAGCCGGTTATATGTCGCCAACCGGACCAGCAACTCGATTTCGGTGATTGACACCCAGAAAAACACAGTCCTGGCCAATATTCCATTAAACGGAAAACCCCGTGGTCTGGCGGTCAATCAAAATTCAAACCGGATTTACACAAGCCTTGAAGCGAGTAAGAGTCTGGCGGTCATTGATGGGGCAACCAATATGGTGACAGGAAATCTTTCGCTTGGGTTTGCGCCAACGTCGTTGGGGGGAATTGCGGTCAACCCGCAAACCAATCGGATTTATGTCACCAACGGAAATCTGAATCAGATAGCAGTGATTGACGGCAGTTCCAATCGCCTGCTGGATTTGGTGGTGGTAGGGGCCAGTCCAGCCGGTGTGGCTGTCAACGAAATCACCAATCGGGTCTATGTAGCCAACGAAGAAGGAAATTCCATGACCGTGCTTGACGGGGCCAGTAATGCCTTGGTCAAGGTGGTTTTTGTGGAGCTGGCTCCGCGTGGGGTGGCGGTCAACCCGGTTACCAACCGGGTCTATGTGGCCAATTCAGGGAGCAGTTCCATCTCCGTGATTGATGGGACCACGAATATTGTCCAGGCAACCACCAATGTGATCGGGGTTCCAAATGTCCTCGTTGTCAATGCTACTACGAATCGGATTTTTATTCCGCTCAATTTCAGCACATCGGTTGCCATTCTTGACGGAGTGGCAAACAAAGTGGATGAAAGTGTTTCGGTGGAAAGCGAACCATTCGGAGTGGCAGTCAACGAACAGGCAAAACAAGCCTATGTTTCCAACCCGGTAAGGAATTTTATTTCCGTGATTGCCGAAGAGGTGGCACCGTCTGATACCGAGTCACCGGTGGTGACGGTCAACGCACCGGTTGCAGGGTTGGTGATTCCCTCATTGGACAATGCCAAAGTGGAAATCGGCTGGCGGGCAACCGACAACGTTGGGGTGGCCAGCCAATCCATCAGCCTCACCGGAAAACGGAATGGAACCAGCTTTACCGCCTCAGTGGCGGATGGTCTGCCCGGAACGGCACAAACGTTTACCCTGATGGTTGCCAGGAATGATGCGGTAACTGATGCGCAAATTATTGTTCAGGCCAAGGATGCAGCGGGGAATAGCGGCAGGGGAACCTCCGGCCTTTTTCAAATCATCGCTCCGGACAATGAAAAGCCGGTTGTTTCAAATGTCACGTTGAGTAAAGCCAACATCAAACGCAAAAAAGACCCCAATTTGGTGATTGCCTGGAAATCCACCGACAATGTTGCGGTTGCGGCGCATGATCTGCGGTTTGCCGGAAATGGTACTGATTTTGCAACGGAAATTGTTACCGGACTGGCTGGTAGCACCCAAACTTTTACCTGGGCTATTCCCACAACTCTTCCCAAAACCCTGACCGGCATCATCAAAGTGACGGCCAGGGATGTGGCTGGAAACACCGGTGAGGCAATCAGCGGGATAGTGCAAATAAAATAAGGACTGAGGACTGAGGACTGAGGACTGAGGGGGAACTCCTTTGACTCCAGGTTCTTGATAAAAACTCAGTCCTCAGTCCTCATCACTCATTAAAGTTATGTTTATTGACTCTCATGCCCATGTTGACGACATCCGTTATGCGGAGGACCGTGCCGAGGTACTGGCCCGTGCCCGCGAAACCGGGGTCGAGATGATTCTGGAAATCTGCAATGGCGACATTGAAACCGGGTCACTGGAACGTGGTTTGGAACTGGTTGCCGCCAATCCTGATATGGTCGCAGCTCTGGGTGTTCATCCGCATGATGCCAAGCTGTATTCGCCGGAACTGGAAGCCAGGCTGCGCCGGTTGGCAGACAACCCGAAGGTTGTGGCTTGGGGGGAAATCGGACTGGATTTTTATTACGACAACTCGCCCCGCGAGGTGCAGCGGTCTGCTTTCATCCGGCAGATGGAGGTCGCTGATGAACTGGGCCTGCCGATTATCATTCACACTCGTGATGCCGATGAGGAAACCATCACGCTCCTGACCACACATTGGGGCCGCCGGGAACGGGCCGGAATCTTTCATTGTTTTAGCGGAGGCCCGGCTTTGGCGGAAGCAGCCCTTGATTTGGGGTTTCTGATTTCATTTTCAGGAAACGTGACGTTCAAGAAAGCGCAGGAACTGCGCGACATCGCCGCCTGGGTTCCGTTGGACCGCATGTTGATTGAAACGGATTGTCCTTATTTGACCCCGGAGCCATTTCGCGGCAAACGTAACGAACCGGCACGGGTCCGTGAGGTTGCAGCCAAGCTTGGCGAACTGCGTGGCCTATCCGTTGAGGAAATCGGCCATTTTACAACCGGAAATTTCCGGCGCTTTTTTCGCATGGAGCACAGCCTTTCAGCAGAGGATTAGATTTCCGGCAGCTTAAAGGTTGCTCGCCATGCTTGAGAGTTTCTATGAAACACCTTCTGTTTGCTGTTTTGTTTGTCTGGGCGGCCACAATGGTGGCTGGGGCCCAGATTCCGACGGCCAAAATCAAAGATGAAGACAACGCCGCGGCCCGTGCCTTGCGCAATCAAAATCTGCTTTCGCGGGCGGATGTGGACCCGCGTCCGATTTCCAAACTGTGGGAATATGTGACTGCCGGACCAACCCGCCTGCCGGTGGCAGTGGCCGGACAGTCAGCCTATGTGGCAGTGGCCGGAGGTCGGGTGGCGGCCTTGAGTCTGACCGATGGCAATTTATTGTGGGAAACACCCCTGGGCGGGGAATGCACTGCCGGGCCGGGCTTTGGCCCGACGGAGGTCTATGCCGCCACCACCCGTTCGGCTGAAGAGGGCAAAGAGGGGGTGGTGCGGGCGCTGGACCGGTCCACCGGACTGACCCGTTGGACCACTGTGTTGCCCAGCTTTGCCGTCACCAAACCAACCGAGTCCGGTGAAATCGTGGTGATTGGGTTGGAAAACGGTACGGTGTGCGGACTCCGCCGAATGGATGGCATCCTGCAATGGACGTTTAATGGTGAGAAAGTCACTCCCGGCAGTGTCACTTGTGTTGGGGAAACTGCCTATCTTGGTGGCGAAAATGGCGGGCTGTTGGCCATCAAAACCGCAAATGGAGAAAAGCTCTGGCAAGTACAGGCTCAGGGAAAACTGGGAAGACCCGGTTTAGATGAAACCTCGGTCTATGTGGGGTCTTCAAATGGCTACTTTTTTGCTTTTGACCAGAAGAGTTCAAAATTGAAATGGAAACGCCGGACCGGTGCTGCCATCACGGCTGCTCCTTTGGTGGAGGATGAACAGGTTCTGGTCGCTTCGTATGACAATTTTTTGTATGCGCTCAACTCCCGTGACGGTTCGCTCAACTGGCGGCAACAACTGGATGGACGATTGCTGTTTGCCCCTGTGCGCTGGGGAACCGAAGCGCTGGCCATTGCCGCTTTTGACAGCAATGAAGTCACCCTGATTGAACCTGTCAAAGGAAATGTGACCGCTCGCCTGTTGTTTGGGGAAAACCGGATTTGGTCGCCTTTGGTGGTAACGCAGGATGTCCTGTTGGTGCCCGGCGATGGTGGAACCGTGGCCGCCCGCCCGTTGGCTTTGCAAACCGATGACACTGCAATTGAAAAAGCCAAAAAGAAAAAGGAAAAGAAAAAATCCAGTCAAATTACGGACTGAACCAAACTACCGAGGTCAACGACGGCCTCCAGGGGCGACAACACATTGGGTAGGTGAAAATAAACTCAGTCCTCAGTCCTCGGTTTTAGTTATGCAAGCCAGTTTGAAACACAGACACACTCGTGGTTTTCGCCGATTTTTTACCTTTTGCCTTTTGCCTTTTGCCTTTTGCCTTTTCTTTGTCGGATGTGGTCCCGGAAAAACGGTTCTGCTGGTTTACTCGCCGCACGGCAAGGAACTGCTGGAAGAGTTTGAGAACCGGTTTGAAGCCACCCATCCAACCGTGGATGTGCAATGCCTGGATATTGCCTCGCAGGAAATTCTGAATCGGTTGTCACAGGAACGGGCCAACCCCCAGGCTGATATTTGGTGGGGTGCCTCTTCTCTGACCTTTTCCGTTGGGGCAGAGGCTGGCTTGTTGGAACCTTACAAACCAAGCTGGGCTGCCCAGGTGGCAGACGATGCTCATGACGGGAAAGACCGTTGGTATGCCACGTTTCAAACCCCGGAAGTCATTGTCTATAACAAGGAACTGCTGCCGGAGGCCGAGGTTCCCCAGGATTGGGACGAACTGTTGAATGAACGCTGGAAAGGGAAAATCCTGATTCGGCAACCGCTCCAATCCGACACGATGCGGACTATTTTCGGAGCCATGATTTTGCGGGAATGGCCCACCTCCCACAGTCCGCAAAAAGGGTTTGAATGGTTGAAACGGCTGGATGCCAACACGAAGGATTATGTGACCGACGGGACCACGCTCATGCAAAAAATCGGACGGGGTGAGGGATTGCTCTCCGTCTGGAATATGCCTGATGTGGTGCTCCATCAGCGGAAAAATCTGCCCCTCGGATTTGTTTTTCCCAGGAGCGGGACGCCGATTGTCACCGATGGAATTGCAGTCGTGAAAGGCAGCCGGAATCAGGCATTGGCCAGGGAGTTTTATGAATTTGTGACAACCCCCGAAAGCCTGCTCCACATGGCCAAAACCTTTGACCGGGTTCCCGCCCGGAAGGACATCGAGAAAAAAGACCTGCCCGAATGGATGCGGGTCGAGGTCAAACCCATGGTGCTCGATAGCGATATGCTCCGGCGGGAAGTCAAAGGCTGGATGCAGTTTTGGGAAGGGAATATCCGCGGAAAGCGGTGATGCCAGCCGTTGGAACAGATGTGGGACACCTCGCTCGAGGTGACCAGGGACGGGCGTAGACTCGCCTCATTCCATCCCACATTTTTCCCGGAGCATCCCTATGAAACGGTATCTTTTTCGCTTTGCCGTGTCGGCTTTGGCTTTTTGTCTGAGTGTCAGCGCCACTTCTCTTTGGCTGTGGATTTGCACACCTGTTCCTTTGCCTCCGTCTCCTCAACCAGTCTACGAACCGCCTTCGCCAGTTATTGAACCCCTCCAGGAGTGGCTGCCTTCAGCCCCGCTTGAAACCAGGAAGCCGGGACCCGAACCGAAGCTGGAAGGCATTATCTTTCAAACCCCGGTTACTTCCATACGTCAAGGGGTCAGGCTTTATTCATTTGAATTGTTTTGTTCCCATGCCAGGAAACTTTCTTATGGTGGGTATCAGGTACAGCGGGTATGGAATCCTGAAACCGCTGAATTTTCAGTGGTTATTACAAAAAAAGGAAAGAGGCTCTATTCGGAAAAGGCCGTTTCTCAAAGGGCTGATGATGTGATGTTTGGGTTCCGGCGGTTAATTGGCACCAAACACAAGCAACTGTTAGTGATGATTTACGCTGGGGGCGCGCATTGTTGTTATGGTTTATTGATTTTTGATCTGTTCCCCAAGTTTCAGCTCATTTTTGATGGTTCCGAATACCTGCGATTGGGCGATGCCATGTATGATTTCTGGTTTTATGATGTCAATGGTGATGGAATCTGGGAGTTTGAGCAGGGAGATGTTCCGGCAGAATTCAGCTTTTTTTGCGGGGCTTCCTTGCCTCGTGTCCCAATCATGTTTGCCTATGACCCAGGCGTCCGGCGTTATGTTCCAGCCAACCACCGTTACAGGAAGTTTATTCTTTATGGGAACGAGCACCTCAAACAAGGGATTTTGAAGCTCAATCACCAGACGAAAGAAGGGGTTGACCCGGACTACAGTGCGGACTTTGTGTATGTTTTTTTACGGTATGCCTATGCTGGACAGGCACGGAAAGCCTGGGCTTTTTTCGATTCACAGTACAAAGGCTTGCATCCTGCAAAGCAGGTTTTCAAAAAGGAAGTGCAAGAAGCACTTGCTGAGGATCCCATTTATCAGATGATTCCACAACCAAGGCGGTGAAGCTTAGGTCAGGACTCTTACATTGACTTGCCAGGAGGTCACCTTTCCCAGCATGCTTGATTGGCTTGTGTCTGGTGGAATACTCGTTTGCCGCCAACTTCCAATCAGGAAACAATCTCTATGAAACCAGTTGAACCCGTCAACACGGTGGAAATTTACCGGGAATTACATAACGAACTCATCACCCTTTTGCAGACGCTCACGCCGGAAGACTGGAGCCGCCCAACCGTCGCCGGAAACTGGACGGTCAAAGACGTGGTGGCCCATCTGCTCGACAGCGATATTCGCCGCCTTTCCTTTCAACGGGATGGGGCTCCGCAGGTCCCGCCCGAGACACCGATTCAAAGTTATCAGGATTTGGTCGGATTTCTGAATGCACTCAATGCTGATTGGGTGCGGGCCGCCCGGCGCATCAGCCCGCAGCTTTTGGTTCAGTTCCATAGCCTGACGGGAGCGCAGGTGTGTGAGCTTTTTGCTTCACTTGACCTGGAAGCTCCGGCCTTTTGGGGAGTCGCCTGGGCTGGCCAGGATGTATCTCCCATGTGGTTTGATATTGCCCGCGAATACACCGAAAAATGGCATCACCAGCAGCAAATCCGGGATGCAGTCGGCGCGCCTCCGCTCTATGCTCGGAAATGGCTGCACCCGGTGCTGGACGCCTTTTTCCGGGGGCTGCCCCATGCCTTTCGGGAAGTTTCAGCCCCTGACGGAACCTCTGTCACGGTTGAGGTTTGGGGAGAGGCAGGTGATGCCTGGACCATCCAGCGTTGCCATTCATCCTGGGAACTGTTTGCCGGAAAACCTGAAAGCACTGCTTGTTTGATTCGAATGAGCGCGGATACCGCATGGCGCTTGCTGACCAAAGGACTCAAACCCGAAGTTGCTCAGGAACTGGTAACCATTGAAGGGGAGCGGGAACTCGGCACGCCAATTTTGAAAATGCTGGCGATTATGGGGTGAGAAACACAGTCTTGGGAGTCTTGGGGGTCTTGGGAGTCAAAAACCTGACAAGGTGACAAGGTGACAAGGTGACAAGGTGACAGGGTGATAAAAAGGTCTTCTGACTCCCAAGACTCTCAAGACTCCCAAGACTCTCAAGACTCCCAAGACTCCCAAGACTGTGTTTTGCCCCAGGTTTATTTGTCTTCGGTGATTGAAATTTTTTCGGGTTCGGGTTTTTTGACGAACTGCATTCCGACGCGGGTGGCTCCGATGATGGCAATCATGACAGCCGCCAGTAAGTACATGGTGGGCACGTTTTTCTGGAAAAACCAAATCAGGATGAAGGCAACTCCGGCCACGAGATAAATCCAGGGTAGAAACACGCGCAGCCGTTGAAAGTTCATAACAGAACCTGGACTGTCAGATTGGGAATTTCAGCCGTCAGGATTTGCTGGGCCAGGGCAAATTTCTGTTCCTCAAATTTGCGCTTGAGGGCTGCAACCGCCGGGTCATGCTGTTCCAGAAACTGTGGGTCAAAAATATTGTTATGCCCGCCCAAGCAAAGCGCGCCATCCTCGTAGCGCATAAACCCGCCCCCAACGACAAAGAACTCAACAATCACATCTTCAATGGATTCACCCAGGTTGGTATCCAGAAATTCCCGGATTTTTCCAATCGCCTGAGTGGAGCCACGTTCGTTCCCTGGAATCAAACTTAAAAAAGGATAATCAGCCAGAATGACCAGCAAAAACCGGAACGTGCGGGCTGGCGGTTTTCCCTGAGCCACATCACTGAGGAACTCCTGAAGCATCCGCAGGTCTTCGGGTAACATCGAAGGCACTGATTCCATTGCCTTATCCGTATCCAGACGAAACATTTCCGTGCGGTCCAGATGGTCGGTCACCTGGTCCTTGGCCATGCGCACTGTGGTCACCCCTTCGATGCCGCCGTAGCTTTCGTCAAAATCGAAGATCAGATTTGAGATGTTGCGGGTCGTGGTCGGATAGCTTAAAAGGAGGTCGCGCTGTTTGACGCTGGGCATCAATTGCTTGTAGCGTCCCTGAAACATAGCCGCTGTTTGCACGAATTCCCGCAAATCACCGCGCCGACACAAGGCCATGGCTTTGAGAAACGCCATCCGGTCCTCAAGGTGTTTGCCGAGAAATTCCTTGTAAAACCGCTCGAAATGTTTTGCTTCCTCGGCAGTAATGGGGGTGTCCTGGTCTAAACGCTTTTCCGGTAATGTAGAAGTCGATTGGGGCGGCTCGGTATGCTGAACCATCGGATGCTTCCACCTTTTTGAATCAAAGTTTGTAAAAGTGTGATTGTAGTTTATGTGCGGATTTGGATTGAATTCAAGAACATTTCGGAATGAACCGGGTTGAGAGGTGTGCCCGTCTCAAAAAATAATCATTCGTCAGAAGGAATCTTTATGAAATCAGGAAAAAAAATGGTACTGACAGCTTTATTGGCAGGTGGATTGACTTTTTTTCCCCTGACCGGAACCGCCTGGGCAGAACCTGTTGCCATTCAGGACATACAGGATAGCGAAGAAGCCCAGGCCCGTATGCAAAAAGGCATTTCCCTCTATCAACAGGGACAATATGCGGCAGCCCTGACCGAAGTTCAGTTAGTGGCTGAGAAATATCCGACCTATGCAGTTGCCTACCGCATGACGGGACTCTGCCAGTTTCAATTGCGGAAGTACCCTGAAGCGGTGGAGTCACTCAGGAAAGCCGTCCAGTTGACCCAGGAACAGGAAAAACGCGACGACCAGGCTGCCCGCATTGCCCTTGGTCGGGCCTTGTTTTACGCCGAAAAATATCCGGATGCGGTGACGGAACTGACCTACGCGGTCAAACAAAAACCGAACGACGCCACCAATTTTTATTTGCTCGGCTTTGCCCACTATAAACTCAATCAGGAGCCGGAAGCGGTGGCCAATCTGCTCCAAGCCGTTTCCCTCAACGACAAAGACCCGGCCCCGTTGAAAGTTCTTTCTGAAATCTATCTGTCCCGTGTGGTGGCCAACTCCGATGACAAGGCCGCAGTGACAAAAGCCACCGAAACAGTAACGAAATTAAAGGCGATTGATTCCTCACCGGAAGCCGCCAACACATTGGGTACCCTGTTTCTGGTAACCCGTCAGTTTGCCAAGGCGGCACCTGAGTTTGAACGAGTGGTAACGGCCCAACCGCAAAACGGACTGGCTCAGTTCAATCTGGGGCTTTCGTTGTCCCGTAGCGACCAGTTTGGCAAGGCAGCACCGGTCCTGGTCAAGGCCAGCGAATTGCTTCCGACCAATGTGGATGTATTGCGGGAACTTGGGTACGTTTACGAAAAAGACCGCAAAACGGAGAAGGCACGGGAGGTTTATGAAAAAGCCAACCAGTTGACCAACGGGCAGGACGAGTATTTCAAGAATGCATTGGAAAGAGTAAAGCAGAAATAATTGAGAATTGAGAATTGAGAATTGAGAATTGAAAAAGCATCCCCGCTCAAGGGCCGTTGATTTTTAAAGGGCCAGTGTCTGTTTTCCTTCTCAATTCTCAATTCTCAATTCTCAATTCTCAATTATGGTGCGGTAAATCCGGCCAGCGGATTGTCGTAAAAAGCATGGTCTTTCCAGGCGTTCGCATCCCACTGGCCATCTTTGGTTCCCAGCACCTTCACCGGCAGAATAAAGCTGAATCCGCCGATTTTATTCTGTGTGGCAATCCCGTTATCCACAATTTTGCCGTCTTTCCCGACTGAAAATGATGCGGTGCGGACCAGTTCGCCGTCATTGATGACTTTGATTTCATAGTCGCCGGGGTTGGAATAGAGGACATGGCCGTTGGTTAAGGTTACGGCATTTTCCAGGATGTAGCCTCGCACGTTGAACCATGTAAACGTCCAGCGCTCCCAGCGCGGTGACGTATCATTCCCAGCCGTCAACAGGGATTTATCGGAGTTGGCGACACCCGTGCTGCTGGTTTTGGTCGTGGCGATTTGTTTGCCGTTATAGAACAAATACGCCGCCAGTTTGGTCGCATCGTTTTCGTTGTGGAACCACATGGTTGCCTTCAACGGCGGAGCATTCTTTTCGGTGAAATAATCCAGCCAGAGGTACCCGACCGGCAGCATCCAGTCCTGGTCCACATAATATTCAAACTGGTTTTTGAACTGCGGCAGGTCGTTGCCGACGTGGAATTTCTTGACGGTGAATTTTCCTTTGAAGAGTTCCTGATTCATGCCGGAGATTTCATTTTTAAGCCGAATCCGGAAGCCGAAAGTTCCCGTGTCCAGAATGGCCCGTTTGTCCATGTGGCCGGTTTGCTGTGGTGTGGTAATGGTCCCCAGACCCCCTTCGGCAATGGCCGTGGTGTCACATTCCGCCGTAAACCAGGGTTTTCCATCCGGTAGCGTATAATCAACCTGAAATTGCGCTCCGTTGGCCACCGGACCCAATACCTGGAAGGAAACTTCGGGAATCCAGCTCCAGTAATTGTCCTGTTCCGGGAATTTCCAATACCGTACCATCCGCCGTGCCCGCACATGCAGGGAATATTTCAAAATGGGCGGTCCGCCCGCCACGGTTTGGGTGCCGCCTGTAACGGTGGAAACGGCGGCTTCATTTTTTTCAGTGGTCGCGGTGGAGCCGTCTGGAGCGGTGAACCCGCTTAACGGATTTCCATAAAAGGCATCGGCTTTCCAGCCTTGGGCATTGTAGTCGTAATCGCCATTTCCCAGAATCGTGACCGGCAGCACCATCCGGATGCCGCCCATTTTGTTGGCCCTGGCAATGCCGTTATCCACAATTTTGCCGTCCGCCCCAACCGTAAATTTTGCCGTTCGGGCCAGTTTGCTGTCACGCAGGACTTTCACTTCATATTCACCCGGATTTTTATCCAGGAAAAACATGCTGTCGTAACTGTTGGCGCTGGTGTCTTTGTTGAAACCCCGAACCGTTGGGAAGTAAAACGGCCAATGGGTCCATTTGTGGGCATCGTCTCCGACGGCGGTTTCATTTTCCGCATCCGGATAGGAATTGGTGCAGGCGGCAATCTGTTTTCCTTTGTAGAAAAGCAGGGCTTCGATTTTTCCACGGGAAGGGTTGCCGCGAAACCACATGCCGATATTGAGCGGCGGCACGTTTTCGTCATCCTTGCCATAGAGCCAGATATAGCCAATGGGCAACCGCCAGTCCTGTTCGATAAAGAATTCCTTTTTGCCTTTGTATTCCGGAATATTCTGGTCCGGCGCATAGGTCGAGACTTTATAGGTGCCGGCAAACAAGGTGTCGTTTGTTCCGCTGAGGGGGTTTTTGAGCAGGATTTTGAAAGGGAAAACACCGGTCAGGATGATGGCTTTCTTTTCCATGTCATCATCAACTGACATTTTGATGTGGTCGGAATCATCAGCTCCGATTTCATTGGTCGGCAAATTGATGGAAAGCCAGGGCTTGCCATCCGGCAGGTTGAATTCGGCGACAAACTGGCTGCCGCCCGGAACCGGTCCAAAGGCTTCGAAGGAAATCTGCGGCACCCAACAATAGGTGTTGTATTGCGGTTCAGCCGCAGCCGGGTTTTTCCAGTAGCGGAGAAAGCGCCGCAGTTTAATGTCAATCGTTCGTTTCAGTAAGGTTGGCCCATCAGCCGTGACGGGATAGGCATGAATGGGATGGGTTGGAATAGAAACGGTGCAGAGCAACGCGCATAAGAGCAGGGGGAGGATGCTGCGCATAGAGTCTCCTTAATCGAGTTTTGAATCAAAAACAGTTTCACCGCAGCGGCGCAGAGAAGGCGCAGCAGTTTCACAGAGCAAAGTAAAGAGTCTCTCTGCGAAACCGCTGCGCCTTCTCTGCGCCGCTGCGGTGAAAAAATTTACAGACCTTTTTCGGCCATCAGTTTGATGAGGTCAACCACCCGGCAGCTATAGCCCCATTCGTTGTCATACCACGAAAGGACTTTGACCATATTGCCACCGGTGATTTTCGTAAACGGTGCGTCCACGATGGAGGAATGTGGATTGCCTTTGAAGTCACTTGAAACCAACGGTGCGGTCGAATATTCCAAAATTCCTTTGAGCGGCCCTTCGGCAGCAGCTTGGAGCGCGGCGTTGACATCATCCTTGGTGGTGGCTTTTTCAAGTTCGAAGGTCACATCCACCAGGGAAACGTTGGGCGTCGGCACCCGCACGGCCATCCCATCAAATTTGCCTTTCAGTTGCGGCAGGACCAGTTCCACCGCCTGGGCGGCACCGGTTTTGGTTGGAATCATGGAGAGCGCGGCAGCGCGCGCCCGGCGCAGGTCCTCGTGCGGCAGGTCCAGAATCCGCTGGTCGTTTGTGTAAGAGTGGATGGTGGTCATCAACGCCTTCACAATGCCGAAATTTTCATGCACGACCTTGGCCACCGGAGCCAGACAGTTGGTCGTACAGGATGCGTTGGACACCACATGGTGGGTTGCGGGGTCATAAGCCTCGTCGTTGACACCCAGCACGACGGTCAGGTCTTCGTTTTTGGCGGGAGCGGAAATAATGACTTTCTTCACCGTGCCACGCAGGTGACCGGCTGCTTTTTCCCGTTTGGTGAAGAGCCCCGAAGACTCGACCACGATTTGGGCTCCGACTGATTCCCAATCGAGTTCTTCCGGGGAGCGGACTTTGAAAACCTTGATGCGATGGCCATCAACTTCAATGGCGTCCTCAGCAGGTGCAGAAACTGAGTGATGGTTGAGATTGCCGAGAATCGAATCATACTTGAGCAGGTGCGCCAGCGTCTTCGAGTCAGTCAAGTCATTGACTGCTACGAATTCGATGTCGGGATTGCCAAGCGCCGCACGCAATACGTTGCGTCCGATACGCCCGAAGCCGTTAATGCCTACTTTGATAGCCATGGAAAGCCTCCAGTTGAATTTTGAGTTGTTCGTTTTGAGTTGTTCGTTTTGAGTTGTTCGTTTTGAGTCTTTGCTTGAACCAGTTGCTTTGAATCGGGTTTTCGAACAGTTCAATCAGTGAAATGTAAAACTCAAAACTCAGAACTCAGAACTCAGAACTTTCATAAGAAGTAGGAAGGCCCGATTATCTGCACCCATCAGGCTAAGTCAAGGGAGAAGCAAAAACCGTTTATGAATAGGTTTCAGCCGGTTTTTCCTCTGCCTGCACAGGGTTGGTGAGGGTTCCGATGCCTTCAATCGTAATCGAAACCACGTCACCGGATTTCAAAAAGACCGGTGGCTGGCGAAAGACGCCAACTCCGCCCGGTGTGCCGGTGGCAATCAGGTCACCGGCTTCAAAGGTCATGGACTGCGACAGGTAGTGAATCAAAAAGGGAACACTGAAAATCAGATTTCCCGTGTTTGATTGCTGCATGAGTTCGCCGTTGAGCGTCAGTGAGATTGCCAACGTGTGCGGGTCGGGAATTTCATCCTTGAGGACAATCCACGGCCCGCAGGGGGCAAACGTATCGCATGATTTGGCCCGCACATATTGTTTGTCCTGCCGTTGCATGTCGCGGGCACTGACATCATTGATGATGGTATAGCCGGCGACCATCTCCATTGCTTCGGCCAATGTTTTCGCTCTGCCGGTGCGACCCAGCACGACACAGAGTTCCGCTTCAAAGTCAACCTGCGAACTGTTGGGCGGCAGCACAATCGGCTTTCCCGGAGAAGTAATCGCAGTCGGAAATTTGGCAAAAATCATGGGGGTCTTGGGTGGTTCCTTGCCTTGTTCCTCAGCGTGGTCACGGTAGTTCAACCCCACCGCCACAATCTTGCCGGGGCGGGGAACCGGTGCCTCAAGGGTGACTTCGGAGAGTTCGTATAGGCCGTCCGTATGCGGAGTTTCAGCATAGGAAATGGCTTTTTCAATCAGGCGTTCAAGTTTTTCAGCACTGAGGCCGAGCACCTCATTGACTGACTGATACCGGTGCGGTGTTAAAATATTGGCATCCACCACGGTCGTGCCGACCAGAAAGCCGGGGCCGACCTGGTTGTTATGGCGAAAAGTAAGCAGTTTCATGCGATTTCTTTCAAAAAAGATTCAAAAAAACTCAAAACTCAAACTAATTCCACTTTGAAAGCTCTCGGCGGGCCTGGGCGATTTGGGATTTGAGCGTTTCCAGGTTCTCGTCGTTGGGAAACTTGTCACAGTAAAAGGTTAAATCATCAATCGCCGCCGACCATTTTTTCAGATGGGCGTAAATCAAGCCCCGGTCGCGCACTTCGCCAAAGAGGGTTGGCTCGACAGTAAGCGTCATTTCAATCACCCGCAACACCTGCTTCCAGTTTTCGGCTTTGAGATAGATGTTTTTCAGATTTCCCAGCATTCGTACCAGAATCTGCCGCTTGGTCACAGGCCGGAACAGGTCCGGTGTCAGCTCCACTTCTTTATGAAAAACACTGGTGAGCAGTTCCTGGCAATCGCGGCGGGTCAGAATCCGGCCTCCATGAAACGGGTCAATCAGGAATAGGCCATCCTCCGATTTATGGCGGACGATAAAATGACCGGGCAGCCCCACTCCTTCGCAATTGAGGCCAACCCGCCAGGCAACCTCCACAAAAACCAACGAGAGGGTGATAGGAATACCCAATCGCCGGTCCAGCACATCGTTGAGAAAACTGTTCCGCTCGTCGTAATAATTTTCCTCGTTGCCCAAAAATCCGCTGGTGACAAATAAAAAATGCGCCAAAGCCTCGATTTTGGTGCGCGGGGTAGGGGCTTCCGCCACCAGTGAGCGAGCTTCTGCGGCCAGTTCATCCAGCTTTTCCAGATAGGCGGCTGCGTTCAGTTCCGGATATTTCAGATAACACAAATGGAGCGCTGCCTGTGCCAAATCAAGCTGCGTTTCGGGTTGGGTCACCAGGTCCCGAAACGCATTCAGGTTGAAGGCACTTGGTTGGGTTTGAGGCGAGTGGTTCATAACCAAATATGAGTCTTAGGAGTCTTGGGAGTCTTGGGAGTCTTGGGAGTCTTGGGAGTCCTGAGAGTCTTGGGAGTCAAAACCAAGTGACAAGTGACAGGTAACAGGCGACAAGATAAATCCTGTTTTTGCCTTTTTCTTTAGACTCCCAGGACTCCCAGGACTCCCAGGACTCCCAGGACTCCCAGGACTCCCAGGACTCCCAAGACTCTCAAGACTTTTATTGGATCGGTTCACTTTTTTCTGTAGCCAGCACGTTCGGAGAGCCGGAATGCCGGATGATTCCCGTTTCGTCCAGATAAAAACAATCCGTTCCGGTACGGTTCAGGCCATCCTTTACCGCCGGGAAGGCTGTCACCGAATATTTTGCCGGTTGACCGTTGGCCGCCGGAGTGACCTTGATGGGACCGAGCAGGTATCCTGATTTGGGAACGTTTTGCATGGTCACAGCGGTTGGGTCAAACCCGGCATTGCGGGAAAGTTCCTCCAGGCTGGAGGCGTAGTTTCCTTCACCTTTTTCAGCCGCATATTGGATTTGGGCAGTATGCAGACTGCGCAGCATAAGCATGGCAGTGGCCCGGTTGGCTGACCGTTGAGCGGCAAGGAAATTGGGAACGGCCAAGGCTGCTCCCATACCGACTCCCAGAAACGGGCTGAAGGTATCAGAATAAACGCCGGTGTCGTCATGGGTGATATGGCCGACAATGGGGGCCGTTTTGGCGGTTTTGAACAGGCTTTGCAGTTCCGGCGGGGTTTCTTTTTGGGCCATTTCAAGGAATGCCTTGGGCAAATTTTCCGAAACGTAATAACTGCCCATTGAGTTGGCCGGAGTGCTCTTCATGGCTTTTTGAAAGGCTTCCTGTTTATCCAACGTCTGACCGGCCACGCGGGCATCAATCACCCATTTCAGGTCTTGCGTCCGGCCTGCCACCAGCATGTCGTCCAACACTGCCAGGCTGATTTCGCCCAACTGGTTAATCTCGATATTCTGATAGGTTTCGGTTTGGGGACCGGGCTCGGTATTAACTTTTTTCTGCTCCGCTGCGACCATCGCCCGGATTTTTTGGAGGGCTGTCTGGACCATTCCCGGATTCTTCAGCGCAGCATAAAAAACACCCCGGATGTCTTTTTCATTCACCCCTTTGTCAGGAGTCAGTTGGGAAAGGTCGCCAAGGTCAAATGCCAATCCATATTCACCGCTGAATCCCACCAAAAACTCATCGCGGATTTTGAATCCCAACCCAAGTTCAGCCCCGGCGACCGCCTCGGCTGGAGTCGGACCATTTTTCGCCGGTATTTCCTTCATGAACTCCAGGGTTTCGTCATACAAGCGCACATGGTTGAATCCAAAGGCCGAAAAGATTTGGGCTGAGGCCGGAACCACTGCTGCTCCGTGCAAGGTGACGTTGGGGGCATCGGCCAGAATGGGGAAAAGTCCTTTTCCTTTACGGTCCACGGCCACAAAAAACCGTTGTTGCAAGGCTGAGAGGTCAGCCGAAGGCATGATGAGCCCCATCCCAATTCCGCCCAATGAAGGCAGGCCCAAGTATCGGCTGAGATTGGAAACCACAAATTCCGCTGTATCCGGTTCTTTGGTTTTGACTATTTTTTTCTTGCCGGAGGGCGTTGTTTTGACCTGAAATTTTTGGTAAGCCTGCACGCCTGCTTCAACCAGAGCGCCAATCGCCTTGGTGTTGACATAGGCCAGCAGGTTGGTGTCGGTTCCGATTTTGTTTTGCACCAGTTGAAAATCGGCTGTGGCTGCGAGGCTGGTTGCCGAACCGGTGCTCAACGTGGCCAGCACCGCTTTGAGAGCCGGTACCTGTCCGACCAGATAGAGTTTTCCCAACTGGGCGGTTCCCACCAGATTTCCGGAGTTGTCTGCCGGATAGGTGGTGACTTTGGTTTTGCCAATGGTGAGCGCGCCTTTCTTGGGGACATTTCCGGTTTCAGCCAATTTGGTGACAGCCGTTGCCAGGGTGGTGATGGATTCGGCGGTTGGCCCTTCAACCAGCACTACAATTTCGGGAACCGGTTCCGGATCGGTCTTGGGTGCTTTACTGGCCTTGGTGCCTTTGGCTGGCAGGGGGAATCGTGGAAGTTCCAACCGGACTGCCGCCCCAACCCGCATTTTGCCCAACGTGGCTTTGTCAGGGAAGCCGAGTGTGGTCAGGAGTGTCCCATAATGCTGGGCCAAGGCCAGTGGGCTTTTCGGGTCAGACTTGATGGCTTCCTGGATGGCCTCCGAGGCAAACACTTGGTCGGCAATGGAAAACAGCCCTCCCAGGTCGCGTAACTCAATAAACATCAATTCATTGGCAGGCAAATGCCGGGCGATTGAGGTTGCGGAAACCGATTGGGTGGTGGGGTCGGGTGCGGTGGCTGGGGTTGATTTTTTTCGGGTCCGTGCGGTTTGCCCCAAAGCCGGGGCGACGGAATAAAGTGCCATACAAAAAACAACCATCCAGGTCAAAAGCATGATTCGTGTGGGAAAAGGTTTATTCATGGAAACCTCATGGAAGCAGGCTGGAAAGTGTCTCCACGGTGAGAAACCGCAGATTGAGGGCTGCTTGTGTTCTGGTCGTAACCTGCGCGAAGTTGATTGTGTCAGAGTGTGGGCTAAAAGGTGCCTTGCACCTGTTTGACAACCCGGCGGGCGCTTTCGGCAATACCGGCAAAGTTGCCGTTGGCAATATGACCGGCTTTGAAAAGACTGCCTCCCAGTCCCACCACGGTAGCTCCGGCATTCAGGAAATCAGCCAGGTTTTCAGATGTCACACCGCCAATGGCCATCAATCGCACATCCGGCACAAAGGTATGAAGCGTGCGAATGTAAGGGGCTCCGCCCAGGAGTCCAGCCGGGAACACATTGACGAGGGGAACGCCAAATCCGGCAGCGGAAATCACTTCGGTGGGAGTCGCCGCCCCCGGAATCGCAAACACATTGTGACTGCAACAAAATTCAATCAGGGCGGCATTGGTGTGGGGCGAGGTAATAAACTGAGCGTTGCCTTTCACCGCCCGGTCTGCCATTTCAACCGTGGTAATGGAGCCGCACCCGATCAAGATGCGTTCGCCGTAAATGCGGCGCAGGTCGGAAATGATGCGAATTGCGCCCGGTGTGGTGTAGGGAACTTCGAGAATTTTGATACCGCCCATAATAGCCGCCTCAGCGGCTTTGAGCGCAACTTCAGCCGAACCGGCCCGGACAATGCCGGAAACGCGGTGATGGCTAAAGAAATTCAGTTGTTGTTCAAAAACCGGTCGCATAAAAATCCAGTCTTGGGAGTCTTGGGAGTCCTGGGAGTCTTGGGAGTCTTGGGAGTCCTGGGAGTCCAAATCCTGACAAGGTGGCAACCTGACTGGATGACAAGAATTCTGACCCCCAAGACTCCCAAGACTCCCAGGACTCCCAAGACTGTAATAAGGGCTATCCTCGTAAAATCACACGGGCGGGCGCACCGTCGCTATCCATCAATTTCAGGGGAAGGCAAATCAATTCGTATTCACCGGGGTCAACTTCGCTCAGGTTTAACCCTTCGATAATCACCACGCCGTTGGAGAGCAGTTCCTTGTGGGTGGCAAAATCGGTTGAGCCAAATTTTTCCACCGAAAGATAGTCAATCCCCACCAGTTTGATCCCATTTTCAACCAAATTGCGGGCGGCTCCAGGGGTGATATAGACGTAATCTTCCAAAAATGAACTGCTTCGGTTCCACAAGTAGGAATTCCGGGTTTTGAAAATAACCCGGACATGATCATCCAGGTTAAATTCGGCCAGGACATTTTCATCAATCCGGGGCGCGGTGATTTCCACAACCCTGGTTCGGCCAATCAACAGGTTGAGCGGGATTTCCTCAACTTTGCGCCCGGTTTCCACAAAATGAAACGGCGCGTCAATGTGAGTTCCGGTATGTGTCCCCATTCCGCAATAGGAAACATTGGCCGGGTCGCCCTGCGCCATACTTTGGCGGCGCTCAAAAACAAAGGGCGGGTCACCCGGATAAACATGCATGGAGGGGGTAAGAGGAATGCTTATGTCGTATATTTTCATAGATTTGTCGGGTGATTGCGAGTGCTGGGACAGGCTCCGATACTAGCTTTTGTTCCCCGCCTTGTCAATTAAGCCGATTAAGCCGGGAAGAACTTCAAATAGAAAAATGAATGGTTATTCAGGTGAGCTGAAGCCTCTTGGAATCAAAATCAAATTGAAACTTGAAACCGAAGCCGGTAGATTCTGCCGAATCCAAGTCACTGAAAATGGCCTGTTTACCATGCCTGAGCCAACTGTTCGGAAAATTTTGATTGTGGCCGGAGAAGCCTCCGGTGACATGCACGCTGCTGATTTAATGGCCGCCCTAAGTCGTCTGACGGCACAAACTCAAGGGCCAAGGCTGGATTTTTATGGATTGGGCGGCAGCGCGATGCGTGAAGCCGGGGCTGCTCCGCTGATTGGCATGGAGCAGGTCAGTGTCATTGGTTTATTTGAGGTTGTCCGCCATTTTCCCCGGATTTGGACCACCTTTCAGGATTTGGTCCGGTCGCTTGACCGGGAACGTCCGGATTTGGTGATTTTAATTGACTTCCCGGATTTCAATTTACGGCTGGCCAAAAAAATCAAAAAACGGGGGATTTCGCTGGTGTGGTACATCAGTCCACAGGTCTGGGCCTGGCGTTCGGAGCGCGTTCACGACCTGAAACGGCTGGTGGACCGTATGTTGGTTTTATTTCCCTTTGAGCCTGAATTTTATCGCCGTTACGGGATGGAGGTGACCTTTGTCGGCCATCCGCTGGTGGACCGGGTGGTTCCAGCGGCGTCAACCGAGGTTCTGCGGCAGGAATTGGGCCTGCCCACCGATGCACGAGTCGTGGCCTTGCTGCCGGGCAGCCGGCGCTCCGAATTGCGTATGTATCTGGAACCGATGTTCAAAGCGGCTGAAATTTTGGCCGCCAAGGACCCCAATCTCCGGTTTGTGTTGCCACTGGCGCGGTCACTCAGTCCGGATTTGATTCAACCGGCTCTGGCTGGCTGCCGTGCGCCAATCATCTGGCAAACCGGACGTTCTTATGATTTGACAGCTTTGGCGGATGCGGCGGTGGTGGCTTCCGGGACTGCCACCCTGGAAACAGCCTTGATTGGAACACCAATGGTAATTTTGGGACGGGTTTCACGCCTGACTGAACTTTGGTTGCGACGAGTGGCAAATCTGCCTTATTACGGTTTGGTCAATTTTGTGATGGGCCAAAAAACAGTGACCGAGTTGATTCAACGTGAGGTAACCCCGGAGCGGATTTCCACAGAGGTTGAGCGATTGCTGCACGACAATGCCGAACGGTTGCGGTTGAAAACCTGTTATGCCGAAATCCGGAACCGTTTGGGGGCGGGCGGAGCGGCGGAACGGGCCGCCCAGGCTGTCTGGGAAATGTTGGAGAAGGACTGAAGACTGAGGACTGAGGACTGAGGACTGAGTTTTCCAATTATGGAATTGCATCACTTTCCGGGGTTTGGTTTTTGGCAACGCAAAAGTGACTCGGCCCTCAGTCCGCAGTCCTCAGTTCTTGAAAAAGTATGGATGGACCACGCAAAAAACAACGACTTGATGTCTGGTTGGTGGAACATGGACTGGCTGAGTCGCGCCATAAAGCGCAAGGGATGATACTGGCCGGTCAGGTTCTGGTGAATGAGCAGCGTGCCGACAAAGCGGGATTCCCTGTGGGGCCGGACGCGCAGGTGCGGATTCGAGGTGAAGCTCTGCGGTATGTCGGGCGGGGCGGACTCAAACTGGAAGGGGCTTTGCAAGCCTTCAATCTGGATGTGACCGGGGCGGTTTGTCTTGATGTCGGGGCTTCAACCGGGGGTTTTACCGATTGTCTGCTGCAACATGGAGCAGTTCGGGTTTATGCAGTTGATGTGGGAACCAACCAGTTAGTGTGGAAACTCCGGACTGATGAGCGGGTGATTGCCCGTGAACATGTCAATGCCCGTTTTCTCAAACCGGATGATTTCCCGGAAAAGTTTTCTGTCATGACATGTGATGTTTCCTTTATTTCCTTGGAAAAAATATTGCCCCCGCTGTTTTCGCTTGCCGTTCCTGGTGGAATTCTGTTAGCACTGGTCAAGCCGCAATTTGAAGTCGGTCGGTCTGAAGTCGGGAAAGGCGGCATTGTGCGGGACCCGGTTTTGCACCGCAAAGTGCTTGAAACAGTGGTTGCCGCAGCCCGGCAAAACGGTTTCATTCCCCGGCGGGTGATGCGTTCACCGATTGCCGGCACAGATGGGAATGTCGAATTTTTGCTGTGGGCGGAAGCTGGAACCGGGGAAACATCTGACCAGCCTGCCGAACCGGGGCTGACCTCGGCAGTGGAAACCGACATCAATGCACTCTTTGGCTAAAGTACAAAGCCATGAAATTGTTTGGAGTCTGCAAAAACTATGGAAATTCGTGAACGTCGCAGTGGTTCGGTGGTCATTCTTGACCTGGAAGGAAAAATTTTACTGGGTGAAGGCGATATCCAACTCAAAGAATACATTGCCAAACTGGTTGAGCGCGGCGAACGAAAAGTGATGCTCAATATGGCCGGAGTCCCTTACATGGACAGCAGCGGTCTGGGGGAAATCGTGCGCTGTTACACGGCAGTCCGGCGTGCTCCGGGCGGTGGCGAGCTCAAACTGTATAATCTGACCAAACGCTTACAGGACCTGCTCACCATCACCAAACTGATTTCAGTTTTTGAAACCCACGCCAATGAAGAAAGTGCTTTGCAAAGTTTCTCGGCAGAGTGACCATTTCAGGGTTCAGGGGTCAGGGTTCAGGGGTCAGGGTTCTCAGGGTTCAGGGTTTGGGGTCCAGGGTCTTTTGAGTGGACAGTGGACAATGGACAATTAAATCCCTATCCAATCGTTCAATTCTTCAGTTATTCGAAAACTCTGAACCCTGGACCCTGAACCCAGAACCCAGAACCCAGAACCCAGAACCCTGGACC
>JAIBAN010000173.1 GCA_019695185.1 Blastocatellia bacterium | reverse complement strand
TGACGATCACGTTCATGAATTCTTCAGGCAGGGTCAGCATAGGATCTCTTTCGCAAAAGGTTTTCCCAAACTTATTCTGCCTGATTCATTTTTTCAAAGATCAAAAATGGCCAAAGTCGAGCTGAGAATTGAACCTGAATCCACAACCTCAATTTTTCTGGCATTCAAGAACCCTGAACCCTGAACCCGATATTTCAAAATGAAAACACAATCACAGGTAATCGCAATTTTTAATCAGGCGGGCGGGGTGGCCAAAACCTCTCTGACCCGTGACCTTGGATTCGAACTCAGCCGAGCCAATAAAAGAGTGTTGCTGATAGATGCTGACCCACAGGGGACGCTCGGCATGTTTTTGGGGCTGAATCCGGCTGAACGCTCGGACCAGGACATGTTTTGGACGGCTGTTTGCACCGAATCCGAAGAGGAACGTTCTCCCGCTGTGGTTGGCACGTCGTTTCAACTGGATGTGGGGCTTTCCAATCGTTCCCTCATTCGATGTGAGCTGGAGTTGATGAACCAACAGGATGGAGCCCGTTTGATGAGCGTGCTGGAAGACATGCGGCCCCGCTATGATTTTATCCTGATTGATTGTCCGCCGAAAATTTCCGAGATTTCAGTCCAGGTGCTGTTGGCTTCCGATGGTCTGCTCATTCCGGTTCAAACCGAAACCAAGGCCGTTTCAAACTTTGCCGAAGTCCAGTTGGAAATTGCCAAAGCCAACCGGCGGCGCAAAAGTCTGAAAATCAAGCCGCTGGAGGTTTTAGGGGTTGTCCCGACACTCTATGACTCCCGGTATAATGTTCATCGGGACCACCTGGCCGCGCTGACCCAAACCATTTGTCCCTCATTTGGGTATCCGGTCCGGGAACCGGTCCGGCGCTACATTGCCGTATCCGAAGCCGGAATGGTGGGCAAACCCTTACAGGTTTATGACCCATCCTGTCCGGCCAACCAGGATGTTGCCTCGCTGGCAAACCTCCTGCTCGAACAAAAGCAGGCGGGAAGTGACAAGTGACAGGGATATGTGTCACTCTGACAGGTTGCAAAAAGAAATCAGTTTTTCCCTGTTACAACCGTAAAGAACCACCTATGCCCAAGAAAAAGTATCAATTTCAGTTGCCGGTGACTGAATCCCGGCTCTCTGCCCTTTCGGCCATGGTCCAGGCCGATACTGAAACCACTGAAGTCCGTTCAGTTCCGATTGCCTTAATAAAGCAGAATCCCTATCAGCCACGTTTTCGCATGTCTGAAGACGAACTGGCCGACCTTGCCGCCAGTATCAACCAGCATGGAATTTTGCAGCCTTTGGTGGCCCGCCCCGAAAATGATGGCAGTTACACCCTGATTGCCGGACATCGCCGCTGGCAGGCTTCGAAACTGTTGGCCAGGGAAACCGTTCCGGTGATAGCCCGTGAACAGGCCACCGATGAAGACCTGCGGCTGCTGGCCCTGGTGGAAAACATCCAGCGGGTTGATTTGCATGCAGTTGACAAGGCCAAAGCGCTGGCCGAATTCTCTGACCGGTTTCCCACTCAAAACGACGCGGCTCATGCCTTGGGGATGAAACGCGAAGCACTGGCCAACTGGCTTCGGGTGCGCCAACTGTCTGAAGAAGTGCTGGGCATCTGTTCGGAACTGACCACCGCCTCGCTCAAATCGCTCCTTCATTTGGTGCAGATGCCTGAACCGCTCCGGCTGCGTGAAGCCCGTCGGATGCTGGCTATGGCACGGGCTGCCGAGCGGGAACACCCCACGGCCAAGACCATGGTGCTGCCCCAACCCAAACGGGTATTTTCAGTTCGGACCAAGGAAGGCAACCTGCCGTTTGTGGTCGAAGTTCATTCCCGTTCACGCAAACGGGCTGTGACTCCACAGGATTTTCGGGCCGCCTTGGTGGCTGCTTTGGAGCAACTCGACAATGAAACCTCAGTTCTGGGTTAGCCCTCAGCCCTCAATCCTTTGAGCAAAAATGTAAACGCGTTTACACTCTTGGAAATGCATGAAAACAAAAGAGTTCATTTGAATTAGGCGAAAAGGACCCCCGCAAGGTTTGAAGCGGGGCACAAGACCGGGTAAGCCGTATGTCCGTGCATCCGATTGAGTTTGAAATCTTCAAAAACATGTTTGTATCGGTGGCCGAGGAAATGGGGGTGACCCTGTGCCGGACCAGTTTTTCTCCTAACATCAAGGAACGCCTGGATTATTCCTGTGCAATTTACGACGCTCAGGGAAAGACCATCGCCCAAGGGGACCACATGCCGGTTCACCTTGGGGCCATGCCTCTTTCAGTCAAGGCTGCCATCGCCGCCGGCCCAATGGAACGGGGCGATATGGTGGTGGTCAACGACCCTTTCTGCGGCGGCACCCATTTGCCTGACATTACCTTTGTCGCCCCAATTTTTTTGCCCGGACAGGAAAACCCCGGCCCTGCTTTTTTTGCCGCCAATCGGGCACACCATTCCGACGTGGGTGGCATGTCCCCAGGTTCCATGCCGCTGGCCACGGAACTGTTTCAGGAAGGTTTGATCTTGCCTCCCATCAAACTGGTTCGGGGAGGGAAGCTGGTGCCGGATATTTTGGCGTTGATTTTGGCCAATGTTCGCACGCCGGTTGAACGGGAAGGAGATATTTCCGCTCAAATTGCAGCCAACCGAACCGCCGAAAACCGGCTGCTCCAGATTTGTGCCAAGTACGGCGCGGAACCGGTTTGCGAATATGCAGCGGCAGTTCAGCATTACACCGAACGGGTCATGCGGGCGACAATTGCCGGCATTCCGAATGGGTCTTACGAGTTTGAGGATTTCCTGGACAACGATGGCTTTTCCGACCGCCCGATTCGGATCCGCGTGCGGGTTGACATCTGCGGAGACGAAGCCACGGTTGATTTCAGCGGTAGCGACCCCCAAACCAAAGGTGGGGTCAATGCCAATTTTGCCATGACCATGTCGGCCACAATGTATGCCTTCCGCTGTCTGGTGGAAGAGGATATTTTGTACAACTCCGGAATTTCACGTCCGATTCGGGTTGTGGCACCGGAGGGTTCGATTGTAAATGCCCGCCGTCCGGCAGCCGTGGCGGGCGGAAACGTGGAAACTTCGCAACGTATCACCGATGTGCTGTTGGGCGCTTTGGCTCAGGCGCTGCCGGGAAAAATTCCGGCAGCCAGCCAGGGAACCATGAACAATGTGACGTTGGGTGGCCGCGACCCCCGGCGAAACGAACCGTTTGCCTACTATGAAACTCTCGGCGGCGGTATGGGCGGACGCAACGGCCATCCAGGCATCAGCGGTGTCCATACCCACATGAGCAACACCCGCAACACCCCGGTCGAAGCCATCGAACAGTATCTGCCGGTTCGCATCCGCCGCTATGCCTTGCGTCAGGGAAGCGGTGGCAAAGGGGAATTCCCCGGCGGAGACGGCCTCATTCGGGAGTATGAACTTCTGACCGACACCGACATCACGGTTATCAGCGAACGGCGATTGCACGCACCTTATGGTACCGCCGGAGGTGAGGCCGGACAGTCCGGGCGGAATACGCTGTTTCACGAAGGGGTGGCCGAACCGCTGCCGGGAAAATTCCAGACTCATGGACAGGCCGGGGACCGACTTGTGATTGAAACTCCCGGCGGAGGCGGGTTTGGCGAACTGAAGGACTGAGGACTGAGGACTGAGTTTTCAAACGAATTGAAGGTGTGTGTAACGATGATTTCGGAATTGCTTTTACTTGACCCTCAGTCCTCAGTCCTCAGTCCTCAGTCCTAAAAAAGTCTTCAGTTCTGGAAGAGTTCCTCGTCTTGAAAATGGGTTTACAGAGACGCCTTTTTAAGATTACAACATAAAAAACTCAGTTCTCAGTCCTCAGTCCTCATAAATTATGGCTGCCGAACCGCAATTGATTATTCGTCCGAAACCAAATCCGGAAGCCCGGCTCCGGCTGTTTTGTTTTCCTTATGCCGGAGGAGGAGCGCCGGCTTTTCATTCCTGGGCGGCACAACTGCCGGAAGATGTGGAGCAATGCACCATTCAGCTTCCGGGCCGGGGGAGCCGGGTGTTTGAACCTCCGTATCAACGGGTTTCCCCATTGGTTGAGATGCTGGCCGAAAAACTGTTGCCCTGGTTTGACCGCCCCTGTGCCTTTTTCGGCCACAGTATGGGTGGTCTGGTGGCCTTTGAACTGGCAAACAGGCTCAGGCAGCAGGGGAGCAGGTGCGATTTGCGTCATCTGGTGGTTTCCGGACGTTGTGCGCCTGATTGGACCGCCCGCGATTTTACAATGTACACACTTTCCGACAAGGAGTTTGTCGAAAAGCTGAAGGAATTCAACGGGACGCCGAAGGAGGTTTTCGACCATCCGGAACTGTTGGAGTTGCTGCTGCCCACCATCCGGGCGGATTTTGAAGTTTGTGAAACCTACCGGGCCAAAGGGGATGAGCAGGTGACCTGTCCCCTCACAGTGTTTGGCAGTGACGGCGACCCGGATGTTCCGCCGGAAGCCCTGGAGGGCTGGAGCCGGTTTTCCACGGCTCCGGTACGCATTCGGATGTTTGTGGGAGACCATTTTTTTATCCACTCCCGCCAAACGGAAGTGTTACTGGAACTTTTTGGCATTCTGGAGACCTGTCATGGCTGACGAATGGGTCGTCCCGGAAACCTTTCCCGAACTCGAAAGCAAGTACGTCCACTTGTGGCGCACGCGGGTTTCGACTTCCCTGCCACGGCTTGAAACCTGCCTCACCGTGCTTTCCCCACAGGAAAAAGAGCGGATGAACCGGTTTTATTTCGAGAAAGACCGAAATCAGTTTGCGGTCGCGCACGCAATGCTGCGGACGATATTGGGCAAGTATCTGAACCAAGCCCCGGAAACCATTGAGTTTGACACCTGGATGAATGGAAAACCCTGTCTGCGCGATGAATTCGACCGGGATGATTACTGTTTCAACCTTTCGCATTCGGACGACATGATTCTGCTGGCGGTGGCCGAGGGCCGCGAGGTAGGGGTTGATGTGGAGCGAATCCGCCCAGATTTCGAAGGGCAGAAAATTGCCCAGGATTTGTTCTCTTCCTGTGAAATCTCAATGTTGCAGGCGATGTCCGGCGAGCGGCAGCAAACCGCTTTCTTTGAATGCTGGACTGGCAAGGAAGCCTATATCAAGGCCCATGGCAAGGGACTTTCCATGCCGCTCAATGAATTTGACGTGTCTTCGGTCTTTGACGAAGGCATGTGTGTGGTTTTTGACATGTCCGCTCCGGTTTTCCGTTGGTGGGTGCGGCGGTTTGAGCCGGGTGAGGGGTACGCCGGAGCCTTTTCGGTTTCAGGTAAATCCTGTTTGTATAAGTGTTTTGAATTTTAGGGTCCAGGGTCCAGGGTCCAGGATCTAAATCGGACCACACTGCATTGGAACACTTTGCCATTTTTTTCTCACCGCAGAGGTGTAGAGAAGGCGCAGAGAAGGCGCAGAGGATGCGCAGAGAAAAAAACAGAAAAACTCTGCGAAAACTCCGCGTCTCTGCGGTGAAAGTAAAAATTCAAAATGTGCCCATCTTTTTGGGACTGATTGAGGATCTATTGAATAGACGATGGACAATTAAGGCCAGTTCAAAACCACTATGTTCCTGATCTTCGAAAACCCTGAACCCTGAACCCTGAACCCTGAACCCTGAACCCTAGACCCATCACTTTGAAACCGTTTCGAGCAAATCCATGATTTCGTCAAATTGGCAGTCACGAACCATCTGATGCAGTTCGCGGCCTGCTTCCGGGTGGTGTTCGGCAATTCGGTCAACCATTTGGGTTGCCAGTTTGACATTTCCAATCAGCAGCGCCTGATAGAGTTCTCCGGTCAAATCGGCTGACAGACCTCCGAGCATTTGTCGCAGGGAAAAGGGTGTGGCCGGAGTCGGTTGAGCGGGTTCAGCCTGGTCCTCATAGCGAAACTCAACCTGCAAATGCTCGGTGAGTTTCTCGAAAATGGTGTGTTCCCAAAAGGGTTTGAAAACAATATCGTTGCAACCTGCCTGGAAAATACCTGCGCGTTCGTGCTCCAGCACACTGGCGGTAAAGGCAATGATTTTGGTGACGGTTTTCCGGGCGGCCTGTGCCTGTTCCAGTTGGCGAATGGACTTGGTGGCTTCGTAGCCATCCATGACCGGCATCCGCATATCCATCCAAATCAGTTGAGGTTGCCATTCCTTCCAGACGGAGATGGCTTCGACTCCATCCACTGCCTCCCGCACCACAAACCCAACCCCTTCAAGCAGCCGCCGGAGAAGCAGTCGGTTATCCTCTTTGTCGTCCACCACCAGCAGGCGGAAGGCTGGTTGCCCGGCCTGTAAGCCAATCACCTTGCGGGTTTCGCGCGGAGGCGGAATGACGCCTGAGACAACGGGCAGGGGAATTTCAAAGGAAAAGGTGGTTCCGCGTCCGACTTCGCTGCTGACCTGCACATCACCGCCCATCAGTTTGACAAAATTCCGGCTGATGAAGAGTCCCAACCCTGTTCCTTCGCGCGAGCGCACCCCGCTGGCGGTTTGTTCAAAGGGTTGAAAGGAGCGTTCCAGTTCATCGGTTTCCATGCCCTGGCCAGTGTCTTCCACCTCGAATTCCACCCGGTTTCCGGCACCGCCCTGCACGCGCAGCGTGACGCTGCCGACATCGGTAAACTTAATGGCATTGCCCATCAGGTTGAGCAGCACCTGCCGCAGTTTTCCTTCGTCACCGGAAACCACCGCCGGAACCTCAGGGCCGATTGAAACCAGCAGGAGCAATCCTTTTGCCTGGGCCCGGACCTTGAGCATGTTTTGCAAATCATGCACCAGTGCCCGCAGGTCAAAGGGTTGGTGATTGAGCGTCAGTTTTCCGGCCTCAATTTTGGAAATTGAAAGCACATCGTTAATGAGGTTGAGCAGATGTTCGCCGCTTCGGACGATGATGTTCAGGGTGTCACGTTGGGCCGTGTTGAGGCCCGGCTCACGGCCCAGCAACTGGGCAAAGCCGATGACGGCATTGAGTGGGGTCCGCAACTCATGGCTGAGGTTGGAAAAGAAAACGCTTTTGGCCTGGTTGGCCTGTTCGGCCTCGCCTTTGGCCTTGAGGGCCTCGTGTTCCGACTCGTGGGCTTTTTGTTCGGATTCCTGCAATCGTTCGATGGTCCGGGCCAGTTCACCGGCTTTTTCCTGAATGGTGGCTTCCGATTGGCGCAGTTGTTCGACCGTGGCGGCCAGCTCCGTGGTGCGCTCCCGGACTTTGGTATCCAGAATCTGGTTTTTCTGGTGCAGGGTACGCAACCGAATCCGAATAAAGCTGACCACTGCCGCCATGCCAAAGAGTACAAACAAACCTTTGGCCCATAAATTTTGGTACCAGGGGGGACGGATGGAAAAGCTGACTTCGGCTCCTTTCAGATTCCAGACGCCGTCGTTGTTGCAGGCCAGTACCCGGAACCGATAGGCGCGGGGCGGGAGGTTGGTGTAATAGGCCACCCGGAGCGCGCCTGCCTCCAGCCAGTCCGGGTCATACCCCACCAGTTGCACCCGATAGCGGACTTTTTCCGGTGCGACGAAACTGAGCCCGGCATAGTGAAATTCGAATTTGTTGGATTCGGGTGGCAGTTGTCCGCTGGTGCGG
>JAIBAN010000081.1 GCA_019695185.1 Blastocatellia bacterium | reverse complement strand
GTTTGTGGTGGGAGGCTCATTTTTCAATGTCGTTGGAATCAAAGGAGATGGAAAAAGTCCCCATTTCCCTTTTAAAGCGTTTAGCCGACACGCTCTGCTTTGCTGCCTAATGGCCAAAGTCGAGCTTGAGAAAGTGAGCAAAAATGAACGACCTGGAACGACGTATTGCCGAACTCTCACCGCAAAAGCGGGAACTCCTGTTGCAGAAACTGAAAGGTGTGACTCCGGCTGTCACCCGGCCCCGGACCATGGCCCGGCAACCGCGCACCACCAATCATTTTCCGCTTTCCTTTGCCCAGCAACGGTTGTGGTTCCTTGACCAACTGGTTCCGGACAATTCCTTTTATGCCATGCCGACAACCGTCAGGCTGGTCGGAACCTTGAATGTGGCGGCCCTGGAGCAAAGCATTGCCGAGGTTGTCCGCCGTCATGAAGCCCTGCGCACCACCTTTTCCGATGTGGAAGGGCAGGGAAGGCAAATCATCCAGCCTGCCGGAGATTTTGTTCTCTCACAGATTGACCTGACCGGGTTTCCTGAAGCCGAACGGGAGACCGAAGCCGCCCGACTGTTGCAACAGGAGGCCAAACAGCCGTTTGATTTGACCAAAGGGCCGGTCTTTTTGGGGAAACTGGTGAAAATCAACTCCACCCACCATCTGCTGATGCTCAAAATGCACCACATCGTGAGTGACGGCTGGTCGCTGGATATTCTGGTGCGGGAGGTGGGCGCACTCTACAGCGCTTTTTCCACCGGAAAGCCTTCCCCCTTGCCCGAACTGCCGCTCCAATATGCCGATTTTTCGGTCTGGCAAAGGGAATGGTTGAGCGGTGAGGTGTTGGAAAACCAGCTTCAATACTGGCGGCAAAAGCTGGAAAACGTTTCGGTGCTGGAGCTTCCCACCGACCGGCCCCGTCCGTTGGTCCAGCAATTTCGCGGTGCCAAACAGACGTTTCTGATTCCTCCGGTTTTGGTGGCGGCGTTGAAGGACCTGTGCCAGGAGGAAGGTGTGACTCCGTTTGTGGCGCTGCTCGCGGTGTTCAAAACCTGTCTGCACCGGGCTGCGCGGCAAATTGACATTTCAGTGGGAACCCCGATTGCCAACCGCAACCGGTTGGAAACCGAAGGGCTGATTGGGTTTTTCGCCAATACCCTGGTTCTGCGGACGGACCTGGGCGGAAACCCAACGTTTCGCAGCCTGCTCAAGCGGGTCAATGAAACGGCGTTGGGTGCCTATTCCCACCAGGATTTGCCCTTTGAAAAACTGGTCGAGGAATTGCGCCCCGGACGGGATTTAAGCCGGACGCCGCTCTTTCAGGTCATGTTTGTTTTGTATAACAACCCGGAAAGTCAGATTCGGACCCCGGAACTCGCTCTTGAACCAGTGGTTTTGGAAAACAGCATTGCAAAATTCGATTTGACGCTCTCTTTATTGGAAACGGAAGAAGGATTTTTGGGCGGTTTGGAATTCAACACTGATTTGTATGACGCAGCCACCATGACCCGCATGGCCGGTCATTTTCAAACCCTGCTGGCGGCGGCGGTGGCCCGGCCCGACACCCGGTTGGCTGACCTGCCCTGGCTGACCGAAGCCGAATATCAAACGGTGGTCAACGACTGGAACCAGACTGAAATCGGGTTCAGGGTTGAAACCTGCCTTCATACGTTGTTTGAAGAACAGGTCACCAAAAATCCCGGCGCGGTTGCATTGAGCTTGGCGGGCAGAACCATCACCTACCAGGAACTGAACCACGAGGCGAACCAACTGGCCCATTACCTGCAAAAACTGGGGGTCGGTCCGGAAACCCTGGTGGGGATTTGCGTCGAGCGGTCGGTGGAAATGGTTACCGGGCTGCTGGCGGTGGTGAAAGCGGGCGGAGCGCTGGTGGCGCTTGATACGGCTTATCCGAAGGACCGGCTCGCCCTCATGATGTCTGAAGCCAGGGTGCGGGTGCTGCTGACTCAGGAGCGGTTGCGCGGCCTGCTGCCCGAACAGACGGTCCAGGTGTTGTGTCTGGATAATCTGGCGGAGCTGGTGGCGGGTGAATCGGGCACCAATCCGGCTTCGGGTGTCACGGTGGACAACCTGCTCTATGCCATTTTCACCTCCGGTTCCACCGGGCTCCCCAAAGGAATTGGCATTTCGCACCGGGCCTTTGGCAACCTGCTGGCGTGGCAATATCGCCATCCCAGATTACAACGCGGAGCCCGCACGGTTCAGTATTCAACCTTTGGGTTTTGCGTCAGTTTTCAGGAAATTTTCTCGACCCTCTGTACGGGCGAGGTGTTGGTCATCCTGCCGGAAGACATCCGCCGCGACATCGCCAGCCTGGGACAGTTTCTCAAGGAAAACGCGGTCGAACGGCTCCATTTGCCCTTTGCCGCCCTCAAAAATCTGGCTGAAAACGCCAGCCACGAAACCCTGCCCGCCACCTTGCGCGATGTCATTACGGCGGGCGAGCAGTTACAGGTGACGGAATCAGTCCGGCGGCTGTTTGAACGGCTGCCAGATTGCGCCCTCCATAACCAGTACGGTGCCTCTGAAACCCACGTGGTGAGCGCCCTGACGCTGACCCCTCCGCACGAGGATTGGCCCGCCATTCCTTCCGTGGGGCACCAGATTGCCAACACCCGGATGTATTTGCTGGATGACTCCCTGCGCCCGGTCCCGATTGGCATACCGGGCGAAGTGTATGTGGGCGGCGTCTGTCTGGCCCGTGGCTATTTGAATGATGCCGCGCTGACGGCGGAAAAATTCCTGCCCGACCCTTTTGGCACAACTCCAGGCGGGCGGCTGTACAAAACCGGAGACCTGGCCCGCTGGCTGGCTGACGGGCAAATCGAATATTTTGGCCGGGCTGACAACCAGGTGAAAATCCGTGGATTCCGGATTGAACTGGGCGACATTGAAACCACGCTGGTGAAACATCCTGACGTGCGGGATGCAGCCGTGCTGGCCCGGAGCAACGCCCAGGGACTCAAATTTCTGGTGGGGTATGTGGTGTGGGACAAAAAGTCCGGGGAGTCTGGGGAGTCTGGGGAGTCTAGGGAGTCAGAAGACCCTACCGCCAGATTCAAACCTCAAACCTCAAACCTCAAACTTCAAAACTATTCCGTTGACTCCCAAGACCCCCAAGACCCCCAAGACTCCCAAGACTTCCGGGGGTTAACCCGGTTTCTCAAAGAACAGCTCCCCGATTATATGGTTCCGTCCATGTGGGTCGAAATGGACCGGTTGCCGGTCAATGCAAACGGAAAGCTCGACCAGACGGCCCTGCCCACGCCGGAATTCAGCCGCCCCCGGCTGGCGGAACATTTTGTGGCTCCGACGACTTCCGAGGAAAAGAAACTGGCCGCCATCTGGTCCGAGGTGCTGGGCCTGGAGCAGGTTGGCATCCATGACAATTTCTTCGAATTGGGCGGACATTCCCTGCTGGCCACCCAGGTTTTTTCCCGGTTACGGGATACCTTTCAGGTCCGGTTGCCACTCCGGGTTTTGTTTGAAAATCCGACCATTGCCGAATTGGTCAACGTCCTGATACAGGCTCAGACCGCTGCGCCAGCGCCCACCCGACCGGTGATGCGGGCCGTTGCCCGCGAGGCATACCGCCGGGAAGCCAAGACCCTTGACGTGGTACCGGAAAACCGTTCAACCCACACCATCGGAGGCTAAATCATGGCAACGACTGCCGAAGTCTTTCTTTTTCCTGTTTCGTTTGCGCAGCGGCGTTTGTGGTTTATTGACCAGTTTGGCGTGGGAAGCGCGGTCTATCACCTGCCCGGCGTGTTTCGGCTGCGGGGTGAACTCCAGACCCAGGTTTTGACCCAATGTTTCAACCAAGTGGTGCGGCGGCATGAAACCCTGCGAACCACCTTTCAAATGGTGGACGGGGAACCGATGCAGGTTGTCAGTCCTGAACTGACGCTCACGATTCCGGTGCGGAACCTGACGGGTTTGGCTTCAGAGGAAGCACACATCCAGGCGCACAAGCTGGCTCAGGCCGAAATCGAAGCCCCCTTTGATTTAGCCAAAGGTCCGCTGTTGCGTGTCGGCCTTATTCAATTGGGCTTGGCGGAACATATCCTGGTCGTAACCATGCACCACATTGTGAGTGACGGCTGGTCCCTTGGCGTGCTCGTGAAAGAGGTGGCGGAACTCTATGATGCCTTTTCCCAAAATCAGCCGTCACCGTTGCCGGAATTGCCCCTCCAGTATGCCGACTTCACCCTCTGGCAAAAGGAGTATTTGCAGGGTGAGGTTTGGGCCGAACAGCTTGGATACTGGAAAAAACAGCTTGGTGACCAATCCGGCAAACTGGAACTGCCCACCGACCGCCCCCGCCCGGCGGTGCAAACCTATCGGGGAGGCAATGTTCCTTTCATCGTTGAACCGGAGCTTTCCCAAAAACTGGGTGACCTGGCCCGGCGGGAACAGGCCACCCTGTTTATGGTGCTGCTGGCCGGTTATTACCTGTTGCTCAACCGTTATACCGGGCAAACCCTGGTGACCGTGGGTTCGCCGATTGCCAACCGGAACCAGGCCGAAATCGAAGGGTTGATTGGCTGTTTCATCAATATGCTGGCCCTCCGGGTGGATGTGGCGGGAAATCCGACCGTCCGGGAATTGGTCAGCCGGGTCCGCCATGTGACGCTGGACGGATATGCCAACCAGGACCTGCCCTTTGAAGAAGTGGTTGAGGCGCTCCAGGTGGAACGGGATTTGAGCCGCCCGCCGCTCTTTGACGTGATGTTCATTTTGCAAAACACTCCGGCCCGGAAACTGCGGCTGGGTGGTTTGCACCTCGAACCGGTGGAAATGGAAGGCAAGACCGCCAAGTTTGACTTCACCCTGGCGGTGTATGAATCGAATGGCAGGCTGGAAGGGAATGTTGAATACAACCAGGATTTATTTGATGCCCCGACCATTGAACGGATGGTCGGGCATTACCGGACCATTTTGGAATCAATGGCGGAAAATCCGGTGGCCCGGCTGTCTGAAATTGCCTGGATTACACCTGCCGAGCGGAACTGGCTGCTCTCTGAATGGAATCAGACGGATGGTCCTTTTCCCACAGAACGGCTGTTGCACGAATGGTTTGAGGCTCAGGTTGAACGCACCCCTGCGGCCACAGCCGTAGTGTTTGCCGACCGTTCCCTGTCTTATGCCGAATTAAACGAGGAAGCCAACCGGCTGGCCCGTCATTTGAACTCCCTGGGCGTGCAAAACGGCGAACTGGTGGGAATTGCCGTTGAACGTTCGCTGGAAATGATTGTCGGGCTGTTGGGCATTGTGAAATCCGGTGGTGCCTATGTTCCGCTGGAACCCAGTTTTCCGGCTGCCCGGATTGAATGGATTGCCAATAATCTGAAACTCCGTTGTCTGGTGACACAAACCAGCCGGACCGACCTCGACGGCCTGGTGGCCGGGTTGACGCACATGCAGGAAGTGGTTTGTCTTCCGGATGTGGTCAACGGCGACCCGCATCACGTTCCTCCGGTGGGAAGCCACCAACGGTTATGGACCGCCCCAGACTGGAGCAGCCAGACGAGTGGCAACCTGCCGCGTCTGACCACCCCGGACCAGTTGGCCTATATTATTTTCACTTCGGGTTCCACCGGCACACCCAAAGGGGTCGTGGTGGCCCATCGTCCGGTGGCGAATCTGATTGACTGGGTCAATTCAACTTTTGCCGTGGGCCCCCAGGACCGGGTGCTGTTTATCACCTCGCTGGGGTTTGACCTTTCGGTGTATGACGTGTTTGGGTTGCTGGCAGCGGGGGGCAGCATCCGGGTTGCTTCGCGCAGTGACCTGCAAAATCCCGAAACCCTGGTGCAAATCCTGTGTGAAGACGGCATTACCTTTTGGGATTCGGCCCCCTCGGCGTTGCTCCAACTGGTTTCCTTCTTTCCCAAGGCAACCGGTGCGCTCACCGACCGCCTGCGATTGGTCTTTCTGAGTGGTGACTGGATTCCGGTGCCATTGCCCGATGCGGTGCGCTCTGTGTTTCACAATGCCAGGGTTATTTCCCTGGGCGGAGCCACCGAAGCCACCGTCTGGTCCAATTTCTATCCGATACAGAACGTGGACCCGGCCTGGCCCAGCATTCCGTATGGCCGACCGATGCGCAACGCCCGGTATTACGTGCTGGATGAACAGTACCAGCCCTGTCCGGTGGGAATTCCCGGTGACCTCTATATCAGCGGCGTGTGTCTGGCTCTGGGCTATATTGGCGAGCCCCAATTGACGGCGGAAAAATTCCTGCCGCATCCCCACAGCCCGATTCCGGGTGACCGGATTTACAAAACCGGCGACCGGGCCAGATTCAAAGCCGACGGCAACCTGGAATTTCTGGGCCGGATTGACCAGCAGGTGAAAATTCGAGGGTACCGGATTGAGTTGGGGGAAATTGAGGTGGCCCTCAACCAGCATCCAGCCGTGCGGGATACCGTGGTGACGGCCCGCGAAGACGAACCCCGGGTCAAACGGCTGGTGGCGTATGTCATTCCCCAGAGCGGCCAGACACCAGCAGTCACCGAACTCCGCAGCTTTTTGAAAGAACGGCTGCCGGAATACATGATTCCCTCGGCTTTTGTCATGCTTGAGGCTTTCCCGGTGACCTCCAATGGAAAGCTGGACCGCAAGGCTCTGCCCGCACCCGATGGTGCCCGGCCCGATTTGGAAAAGCCCTACATTGCGCCGCGAACCCAACTTGAGGCCAAAATTACCGCCCTCTGGAGTTCATTGCTGGGAGTGGAACAAATTGGGGTGGATGACAATTTCTTTGAACTGGGCGGGCATTCCCTGCTGGCAACAAGAGTTGTCTCAGCCCTCCGGACGGAACTCCGCCAGGAAATCCCCTTGCGCAGCCTGTTTGAAGCCCCCACCCCGGCAGCACTGGCCAGGAAATTGACCGAAACCAGCCGTCCCACAGCCGGAGTCTCATTGGCTCCGATTGTTCACCATGAAACCGAAGAACCAGCCCCGCTTTCTTTCGTGCAGGAACGGATGTGGTTTTTCAACCAGTTGGACCCGGCGGGCTTTCTCTATAACATGCCCTTTGCCATCCGGCTGCGGGGCACCCTCCAGGTTCCGTTGCTGGAACGCAGTCTGGCTCAGGTGCTGGAGCGGCACGCCGCGCTGCGGGCCAATTTCCCGGCCCCCGAAGGGAAGGCCAGGCAGGTCATTGCGCCTGCCGGGAACTTTACTCTGCCGGTGCTTGACCTGAGCCAGGAAGCGGAATCCGGGCGGGAACAACGGGCCAGGGAAGTGATTTCCGAACAGGCCACCCGTGGTTTTGACCTGGCCACCGACCCATTATTCCGGACTCTGGTCATCAAATTGGATGAAACCGACCACATTCTGGTGGGTACCTTTCACCATATTGTGGCGGACGGCTGGTCCATCGGCCTCCTGGTCCGGGAAATGGGAGCCTTTTATGACGCCTTGGTCAGGGGAACCGAACCCCTGGTCAAGCCCCTGCGGATTCAATATACCGATTATGCCCGCTGGCAAAGGGAACACCTCCAAAACGAAGTGTTGGAGCAGCAACTGGCCTATTGGGACCGCCAACTGGGGACCGACCTCCCGGTTTTGGAACTGCCGACCGACCGTCCCCGTCCTGAAGTTCAATCCACCCACGGGGCCACCCTGTCAACCATTCTGCCCAAGGCATTGCTGGATGGTTTGCATGAACTGAGCCGCAAATCGGGCGGCACTCTGTTTATGACCTTGCTGGCAGGTTTTCAAACCCTGCTCTATCGCACCACCGGGCAACCCGATTTTGGCGTGGGAACCCCGATTGCCAACCGGAACCGGGTCGAAACCGAAGACCTGATTGGCTGTTTCGTCAATACGCTGGTCCTGCGCAGCCAACTGGAAGGAAGCTGGAAGGTGGAACGGCTGTTGGAAACCGTTCGGGAAACCGCCCTGGGTGCCTATGCCCACCAGGATGCTCCGTTCGAAATGGTGGTTGAGCGGCTGGCTCCGAAACGGGACCTGGGACAATCTCCGTTATTCCAGGTGATGTTTACGCTGGAAAATGCCCCGCTGCCGCCACTCCGACTGGCGGGACTGACCCTGGAGCCATTGCCAGCCGAATCTCCCAAGGCCATGTTTGATTTGACGCTTTCCATGGCTGAGACGGCTGATGGGTTGCTGGCATCGCTTGAATACAACCGCGACCTGTTTGAGCGTTCCACCATCGAACGCCTGCTGGAGCAGTTGGAAATCCTCCTCAGCGCGTTTGTTTCCCACCCTGACCTGACGTTGGCGGAACTGCCGCTCATGACAGGCATTGAACGCGAACGGCTCCTGGTTGAATGGAACCAAACCGAGGCCGGTTTTGCCGCTCCGGCCTGTCTGCACCAGCTTTTCGAGGCACAGGCTGCCCGGACGCCCAATCTGACAGCAGTTGAGTTTGAGGGAATCAAATGGTCCTATCAGAAACTCAACCAGGAAGCGAACCAACTGGCTCATTTCTTGATACAGCAGGGAATCGGCCCTGAATCCCTGGTTGCCATCTGTGTCGAACGTTCACTGGAAATGATGGTCGGGCTGTTGGGCATTCTCAAAGCGGGCGGGGCCTATGTGCCGCTCGACCCGGAGTATCCGGCGGAACGGCTGGCATATTTGCTGGGTGATGCCAGTCCTGCCATCATCCTGACGCAGGAAAAGCTGGCTCCGACGCTGCCGCCAACGCCAGCCCAGGTGGTGGTGTTGGATGGCCGGAACCCGGTCTGGTCCGGCTCTTCAAAGGAAAACCCGGAAAGCGGCGTCACCCCCGAAAATCCGGCCTATCTGATTTATACCTCCGGTTCAACCGGACAGCCAAAAGGCGTGGTCATCCGACATGGCTCGGTCTGCAATCACATGCTCTGGCTGCAACGGGATTTGCCTTTAACCCCGGCGGACCGGGTGGTGCAGAAATATTCCTCCAGTTTCGATGCCTCGTTGTGCGAACTGTTCGGCCCCCTCCTGGCCGGAGCCTGTCTGGTGCTGGCCAAACCGGGCGGCCAACAGGACGGCCTCTATCTGGCGGAACTGCTGGTCAATCAGAAAATCACGGTCATGGATTTGGTTCCCTCGCTGCTGGAAGCATTGCTGGACGACCCCCAGGTTGTGGCTGGAAATTCATTGCGCCGGCTGCAATGCGGCGGAGAAGCCCTTTCGCTTGGGTTGCGGGACCGGATTCTGAGTGAAACCAGAGCGGAACTCTTTAACCTGTACGGTCCCACGGAAACCACCATCAGTTCCACTTTCTTCCAATGTCAGCCCGGACAAAACGGCAGGCAGGTTCCAATCGGACGCCCGATTGCCAACACGCAGGTCTATGTGCTGGACCGCAACTGGCAGCCGGTTCCGACCGGTATTCCGGGCGAACTGTTTATTGGTGGCGCAGGCGTGGCCCGCTGCTATCACAACCAGCCGGCCCGCACCGCCGAGCGGTTTCTTCCCGACCCCTTTTCCGGGGTACCGGGTTCCCGCCTCTATGCCACCGGCGACCGGGTTCGCTTTCTGGCTGATGGAACGCTGGAATTTCTGGGCCGTGTGGATGACCAGGTGAAGGTGCGCGGCTACCGGATTGAACTCGGTGAAATTGAAACCGTGCTCAAAGAGCATCCCCTGGTCCAGGAGGCGGTGGTGTTGGCCCGACCTTTCAACAAAGGGACCAGGTTGGTGGGATACATTACAACCAGGTCCGAGCTGAAAGGACTGAGGACTGAGCAACAGCAAAAAGATACTGTAACCTTTGATGGTCCGGTTCAAAATCCTCAGTCCTCAGTCCTCAGTCCTCAGTCCTTTTTGCAGTCCCGTTTGCCTGAATACATGGTTCCGAGCGTGATTGTGGAACTGGAAGCCATGCCGTTGACGCCGGGTGGAAAGATAGACCGCAAGGCGCTGCCTGAACCGGAAATGAAGACGGCAGCACCTGGAACCACCGCCCTGCCCCGGAATGAGATGGAACAAAAGCTGCGCGAAATCTGGGCGCAGGTGCTGGGAACCGAGGAAATTGGCGTCAACGACAACTTTTTCGACCTGGGCGGGGATTCAATTCTGAGTATTCAGATTGTGGCGCGGGCCAACCGGGCCGGAATCCGGCTGACGCCCAAACAGCTTTTTCAACATCCGACGATTGCAGGACTTGCGACCGTGGCCGGAGCTTCGCCCAGGTTCACCGCCGAACAGGGGGAAATCTCCGGTCACGTGCCGCTGACGCCGATTCAGCACTGGTTTTTGGAGCAAAACTTTGCCGAACGGCATCGGTGGAACCAATCGGTTTTGCTGGCGGTGCAGGGGCCGGTCGAACCGGACCAGCTCAAACAGGCGGTGACATGCCTCGTCAGCCACCATGACGCTTTGCGGTTGCGTTTCACCCGCACCACCAAAGGCTGGACCGAACAGCACGTGCCGGTGGCGGAATGCGATTCCTGGATTCATTTCGACTTCGCCCAGATTCCCGCCGAAAAACGGGAGGAAACGATTTTCCGAACCACTGAAATGGTGCAAAACAGCCTGGATTTGGCGGTTGGGCCGGTTTTCAAAGTGGCCTTGATGACCTTTGGTCCGCAGGAACCCGTCCGGCTCTTTTTAACCGCTCATCATTTGGTGGTGGATGCCGTTTCCTGGCGCATCCTGCTGGAGGATTTCCAAACTCTGGCGGAACATCTCAGTTCCGGGTTGACGCCCAGCCTGCCGGAAAAAACCACCTCCTTCAAACATTGGTCGGAATATCTGTCCGCGCTGGCTCAGGGTGAACTGTTGCGGCGGGAACTGGCGTTTTGGTCCGCCCCGGCCCGCAGTCAGGCCACCCGGTTGCCACTCGATATGGAATCCGGCGACGACCTCGAAAACTCGCTTGAAGGCATTTCGGGTACGCTTTCCAAAGAGGAAACCCGGTCACTGTTGCAGGAAGTTCCGGCTGTGTATCACACCCAGGTGAATGACTTTCTGCTGGCCGCCCTGGGCCTGACCTTGGGGCACTGGACCGGAAACCAGCGCCATCTGGTGGACCTCGAAGGTCATGGCCGCGAAGGCATCGGCGATGCTCCGGATGTGTCCCGGACGGTCGGCTGGTTTACCGCCGTGTATCCGGTCCTGCTCGAAATTTCCGCCCAAACCCAGCCGGGAGACGCCATCAAGAGCGTCAAGGACCAGTTGCGCCAGATTCCGCACAAGGGAATCGGGTATGGAATGCTGCGGTACCTTCACCCGGAAGAGGAAATCCGGAACCGCCTGGCCGGCCAGCCGCAGGCTGAGGTCCTGTTTAACTACCTGGGGCAATTTGACCAGGTGTTGACCGAAGGGGCGCGCATGGCACCCGCACCTGAGCCGAAAGGGGCTGACCACAGCCCGCAGGCACGCCGCAGCCACACGTTTGAAATCAACGTCCATGTGGCGGGCGGGCAGTTGCAGGTGAATTGGGCCTACAGCCGCAACCGGCATCGGCGGGAAACGGTGGAAACGCTTTCCCGCAATTACCTGGAAGCCCTGCGGGCGCTCATACGGCATTGCCTGACACCGGATGCCGGTGGCTTCACTCCATCGGATTTTCCCGGTGCCAAAATCAGCCAGAAGGACCTGGACCGGCTGATGCTCAGTCTGAGTCGCAAAAAGAGTCAGAAATTGTAACTCATGAAGTTTTTTGGTTTCAGTTCCGCCTGCGGAAGCGGGCGGATTGAACAGCGGGTCAGTCCCGCCTGCGGTGACGGCGGTTGCACGGGATGAGAACTCCGCCGTTGCGCTCTGCGGGACTGACCCGGTTTATCCCCAACCAATCTGCCTTGAATTCAAAACCATATTTTTTCACTGATTTGACCACTTCCGAGAAAGGCCGCAATCTATGAACCTCGACCAGATTGAACAAATTTATTCCCTCTCGCCCATGCAGGAAGGGCTGCTTTTTCACAGCCTGCTGGCACCGGAATCCGGTGTTTATTTCGAGCAGTTCTGCTTTACCCTGCGCGGAACAATCCAGGTTCCGGCGCTCCGGCAGGCATGGCAGATGGTGACCGACCGCCATCCCATTTTGCGGACCTCCTTTCATTGGGAAGGGTTGGAAAACAGCGTTCAGGTGGTCCACCGACAGGTGCCGGTTCCGTTTGTGGAATGGGACTGGCGCGGATTGCCGGCATCCGAACAAAACCGCCAACTGGAGTTTTTGCTCCAGGAAGACCGGCGGCGCGGGTTTGACGTGACGGAAGCGCCTCTGATGCGGTTTACCCTGATACGGGTGGAGGAAGAGGTTCATCACCTGATTTGGAGCCACCATCACATTTTGGTTGACGGCTGGTCCGGCTCACTCATCAATCAGGAGGTTTTTGCCTGTTACAACGCCCTGGCCACCGGCCAGCCGGTCCGTTTGGAAAAACCCCATGCCTATCAGGATTATATTTTGTGGCTGCAACGGCAGGACCCGGCGGAGGCCGAATCCTATTGGCGCGAGCTTTTGCAGGGTTTCACCACGCCCACGCCCCTGGGTGCCGACCATACCCCCGGTGCGCTGGCCAGCCTTGACGAAGATTATGATTCCCTCCAAATCAATCTGACCGAGGCCGAGACTGCCGAAGTCAAGGCGCTGGCCCATCAGCGGCGGTTGACGGTCAACACGATTGCCCAGGCGGCCTGGGCGCTGCTGCTCAGTCGGTACAGCGGCGAAAATGACATTGTCTTTGGAACCGTGGTTTCGGGCCGTCCGGTGACGCTTGAGGGAGCCGAATCCATCATCGGATTGATGGTCAACACGCTCCCCACCCGCGTTCGCTTCCAGCCGGGCCAGACCGTGGCGCAACTGCTGGACGCGCTTCAGGTGCAGCAGGTGGAAACCCGACAGTTTGAATATGTGGCCCTGACGCAAATCCAGGGCTGGAGCGATGTTCCGCGCGGACTGCCGCTCTTTGAAACCAATTTCGCCTTTGAAAACTATCCGATTGAAGACAGTCTGGAGGCCGTGGGCGGTGCCATCGAAATGGATGATGTCCGCTTTTTTGAAAAAACCAATTTTGCCCTGAGCGCCCAGGTGTCACCCGGCAAAGAAATGCACAACCGGATTATGTATGACACCCGCCGCTTTGACCGCCCGGCCATTGAACGGATGCTGCGTCAATGGCGGAACCTCATGTGCCAGATGGTGGCCCATCCCGAAGGGCAACTGGCCAATCTGGGGTTGCTTTCGCAGGAGGAACAAGAGTTTGTCACCTCCTCATGGAACGACACTGCCGCTTTGGTGGGTCCGGCCACCTTGCCGAAGTTGTTCGCTGCCCAAGTGAGTCAAACCCCGGACGCCATCGCCGTCAAATGGGCGAATGGCTCCCTGACCTATGCCGAACTGAATTCCCAGGCGGGGCAACTGGCTGCGGCCCTGGTCGAAAAAGGGGTCGGCCCGGATGTTCCGGTGGTGTTGTGCCTGGAGCGTTCACCGGCAATGGTGGTGGCCGTGTGGGGCATCCTCAAGGCGGGCGGGGCCTATGTGCCGCTTGACCCGGCCTATCCGCAGGTCCGGAAAGCCTTCATTGTCAATGACACCGGAACCGGACTGGTCATTACCAGCCGGGAACTGGCAGATGACTTTGCCGGAACCGGTGCGGAACTGCTGTACCTTGGCGAGGCAGGCGGAACCCTCAATCAACTTATGAACACCTGCGCTCACCACAGAGACACAGAGGACACAGAGGATGCACAGAGAACTACCAAAAACTCTGTGACATCTCTGTGTCCTCTGTGTCTCTGTGGTGAAGAAGGGAAAAAAACAAGAGCTTTGCTGCCGGAAAATCTGGCCTATGTGATTTATACCTCCGGTTCCACTGGAAAACCCAAAGGAGCCATGCTGTCCCATCAGGGCGTGGTGAATTACCTGCAATGGGCGGCGCGGGCCTATGGCGCTGACCTTGGTTCAGGGGCTCCGTTGCATTCCTCAATGGGGTTTGACCTGACGGTAACCAGTTTTTTCCTTCCTTTACTGAGCGGAAAGACCGTCCATCTGGTGCCGGAGGGCCGGGGTATTGAGGAATTGCTTGAAACCCTGCGCCGTGAAAGCAACCTCAGCCTGCTCAAAATCACTCCGGCGCATTTGGAAGCCCTCAACCAGATGCTGACGGCAGCCGACGGCCCCCGGCAGGCCAAAACGATTGTGATTGGCGGCGAAGCCCTCAAAGCCGAGCATCTGGAATTCTGGCGGCGACATGCCGCGCAAGTGCGGCTGGTGAACGAGTACGGCCCGACTGAAACCGTGGTGGGATGCTGCATTCACGAAGTCCAACCGGGAGACCCGCACAGCGGAACAGTTCCGATTGGGAAGCCGATTACAAATCTGCGGCTGTATGTGGCGGACCAGCAGATGCAGCTATTGCCGCCTGGCGTTCCGGGGGAACTCTACATTGCCGGAACGGGTCTGGCTCGCGGCTACGTTGGTCGTCCTGACCTGACCGCCGAACGGTTTATAGCCAACCCCTGGGCGGTGGAACCGGGTGAACGCCTGTATCGAACCGGTGACCTCGCCCGTTTTCGGCCTGACGGTTCACTTGAATTCCTGGGCCGGACCGATTCCCAGGTAAAAATCCGGGGATACCGGATTGAATTGGGCGAAATTGAAGCCGTGCTGGCTGAACATCCGGCGGTGCGCGACACGGTGGTGCTGGTGCGGGACGGACTGGCAGGCGACAAAAACCTGACGGCCTATGTCGTTCCCGAAACACGAACTGAAGTCTGGCAAGGGCAGGAACTGACCCAACTGCCGGACGAAAGCGTGGCCGAGTGGCGCGAAGTCTTTCAGGATTCCTACACCAAAGGGGCAGAGGAAACACAAACTGACCCGACCTTCAACATTGCCGGCTGGAACAGCAGTTTTACCGGAAAAGCCATTCCCGCCGGGGAAATGCGGGAATGGGTCAATCAAACCGTCAACCGGATTTTGGCTTGGCATCCCGAACGGGTGTATGAAATCGGCTGCGGTTCGGGGTTGCTGCTCTTTCGGATTGCTCCGTTTTGCCGGGAATATCGGGGGAACGATTTTTCCTCCTCCGCGCTGGGCTATGTGCGCACCGTGCTCGAACAGCAGTCTTTGCCCCAGGTGATGCTGACCGAACGGGCCGCGCATGACTTTTCCGGCGTGGAACCGGGTTCCTATGACGCAGTGGTTATCAATTCGGTCGCACAGTATTTTCCTTCCTGTGAATATCTGGTGGAGGTGCTCACCCAGGCAGTCACGGCCATTGCTCCAGGAGGCTGCATCTACCTGGGTGACTTGCGCAACCGGAACGTTTTGGGGTTGTTTCACACAGCAGTCCAGTTGCAGCAGGCAGCCCCAAACCTGCCCCTGAGTGAATTCCGCCAACTGGTGCAAAAACGCATTTCCCAGGAAGAGGAACTGGTGATTGACCCGCAGTTTTTCCGGGTGCTGCAAAAACATCTGCCCGCCATCAGCGATGTGCAAATCCAGTTGCGGCGCGGAACGAACCTCAATGAACTGACCTGTTACCGTTACGATGTGTTTTTGCAGATTGGCGGGGCCGTACCGGTTAAAAACCCTGATGTCGTGCTGGATTGGCAACAGCGGCAGATGTCGCCTGCGGATATTCGCACGTTCCTGGCCGAAGAATCCCCCGATGTGGTTGCCCTTCGCCAAATTCCAAACTCCCGGCTGGCACAGGACAAGACCATTGCCCATTGGCTGGAAAACAGGTCCGATTTACACACAGTGGGCGACCTCCGCCGGGCTTGGCAGCACAGCGAACTGCCGCTGGCGCTTGACCCCGAAGAGATTTGGGAACTGGGGGAGGATTTGGGCTACGAGGTGGAAATCTCCTGGTCCGAAACCGACCCGACCTGTTTCAACGCCCTGTTTGTCAATTTGCGGACCACGCTCCAGAACCAGCGCACCCAGGCAGCCCGGCGCAACCTGGAAACCCTGCCGGACCTGCCTTTGCGGAATTTCACCAATGACCCGCTGGTGGGGAAAATCTCCAAACGGCTGGTGCCGCACCTGCGGGCCTTCCTGTCCGGAAAGGTGCCGGATTATATGGTTCCGGGGGCTTTCGTTGTGCTCGAATCCTTCCCCTTGACGGTCAACGGCAAGGTGGACCGGGCGGCGCTTCCGGCTCCGGACCGTCTGCGGGCTGAAATGCAGGCTGGGTTTGTCCCGCCCCAGACCGAACTGGAACAAAGCATTGCCGCGATTTGGTCCGAAGTGCTGGGCCTGGAGCAAATTGGCAGCAACGACAATTTTTTCCACCTGGGCGGACATTCGCTGCTGGCAACCCAACTGGTTTCCCGGATGCGGCTGGAATTGGAAACGGAAGTTCCCTTGCGGATTGTGTTTGAGGCTCCCACCGTGGCTGAAATGGCCCGCCTGATTGAAACTCAAACGGCTGCCGGTTCCGGCCAAACCCCGGTATTCCTGGCACCGGTTGAGCGTCCCGCCACCGTGCCGCTTTCCTTTTCCCAGTTCCGTTTGTGGTTTCTGGACCAATACGAACCGGCCAATACTGCGTTTCACATGCCACAGGTGGTGCGGCTCAGGGGGAACCTCGACGAAACCGCCTTGGAAAACAGTTTGCAGGAGTTGGTCCGGCGGCATGAATCGTTGCGGACGGTTTTCCGCCAAACGGAAGGGGAACCCGCGCAGGTTATCCTGTCCGAAACAAAGGTTCCGGTGCTGCGGCATGACGTAACCCACCTTTCCGGCGTTGAGCAGGAAGTCGAAATACAGCGGTTTTTGACCAAAGCCATCGAACAGCCGTTTGATTTGGCCGCAGGACCGCTGTTTCGGGCCGCACTCGTCCAGGTGACTGGTGATGAATGGGTGTTGGCCCTGACCATGCACCATATTATTTCGGACGGCTGGTCGCTGTGGGTATTGGTGCGGGAACTGGCGGCACTCTACACCGGGTTCCAATCAGGGACGAAACCGGCCTTGGAACCGCTGGCACTCCAATATGCGGATTACGCCATCTGGCAACGGCGCTACCTGCAAGGCGAAATCCTTGAAAAGCATCTTGCTTATTGGAAAAACCAGTTGAGCGGACTGACTCCGCTGGAACTTCCGTTTGACTTTGAGCCCACGCTGGCAGGCTCCCATCAAGGGGGCAGGGAAACCGTCAGGCTTTCGCCGGAGGTTTCCAAAGCTGTGCGAAACTTTGGGCAAAACGCCAATGTGACGCTCTTTATGACGCTCCTGGCGGGTTTCCAGGTATTGCTTGGTCGGCATTGCGGACAGGACGACGTGGCCGTGGGCGTTCCCATCGCCAACCGCAACCGGGCGGAAACCGAAGGTTTGATTGGGTTTTTCCTCAATATTCTGACAATGCGGACAGACCTCGCCGGCGACCCAACCTTCCGTGAACTGGTGGAACGGGTCAAAGAGGTGGCGCTGGGAGCCTATGCCCATCAGGACCTGCCGTTTGAAAAGCTGATAGAGGAGCTTCAACCGGAACGCAACCTCAACCGGCCACCGCTTTTTGATGTGATGTTCAACCTCATCAACACCCCGCACACGACCCTGGCCCTGCCGGAACTGGATTTGGAGATGGTGGAAACCGGCGACGGCCCGGCCCATTACGCCCTGAATTTTTACGTTGGCGAAGAGGGCGAATGCCTGACGCTCCAGTTTGTCTATAATCGGGACCTCTTTGCCGCCGAAACGATTTCCGGGTGGCTGGCCCAATTTGCGGTTTTGCTGGAAAGCGCCGTCACCCGACCCAACCAGCGGATTTCGATTCTTCCGTTGTTTCAAACGGAAAGCCGGGCCGTTTTCCAGCAAATACAGGAAACCCTGCGGCCCGAAAATCCTTTTACCCGCTTTGAGCCCGCAGCCATCGAACAAACCATCGCGGCCCGTTTCCGGGAACAGGTCCGGCGCTATCCGGAGCGGGTGGCGGTTTCCTCTCACGCCGGAGAATTGACCTATGCCCAATTGGACGCCGCCTCAAATCAGGTGGCGCGGGCGATTCTGTTTCGTGCCAACGGCAAACAGGGTCGGGTCGGGTTGCTCTGCGGCCATGATGAACAAACCGTCATTGCCATGCTGGGGGTTTTGAAAGCCGGGTTTGCCTATGTGCCGCTGGACCCCACGCATCCTGTGGAACGGTTGAGCGAAATCATCACCGATGCGGACCTTGCGGTGCTGGTTTGGGATGAAACCTGGGCCGAACTGGCCGCGCATCTGGTCCATCTGGTGCCGGACCATTGTGCCCTGGGAGAAAGCGAATTTTTGGCTCCGGTGCTGGAACTGTCGGGCCGGGGAACGCCCGATGATGTGGCGTATCTGCTTTATACATCTGGTTCAACCGGCAAACCCAAAGGCGTCATGCAAAGCCAGCGCAATGTGCTGCACCATTGCCGGGCCTATACCAACCAGCTTCATATTTCACCGCTGGATAGGGTTTCCTGGCTGGCTTCCTACGGATTTGACGCTGCCGTCATGGATATTTTTGGTGCCTTGCTCAACGGGGCCACGCTCTGCCCCTTTGATGTGAAGACCGAGGGGCTGGACCGTCTGGCGGATTGGATTTTTGACGAAGCCATCACAATTTATCATTCCACTCCGACCGTGTACCGGTATCTGGTGAATACCCTCAACGAAACCCATGACCTGGAGGCCGTGCGCCTTGTGGTGCTCGGCGGTGAACCGGTTTTCAAACGTGATTTCGACCAGTTTGCCCGCCATTTCACGGAGGATTGTCTGTTTGTCAACGGATTGGGGCCGACCGAATCCACCCTCACCCTGCAACATTTCATGAACCGGCACAGCCGTTTGGCGGGCAATCTGGTTCCGGTTGGATTTCCGGTTCCCGAAACCGAAATTGTGGTGGTCAATCGTGACGGTGATGCGGTGGCCCCGCTGGCAGTTGGGGAAATTGTGGTGCGCAGCCCGTTTGTGGCGCTGGGATATTGGCAACGACCTGATTTGACCGAAAAAGCCTTTGCCGACGACCCGGAACGGGTGGGTTGGCGACGGTATCGGACCGGCGACATGGGAAGGTTTCAACCCTGCGGAACGCTTGAATTCATGGGCCGCCGGGATTCGCAGGTGAAGATTCGGGGCCAAAGAATCGAACTGAGTGAAATCGAAGCCAAAATCCTCCTGACCCATTGGGTCAAGGAAGCAGTGGTGATGGCACTGCCGGTGGCACCCGATGACCTGCGGTTGGCAGCCTATCTGGTTCCCCGTCCCGAAGTGACCGCTGATGTCAGCGGCTTGCGGGAATCGCTCAAGGAACTGTTGCCAGCCCCCATGAATCCGGCAGCCTATGTGGTTTTGGAAGCCCTGCCGCTGACGCCCAACGGCAAACTCAACCGGCATGCCCTTCCCCGACCGGAATGGCAGGTGGTGGATTCCATCCTTCCGGTGGTGGAACCGCGCACTCCGACCGAGGCCCGGCTGGAACGTATCTGGGCCCAGGTGCTGAACCTGCCACGGGTGGGCGTGCTGGACGATTTCTTTGACGTGGGGGGCCATTCGCTGCTGGCCGTGCAGTTGCGGGTCCACATCAGACAGGAATTCAATCAGGATTTCCCCCTGGCCCAATTGTTCCAGCATGCAACCATCGAACAAATGGCCTGCTATCTGGAAAACTCACAGCCGGAAACAGACTGGTCGCCGCTCGTTCCCATCCAGCCCAATGGAAACCGGACACCCCTGTTCTGTGTCCATCCGGCGGGCGGAAATGTGCTGGGCTATGCGGATTTGGCCCGCCGCTTGGGGCCGGACCAGCCGCTCTGGGGATTGCAGTCAACCGGCCTGGACGGAAAAACCGCTCCGTTGACTTCGGTTTCAGACATGGCGCGAACCTTTGTGAAGGCCATCTGTGAAATCCAGCCAAACGGGCCTTATCAATTGGGCGGCGCTTCAATGGGCGGCGTGGTCGCTTTTGAGATGGCCCAACAATTGAATGCTGCCGGAGCGGAAGTCAACCTGCTGGCCTTTTTTGACAGTTGGGCTCCGCAGTTGGACGATGATTTGGGCACTCGCTGGTTGCAGGATGTTCCCGCCGCCGACCTGTCGCACCCCAATGCCAGGCCGACGCTCGTGGTGGTGCGGGCGGTGCGTGAAATGGCTGAAGCGTTGGAGCTTGATTTGGCGGATTTGTACTGCCGGTTTTTACCCTTGAGTGAAAACGAACAACTCCGGCAGGTTTTGGAAATAGCAAAACAGACAGGGACGGTGTTGCCCGATGGCAGTGAAGAAATTGCCCGAACGCTGCTCGCGGTGTATCGCGCCAACCTCATGGCCATGCGCGGTTATCAACCACAAATTTATCATGGCAACATGGTCTTGTTCCGGGCTTTGGAAACGGATGTGGAAAACGCTGACCCGACTTTGGGTTGGCGGTCACTGGTGCAGGGCCAGGTTCAGGTTTTTGAAGTGGCAGGCAATCACCGGACGCTGATGCTGGAACCGAATGTTGCCGGTTTGGCCGAACGGCTGGCGGGATTTTTGCTGGAACCGGTGTCACATCCGGTCGGAATGCCGGTGACTGTTTAAGAGCGTGTTTGGGAATTGTGGCGCGATTGGTTTAATTGCGCTTTTGCTCTTCTCATCCATACGCGATTAAACAAATCGCGCCACTTTTTTATCTGAAACAGGAAAAAACCGTGTCCAGTTCACCCCTCGAAGAAAAATTGGCCGTGCCGGTCAGCCAGCCAAATCGTATCGGCTGGTCCTTTTACCTGATTCTGGCCGGGCAGTTTGTTTCCCTGGCCGGTTCCAGTCTGACCCGTTTTGCTCTGGGCGTCTGGCTCTATCAGCGTTCGGGCTCGGCCACGGAATTTTCCCTGAATGCGGTTGCGGCGGCAGTGCCCTACATTGCCCTGACACCTTTCGCCGGTCCGATTGCGGACCGCTGGAACCGCCGTCTGGTACTGCTGTTGAGCACCACCGGGGCGGCTTTGAGTATCCTTTCGCTGGCGCTGGTGCTCACCTACAGCCATCTGGAAAGCTGGCACGTCTATCTGGTGACGGCTGCCAGCGCGGCTTGTGCCGCTTTTCAGGGACCGGCATTTTTGGCTTCAATTCCCCAACTGGTGGCCCGTCACGAATTGGGCCGGGCCAATGGACTGGTTCAATTGACCACCGGTGTGACGCAAATCCTGGCTCCGTTTTTGGCCGGGGCCTTGTTGCTCAAAGTGCAGTTGGGGGGCTTGCTCGTTTTTGATTTTTTCACGTTTCTAGTGGCCATTGGTGCCCTGTTTGCGGTCTCCATTCCGCAACCTGAAGAACCAGCCGAACGCGAAAACCCCAAACAGACACTGCTCCAGTCAGCGGCTGCGGGCTGGTTGTATCTTTCCGAACGAAAAGGGCTTTTTCATCTGATGGTCCTGTTTGGGGTCATCAATTTTTTCATGGGGATGGTGCAGACCCTGGCAACCCCTTTGGTGTTGTCGGTTTTCCACCCGGCAGCCTTGGGTTCGGTTATGACGCTGGGCGGCATTGGAGTTCTGGTGGCTGGCCTTTCCCTGAAATGGTTTGGAAGACCTGGACGCCGAACCTGGCGGTTGCTGTGGTTTGCTGCAAGCTGCGGCTTTTTTTTAGTGACAGCAGGAGTCCGGCCTTCTTTGCCGCTTGTCACCGTTTCCGCCTTTGGCCTTTTCTTTTGCCTGGAACTGGTCAACGGCTGCTCGACGATTCTGCTTCAGACCAAAGTCGAACCCGCCATGCAGGGGCGGGTCTTTTCCCTGAGCGCGCTGCTGGCGAACGCGTCCATGCCATTGGCCTATCTGGTGGCGGGACCCTTGGCGGACCACTGGTTTGAACCCTGGCTGGCAGCGCATGGCCGCCTGGCAGGGTCGGTGGGCCTTGTGCTGGGAACCGGACCGGGGCGGGGAATTGGGTTGTTGTTTATGGTTTTGGGTGGGGCGGTAATGCTGGCCGTGGCGGGCGGCTGGCTCCAGCCCCGACTGCGCAACCTGGATGTGGAACTGCCCGAAGTGGGAGCCTCCGGACCTGAATCCGGGTCAGCCGCACCGGCACTTGAAGGGACGGTTCCGCCCTTGGCGGCAGCCAATTTGGTTGAGGAACGCAGTCTTTCCCCGCGCGAAAACAGGTGGGCGGCGGGCACCCTGGTTGGGGCTTTGGCGATTGGGTGCGGCGTGGTGTGGTTTGACCTGACTCCGCCGCCGGTCAAACCGGCTACTGCTCCGGCCACCGAATTTTCAGCCGTCCGGGCCTTTGAACATTTGCCTTTGATTGCCAGCCAGCCGCACCCGATGGGAAGCCCGGCGCATGCTGAAGTGCGGGCCTATCTGACGAGGCACATCAAGGGTTTGGGTTTGACGCCGCAGGTGCAGGTGGCCAGCGCGGTGCTCCGCAAGGACGATTACGCGATTACGGTGGGGGATGTCCAGAATGTGGTGGTTCGTCTGGCGGGCACCAACCCGACCAAGGCGGTGCTCCTGGTGGCACATTATGATTCGGTACCTTCGGGGCCGGGAGCCAGCGACGACGGGGCCGGGGTGGCGGCGTTGCTTGAAACCCTGCGCGCCCTGCAAGCCGGTCCGCGACTGCGAAACGACGTTATTTTTCTTTTCACCGACGGCGAGGAAATGGGACTTATCGGGGCTCAGGCTTTTGTCAACGAACATCCCTGGAAGCATGAAGTCGGCGTGGTGTTGAATTTCGAGGCCGTCGGCACGGGCGGCCAGTCGCTGATGTTTGAAACCAGTGCCGGAAACAGTTGGATGATTAAGGAAATGGCCCAGGCAGGCACGGATGTTCAAACCAACTCATTTTTTCAGGAAGCCTATAAACTGCTGCCCAATTTGACCGACTTCAAGGTTTTCAAAGAAGCCGGGCTGAAGGGATTGAACTTTGCCTATATTGACCGGCCCTTTCAGTACCATAGCGAACACGACACAATTGAAAATCTGGACCAGCGGAGCCTTCAGCATCACGGGGCACAGGCGTTGGCGCTGGCCCGGCGGTTTGGTCAGGCTGATTTCAACCAGCCTCCCTGCACCACCGATGCCGTTTATTTCACGGTGCTGCGGGGGTGGCTGGTCCGCTATTCAAAATATTGGGCGCTGGTCTGGGCTGACGTCCTGCTGGTGGGTTTTTGGCTGGCGTATCGCAGAGGCATTGCGCAAGGCCGGATAACCCGCCGGGGGGTGCTTATCGGGTGTGGCGGTTTTCTGCTCACAGGTTTTCTGATTGCCTTTGGCATTGCGCTTTTCTGGTGGGTGACCGGAGCCCTGCGGGTGGTTTCCAATCCGGTTTCCTGGAGCGATTTTTACCACCTCGACCGGTTTCAGGTAGGGTTTGGACTGTATGCCGTTCTGGTCATGTCGGTTGTCTACAGTCGGTTGCGCCATCGGGTAAGACCCTTGGAATTATTGTTGGGGGGGCTGTCCTGGTGGGTGTTGCTGGGGCTGGTGACCGGGATTTTTTGGCCGGGTGCCAGTTATCTGTTTGTCTGGCCGGCTTTTTTTGCTTTGCTGGGCACCGGTTTGTTTCGGTTGCGCCAATCGGCTGCGGCTTCCCACCCCATCTGGTTCAGCGCTGTCTGTGGCCTGCCGGGGCTGATTCTGCTGGCCCCGCTCTTCCGTTTGCTGACCATTGGGCTGCCTTTGGAACTGGCACCGGCCAGCAGTTTGTTTCTTTTTTTGATTTTCAGCCTGTTTCTGATTCCTTTCGCTTGTTTACCACGGTGGACCGCACTGGCCGTGCAACTCGGTGCAGGGCTGGGCTGCGTTGGTTTTCTTGTCTCAGGGTTGCTGGTTTCGGCGTATGACGCGGGTCATAAGCAGCCGGACAGCCTGTTGTATGTGCTGCATACCAATACCCAAAAAGCCATCTGGGCCAGTACGGATGAATATCCCGACCCCTGGACCGGCACTTTTTTTCAGGCACAGACCAAACCCGGACCGGTCAAGGAGTTCTTTCCCGAAGGACAATTTCAACTTTTGTTCCATGAAGCCCCGGTTTTTCCTTTGGCTGAACCAAGGGTTGAGGTGCTGGAAGACAGCCGCACCGAACAGGGCCGATTGCTGCGGGTTCAGGTCCGGTCCGCCCGCCAGGCTGCTGCCATGAAACTGGTTTTCAAACGGGAACCAGGACTGAAAGCCTGTCGGCTGAATGGCAAACCGCTGGATTTGAACTTTCCCGGTTTGAACCCCGCTCATCCCTGGGTTTCCATCTGGTATTGGGCTTTTCCGGAAAAAGGCATGGAGTTGACTTTTGAAATGGAGCCCGGTGGAAGGGTGCAAGGGGCAGCGGCTGACATCACCTTTGAGCTTCCTCATTCCCAAACCGCCGACCGTCTGTCCCGGCCCCAGGCTTTTATGCCCATGCCGCATGGGTTTGGCGTGTCAGACCGCACGATGGCCCTCAATTCCTTTGCTTTTTGAGACCGGGACGGACCAGCAATCTGCGTTCTCACAACCTGCAAACCGGAAAAGCTGACCGCATCTGGAAAAATTCCACGAACTATGGGAAACATTTCCCAGGCAGGCAATTTTTGCTTTTCTTTACTTGAAAAATGAAAAAAACCGAGTAGAGAATACAACATCAATTACTCCAATAATTTTCCCGGCCTACGGGTTGTTTTGAGCCTTTACTGGAACCACCATACCAGAACCTGGCACACAAGTTGCTGCTCATCAAAAGTGGAATTTTTCCAGTGAAATTTCCCCATCCTTTTATTTGAAATACATCTGCCTGCCTGTGGTTTGGGCAGAGCGCCTACAAAAAAAACGGTCAGGATGGGAACCACCTTTACTTGCATGGATTGGAACGGGTAGGTGCCACTGGCATTCCATCCCTTCAGCCAGTCCACTTTGACCGACACACTCAACGGGAACCAGGGCGACGGAGCGGAATCTTCCGGCACGCCAGGACAATCAGGGGGTTGAATTATGTTACACAATCTACACCTTGTTTACTTTGACACAGTTCGATTGGGCCATCATTTGGCCGAGTTGCCCCTGGCAGGGGAATTGGGACCCAGGCTGTGGAATCAGTCTGAGCGGTCCCGCCACGATAGAGCAAACAGGGGACGCGAACGGCTGGCGGTCACCTTGCCTGACCTCCAGAACCATCTGAAAATGCTGCGGCAAGAACTGTTGGAACTTGAGGTTGATGTACAACAGGAAATTTCGCGGATTCATCCCGAAGACATCAGTGCCGGGCTGGAACGGCAATTGTTTGCCCTTCAGAAAGAACTGTTTCAACTGGATTACCTCGTGGACCAGATTGAGGAAACCCTGCAACTCTTGGCCCGCAGTGCCGAACCACAAGTTCAGGAAGCCTTTCGGCGGAACAATGCCGGGTTGCATGATTGGCTCCTGTCGCTGGAGGCCATCATCGGTCCTCCGCATGAAACCGTCTGTTAGGTGAACCCCTCCTGTCAGGGTGCCAGACCATTCCAAAGGTTTACCCCGGAACCAACCGGGGTAAACCTTTTTTGGTTGACAACCACCACCCAATCCTGCCAAACACGAACCACATCCAACAAAATCTGTTCCGGAGGGCGGTGTGTCCACCCAAAAACTGACGACCAGTCGGCTGGCAAATTTAGGGGCTGAGGCTGTTTGTGAAGCCTTTGAATCCCTGCAACGTCAATTTCACTCCACCACGGCCAGGGCCCGCCAACGGTTTGAAACCCGCGACTGGGCGGGTTTGCAGGCCGATGCCGCCGAGCGGTTGAGCCTCTATACCAAGGTGGTCAACCATGTCGTGGCCCGGATTCGGGAACTGCTCGAAAACCGGTGGGAAGACCTGCTGGTCTGGGTGGGCATGAAAGCGGTTTATTCCGGTCTGATTGAAAACCGGGATGACTGGGAACTGGCGGAGACGTTTTTCAACTCCGTCACCCGCCGGATTTTCACCACCGTGGGGGTCAACCCGCAGATTGAATTTGTGGATACTGATTATGAATTGCCACCGACAGCCGCCCGCAGCCGCCTGATTCGGTCCTATTCCTGGGCGGTTTCCGCGACCTTGCTGTTGCGTGAAATATTCAATGACCTGGAATGGGATGCCCCTTTTGAAAATTTGGAACGGGACCTGGAACGGGTGGCCGACCGGATTGACCGCGTGTTGGAGGAGTTCAATCTGGCCGGGAAAGTCAAACGGGCTGAAATCATTTCCTCTATTTTTTACCGGGGCCGGGAAGCATATCTGGTGGGGCGGCTGTTTTGCGGCGGTCGGACGCTGCCCCTGGCGCTGGCCTTTTTGCATAAACCGGAAGGCATTGTCGTGGATGCGGTGTTGCTTACGGAAAACGATGTCAGTCTGTTGTTCAGCTTTACCCGGTCGTATTTTCTGGTGGATACCCAGCGGCCCTACGATATGGTGGCCTTTCTCAAATCAATCATGCCCCGCAAACGGCGGGCGGAATTGTATATCTCCATGGGCCTCAACAAGCATGGGAAAACCGAGTTGTACCGGGACCTGCTCCATCACCTGGAAAAAACCCAAAACCGGTTTGAAGTGGCGCGGGGTGAACGGGGCATGGTTATGGCCGTCTTTACCATGCCCGATTACGATGTGGTCATCAAAATCATCAAGGACCATTTCGCCTATCCGAAAAACACCACCCGCAAGGAAGTCATGAGCAAATATCACCTGATTTTCAAACATGACCGGGTGGGGCGGCTGGTTGACGCTCAGGAATTTGAATTCCTGGAATTTCAAAGGCGGCATTTTTCCGAAAGCCTGCTCCGTGAATTGCTTGACGATGCAGGGCAAACCGTGACGGTCAAGGGGGATTCGGTCGTTATCAAACATGCCTACCTGGAACGCCGGTTGACCCCCCTCAACCTGTTTCTGACGGAAGCCCCTCCCGCCGAAGCCGCCCAGGCGGTGATTGACTGCGGCCACACCATCAAAGACCTCATGACCGCCAATATTTTTGCCGGTGACATCCTGCTCAAGAATTTTGGCGTGACCCGTCAGGGGCGGGTGGTTTTCTATGATTATGACGAGGTGTGCCTGCTTACGGACTGCCGCTTTCGGGCCATTCCGCCAGCCCGTTACGATGACGATGATGTTGCCGCCGAACCCTGGTTTTCCGTCCAGGAAAACGACGTGTTTCCGGAGGAATTTGAAAACTTTTTCAAACTCCGCCCGGATTTGCACCGGGTTTTTTGCCAGCATCATTCGGATTTGTTCACTGTCTCGTTATGGAAACAGGCGCAGGAACGGATTCAGGCCGGGGAACTGGTCCATTTATTGCCCTACCGTGAGGAAAACCGGTTGGGATAAGACTGCTCACACAATCTGCTGGCGGTAAACATCGCTCATCAGGTACAAAAGAAAAAACAATTTCTCTTTGCTGGAGCTTTCATCATGGGACAACCAAGCTGAATCTTTTGTATGAACCCTGTTTCCTGCCTCAGCCGGAAGTGCTGTTTCAATTCCTGACCGCCGAAACAACCTGGGACACCAGTCTCTTTTCCCGCAAAACGGCTTGTTTCGGGGTGCCCTACAATTATTCGGGCATGACCTATCCTGATGTGCCCGTGCCGTCCTGTTTCCTGCCCATCATTGACCGGCTGGAGGAATTATTTGGCTATCGGTCCAACAATTGTCTGGTGAATTACTATGAGACGGGAGCTGCCAAAATGGGCTTCCACGCCGATTCCAACCGCGACCTGAAGCCGGGGACCGGTGTGGCGATTGTTTCCCTGGGTGCCTCCCGGACTCTGGTTTTCCGCGCCAAACGGAATAAAACCGAACAACATTCCCTGCGCCTTGTGGGTGGCTCGCTGCTGTATCTGTTTCCCGATGTGCAGGACCTATGGTTGCACGCGCTCCCGCCGGAACCGGAGAGCGGTCCCCGCATCAGCCTGACTTTTCGGCAGTTGGCTGCCGGGGGGCAGGAAGGAGCTGGTTGAAAGGCCGTGGTGTTCCAAAGCCGAGAGCAGTATGAAACCCTTCGCTGGCGGACAAAACCTTTTATGAATGGAAAAACGCAGGAAGACCAGATTCTGGAATTGGCAGTCAAAAAAGGCTTGCTCTCAGTGGAGGAACTGGAGCACCTGGAATTGGCTCATGAAATAGCCGAAACCAGGCTTGAATTGGTTGAAGAGGGAACCCGACTGGAACGCCTGCTGCAAAACGGTCGGCTTACCCCGGAAATGGTGGGTTCCCTGCGCCGCGAGGTGCTTGAAACCGCACCCACCATTCTTTCCGGTAAAACCCATGCCATTGTGCTGGAGGGCGCGAAAGAACAAACGCAGGCCCTTTTTGAATTATCGGGCAAAGAACCGAACCCATCCGGGAATGCCAGCAAAACCGCCGGATGGAACACCCGAAGCCGGTTTTCCCGCAACCGGCAGGCGTTTCCGGTGGCGGCATGGGACCGTTACGAGTTTCTCAAGGTCTTGGGGGAAGGCGGCATGGGGACTGTGTTTCAGGCCCGTGACCGGCGCTTGAACCGGTTGGTGGCGCTAAAATTTATCCGGGGCGACAACCCGCAACTGGTCCGCCGTTTTCTGCACGAAGCCAAGGCCCAAAGCCAGATTGAACATCCCAATATCTGTCAGGTGTTTGAAGTCGGCGAAGTCGAGGAAATGCCCTACATCGCCATGCAGTTTGTGGACGGAAAGGAATTGCCGCTCCTCAAAGACCAGCTTTCCCTGGAACAGAAAATCCTGCTCGTGCGGGAAATTTCAGAGGCCCTGCAGGCAGCCCACCGGCGGGGTATTATCCACCGCGACATCAAACCCGCCAATATTGTAGTGGAAGAGCTTGAAAGCGGCGGCTTGCGCCCGGTCCTGATGGACTTTGGGCTGGCACAGGATACCACGGCGAACGATGGGCTGACCAAAACCGGGACGGTGATGGGAACTCCGGCTTACATGTCGCCGGAACAGGCCAGCGGCCAAGCCAAAACCATGGACCGCCGCACCGATATCTACAGCCTGGGGGCAGTGCTGTATGAACTGTTGACGGGCCGGACTCCTTTTGTGGCGGAAACCCCGGTGCAGATGCTCCTCCAGGTGACCCATGAAGAGCCGCCCCCCGTCCGGAAACTTGCCCCCACGGTGCCGCTCGACCTGGAAACCATCACCCTCAAATGTCTGGAAAAAGCCCCGGAGCGCCGGTATGAATCGGCCCAGGCCCTGGCGCTGGACTTGCAAGCCTACCTTGACGGAGAACCCATCCAGGCCCGCCAGATTGGGTGGGCGGAATGGTTATGGTTGCGGGTCCGCAAAAACAAACCCCTGGTGGCGTTGGCGGGTTCGGCTGTGGGGCTGGTCTTGCTGTTCGGAGGGCTGGCGGTGCGCACTTCCTGGCGGGCAGCGGAACAGGCCCGGCTGGCCCAACAGTTTGGCGAGTCGGCGGAAAAAATTGAAGCCATGATGCGGTTTTCCTATCTCTTGCCCCTGCATGACACGCGCCGCGAACGGACCATTGCCCAGGAACAGATGAGATTCATTCAGAACCAGATGAATGAAGCGGGGACCGTGGCCGCCGGGGCCGGAAATTATGCACTGGGGCGTGGTTTTCTGGCTTTGCACGATTTTGAAAAAGCCTTTGACCATCTTTCCCTGGCAGGTCGGAACGGATTTCAGGCTCCCGGACTCGACTTTGCCCTGGGGCGGGTGTACGGCGAACTGTATCGGCAAAAACTGACGGAAACCGAGCGGTTGAAAAGCAAAGCTTTGCAGGTCAGCCAGCAGGCGGCTTTGAAACAGGATTTTCTTGAACCGGCCCTTCGGTACCTGACGGCCTATCAGGCCAAAGTCGGAACCAAACCCCGCGAAGCCGCTTATGTCGAGGGGTTGGTGGCATTCTATCGGGGTGATTTTCCGGCTGCCCTGGGGAAAACCCACACGGCCTTTGAAAACCTGCCCTGGTTTTATGAGGCGAGGGTGTTGGAAGGCGATATTTTGGTGGCCCAGGCGATGAACCAACGGCAACAGGGCCGGATTGATGAGGCCCAAAGCCTGTTGGAAAAAGCGGGACAGGCGTTTGAAGCCGCCCTGGTCTTGGGCCGCAGCGATGCTTCGGTCTACTTGGCCAATCAAAACCGGTGGGAAAAAATGATGTTGTTGAAGCGGGTCCAGCGCAAATCCTGCCGGGAGGAGTTGGACCGCTTGCTGGCCGAATCCCAACGGGTGTTACAGTCCAATCCGGAGGAAATTGAAGCCCATCGGATTGCCACTTACGGGTATCAGCATTTGGCACTGTATCTGGTGGGGCAAAACCAGGACCCCCGCCCGGCCTTGCAACAACTGGAGGATTCCGCCCGCAAAGCACTCGAATTGGGACGCCATGACGCCAAAATGCTGGCCGCTCTCGGCGATGCAAATGTGGTCCGGGGCGAATATGAAACCAATCAGGGGCTTGACCCCAGGGCTTCGCTCCGGGCTGCGATTGATTATTTTCACCAGTCGCTGGCTCTTTCACCCAATTTTTCACCCTGTTACAACAATCTGGGGATTGCCTATCAGTTTTTGGCTGATGATGAAATCCTGAAAGGCGAAGACCCCCGGCCCACCTTGAACCGCTGTATTGATAGTTTTGAAAAATCAATTGAAACAGGGGGAAAGGACCCGTCTGCTTACAACAATCTGGGAGTGATTTATCAGATGAAGGGGGAATTTGAAGCCCGGAGTTGCACGAGCCCCTTGGAATTTTATGAAAAAGCCCGCCGAAATTTTGAAGTGACGTACCGGACCAGTGCCCGGACCTCGCATGTCACGGGGAATTTGGGCAGCCTCTACAGTGATTTGGCCGATTGGAAGGAAACCAACAATCAGGACCCGGAACCGGAATTAACCCAGGCGCAAACCTATTATGCAAAATCACTGGAACTCTTCCCGGATGACGAGTGGGTGGTGAAACAGCAATGCACTGCCCGTTTGATTGGGGTCAGGTGGGCGCTACGGAAACAACAAAACCCGTTGCCGAGGTTGGAGGAGGTTGAACAAACCGTAGCGAAGCTGCTCAGTCAAAATCAACAGGATGCGGAAGCCTTGCAGCTTCAGGGCAATCTCTGCCTGTTGCGGGCAGCGTGGCTGGTGAGCCAGCAAAAACCCCCGACGACCACCCTCCAAGCCGGGATGAAAGCCTGTGAACAGGCCCTGGCCCTCAATTCATCGGATGCCCAACCTTTGGTTCAACTGGGACACCTCTGGTTGACCCAGGCCAAAGCGGAAACCGGTCCGGCCCGCCGTCAGGCCCTGGAACGAGCCGAGTCGTTCCTCCGCAAAGCCCTCGAACGGAACCGCCGCCTGGAATGTCAAATCAGCCCTCTGCTGAAAGAAGTCAGGGAAGGAGCTGCGGCAGCCGCCTGAAAGAAAAAAGGACGACCACAAGGTCGTCCTTCAGGGATGCTTGCCTAAAACAGGCCAGTTTAGCCAACCGCTTTCTTGAGGGCGGCGGCGACGCTGAATTTAACCCGTTTACCGGCAGGAATGGTAATCGCGGCACCCGTCGCCGGATTGCGTCCTTGCCGTTCGGCGGTTTCACGAACACCAACTTTCCCGATGCCGGGAATCGTAAAGCCGACTGCGACTTCGCCGGCGGCCACAGCCGCCAGTTCATCCAAAACCGCCTTGACATGGGTTTTGGTTGCGCCGGACTTGGATGCAAGCCGGTCAATCAATTCGGCTTGGGTGATGGGTTTCCGGGCTGGGACCGGAGGAGCTGCCTTGGCAGCTTTGCCTTTCGCCGCCGGTGCGGCTTTGGCGGCCTTACCCTTAGGTTCGGCTTTGGTTTCGGCTTTGGCTTTCGGTGCGGCCTTGGCAGGCTTGGCCGGTGCCGCTTCCGGTTTGGTAGTCTTCTTTGCAGGCATGCTGAATTTTCTCCAAGTGAAATGTGGGTTGGAAAACCGCGACTATTATGGGGAATTCACCGGATGGTGCAATCAATTTTGTGTCGAAACCTTGATTTTATTGCATTTTTTCAAGGTATTTTTGCAAAAATCACATTTTTGGCCTGTTTTTGGCCTTTCACAGCCTTGATTTGCGGGGGTTTTAAGGGAGTTTTGAGGTTTGAGGTTTGAGTTTTGAATTGGCCGGTTTGAGCATAGATTGGCGGCAGCAGTTCAAACGAAAGCCTTTGTGCCTGACGAAACAACAAGGTTGCCCCCAGCCGTTCCTTCCGCCGCTGTCTCAGGATTGCCTTTCCCGCATCAATTTCACGATTTCAGCCAAATGCTGTTCGATGTTTTTCAGGGTGGCCAAATGTTCGGCTTCGGACAGGTGGGAAGCCGGAAGCACCTGTTGCGAATGTTGTTTGAGCACATCCCGGTGTTTGATAATCCGGTTGCGGAATTCATGGGCTTCAATGATTCCGGTCAAATGCATGTCGTTGGCCTGTCCCGCACTATGACCGGCGGTCTCAAATTTGACGGTACTCAAATGGAAATGACGCAAAATGGGGCCTTCGATGAAGGTCACATCCTGAATGTTTTCCAACGGAATGGTTTTTTCCACCTGAAACAAAATCCCTTTGCGGAACCGGAGGGTTTTTTCATCCAGGTAGCATTCCAGTTTGTCAAAGTAATGCCGGGCCCACCATTGCCCGACTCCCAAAAACCAAATCAGGGCCAAGGGGAGCCCGGCAATCGTGCTTGCCATGGTTAAACCGACAACCAACACCAGATAGGGTCGAATCAGGGGATTAAACTCAGCTTTCACAAGTGTTCCAGGTGGCAACATGGGATTCCTTTCCGTAAGGGGTGGGGTATGGAGGTGGTTCCGGAAAAACAGGAGCGGACCAGCAGAATTGGAAAGGAATCATTCTGATGGTCCGCTCCAGGTTGTCAACCAAAAATCCAAACTGATTTTTATTTGTTGACCAGTTTCGGCCAGTTTTTGTCAGCGTTGGTAATATTACCCGGAATGTCTTTTTCCCAGTCTTTTCCAACCGTGGCGTTGTAATTGAGATACAACTTGCCGTCCACCACTTTCCAGGTTTTGGGGTCGCCATCCGCCGTATAGCCCCGGCTCACCGCCCAGGCGCAATAGCCACCGTATTGGGGAGCATATTTTTCGGGGCTTTTGGCAAACAGGTCCCGGTTTTCCGCACTTGAAAAGCGCCATTCGGCACTGTTCCACTCAAACACAAACTCTTTGGTACCCGGAACTGCTTTCCCTTCCTGGAAATATGCGACGGCGTCATAGCCTTTGAGCGCCACCCCGGCTGAAGTTTTGTTGACCGGGTCAATACCAACTGTGGCCTTAACCACATAACCTCGAACTGGTCCGGTCAGGGCAAATAAAACCACTGCTGTGACCACCACCACCATACCAATCATTCCGGCCAAATACACAACCATATTTTTTACTTTCGCTGTCATGTTTTTCCTTTCTTTTAATGACGAAACGGTTCCAAGGTACATCAAACCCGGAGGTCTGTAATCCCCGGTTCTCAGTTTTTACTGCTTTTTTGTTTCATCCCACCTGCGACAACCAGCAACGCCGCCAGGTTTTAGCCGAAAAGTGATTTCTCGTCCTGACCAGGGCACAGGGTAAAGGTGGTTTTTGGAGAAAAAGGTAATAGAAAACGCTGTGCCAAAAGACCAGGAGTCATCAAAAAAATGTTCAAACGCTTTGGATTCAACCTTTTAGTCTCGTTCTCACAGGAACTGAAATTTCCGCCGGGGGCTCCGAAATACCGGAGTCCCACGAAATATCGTGGCCAATGACCGTGGGGACCCAGGATGTGAAGGGCATAGGTATCTCGGCTGAATCTGTATGATTTTTCTAAATTGCTTAAAAGAAATGACTTGGAATGAAGAGGCACTTGCATTCGCACAGGCCCAGGTTTGGAACGCGGTTTGCCAATTTGAAATCCCAATCACAATGCGAAACGAAGGTTCATCCCATGGCACACGTTCCATCCGTTGCAGGTTCGCTCTGGCACAAAACCGGTATGCTTGTGCTGTTGCTTTTCTACACTGTTTCAATCACTTCTGGAACGGAGGAAGCTCCATCCGGGATGGCAGATGGTTTTGCTCGCCAACTGGAAGCCAAAATCAGGGCTCTTGAAAACGACCCGCGCAAAGACGACCCACGTCAGGCACAACTTTTGGGTTTATTTCAACAGACCTTGGAAATGGTCAAAAAGTCAGCTTCCATAAAGGCCCGGATTGAACATTTGGAAGCGTTGCAGTTCCGTTCAGGAAAACTGCAGATGAGTGAACCCAATCCGCTTGCCGAGGAACCCGGTTTTGAACCGCCCGCTCATGCCACAGCCCGCCAATTGGAGCAACTGCTTGATCGGGTCAGAGTGGAAGGGGAAACCCTGCACCGGGAGTTGGATACCATCCAGGCCAAAATCAAGGCAGGCAGAGAGCATCGCGCCAACCTGCCCCAACTATTGGCTGAAGCCCGCACCAATCTGAACCAACTCAAAACAGAGTTTTCCCCAAACTCGGATTTAGCCGAACGGGATGAACTGGCCTTGGCGCAGGCGACCCAAAATCAAGCGAAATTAGGTTCAGCCGGATTACGGGTGCGGCTTTATGAACTGGAATTGGCCACCTTTGACCAGGTGGAGCGGCAATCCCTGGCCGAACTTGAGATTACCGAAGAACGAGCCGCCAGTGCCAGAAAGAAAATTCGGGTTGTTCAGGAAGCCCTTACAGCCCAACGCCATACCGAGGCTCAGGAGGCCGTCAGGCAGGCTCAGGCAGACATTGAAATGGCCGCCCACATCCACCCGGCCTTTCGTCGGATTGCCCAGGAGAATGCTGGCTGGCTGGAACAAAACAGTGGTCCCGAGGGCTTGGCCTGGAAACTTGAACGGGCCACCACGGACCTGGAGAGTCTGGCTCTCGAAGTCAACCAGTTGCAGCAGGAATTCGCGGCACTGACGGAAAGGGTCAGCGCCACCGGGTTTTCCAACTCGGTGGGCATGATGCTGCGTTCCAAACGAAGCCTCCTGCCGGATGCCTGGACCCATCGGAACAACCTCAGAACAAGGGAAGCCCTGTTGAGTCAAATCCAAATCAATATCCTTGACCTGGAACAACATCAGGTCAAAAACACAACCATCGAAGACCAGGCCAAAGAATTGTTTGATTCCCTCGATGTCAGCCTGTGCGGCGTTTCACAGGAAGAAGCGCTGGCCTTCCTCCGCAGCCTCATGCACACCAGGGAACACAACCGGTTGGAGTTGCTGCGGACCTCCCATCGGTATGTCGAAAAATTGAACGACCTGAATGCCAAAGAACAGGAACTGGTTTCTGCCGGACAACAGTTTTCCGACTATATTGACGAGCACATCCTGTGGATTCGCAATCTGGAACCCATTTCTGGTGAGGATGCCGTCACCACCTGGAAAACGGTGCGGGGGGAGTTGGCTTCTGGTTGGTTCACCCTTCTTTGGAACCGGGGAATCGGAAGTGTCAAAACCCACCCGGTCAGCAACTTGGCGTTTGGGTTGATGGTGGTCTTGTTGTGGTTGGAACGGCGGTACCTCCGCCGCCGGATTCAGAGCAGTTTCAGGGGAGATGGGGAACCAGCGTTCACACCTGGGAAACTGGTGCTGGCTTTGCTTTTTACTTTCCTTAATGCTGCTTTGTGGCCGGGAGCCCTGTGGTTCCTGGCCCGGCAGATTGAACTGTCATCTAACGTTTCCGGAATGGAGCGGCTGTTGGGTGCCGGTTTATGTGAATTGGTGACTCCTCTCTTCATCCTCAGTTTGTGGCGTGAAATTGCCATTCCCGGCGGAATCGGAGAGCAGTTTCCGGGTTGGTCGGGGAAAGCGCTCACGAGGTTTCAATCCCTTCTGAAATGGTCAACCTGGGTGCTTCCTCTTTTGTTTTTTTTGTATGGGGCAGTGAATTGGTGGGCTGGGGAAAGCGAAAACCAGATTCCATTGAGATTGACGTTTCTGATGTTAACCGGTGGGCTGACCCCTTTGGTCTGGAGCCTAACCGGGGCCTGTCACGCACTGGTTCCAGCAGAGGAAAAGGCCGGTTCTACCTCCTGGAAGATTTTGGGCCATAGAGTCTGGCGTTGGGTTCTGGTTGCTGTTCCACCGCTTTTGGGTGGAATTGCAGTTGTGGGTTATGCTTTTGCTGCCATCCACCTCTTTGAACGAATTGTAACCTTGGCAGCCATTGCCGGCACCCTGGTGATTTTACACAAGGTCAGGCTGGTGGTGCTTTCCCGTTTGTCCATGGTGAAAGAAAGTGTGCCTGGCACGCCAGCCGGTACCGAAATTTCCGAATCCACCCAGGAAACCCTGGGGCAAAATCTTGAAACTGCTTTGCGGGTTGCCTCGCTCGCCTTGGGAATCGGGCTGGCGGCCCACCTCTGGTGGACCTGGGTGGATGTCTTCCCGGCCTTCAAAACGCTGGAAACCGTCCAGCTTTGGACCTACCCGGTGGAGGTCAAGGAAGCCGTTTCCAATCAGGCTGGAGTCACTCAGCCCAGGGTGGTTACCAAACTGACAGCCACAACTTTGGCGGACCTTTGTGCAGCCTTGCTGATTGCGGTGATTTCCCTGACTGCAGCCAAAATCATACCCCGGTTTCTGGAAGTTATGGTTTTCCTGCGGCTCCCCTTTGACCAGGGTGGCCGGTATGCCCTCAAAGCGGTTACACATTACCTGCTGATTGTCGCAGGTGCCATCATGACCTTTGGCAAACTCGGCATATCCTGGTCAACCCTGCAATGGCTGGCGGCGGCAGTCACCTTTGGACTTGGATTCGGCCTTCAGGAAATCTTTGGCAATTTTGTTTCGGGGCTCATTATTCTGTTTGAGCAACCGGTCCGAGTGGGGGATATTGTGACGGTCAATGGAGTGATGGGGCGAGTCAGCCGGATTCAAATCCGGGCCACTACCATCACTGATTTTGACCGGCAACAGGTCATTATTCCCAACAAAACCTTTCTTACCGGTCAGATTTCAAACTGGTCACTGGCCGATTCCAACCGAATTACCCTTGAAATCGGGGTGGCTTATGGTTCAGACACTGGACTGGTTGAAAAACTGTTGTATGCCGCCGCCCAGGAAAATCCGCATGTGTTGCAGCACCCGGCTCCGCGCGTTGTCTTTTATGGTTTTGCCCACAGTACCCTCAATTTCAAACTCCAGGCCCATATTCCCAATCGGGATGTGTATTGGGATGCCGTCCACCGGCTCTATAACACCATCAATCGGACGTTTCAGGAAGCTGGTGTGGAGATTCCTTTTCCACAACAGGAAGTCCATCTGAGCTCGACTTTGGCCATTTTTGATCTTTGAAAAAATGAATCAGGCAGAATAAGTTTGGGAAAACCTTTTGCGAAAGAGATCCTATGCTGACCCTGCCTGAAGAATTCATGAACGTGATCGTCA
>JAIBAN010000172.1 GCA_019695185.1 Blastocatellia bacterium | reverse complement strand
CAAATTCGTCGCTTACGGTTTGCATCAAAACCTCAAAAGTGAGGGGTCCATTTTTTTTCGGTTGATTGGGTGGCATCTTCCCATCATACCAAATTGACACTCTTTTTTTCTAAACCGGGAATTGCTGATAGTTATCTTCCTTTATCGGAAAGAACTCTTCGAAGCTTGATGATCTATCTCTTTAAGCACAAGCATCGTTACGGTTGCTGCGTCTCTGGCTGGGGCAAACGGGGTATGGCGAAAAGCCTTATGCACCGTTTCCAGCGGGCTGAGTGTCGATTCAGTTTTTTCAGGGGATCCGGCACTTCCGCAAAGATTTTCAGTAACCTGGACATGGCTGCCTTCAAGGGTAAAAATGGCGGCAAACGACTTTCTACCGAAACCCGCGCAGTGTTCCAGCCATAGCCGCCACGCCGAATCCGTTTTTGGCAGGCAAGGCTCAGAGGTGAAGCGGGGTCCGCCGAGTGCCGCGAGTTCGGTGGCCGGAGGCCACTCAAAACCGGCTGGCAGGGCCTCCTCGGGACGCTCTGAGCAAAATTGTAAAAACAAGCAAACAATACCTTTACCGGTTGATTTTCGATAATTTCAGAACTGTCCCGCCAGGTCTGGAAACGCCCGCTCCGGTCAACCGCAAAACCACCTGTCGGATGTATCCGACGCCCCAGCAGGAGGCGTTGCGGCTGGTGTGCCAGCGGTTGCATCAACAACTTCATAACAGCGCGTTGGAAGAACGCATCAAAGCGTACCGGATGTGTCAGGTGGCGGGCAGTTTTGCGGACAATGCCGGTCGGTGACGGAAAAGCTGACCGTCAAAAACATGACCCTGGCCACCAAAACCAAACCCGACCCGGACCAGCCCGGCCAGTTCCTGCCTAACGGAGCAGCCGCGCAGGCCGGACTCAAGCGGGAAATCCTCGCCACCGCACCCGCCACGTTTCTCAATCTGCCAGCCCGGAAAGCGGAAGAACCTGCCGGGCCTTATGTGGAAGTGCCGACGCGGAACGTCAAACCCAGCCCAAGCTGTTCGGGCTGCGGTCACCAGCGCACACAGGCGCTGTGCGAACGGCTGCACCACTGTCCCCACTGCCAAGGCAAACTGACGCGGGACCGCAACGCCGCCTGCGGTATGCTCAATTGGGTGCTCTTTGGAACGGTTTGTGATCCGCATTCCGGCCTGGAACGGGCCGAGGTGTACAGTGCGTCGGGTGATGCTCCTGTGCAAGAATTTCCGCCCCTAGCCGCAGGCTTGGGGGAAGAGGTTCGAAAGATTTTGCCTCTCCAGCCGATCCCCATTATCTGGCAATATTTAGTTCCCCTTTACCCGGCTGGATTGGACCGTCAACTCGACGACCTCATTAGCTGGGAAGCCCGTGGGAGTGCCATCCCGCCAGCATCCAAATGGCCCCTGTCTCAAATTTTCAGAATCACTGGCCACTCAAAAAAATTCCATCTTTGTGAAGCTCCCGGCGCACCCCCAGTTCCAAATCCTGGCTGGTAATCAACGGCGGTGTTCGGGTAATGGCTTTAAGACAGGGAAAACGCAACACATTGATAATGTTGCCTCCGGCCAGTTCATAGGCATCGGCCAGTTTTCGGAAATTTACATCCGCCGCCAGTGGATAAGGCTTGTTGACGAAGTTTTCCGTCCAGAGCCGCAACCGCTGTTCGGGGTTGGGAACCGGAAAATGAATGATGGATTGAAACCGGCGGGCAAAGGCAGCATCCAAATGGGACCGCAGATTGGTAGCCAGAATGACCACTCCTGGAAAATCCTCTATCCGTTGGAGCAGATAGGAAATTTGCTGGTTGGCGGCCCGGTCGTTGGCGTTGCGTGATTCAGTCCGTTTCCCAAAGAGTGTATCGGCCTCATCAAAAAACAGTATCCAGTTTTGGTGCTGGGCATGGTCAAACAGGCTGGCCAGATTTTTTTCGGTTTCACCAATGTACTTGGAAACCACTTGGGAAAGGTCAATCCGGTAGACGGGGGTGTCGGTCATTTTTCCCAACAGGCTGGCAGTCAGGGTTTTGCCGGTTCCGGGTGGTCCGTAAAACAGGGTCCGGTAGCCGGCCTTCAACCGTTCCCGTAATCGCCAGTCGTCGAGCAAAACCGTTTGATGACGAATCCAGGTAAGCATATCCGCCACATCCTGCTCGGTCAGCGGGTCAAGCACCAAATCCTTCCACTCATAAGGAGTCGTCAGCCGGTGGGCTGGAAATTCCGTGCTAAATGGTGGCTGGTAAGGTTTCCCCGTGGTCAAGCGTTCCAAATATTCGGGGGTTACCTGCACAGCAGCCGAAAACAAAGGTTCTTCAGGATGACGGTGGTTGAGCCGTAAAATGTTTTCGGTGAAAAAAAAATGGGTTGGGTGAAAAAGGTGGTGATACCGCAACCGGGCATCCAAATTGCTGCCTGCCAGCAGAAACAAAGCGGTTTCGGCAGTGGGGAGAAAACCGTTGTGGGAGAGGCCCGTCAGTCCGCCAAATTCCGTAAACCGCCGCTGCACCGATTGATTCTGGATAAAAAACAAATCCAGTGCATCCGGTTTGATGTGGGGCAGAAAACCCAACATGAGCACCAGCCGTTCCGCCGGTTTCATCTGGTATTGGCGGAGGATGGCCGCATAGGGGGCCGCCCCGTCATCCAGTTGCGGAGGTGGACAGGCATCCAGCGGGTCCGGCAGCGGGTGCTCACCTGCATGCAGCAAAAACCGCTGTTCCAAAACCGTCCGAAACCATTCGATTTCATTTTGGATAATGCGGGCATTGGCGACCATTACAGTAGTGTCCATATTGTTACCAGGTGACATAGAGCGGGACCGGCATCCAACGATGAAAAATTACCTTGATGCTCCAGGGGATTTGGTCCACCAGAATGTCGAGTGTCTTGCGCCGGATGTGCAATTGCCACCGGTCTGGATGTTTCTCCAGTTTCCCTTCGCGTTGCAAAAAAGTTTCCCGGAGGCCCGCAATCGAAGTGTTCCGAATTGCCTCCCAGTTGGCAATCAGCGAGAGCAGGAGCCCTTCACAGGTTTCCCGCTCAAGGTCAGTCAGTTCAATCGCGGTTGCGATCCTTGCTCCCATGGGCAGGCCGCATAAGAGTTTGTTCAGGACCAGACAGGGTTCCGGGGTGTCGGTTGTTCCATCCACCAGAAACTGGAGGAGATGAACCGCCCTGGAGGCGGCTTCCCAATCCCGCATTTTGGGTTTGCCGGTCGCATCGGTTTCCAAAACCTCCAACCGATTCCAGAGTTGAGGTAAAAAGGGACTGGCCAGGATTAATCCGGCATTGGAAAGATATATCGGGTCTTTGGCTGATATTTCCTCTTCCTCGTCGCCCAGGCGGAACGTAGTTTTCCTTTTGTGCGGACGGGATGGGGCAGGTTTGCGGGACGTTTCAGCGGGAGCGTTGACCGGGTCCGCCGTACCTGACCGCCAGGCTGCCAGCAGGATGTCCCTTCGGTGCAAAAGAATGAGGGGAAGCGTGTTTAACCCGGCGTTGCGGGCAACTTTGGCTGTTTCGCTGATGAGCGTTCGGGCTGTTGTTTCGTCTTTGGGGGAAATGATTCCGGCGGTTTTCAGTAACTGGCCAGCCAGCTCGAAAAACATTTCCGTCAACCGTTCCACCGACCGCCGTTGGGCCGGAACGCGAGCCAGAAAATCGAACCAAAAGGACCAAAAGGAGGTGCGGTTCAGAAGGCGGGCAGAGCTGACCGGAACAGCTTGCCGCCAGCCTGCTGCCAGGGCTTCAGCCGAATCGAGCAGAATCCGATGTTTGCGCGGTTCCAGCAACATCCCCAGCCGCAGCAGAACCGACTCAGGCAAGGTTTTCACCCAGCGCTCCCTTTGGGTTGCGTCACCCAGATGTTGCCACAGGTGGGGGGTGACCGCTTCGGGCGACTGGTCAAGCAGTGTTTTGAGCATGTCCCAACCTGTAGCCTCCGAACCCGCCCAGCTTGAGTGAGAGGGAAAAACCTCAGCCCCAAAGACCAACCTCAAGGCTGCCAGCCGTCCGGCATCAGGTCTTGTTTCGGCGGGGGGTAGCAATTCGGCGGAAGCAAGGATACGGGCCGTTTCCCGTGCAATTTCAGTGGGCTCAGAGGTTCCCCATAGCCGCAAGAAAACCTGTTCCAAAGCCTGGGAAGATGACCGGCCCCCTCGGGCTGCGTCCCATATCTCGCGCAGGCAGATTTCCCGGAAATCGACCAGGCTCCGCTCCCCCGCGCGGCTGCCAGCTTCGCTCCACAGGGTTTCCAGCCGGAGCAAAGCGGCAACTCCTGCGGGCTGAAGAAAAAGCCCCAGCCACAAACTGTAGGTTTCGGTCGAACATGATTCAACCAGGGAGTGGAACTGATGAGGAGCAGGCCCGAGCAGATTCAGAAAGTGGCCTGCATCACCGGGGTAACGGCGGAAATACGTTTGGAGCAAGGTGTCGGTGAGCGCTCCGGCGGTTGGGTTTGGCTCCTGCCGAAGGTACCGGCTGACCAAAACCGCCTGGAAAAGGTGGGCGTCCCATTGGGAAAAAGGGATGGAATCGAGCACCGGAAGCAATGGGTTTCCCCCCATCAATTGTGCGACCTGTTCCAAATCAAGGTCCTCTCCCGCCAGCATCAGACCCAGCAGCCCCACCCAGAATTCTGTGGGCCGGGCTGAAGCCGTGGCGGCCTGGACGACTGCTTCCCAAAACGGACTGTCACCAGGCATGGCCGGGGCCAAACGACTCAGCAACCGATTCAGATCATGCTGGTCCAAATGGGTGACCAGATGAAACAGCCTGTTTTCCAGCCCCTTGGGCTGTTCCGGTTCAAGCACCTGCAGCAACCGGGCCAGCGGCCAGTTGAGCATGGCCCGCAACATGAGAGAAGGAGTCAATTCCGAAGTTTCCCATTGCACCTTCCACGGCAGCAGTCCCCAGTCCAGCAGGTAGCGAATGATTTCAAGCTGTTCATACCTGTTCACCAGGATTCCGCCGGTCTCGTTTGCGAACAACGGCCCCCCCAAGCCTGCGGGAAACCTGTCAGACCAATCCACATCGGGGGAAACCATCCCCCCGGCATGTTTGGTTACCAGCGCCAGTGTCTGACGAATCAAGGTTGCTTCGTTCCAGCCGGTGGCATCCTGTTGCAAGAGGAATTCAAAAGCCGGAGCCAGTACCCGTTCCGGTGGCCCCAAGCCGGTTGCCGCCTGTGCTTCCAGCCTTTGGCTGAGGGTGGCGGGAATAGTACGCAGGGCCAGCCGCAGGACTTCCCGTGGTCCGATTATGGCCAGCAGCCGGGCCACCAGCGTTTCCAGGGTGGGCGGGCCGGTCGAGGCCAGTTGGTGCAGCAACGTCCGCACCCGAGGGTGGTGGTGGCGGGCCAGGATTGCAAAGACGCTGTTCAAATCATGGGAGTGCACCTGTGAAGGCCAGGGAGGTGTCGAAAGAATTCCGGTGGTGAGATAGGCTCCAATCCAGCTCAAAGCCAGTTCCGGCCAGGAATCCGGTACCATTCCAGGGGCTGGAAGTTCCGGCGACACAGCGACACGGTTCAACTCAGCCGTGAGTTCGTGCAAAACTGCGGGTAATGAGGACCGCAGCGGATGGTGTTTTCCCGTTTCCTGCAACCCGGATTGAAGAGCCGCCAGCAACGAGGCGTATTGCACACCCTCGGCCTCACCGACTTCTTCCAAAATGGACCTGACATAGCTCTTGCGGTTAAACTGTGACCCAGGGTCCTTGACGACATAAGCCAAAGTCAGAAACCAGAGCAGAGCTGAGAAACGGTGGGCCTCCAAATTGATTAAGGGGCGCATCCGGTGCAACGTTTGCAGGTCCAACAGAAAAGCCACCATGAGGGCGGCATGCTCCGGTTGCAGTGCTTCGAGCACATGGCGCAAGACGGTTTCACCCAACAGGAGCAGTCGTTCCAGGACAAAACCCTGCTGGCCATGCCTGCGCAGCAGGGCTGCCAGTTGTTCCGGGTGGGTTGCAGCCAGTTGCAGCATCGCCGCGGCCACCGACTGGCCGGGCCGGGTGGGATGGGCGACGGGCCAAAAACCGTTTTGCAGATATTCCGCCAGCCGCTGACCGGGTTCTGCGGAAATCCGCTCCGGTTGCAAACCAGGGATTGGGCCGACTTCCTCCACATCAGCTTCTTTGGCCAACTCTTCCAGAATGGCAGGCAAGGAGGATTGAACGGGCAACCGGCCACGGGTGCGGCGCACAGCCTGCCAGAAGGTTTTGAGCAATTCAGGGTAGGAAATTCCCTCGCTTTCCGCCAAACCCTCAAGCAGTGACTGCACAAAACTCAAGCGATTGAATTGGGTTCCGGGGTCTTGCAGCAGATAGGCCAGGGACAAAAACCAGACCACCTGTTCAAAGCGTTGTTCGGTGAGCCGGACGAGCGGTTCCTCGCGCTGGACACCTTTCAAGTCTGCCAGGTAGAGCACAATCAAAGCCGCATGTTTTGGTTCCAGAACTTCCAACAGTTTGCGAACCAACCCTTCGTTGAGGTGCAACACCAGCCGTTCCAGAGCATGTGGTTTGTGCCCCAGTTGATGCAGCATGCGGGTTAATCCCTCGGGGTCCGTGGCGGCCATGTCCAGGAGCAGTCCCGCACCGGAAAAGGCTCCTTTTTCAACAGTGCTGAAGGGCCAGGAACCTGTCTCCAAAAACCGCTCCAGCCGCTCCCGCCGGGCCGCCCCCTCGGATACAAAGCGAACCTGTGGCGGGGTGCCCCCAGGTGTTTGCCTGAGGACTTCCGTCAACGCCTGCCGGAGTTCCCGTTTCAACCGCTCCGGGGCCAGTTCAGTCAACTGTTGCACCCCCATCCGACCTAAATCGAGTTCCAGCCGGGGAATCGAAATCACTTGGCCGGGCGGGCAGATTTCATCCAGAACCGCCTCAATCACAGGCAGCAGGCGGTTCCGGTTGAGGTCGCTCAGGCAGGCTTGGACGACCAGAGCCAGGGCCTCGGAGGTCACTTCCACCTGCAGGGTCTGTTTCCGAATCAAGTGCCCGGATTCATTCATGGCGAAGTGTTCCGGCAATGACAGTGAGTTTCGAGAAACCGCCGTAACCGGGCTGAGGTACGGGCCATTTCCCAGGGAGCCTGATGCCGCAAGGCAGACCGCCAGGCCCAATAGAGCGCTTCAAACCGGCGCATGTGGGCATAGCCCAAAAAGCAAACCTCCGCCACGATATGAGCGGGGGTGTTTTCCCTTATGATTTCCCGGACCATGCGCCGGTCATCTTCGGTCCGGCTGGCTCCGGCCCGGCGGGAGACAACGGCGGTGAGGGTGAAACTGTATTGAAATGGTGGTTGCGGCTTGACCGCGCGGGAAAAAGGAGGGTCGGTTTGCTCCTGGTCAGCCGTGGAAACCCGCCTGCCAAAGCGAAGCAGCGTATGCTCCACGAAATAGAGTTGGCGGCAGTGGCGGCGCAGTGACTGCATGGTACAGGCCAGTCTTCTGGCTGCTTCCTCCGCAGTCGCATGATCGGGATATTTCCCCACCAGGCACCAGTCGCGGCTGGTTTGAGTCCGGCAGACGAGGGCAATTCCCACATCGCCGGGTAAGACTCCCACCCGGTAGTTATCCAACTCACCGGCACTTTGCAAAAACTCGTCGGTGACCGCTTGCAGGCGGGGAGCCAAGCCAGCCGGAGGGTCAGTTGTGACAGTTGGTTCGGGCTCCCCGGTGACTGGTATGAATTCCTGTTCTATATGATCGGCATGCCGGTTGCTGGAGCGTCCCAAGGTCGCCTCGGACTCATGCTCCAACAGTTCCACCGCATTCTCTTCCAACACATCACTCAGCGGGCGGCGGTACCG
>JAIBAN010000080.1 GCA_019695185.1 Blastocatellia bacterium | reverse complement strand
ATCGCCTATCTGGTCATGGAACTGCTGGAAGGCTATTCACTGTGGGAGGAATTGCAAAAATGCGGTTATCTTTCCCTGCGGCGGCCGGCAGAAATTTTGACTCCGGTTTGTCAGGCGCTGGCCGAAGCGCATCGGTTGGGGATTGTTCACCGGGACATCAAGCCGGCCAATATCTTCTTGCACCGGACGGGTGAAGGGGAAGTGGTCAAAGTGGTGGATTTTGGCATTGCCAAACTGGTGGGGGAAGCCGGCAGCGGTGCGGGCTATGACCTGACGGCGACGGGCGGCATTGTGGGGACGCCAACCTACATGGCTCCGGAACGGTTGAGTGGAAAAGCCTATGACGGTAAATCGGATGTCTACAGTTTGGGGGTGATGCTCTATGAAATGCTCTGCGGACGGCCTCCGTTTGTAGCTGAAGAGAATGCCTATCAGGTGATTCTGGCACATTTGCAGGAGTCGCCGCCGTCGTTGCGCCAGTTCAATCCGAATCTTCCGGAAGCGATTGAAACCGTGATTTTGGAGGCTCTGGCCAAAAGCCCGGCTGACCGGCCCGGCCCGCTCCTGCTGGCGGAACAGTTTGCCGATGCCGCGCGACCCCATCTGGGCAAGCCGGAGGAGGCTTCTTTGGCGAAGATAACGGGAGAATACCGCTATGAGAAATTGACCGGGTTGGTCCAGGCCGACACAGCCGAAGACACCGCCACGGTGCAGGTTCCCCTGGCTGATGCGCCGACGGTCACTATCAAACAGAAAGAAGCACTCCGTTCTCAGGATGCTCCAACCGAAACGTTTCAAGGGATTCCGTCTGATAGGTAAACAGAAATGATGGCCTTCCTATGAATGTACGATTTCTTCCTCGCCATTACAGGGTGACTTTTGGCAAGGGTTGGGTTTGTTGGCTGTGGGTGGTGTTGTGCCTGTTGACGATTCCGACCGGGGCCCAAACCGGGCCGGTGCTTGAAGGGCGTCCGGCGTTTCGGGTTTTTTCCGACCGCGACGGACTGCCGCAGAATTCGGTTTTTTGTAGCGCAAGGGACCAGCGGGGCTATTTGTGGGTGGGCACCCAGGACGGCGTAGCAGTCTACAATGGCCGGACCTGGACCCCGCTGCCCCTGCCCCAGCGCGCAACGTCGTCCTATATTGTACATTTGCTGGCCGCTTCGGACGGCAGTCTGTGGATGGCTTCCGCCGGCAGCGGAGTGCTTCGGTATGACCAGGGCAACTGGACAATTTATGACCAGACGACCGGGTTTTTCAGCAATCGGGCGCAACGCCTGCTGGAAATCAAGGACAGCCAGGGAAACTCACAGATACTGGTTGGAACCACCAAAGAACTGGCCTGTTTCACCGCCGGAAAATGGACCCATTTCGACCATGCCAACTCTCCGCTGCCGGGTGATTCCGTCAATGTGCTGTTGGAATCCCAAACCGTGGACAACGGGCGCGCCCTGTGGATTGGCACCCGTGACGCCGGGCTGGCCAGGGTCCGCCTGGCTGCGGAGGGCGTGACCAGCCGGGAGTTTATGGCTCCAAGTGCATGGGAGGTTTTTACCCCGGCCAATTCCGGCTTGCCGGGCAAGGAAATCAGGTCCGGACTCGAAACCGTCGAGGCAGATGGCCGAACCGCGCTCTGGATTGGAACCAAACAAGGGGCAGCCAAGCTGAAAGACGGGCAATGGAGCACCTTTACAACCAAAAACAGCCGCCTGCCTCACGATTGGGTCGCCGCCCTGGCGGAAACCCACAGTCCCAACGGGGAAAAAACTGTTTGGCTGGCCACCAATGGCGGAGGACTGGTGGCTGTGACCGGCAACAATTGGCGATGTTGGACGGTCACCAATGGGTTTCCCACCGACACCCTGGCATCGCTGCTGGCGGAGGATACGTCCGCTGGTTCGATTCGTCTGTGGGTCGGAACTGACGGCAAAGGGCTGGTGCGGCTTGACCTGGGGAAATGGGCCACGGTTGACAAAGCCACCGGTGCGCCCATTCAGGAAGTCATGTGTCTGCTTGAAACCAAGGCTGCAACGGGGAACCCCGTGTATTGGATTGGCGGTACCGGCGGAGTAGGCCGGTGGGAAGCTGGGACCTGGACCATTCTCAACAGTCACAACGGGTTGCCGGTGGATTCGGTCTATGCCTTGAGCGAAGGCTTTACCGAAACGGGAGAAAGCATCCTGTGGATAGGAACCTATGGTGGTGGCGTGGTTGGGTTGCGGGGAACGGAACGCCTGCTGTTCGATACCAAAACCGGCCTGCCGTCAAATGCCGTTCATTGTTTGCTGGCCACGTTTGACACTGATGGAAAACCCGTGTTGTGGGTGGGGACGGACGGTGAAGGACTGGCCTGTTTCAAGGATGGGAAATGGACGACGGCAAAGGATAATCCGGCCTTTCCGAAAGAAAAAGTGTATTGTATCAGGGAGTCTCGCGCCCGAAACGGTAAGGTTTTGTGGGTCACCACCAACGAAGGGCTGTATGTAAGGGAAGGGGAAATCTGGCGGCACATCCGGAAAGCCGACGGGCTGCCGAGTGAATTCACCATTTCCGTACAGCCAACGCCTGTGGCCGATGGGCGCACGCTGGTTTTGGTGGGAACCCTGGGAAGCGGGATGCTGTGGGGAATTTACGAGTCTGATAATCAAAAAATTATCTGGCATACACTCAATGACCAGACCCAACCCGCAATTCCCAACAACACGGTTTACCAAATCCGCCAAACCCCAAACCACGACAACAATCCAACTTTTTTTGGCAGCACCAACCGGGGAGCCTTTCGGCTGGTTGCCAAAAATGCGATGCCCCAACATCCGGCTGACTGGCACCTGACTGCCTATAACGATGGCGACGGATTGCCCGGCAACGAAGCCAACAGCGGAGCGTCAATGGTGGACAGCCAGGGCCGTATCTGGTTTGGCACGTTAAATGGGGCTGCCCTGTTTGACCCGCGCCGTGAGGTTCCCAATCCGGTTGACGCCCCCATCCAGATTGAACAGACCCTGGTCAACAATGTTCCCGTGACCCTCAACCGCCCCCTGGTGTATCACGAAAATACGGTCACGTTTGCCTTTGCTTTGCTTGATTTTTCCGGCAGTCCCAATTTTTCCTTTCAAACCCAACTGGTTGGACTGGAGTCCGCGCCTGCGCCCTGGACTACTGACAACAAAGCCCGTTACACAAATCTGGGGGCGGGAACCTACGTTTTCAAAGTCTGGGCGCGCAACCCCGACGGAGCGGTGACCGGTCCGGTGGAGGCCACCTTTTCCGTCAAACCGGCCCCCTGGCGCACCGGTTGGGCTTATGCCCTCTATCTGATTGCCGCTACGGGTTTGGGATATTCCGGGGTTCGCTGGCGGTTTCGGCAACTTGAACTGCGCACCCTTGAACTGGAAGCCAAGGTGGCCGAGCGCACGGCGGAACTCGCCCAAAACATGGTGGCGCTGGAACAGGCCAATCATGAAACGGAGCGCAAAAACAAGGAACTGGCCCAAAAGAATTCCGAACTGATTGCCTCGCAGCAACGGGCGGACCGGATTTTCTCAGCGCTGGCCGAAGCCCTGCCCGGAACCGTACTCGATGACAAATACCGGTTGGACCAGAAAATCGGGTCCGGCGGATTTGGGGTTGTTTTTCGGGGCACTCATCTGGGGCTCAACCGTCCGATAGCCATCAAAGTCTTTCGTCCGACGCAGGGAAATGACACCACCGAAGCGGTTGAACGCTTTCGCCGGGAGGGGATTTCGGCTTCCCGTGTCAATCATCCCAATGCCATCCAGGTGTTGGATTCGGGCATTTCCGCCGAAGGCATTGCGTATCTGGTGATGGAACTGCTGGTGGGACATTCCCTGACGGCTGAACTTCGTTTCCGCCACAAGCTCACCCTCAACCGGACGGTGGAAATCATCACTCCGGTCTGTTCCGCCCTGGCCGAAGCCCACCGGCAGGGACTGATTCACCGCGACATCAAACCGGACAATATTTTCCTCCACCGGACTGCAGAAGGAGAGGTGGTGAAAGTGCTTGATTTTGGAATTGCCAAGCTGGTCGGAGAGGAGACTGGCCCGGACAATCTCCGCCTGACCGCCACTGGCGGCATTATTGGCACACCGATGTATATGTCGCCGGAACGCCTGTCAAATGCGCCCTATGGTGAAAAATCCGATGTGTACAGCCTGGGTATTGTGCTCTATGAGTGTTTGACCGGCCAGACTCCGTTCGAAGGATTTGCTGACGGCATTGGCAGCCTGATTCTGGCGCATTTGCGGATGCCGCCACCACCGCTGACCGACCTGATTCCGGGACTGCCGGAGGATGTTCAGCACGTTATTCTGCGGGCTTTGTCAAAAAATCCGGATGAACGCCCGACGGCCACGGAACTGGCGGATGGTTTTGCGCTGGCCGTGGCCCGCTATACCGGTCCCTTGAAACCACACACGGCAGCAACCAGTCTGCCGCTGGTGCCGACCAGTGACATTGAATATCAGCCAACTGCGCTGACCCCACAGGTGGTCAGCGAGGTGGCTCCCACCATTGCCGCTTCATTGCCAACCGATGAAGCCGCCGCCCTGACGCTACGGGTTCTGCCGGTTGATGCGGGGGAATCAATTCCGCCGACATTGGAAGACCGCCGGACGCATTAAAAATTTGGAGTGCGGGGACTTGTCGCCCAAAGCTGCGGTTTGTTTTTTCCAAACCAGTGAAAGCAGTGACATGCGGGCGCACTCCAAACTACCAAAATCTTTAACCAGTGTTCCAAGCATGGTATGGTGGCGACTCGCACGACCAATTGCAGATTTGTCCGTTTGGTTTCACTCCTGCACCGTCCCATGAAATCGCTTTTGTCAATTCTTGGAATCTGTTTCCTGCTGGGTTTTGCCTTGAACGTTTTGGCTGCGCCCTTTAAGGGAACCATTCCCCTCAAACGGTTCGGAGTTGAGCAGGGACTTTCTCAAGCCGGAGCCGGGGCAATTTTGCAGGACCGGACGGGGTTTCTCTGGATTGGCACGCAGGACGGGCTGAATCGGTACGACGGCTATACATTCAAGGTCTTTCGCAATCAGCCGGGTGACGCGACTTCGCTGGCGGCCAACGATGTGCGGGCGCTCTGCGAGGACCAGACCGGGGCGCTCTGGGTCGGAACCCTGGATGGCGGACTCAGCCGCTATGACCACAAAACCGAATCCTTCCAGACGTTCCGGGTTGACCCGGCGGCTCCCACCGGGCTTTCCAGCAACAATATCCGGGCCTTGTGGGTGGACACCAGCGGTCTCGTCTGGATTGGCACCAGCGGGGGCGGGCTTTCGGCCTATGACACCAAAGCAAGCCGTTTCGTCAATCTTTCAAGCTGGCCGCAAAATCCCAACAACCAGACGGGGCAATCCATCCTTTCCATTTTTCAGGATGGGGAAGGCACGCTTTGGTTCGGCACGCAGGAAAAAGGCTTGTGCCGGTTTGACCTGCGCCGCAATCTGGTTACCCGTTACTGGACCAAGGCGGAAAACCCCGTCCAGCGCTTGCCCGGCGACGACGTTCAGGCCATCACTTCCGACGGCAAAGGCAACCTCTGGATTGGCACAACTCAGGGGCTGGTCCGCTTGAACCTGCCCGGACAGACCATAACGGTTTACCAAGCCCAGCCCAATACTCCGCGCACGCTGGCCGGCAACGATGTGCGCACGGTCTGTGTGGACCGCCAGGGCATTTTGTGGGTGGGCAGCGCCAACGGAATTGACCGTTACGACCCGGCAGACGGAGGGTTTGACCTGGTGAATTCCAGTTCGCCCCTGCCCGGCAGTCTGACCTCCAACGACCTGCGCACCATTGTTGAAGACCGTCAGGGAATTCTATGGGTTGGAACCGGCGGCGGCGGTGTCTACGCTTACGCTCCACAGGCAGGACGTTTCCGCACCTATCGCAATGTGCCCAATGATGCCGCCAGTCTGGGAAGCAACATCGTCTGGAGCTTCACGGAAGCGCCGAACGGCGAAATCTGGGTGGGAACCGATGACGGACTGTGCCGCCTCGACCCGCTGACGGGCCGGTTTCGCACCTATCGCAACAATCCGGCCAATCCCAATTCACTCAGCCACAACACAGTGCTGGCCTTGGCGGTGGACCAGTCGGGCGCAGTCTGGGCCGGCACCCGTTCCGGCGGCATTTGCCGGTTTGAGCCGGGCAGGGACAACTTCACCGTGTTTCGGCACGACCCGCAAAAGCCGGATTCGATACCGAGCGATATTGTCCGGGGATTGACCTGTGGACGTGACGGCACCCTCTGGATTAGCACCAGAGGCGGCGGGCTGGGAGCCTTTGACCCGAAAACCGGCACCTGTGTGACCTATCGCCATGACCCGAACCGGGCTGACAGCCTGGCTTCGGACGAAATGCGGCTGGTTTATGAAGACCAGACCGGACTGGTCTGGGTTGGCACCTACGGCAGCGGCTTATGTGTGCTGGACCGGACCCAAAACCGGTTTACCACCTGGAAAAGCGACCCGAAAAATCCCAATTCCCTGGGAAACGACACCATCTGGGCCATGTGTGAGGACAAATCCGGTGCGCTTTGGGTTGGCACCAACGGCGGCGGACTCAGCCGCTTTGACCGGTCCACCCAATCCTTTCAAACTTTTCGCACGGGTGACGGGCTGCCCAATGATTTGATTCTGGGAATTCTCGAAGACGGTCTGGGTCGGCTCTGGATAAGCACCAACCGGGGAATTTCGCGGTTTGACCCGCAAAAACGGGAATTTCGCAATTTTGATGCTTCCGACGGTCTGCAAAGCAACGAGTTCTGTTCGGGTGCCTGTGCCAAAACCAAAACGGGCGAAATGTATTTCGGCGGAATCAACGGGTTCAATGTGTTCCAGCCCGAAGCCGTAACCGACAGCACGTATCTGCCGCCGGTGGTGCTGACGGGGTTCAAACGGTTTAACCAACCGGTCAAACTGGCCCAGTCCATCACGGATATTCAGGAAGTCACGGTGGATTACCGGGACCATTTCATCACCTTTGAATTTGCCGCGCTGGGTTTTGTCAATCCGGAAAAAAACCAATACAAATTCAAACTTGAAGGATTTGACCAGGACTGGATTCCGGCAGGAACGCTGCGGACGGCGACCTACACGAATCTGGACGGAGGCAGCTACGTTTTCCATGTCAAAGCCTCAAATGCCGATGGGGTCTGGAACGAACAGGGAGCGTCCCTGCGGGTGATTGTCATTCCGCCGCCCTGGAAACGCTGGTGGGCCTATACGCTTTATTTTCTGGTGGCGGGCGGCTCGGTGCTGGGATTTGTCCGGTTTCAGACCAACCGGTTGCGCCATCAGGCCGCCCTCAAGGAAGCCAACCTGCGCGCCACTGCCGCCGAAATGCAGGCGCAGGCCAATCAGGCCCGGTTTGAGGCGGCGGCCATTCAGGCGCGTGCCGCCGAACAACTGGCTCAACAAAACGAGGAACTGGACCGCAAGAATTTCGAACTGGACCGGATGCTCTCGGAACTTCGGCAAAAGAACGAGGAACTGGTCGAATCCCAACAACGGGCGGACCGGATTTTCTCGGTTCTGGCCGAAGCCCTGCCCGGTACGGTGCTGGAAGGAAAATACCGGCTGGATGAAAAAATTGGTTCCGGCGGATTCGGAGCCGTCTTTCGTGCCACTCATCTGACCTTGAATCGTCCGGTGGCAGTCAAAGTGTTCCGGCCTAGTCCCGGAAACGACTCTGCCGAGGCAGTGGAGCGGTTTCGGCTCGAAGGCGTTTCGGCCTCGCGGCTGAACCATCCGAATGCGATTGCCATACTGGATTCGGGTATATCCGTCGAAGGCATCGCCTATCTGGTGATGGAACTGCTGCAAGGCCGGACCCTGGCCGAAGAATTGCGCGAAAGCAAAGTCATTTCGCTGGAACGAACCGTCCAGATTCTGCGTCCGGTCTGTTCGGCACTGGCCGAAGCCCACCGCCTGGGAATCATCCACCGGGACATCAAGCCGGACAATGTGTTCCTTCACCAACCGGAAGAGGGCGGGGAAGTCGTCAAGGTGCTTGATTTTGGCATTGCCAAATTTTTAGGCCCCACCACGGACGAAATGCTGGGCAAGCTGACCGTGACCGGCGGCATCATCGGAACCCCCACCTACATTGCCCCGGAACGGTTGCAGGAAGGGCAATATGATGGGAAGGCCGATGTCTACAGCGTTGGGGTGATGACCTACGAAATGCTGACCGGAAAACCGCCCTTTCCGGTTGGTCCCAGCGGGGTGGTGGGTGTCATCATGGCGCAACTCAATGAAACGCCGCCGCTCTTGCGCCCGCAAAACCCCAATGTGACACCTGAAATTGAAGTGGCTGTCTTTGACGCCCTGGAAAAAACCCCTGAAAATCGCCCTACTGCCCGCGAATTTATTGCCCGTTATACCAGGGTGGTGTACGAAGCCCTGGAAGCCGAGGAACAAAACACCCTTGATGTTCCGGAACCCGAAGATGAATCCCAGCCGATTGCTCTTGAACCCACCCAGATGGTTGCACGTGAAGACAAACCGGTTCCTCACACGGTGATTCATCCCATCACGATTGAGCAGCCGCTCACGGTTGAACAGGTGGAAGACGAAACGGTTGACCCGGAAACTCTGCCCACGATGAAAACGCCCTGGGTTGTGACCGGTCCGGAGCAAAAATAAGGTCACTTGACATGTGCGCCCAGCTTTGTTTGCTTTTCTTCTTCGTTGTGCTTCTTCGTGTCCGGCAAAGATCATTTTCTCAAAGTAAAGCGTCAATGTTCAAATCGCCAATGGATTGTTGCACTCCAAGGACAACCTTGCGTATTGTGCTGGAATCAGTCCTCTACCATTCACATTTGACCATTCACCAGACATCAACGAACGTTATGAAGTACCTTTTTACCCTCGTGTTGTTATTTGCCCTGAGCGGGTCTGTTTGGGGGCAGGAAATTCAAACCCCGACCTTTCAGGGGCGCACCGCTTCGGATTGGGGGCGGCTCCTCAGTGACCGCAGTCCCAGCATTCGGGCCACAGCTTCAAATGCACTCCGCAAAATGGGTGAAAATGCGTTTCCGGCGTTGGTTCCGTTGACCCAGGCGCTGCATGACGGAGACCCACGGGTGGTGGATGACGCCATCTGGGCCTTGGGACTGATTGGAAAGGATGCAGCCTCTTCGGTTTCGCATCTGGCCGGAATTGTGGCCCAGAAAGACCATCCGTCACGAATTGCCGCCACGGCTGCACTTGGTTTGATTGGTTCTTCCCAGGGTGTGGCCCTGCCGGTTTTGGGAGCCGCCGCCAAAGACGAAGACCCGGAACTCCGCAGTGCCGCCGCTCTGGCCCTGGGTTCGATTGGCCGTGAAACTGATGCTGTGATTCCTACTTTGATTCAACTGACCAAAGACCAGGAAACCGATGTCCGCCACAGCGCAGTGCTGGCGCTGGGACGGCTGGGTCCCAAAGCCAAAGCTGCCGCCCCCGCCCTGAAGTCGCTGGAAGCCGACGCCAGCATGTCAATTCGGCGGGACACCAAATTTGCCCTGGCCCGGATTGAGGGTAGCCCGATTCCGCTCGAAAAAGTCAGCAGCCGCACCGGTTCCACCAATCCGCCGCCGCCCAGCGAAAACCAGACCGCTCAGACGGTTTACAAAAACCCGGTGAAACCCGAACCCAAGTCCGAACCGGCCAATCCGGTGCCATCCACCTACAATCGGACCAGCGAACCGACCCGCACGGAAGTTGCCAGAACCAATGCAACGGTTCCGCCTCCGACCCGCGCTGAAACCGTTACCCCGACCGTTGTGCGCCCCATGCAGATTCTTTCACGGGAAAAGCCGCGTTACACCGAACTTGCCACCCGGCACAAAGTGGCCGGTGATGTTGTTTTGAACGTGCAGTTTCGGGCGGATGGAACCGTGGGCGAGGTGACCGTGCTCAGAGGGCTGGGATACGGCCTGGATGAAAGTGCCGTCCAAGCCGCCAAACGGATAAAATTCATTCCCGCCGAACGCGATGGAAAACCCATTGATTCATTGAATAAGGTGCAATATTCGTTTGTGCAGATTGACTGAAAAGATTCCTGCTTGTGAAACCTCAAAACCCGCGAGCCACACCAAAAGAACGAGATTTGGTTGGTGGTTCGCGGGTTTCGCATTGGGCGGTTAAAACGAATTGGATTGGTGCTTACAGCAGAGAAAGCCGCCTGAAGCGGTGCCCATCCGTAGCCGGATGGACCGCCACCGCCGTCAGTTCATGATTCCGGTCCGGTTCCCGAAATCCCGCCGTGAGTATGCCTTCGTCGGTCAGGTTTTGTACCCATTCGAGCAATGACCGTTCGTGCGGCAGGCCCAACAAAACCAACGTGCGATGCCGTTTGGCCCATTCCCGCACCTATGGGTCGTTTCCCCATTCCATCATCAATTCCGCCAGCGCATGACAGGCTTGCACGGCAGGTTGAGTGCCGGGCAGGTCACGCCGGACCAGGATATAGAGTTTCAATTCGGCTTCAGTCATGGGTGGTCTCCGCAGAATGTTGGGGGCTGAATCCGGCCAGCCACAGATCAACTTCGGCAAACCGGGCAGGCGTATGCTCCAACCGATTTCCCAGTTTGCGCAGCAGTTTCCAGGCTTTGAAAACCACCTGGCGAACACGCTGGGTTCGGCCAATGTGATGGGAAAGGCTGCCAGCTTTGAGGGCTTTCTGGATTTCCTTGGGTTCGGGAATGACCCCTTGGCCAAGTTTCAACACATGCAGGGCCGTGTAAAGCAGTGATACGCGTTTCCGGGCGCGTTGAAAGGCTGCCCAGTTCGGATGTTTGGGATTCAAAAACCCACGCCGGATGTGAATCGTGACTTTGCCGCGCTTCCATTCCGGAGCCGGCTGTTTGATCCGGAACGTTTTTCCATCCGGAGCGAGCCAGGCGTATTTGGTGACGGTTTCAATGGTCACCCCGGCGGTTTTCAGGTGGTGGAGTTCAGTGGCTTGGCGGGCAATGGCAAATTTGAGGACATCAAGCAATGTCGCCATCATCGTTTCCTTTCGTGTCAGAGGTTGAAAAAAATCAAATCGAACCAGCGAAAGCAGACGGAAATGGCGCTTCAAGGGGGACGGGGAACCTACAACATGGCGGATAACTCCTTTCTTTTCCAATAGAAGGAAAAAACCAGCCGCAAACGACACGAATACCGCCAAAGGGCAGTACAGGCTCTGTTTGAACTGGGAATTGGGAAATGCCGGAAAACGAAGCAACCTAAAGCTGCAACCCGCACAGGGTTCGCCAGATGGGGAAGGAAGAGAAGTGGCGTTGTGCAGCCAAACCTACGTCATGGAAACCTCGTGAACCGATGAGAAACGCGCCCTATGGGATTCGAACCCACAACCAGGCGTTTTAGAGACGCTCGCTCAACCATTGAGCTAAGGGCGCAAACGGTTGCAAGCAAAAAATAACTGAAAAGAGGGGATCCGGCAAAGCCTTTTTTCAAACTGTTCAGTTTGTAAGCTGAGGCAAAGCTTGCTTGATGTCTGGTTTGAAAAAACTGACCCTTCCGTCTTTTCGGATCCACATCAGCCGCCCACACTGATGAATGGTGTTGCAGGCTGACCAGGAGTTCTTTTGCTACCCACTTTTTCCAAGCATTTTTCCCGAAAACGTAGGTTTGCAGGGTGAGAAGGATATGCCCCGACCAGCTTCCCCTCCTTCAGGCCAAGGAATCTTCCAGGTCTGCTGCCAAGTATTCCTCAACACTCAAAGGGGGAGCCACTGCATGGCGAAAACCTTCTGAGTAACTCGAAGAAAACTCCCGATATACCAATCCATTATCCGAGGTAAGAAATTCTTTTACCGGGAACAAAAACTGCTGTCGGTTCGGATAAACCAACCGAACCCCACAATGCAGCCATTCGAGTTTCCTGGCCTCATTGTAAGTCGCAATCAGCCAGTAACTGCGTTCAAGGTATCGGCGGTGGAGGGTCGGTGCCAACTCCACCCGGATTAAGTTGGGGTTGAGTATGGTGATTCGCATAACACAAGCCGTGAGAATGTTTTTTCGTTTTTCAAACCCTTCACCAAACGCGGGGGGGTTGGCAGATTGGAGGAATACAAGATGGGGTGGCGCATTCTGCCGTTTGGTTTTTTCACCTTCCACCCATTTCACCGAATCCGCAGAACCCGTTTGCGGGGCGAGAGTGATGCGTCTCTGACCTTCTTCCCGGCTTGCAGACGGAGCCGGATTTCGTCCGTGGCAGGGACGCGGATGGCCTTCACCCAGCCCACTCCTAACTTACGTCAAAAATCCGTGGAGGCCCGTCGTCAAAGTTGCCTGGTGAGAAAGTCCTTCGTTGCGGTTAGGGTTTTATGCGCTGATCGAATGTGACCAGATTTCGCGCCCTTTACGACCATTTTTCAACGAATGGTAGGATTTGGCTGGTGAATGGCTGAAAAGAGCCGGTTTTCCGTCTTTTTATTTCCAATCAAAACTGGGAACCTGTCACAGGCAACGAAAGGAAGGGGTGGTTTTTTCACAACCCCCAAAAAAGATGTTCTTTGAGGGGGATTTAAGAGGTAGGGGGGGCAAACCTGTTTGCTTTAGGTTTCCTTCAATAATGACTAAATCCCAAGGTGTAAAATATAAAGCTCGTCTGGTTTTTGGCGCACTTTTTGACAGAAACGAATGATTCGATTCAATCGGGCAACCACTTGGTCCCGTGGAAAGGCAAGGTGGTTATAACTGGCATCGTCAATAGCCAGCACCGTAATCCCATCATTGGAAATTTCGGGAGGGTGCTCATAGATAAAGCTGCCGGTCAGTTCCAGCTTTTCAGGACCACAGGAAAAAAGGGAAGCCCAGGCAGTCAAGACCCTTTCCAAGACGGCAGCACCTTCAGCCCGAATAATAGTCGGCCCGTAAAAGTGAAATCCTTGGCTGGGCAATAACTTTTTTTTCTTTCTGTCCACATTAAAACTTGGAATCCAACGAAAGCTGTCGGCCATATAACGCATCAGGTCGTCAGGCAGATGAACAGCCCCTCGTTTTCGGATGAGTTTCAGATAGTCGAAATAACTGAAGTCAGACAGTGCCACCAACAAAAAATCGTGGTCCAAACCACCCATGAGAATACCTTTTTCGGAAACTTGTTTTTTTCCTGTTTGAAACCAAAGCCCCGGAACACATGTGCTTTCCGAGGCTTCGGCTTACTTCAGGCCAGCTCTGGAATCAGTCGGTTGAGGAAGGTGCAATCCCTTCAATCCAGTTGACGGTGTAATCCAGATAGGCTTCCCAGATTTCCGGGAAACGGGTGACATTGGGGATATGGTTGACTTCCAGCAGGTGACAGGTTCCGTCCGGAGCCACAATGTAATCGTTGCCGAGAATTTCCAGCCCAAATCCCTGGGCGATGCGCCGACTGTCTTCCAGCAAATCCGGATTGACCTCCATAAAGGCGGCATTGGGGGCATGGATTGACTTGAGCCAGGTTTCGCCCTCCAGGCGGATTTGCCAGTACCGTTCGCCAATCAGGACGATGCGCACGGCGGTTCCTTCCAAAAACGGCTCGATAATGGAGGAATCCTCACTGTGCCACTCACCGGCAATCCGTTCCTTGTTTTCACCACAATGCCAGTTGCCCCATTTGGCGACCCGGTTTTCACCCCAGTCAAAAGTCACACCGGCAGCGGCAAAAGACCGGAGGGGCGCGCCAAACCGGGTGAACTGCAAGGCGCGCACCAGACATGGCAGCCGCAACCGACAATCCATCATGGCGCGGGCGTTGGGCAGGCAGGGGCCACCCCACAGGGCCAGTCCAGCGATGATGTCGTGGTCGTCTTCGAAAATGCCGTGAAAAACAACTTTGTCAACCGGGACCAGCCAGGGTCCTTTTTTGGACTCAACCAGCAACTGACCGTCTTTGACAGCCATGTGCGGGATCAGTTCGTGTCCAATGAGTTTGACAAAAGCACGGGAGCGGATGGCGGCGTATTGGTCTTCTTCCAGGCCAATCACGCAGACTCTCGGTTCATTCATATAATTTGGTTTGTTTCGATGGAATGTGAGAGCATCCGAGGGAGCCTATATTGAACCAAGGCGCAGGCATCTGGCGAGGGGAAAAAGATTTTTACATAGGCTCTCTTATCAGACGTAAATATTCAAAGGAAAAATGAAAGGTGAATGACCGCACAGCGTGTCGGTTTCACTCACCTTTCACCGGTTACTGTTCACCTACCCTTGGTGGCGGACCACTTCCACTGAACAGACCGCCCGGCTCACCACTGCGGTTGAAACGCTGCCCAGCAACCACCGGTCTACCGCCTTGAGGTTGCGGGTTCCCAGATACAGGCAATCCACCTCGTTTTTCTCAGCCAAGGCAATCAAGGCATGTTTGGGGTCTTCATCCTTGATGACCGACGTCACAAAGATTCCCATTTCGCCCAGCTTGTGCTTGGCTTCTTCATGCAGTGAATGGGCGTATTCGTGTTTTTCCGCCGATGCCGTTCCAATCAAATCAAACGGGCCGGCGGAGGTCACCAAAATGGCTTCACAGCCTTGCGGCCAATTTCGGGCAGCAACCGTGGCAACTGCATCCGATGCCCCCAAGGAACCGTCCATGCCAATCATGACATGCACCGGACGGCCTTTGGTCGGTTTGTGCGGGCGGGCAATCCGGACCGAGCATGGAGCTTCAACTGCAATCCGGTGCGAGACACTGCCAAACACCAGCCGTTCAAGGGCCGAATGGCCTTTGGCTCCGAGCACAATCAGGTCCGGTTTCCAGTCTTTGGCCCGTTCCAATATGACGAAAGCCGGAGAACCATAGTCCCCTTCCGACGTAATCGCCCATTGGGGAAACCGGGCCTGCAACCCTGCCACAATTTCGCGGGCGGTCACCAACGCCTGTTCCGCTGCTTCCTTATAGGCAGTGGCAAAATCCGTATCCACACCTCCGATGCTGGCCACTGGCGGAAGCCACATTTCAGCAACTGAAATCACCAGCATCTCTCCCTTTTCAGGCAGACCGGCAACTTCCAGGTCCTGCAAAATGTCGTGTGCTGCTTTTGAGCCATCATATCCAATGAGGACTTTCATACTGTTCACCTCGCTTTCATTCCAAAAAAGAGCAATTCCGGTGCCAAGAGCGTGGCTGAAACCTGTTTCAAAGACAGTCCAGTCTCTGCTTGGTTCCCTCGCCAACCTGCATTTCAGTTTTTTGAAATCATCCGGTTATCCTGGCAATTCCTGGGGATTTTTTCCCACCAGCGCGAAATATTTCCCACTCTCACTTGGCTTTGGGTTGGGTTCCGGGCAAGAAAAGAAAAAGAAATTTGCAGTTGATGCGGCAGGTTAGCGGGAAAAATTCGCAAAATCCGGAGGAATTGGGTTAAATGGCTCGTCAATTGCCCGCCATAAAACTGCCAACCTGTTAGCTCAAGAATGAGGAGGCCGAATATGAAAGTCCTCTTAGCTGTTGATGATTCTGCTGCCACCCAACATCTGGTCAACCAAATCTGTGCCCGTCCCTGGCCCGAACCCACGGAAATGTGCGCCCTGACGGTGATTGATTCCTATGCCGTGGCCCATAGCCTGACCGGTTTTGACGCGGTTACCAAATTCCAGGTCGAAGCTGCCGAAGCCTTTTTACATAATGTGTGCCGTCGCCTGAGCGGCCTCGGTCTGAAAGTGACCAACGCAGTGGTGGAAGGCTACCCGCCCCTTCAGATACTGGACTATGCCGAACAGTGGAAACCGGATTTGATCCTGCTTGGTTCGCACGGACATGGCGCAGTGGCCCGCTTTTTACTTGGCAGCACCAGCAAAACGGTCATCCGCCAGGCACAGTGCTCGGTCGAAATCATTCGGCCTTCCGAAGATGGCAAAGCCGGTGCTTCACCAGTCCCGTTTAGAGTGCTGGTTGCCACCGATGGGTCCGAAAGTTCCGCCCAGGCGCTGGAATCGGTTGCCTCCATGCCTTGGCCGGCCCACACCGATGTCACGGTCATGAGCGTGCTGGAAACAACCATCCCGTTGGCTGACCCCGGCTATCTGCCGGCCAATCTGATGGATGCTGTCTTTGAAGAAAATAAACGCCTCGCGCAACAGGCTCTGGACGATGCCAAAACCCTTTTTGACGCACGGCATGTCACCGGTTCTTTCAAGATGGTTGAAGGAACTCCGAAAACCGCCATTTTGGAAACGGCCAAAAATTTGCACGCTGATTTGATTGTGGTCGGTTCGCATGGGCGGCGCGGGCTGCAACGGGTATTGCTGGGCAGTGTTTCTGAAACGGTCGCGTTGCATGCTCCCTGTTCGGTGCTGATTGTGCGGTAAACCCGATGGGTTTGGGGTTTGGGATTCCCAGATTGATACAGTGTCGAGGGTGCGGAGAACATTTGACGACTGGTGTCGCCATTCGCAATTTCCAAACCCCAAACCCCAAACCCTAAACCCCGAATTGGTGTCATTTTCTCTTTCATCCCCCTAAGTTCTCTTTCCCCAAGGGGTTTCAACTTGACGCACCGTTCAAGTTTTTGTAACTTTCTCGAGTCTTTTTCTTTTTCTGAAGCAAAATCAAAAATTAAAAACATAGTGTTATTTTCTTGTGACGTGCAGGTCCGAAAGGATATCCCCAAGTCCGGATTCCTTGGTGAAGCCCGGATTCCTGTTTCTGACCTGGCGTCTTGCGAGTGAGCGGTCCAAAACCCAGTTCCCCCGGTGTTCTGATGCAAGTCACACGGTCAGGACCAATGCGTCATTGCTCTCAAAAATCATTCAACCGACCCAAGCCCGTTGTGTGGCTTCGTGTGCTTGAGTTCAATCGGTACGGTTGCCCGCAGACTTAGCGTGCCCGTACTGCAACACTCGTCCTTCCCGCGGGAGGGACGGCAACGTGAGGGAAACAGGGATGTTCAATCAACTACAACTTATGCGTTTGTCCAGACGTTGGGGGCAACTGCCAAAAGCGGTGCTGCTGCTGGCAGTATTGGCCCTTTGTTTATCTTCACCAACGTTGGCCCAAACTGACACGGCTCGCCTCTCCGGTGTGGTTACGGATCCAAACGGTGGTGTTTTGGCCGGTGCGAACGTAACCGTGACCAGTCTCGGCACCAGCCGTTCAATTACTGTGCAAACCAATGAAAGCGGTGATTTCGCCGTTCCGGCGCTGCAACCGGGGCGCTATCGCCTGGAAGTCAAGGTGGAAGGCTTCAAAGCCTACGCCCAGGAAGTCACGCTGGAAACAGCACAACTGGCCTCGGTTACCGTCAGCCTGCAAACCGGGGCAATTTCCGATGTGGTCGAAGTCACCTCCGACACGCCGCTAGTGGAAACTTCCAGCTCGGCAGTGGGCGAAGTGATTCAGGGTCGGCAGGTGACCGAACTGCCGCTCAATGGCCGCAACTTCACCCAATTGGCCACCCTCGTTCCAGGCGTCAGCCGGGGCGTGCCGGATGGTCAGGCTTCGGGCGTCGGCGGCAATGCCGAAACATTCCGCAACGGGAATACCGGCGGCGCGGCTCTGGCCGTCAATGGCCTGCGCCCGCAAAACAACAACTTCCTGCTGGATGGTGTGGACAACAACGAATCGCTGGTCAACACCATTATTTTCTTCCCGCCGGCAGAAGCCATTCAGGAGTTCCGGGTCCAAACCTCAGTCGCTCCGGCTGAAGTAGGGCGGGCCGGTGGTGCCATCATCAACACCTCGTTCAAGTCCGGAACCAACGAATTTCACGGCAGCGCCTTTGAATTTCTGCGCAACGACAACCTGGATGCCCGCCCGACCTTTGCTCCGAACAAAGCCGAGTTCCGTCGCAACCAGTTTGGCGGCACCCTGGGCGGTCCCATCATCAAAGACAAGCTCTTTTTCTTTGGTGATTACCAGGGGCTGCGGCAGTTCCTACCGGTCAGCGTGGACTTTGCTTCCGTGCCGACCCCGCTCATGCGGCAGGGCAATTTCTCGGAACTGCTCAATACGGCGGTTTCCGGTCTTCCGAATGTGATTCGGATTATTGACCCGATTACGGGTCAGCCCTTTCCGGGCAACGTCATTCCCTCAAACCGGATTAACCCGGTGGGCCAGCGCTATCTGAACGCATTTCCGCTGCCCAACACCAACGGAGGCCGGGTCAACGGGAACTATGTTTCGCAGCGGATTCAGAATCAGGATTTTGACGATTTCGACGTGCGGGTGGATTACATCCTGGGCAGCAATGACACGCTTTTTGGCCGTTACAGCCAGGGCAGTGCCACCTCTTTGACCACCTCCCGCCTGCCAAACCTGCCTGCCGGTTTTGGTTCAGGCAGCAATTTCAACGACCCGAAGAGTTTTGTGTTTGGCGAAACCCACACCTTTTCACCAACCCTCATCAACGAATTCCGGTTTGGGTTTGTGCGGACCCGGTACGGCTACATTCCGCCGTTCCAGGACAAACAGATTTCAGCCGATTTGGGAATCCCCAATGCCAACACCAGCTCGCTGCTGGGTGGCGGTGCATTGATTGGCGGTTTCAACGGACAGCTTGAATACACCGGCGACTTCGGCCCCTTCCTGGTGCCGCAGAACTCCTTCCAGTATTCCGACACGCTGACCTACATTCGCGGCAACCACACCTACAAGATGGGTGCTTCGCTGATTCGGCGGCAGGTCAACCTGTTCCGCCCAAATCGGGGCAAAGGTTATTTCTTCCTGTTTGGGAATGGTGATAATCCCAACTCAACCCGCTATGAAGTGGCGGATGTGTTGGCCGGTTTCGTCAACGAATACACCATCGGCCCGCCCTTTGGCATGGTCGGCACCCGGAGCTGGGAAGCCGGTATTTTCGCCCAGGATGACTGGAAAGTCAGCCGCAAATTCACCCTCAACTACGGCGTGCGGTATGACCTGCTGACGTGGCCGGTGGAAGTGGCTGACCGGCAGGCGAATTTTGACATCGCCACCAACACCTTGCGGATTGCCGGCCAAAACGGTAACTCACGCAACCTGATTGACAACGACTACAATAATTTCGCCCCGCGCATCGGCTTTGCCTACGATATTTTCGGCGACAGCAAATGGGTGGTGCGCAGCGGATACGGGATGTTCTATTTCCTGGACCGGGGTGGCATTGACAACCAGTTGGCGCAAAATCCGCCGTTTAGCGGGTTTTCCAGTTTCCGTTACGACCAGGGATTCCGGATTACGCTTTCCGGGCGCGGCCCGAACGGGTCGAAAGATTCACGATTGGCCAGCGGCCCGCTTCCGCTCGGACTCCTGACCAATCTCAACCCGAACAATCCTTCGGGCGTGACTGTCTTTGCAGCGCTGCCTTCCAATCGGAACTCCTATGTTCATCAGTGGAGTCTGCAATTGCAGCACCCGCTTGGCAACAACCTCGCCCTCAGCATCGGTTATGTCGGCACCCAAGGTAAAAAACTGACGGCATATTATGACATCAACCGGACTCCGACCGGATTTCGTCCGTTCGGTCAATTGGGAGATGTCAACGTGCAGGAAACACGGGGCAACTCGATTTACCATTCGTTGCAGATGCAGTTTGAACGTCGTCTGTCCAACGGCTGGCAATTCCTCACGTCCTACACCTGGTCCCATGCGATTGACGATGCGGACGGGGCCTTTGATGGTCGCCGGCCACAGGACTACAACCGCTTTGACCTTGAACGGGGCAACTCCAACATTGACAGCCGGCACCGGTTTGTCATGAGTTCGCTGTATGAACTGCCCTTGGGTCGGGGCCGCCGGTTTGGCAAGGATATGCCGAAAGTGCTTGATTACATCGTCGGCGGATTCCAGTTGAACGGCATTTTGACCCTGGCCAGCGGTTTCCCGTTCAGTGTCCAGGGTGGCAACGGCGACTTTTTGCGGGCGGATGTGGTGGGAACCCCGCAAATCAACGAAGGCAATGCCGACAATTATGTCGCCAAAGGCAACTTCTTCCGCAATCCGGGCGGACGCGTCGGCACCAGCGGACGCAATATCCTGACCGGGCCGGGCACAACGCAGCTTGACCTGTCGTTGTTTAAGGACTTTGGCCTGACGGAACGGCTCAAACTGCAATTCCGGACGGAGTTCTTCAACATCGCCAACCATCCGCAATTCTCCAATCCGAATACCGATGTCTCCAGCGGTGACTTCGGTCGGATTCGCGGCACGCGCGGATTCTCGAATCGGCAGATTCAATTCGCGTTCCGGTTGACGTTCTAAAAACCAGGACTGAGGACTGAGGACTGAGGACTGAGGAAAAAAAACAAGACAGAAGCTGATGAGGTTCTTGGTTTTGCTTGTACCTCAGTCCTCAGTCCTCAGTCCTGATTCGAGTCCTCAGTCCTGATTCGAGTCCTCAGTCCTCAGTCCTCGGTCCTCAGTCCTTAAAAGAGCATGTCCCGTATCCTGCCTTTTTTCCTCAGTTTCTGTATGATTTCCATCGTGATTGGTGGAAACAGTTCCTTTGTTACCTTCTCACAAAAAGCCGCCGTTAAGCGTCAGGCACCACAAATCTTCAAAATTGAGCCGCCCAATTGGTGGGTTTCATCCAACACCAGACAATTAACCATTTTATTGACCGGAAGTGACTTCGCCGGAGCCACGGTTGCCTCCGAAACCAACCACATCACCATTACCAAGACCCGGATTTCAGCCGGTGGAAATTATTTGTTTCTGGATATTGTGCTCAATCCCGCCTTGGCAGCGGGAAATTATGGATTCAAAGTCACCACTCCGAATGGAACGGCCACCTGGCATTGGGCCGTGCAGGAACCGTTGCCCCGGACGGGGAATTTTCAGGGGTTGGCCGCCTCTGACGTGGTGTATCTCATCATGCCGGACCGTTTTGCCGACGGCGACCCGAAAAACAACGAACCTTTGCCGGGGGTGAAAACCTATGACCCACAAGCATCCCGGATGTATCACGGCGGGGACCTGCGCGGCCTTATCGAGCACCTTGATTACCTCAAAGAACTGGGGGTGACGGCCATCTGGCTGACCCCGATTGTGGACAACAACGATGCCATCGGACAGGATTACCACGGCTATGGCATGACCGATTTTTACACGGTGGAAGCACATTTCGGCACGCTGGCCGATTACCAGGAACTGGCCCGCGAACTCCACAAGCGCGGCATGAAGCTCATTCAGGACACGGTTCCCAACCACACCGGCCCTACTCATCCGTGGGTCAAAACGCCACCTACGGCAAGCTGGTACAACGGTACCCCGGAGAAACATTCCGATTGCAATTTTGACATTCCGGCACTGGCCAATCCGAATTCCTCAAAGAAAAAACGCCGCTTGGCGACCGATGGCTGGTTTGCCGGAATTTTACCCGACATCAATGGCCGTGACCCTGAGGTGGTCACATACATGGCCCAGGAAGCCATCTGGTGGACCCACCAAAGCGGACAGGATGCCCTGCGGCTTGACACCTATCCTTATGTGGACCGCTCCTTCTGGCGTGACTGGCAAAAGAGAATTGATGCGGAGTTCCCTGCCCTGACCGATTTTGGCGAAGTTTTTAACGGTGACCCCAAGGTGATTTCCTTCTTTCTGGGCGGGAAAACCGGCTGGGACGGAATTGATACCGGGCTCAAAACCCAATTTGACTTCCCGTTGATGTATGCCCTGCGGGATTTTTGTTTCAACGACACCAAAGGCGCAGACCGAATTTCAGAAACCCTGGCACAAGACGGGCTTTATGGCGATGCCTCGAAACTCGTCACCTTCGTCGGCAATCACGACATCACCCGCATCATGCACGAAGCCAAAGGCGATGCCCGCCGGGTCAATCTGGCGCACGCGCTACTGCTCACGCTACGCGGAGTGCCACAGCTTTACTACGGGGATGAAATCGGCATTGACGGTGCCGAAGACCCCGACAACCGGCGCGATTTTCCAGGTGGCTTTGGCGGTTCCAACAATGCGTTTACCCCAACCGGAAGAACTCTTGGGCAAGCTTCGCTCTGGAATGAAACCAACCGCCTCCTGCGAATCCGCCGCGAGCATCCGGCCCTGCACAACGGCGCACAGCAAAATCTGGTCGTGAGCGGAAAATCCTTTGCTTTTCTGCGCCAAAACAAACAGGAAATGTTGGTGGTCATAGCCAACGGAAAAGCGCAAACTGCGAAACTCACACTTCCTGCCACCAAGGAACTGGCCCCCGGCAGGAAATTACAACCGCTGGATGGCAGCCTTTCGACTTATGAAGTTTCTGCCAAAGGCGTGGATGTTTCACTGGAGCCGTTCGGCTATCAAATCTTTTTGGTGAAGTAACCAAGTTCTGAGTTCCGCCTTCAGGCGGCTGTTTGAACGAAGCCTTCAGGCTGAAGTTTTTTCTTCATGTACAGCCACCTGAAGGTGGAACGAACAACTGCCGCCTGAAGGCGGAACTCTAAACCTTTGAGGTGACCCATGCACCTTCCCCTTGCCTCCGGCCTCAGCACGCCCGATTACGTTGTGATTGCAGTCTATTTCCTCATTATTTTCGGGATTGGCCTGTATTTCTCCCTCAAGGAACGAAACACAAGCGAATACTTTCTGGCCGGGAAACACCTGGGCTGGTTTGTGATTGGCGGCTCGCTCTTTGTGTCCAACATTTCGACCGAGCATTTTATTGGACTGGCCGGTTCGGGAGCGGCTTCAGGGTTGGCAGTCGGGCATTATGAATGGCTGGCCTGCTTTATGCTGCTCATTCTGGGCTGGGTCTTTGTGCCATTCTACCTGCGAAACAATGTGTTTACGATGCCGGAGTTTCTGGAACGGCGTTACAACCGAGCGGCCAGCAATTACCTGACCGGAATTTCCATTCTGGCCTACATTTTCACCAAAATTTCGGTGCATTTGTACGCAGCGGCAATCGTGCTCAAGGAAGTAGCGGGCTGGGACCCCTTGACGGCTTCGGTGATTCTGATTGTGGCTACCGGGGTTTACACCGTGGCCGGAGGCTTTGAAGCCGTCGTTTATACCGACCTCGTGCAAACCCTGATTCTGGTGTTTGGCGCGGTGGTGCTGACTGTGCTGGGAATGCAGCAGGTGGGAGGCTTCGAAGGACTGCGGGCAGCCCTTCCGGCGGACCATTTCCACATGATTGCCGGAAAAGGCCCGGACCATCCGGATTTCCCCTGGACCGGGATTTTCTTTGGCGCGCCGATTCTGGGGATTTGGTACTGGTGTACCGACCAGGTGATTGTGCAGCGGGTGCTGGCCGCCAAGGACGAAGGCAACGCCAAAATGGGGACGATTTTCGCGGGTTTTTTGAAAGTCCTGCCAGTTTTCATTCTGGTGATGCCGGGCATGATTGCCTTTGCGCTCTTCAAAAGCAAATTCCCGCTGAAGGCTGATGGAACCACCAATTTTGATGCGGCCTATATTCTGATGATTGAAAACCTGCTCAGTCCGGGACTCAAAGGATTGATGGTGGCGGCCTTGCTTGCAGCCTTGATGGGTGCCATGAGCGCGGTGTTCAACTCAAGCTCCACGCTGCTGACGATTGATGTCTACAAACGGATGAAACCGCAGGCTTCCGAAAAGGAACTGGTCAACTTTGGAAGGATTGCCACGGCGGTGCTGGTGATACTGGGTCTGGCCTGGGTGCCGCTGTTGAATAAAATGACCAACCAGTTGTTTCTCTATTTGCAGGCAGTGCAGGCATATGTCAGCCCGCCGATTGCCGTCTGTTTTGTGTTTGGCATTCTGTCGCCCCGCTTTACCGGTTCAGGAGCGGTGGCTTCCCTGCTCACCGGTTTTGTCATGGGCGCGACCCGGTTCATTCTGGAAGTGGTGGACAAAAGCACGCCATTTGCACCGGGCTCGGCCATCCACAGTTTTCTCAAAATCAACTTCCTGCACTATGCCGTCATTATGTTCGTGGTCTGCGCGCTGGTGCTGGTCGTGGTGAGCCTGCTAGGACCGGCTCCCGACCGGGAAAAACTGAAAAACCTGACCTTTGCCACTACCGACAAAAAGCCTTCGGATGACCCGCACACCTACGAAACACCGTTCTGGCATCGGGTCAATGTGGGGGCCTCAATGGTTTTGGGCGGTCTGGTGGTTGGACTATGGATTTATTTTTACTGATTTTTTCAAAACCTTCACCGCAGAGGCGCAGAGGATTGGCAGAGGATTCGCGGAGAAAATCGAGAAAACTCTCTGCGGAAACTCTGCGAATCCTCTGCGCCTCTGCGGTGAAAAAACAAAAAGAAAATTCATGCTGAAAACAACTTTTTTTCTTCTCCTAATGGCATTCATCCTTTCCGAATCGGCACCCTGTTTGGCTCAGGAAGCCCCCGGAAAACCGGGCGCAACCGCGACCTGGACCAGCGGGCATAAGCTGGGGGTCGGGACGGCGGTCAATGTCCGTTCCAAGGTCTGGTACACGCTCGGCGAGAAAGGTCTGACCGAGGTGTACTATCCGCGCCTGGACACGCCCAATCTGCGAAATCTTGATTTCATCATTACGGACGGCAAGAGCTATTACCGGCTGGACTCCAAACATGCCGTCAAACACGAAACCACCTGGACGGACAAATCAGCCCTCAGTTACACCCAACTATCGAGCGACGGAGCACGGTGGGAGCTGCAAAAAACCTACACGACCGACCCCAACCGGAACACCCTGCTGGTACAGGTGAGCTTCAGGCCGCTTTCAAAAACCGACAAAACCCCGTACCGGATTTATGCCCTGATTGACCCGGCCATTGCCAACAGCGGCATGCATGATACGGGTTACAGCGAAGGCACCGCCCTGATTGCCCAGGAGGGAAACATCACCCTGGCTGTCACCGCCAAACCGCCGTTTGTCAATACTTCAACCGGGTTTGCCGGAGTTTCCGACGGTTGGACCGATATCACCGAAGATGGCACGTTTGACCATTGGAAAAAGCGGGCCAGCGACGGAAACATCGTCCAGCTTGCCCAACTGGGCGGGTTTGACTCGGTGCTGGCTTTCGGTTTTGGCGAGGCCCCGCAGTCCGCACTGGAACAGGCGCAGTCTTCGCTCAAGGACGGGGTTTTAGCCCTCAAAAAAGCGAATGAAGACGAATGGCACGGTTTCGTCAAGCGGCTGCCAGTGGTGAATCCGGCGTACCGCGATACCTACACAATGGCTGCCATGGTTTTGCTGGCCCACGAAGACAAAACCTATCGGGGTGCCTCGATTGCCAGTATCTCGGTTCCCTGGGGCGATGCCGGAAATGCCGATGATGCCAACTTTGGCGGGTATCACCTGGTCTGGTCCCGTGATTTGTACCAGGTTGCCTGCACCTGGCTGGCTCTGGGTGACAAGGAAGCCGCCGGACGCGCTCTGGATTATCTTTTCAACGTGCAACAAAAGGCGGATGGCAGCTTTCCCCAGAATTCCTGGCTCGACGGACGGCCCTTCTGGAACACCACCCAAATGGACGAAGCTGCCTATCCGCTGATTCTGGCCTGGCAACTGGAACGCTTTGACGACAACACGTGGCGCAAACATGTGCGTCCGGCGGCGGAATACATTCTCAAAAAAGGTCCGGCCACTGAACAGGAACGATGGGAGGAAGAAGAAGGGCTTTCGCCCTCAACCATTGCCGCCGAGATTGCAGGACTTGTCTGTGCCGCCGACATTGCCCGCAAACTGGGCAAAAACGATGATGCCAATCGCTACCTGAAAGCCGCCAACGATTGGGCGAATGGGGTGGAAGAATGGTGTTACACCACCACCGGGCCACTGGATGCCGGGGACCGGGAACGCGGTTACTATTATCGCATCGGCAACAACAAAAACCCGAATGACGGATTTCAAATCGAAATCAATAACGGGGCTGGAAAATTTGACGAACGGGCCATCGTAGACGCCGGGTTTCTGGAACTGGTCCGGCTGGGCATTAAATCCGCTGACGACCCCAAAATCGTCCGTTCGCTGGCTGTGATTGACAAAACCATTAAAGTGGAGACGCCGGGCGGCCCTTGCTGGTATCGTTACAATCACGATGGCTATGGCGAACGGCTGGACGGCAGCGGCTGGGACCCGACGGTGCGCGGCACCGGCAGGCTCTGGACCTTACTGACCGGCGAACGCGGCGAATATGCGATTGCCAAGGGCGAAGACGCCAATCTCCATGCCAAGGCCATGCAGGGATTTGCCGGACCGACGGGACTTATCAGCGAACAGGTCTGGGACCGGACCTGGACACCGGACATCCGCTGGAAATTTGGCAAAGGCACGGGCAGCGCCACGCCGTTGGCCTGGAGCGAGGCCCAGTTTATCCGGCTGGTGCTGGGTATCGAACAAAAACGGATTGTCGAAATGCCTGAAGTGGTGCGCAGCCATTTTCAGAAAAAATAGTTCTGAGTTCCGCCTTTAGGCGGCAGTTCTGAGTTCCGCCTTTAGGCGGCGGTCTGGTGTCCAACCTGATGGTCTTTGCCGATTTGATTTGGTATTAATCTTGGCTGCTTTCCCCGTGCGTTAAAACACACGGCTACAATCAGCGGTCGCTGACGCGACCGAATTACCAAATTAAAAAATCAAAGACCATCAGGTTGGACCAGGAAGGAAAACATACATTTTGTTGTTCCCTGAAACTGCCACCTGAAGGTGGAACTCTAAACTGCCGCCTGAAGGCGGAACTCTAAACTGCCACCTGAAGGTGGAACTCAGAACAAGGAGCAACCTAGTGACTTTTTCCCGCTCAAGTGGTGTCCTGGTCCATCCGACCTCGTTTCCCAGCAAGTACGGCATTGGTGATTTAGGCGACGAAGCCTATCGGTTTATTGATTTTCTGGTTCATTCCGGCCAACAACTGTGGCAGGTGCTGCCGTTGGGGCCAACCGGATTTGGTGATTCGCCTTACGCCTGTTTTTCGGCTTTTGCCGGAAACCCGTTCCTGGTCAGTCCTGACCACCTGGTGCGTGATGGACTGCTTAACGAAGCCGACTTGGCTCCGCTGCCTGATTTTCCAGCCAAGCGGGTGGATTTTGGCAAAGTCGTGACCTACAAGCTCAACATGCTGGCCACAGCTTATGCACATTTCACAAAGCACGGAACTGAGTCCATCCAGGCGGAATTTGCCGAATTCTGCCGTGAAAAAGCGTCCTGGCTGGAAGACTATGCGTTGTTTCGCGCCTTGAAGGACGCACATCACGGAGCCAGTTGGGACAAATGGCCGACTGCATTAAAACTGCGGGAAACCGCTGCCCTGGCCGAAGCCCGTGCCACCTTTCACGATTCGGTCGAAGCCCATAAATACGCCCAATTCCTGTTTTTCCGCCAATGGAAAGCTCTGCGGACATACTGCGTGGAAAAAGGAATTCGGATTATTGGCGACATTCCGATTTTTGTGGCCTTTGATTCAGCAGATGTCTGGTGTGCCAAAGAATGTTTCAAACTCGACGCCACCGGCACGCCCACCGTGGTGGCCGGCGTGCCGCCGGACTACTTCAGCAAGGACGGGCAATTGTGGGGCAACCCGCTTTACAACTGGGAAGCGATGCACGAAACGGGTTATGCCTGGTGGATTGCCCGTGTCAAAAGCGTGCTCGATTTCGTGGACATCATCCGGATGGACCATTTCCGGGGATTTGCCGCCTGCTGGGAGGTCAAATTTGGTGCCAAGACCGCGAAAAAAGGCCGCTGGGTCAAGGTGCCGGGGCGCGACCTGTTTCAAACCCTGCGGCTTGCGTTTCCTGATATGCCCATTATTGCCGAGGATTTGGGCGTCATTACACCTGATGTGGTGGCACTCCGCGATGAATTCGAGTTTCCCGGAATGCGGATTCTCCAGTTTGGGTTCAGTTCGGACGCCACCAACCATGACCTGCCACATAACTACCTGCCCAATTGTGTGGTCTATGTTGGAACCCACGACAATGACACCGCCGTGGGCTGGTTTCACAGCAGCGCCGGAGGAAGCTCCACCCGAACCAAAGAACAGGTTGAAAGAGAGCAACAGTTTTGCCTGGAATACCTCAATACCAAGGGCAAAGAAATCCATTGGGACTTTATCCGCACCGCCTGGGCCTCGGTGGCAGACATCAGTATGGTTCAATTGCAGGATGTGCTGGGGCTGGATTCAACTGCCCGCATGAACCTGCCCGGCAGTGGCAAGGGGAATTGGGAATGGCGGTACCAGGCTGACGATTTAACCTGGCAAATGGTGGAACGACTCAAGAAGCTGACAGAACTCTATGGACGCACGGTTCCCTTGCCCAAAGAGGAGGCCGAAGCTGAAGCCACCGAGGAAACCGAAATGGATGATTCCGATTCCGAAACCGAACCATTGACGGAGCCAGCGGTGGTCGCTTCGGAAGTCGTTACCAATCAACCGATTGAAACCGAAATCCAGCCGGAAAACACCGAATAATTTCAAGGGTGTAGGCGGAAATTGCGGAGTGCAGCCAATAATTCTCAATTCTCAATTCTCAATTCTCAATTATGAAAAAGCCTCACCTCACCTTTTGGCAAATCTGGAACATGAGTTTCGGTTTTTTTGGAATCCAGTTCGGCTGGGGCCTGCAAATGGCCAACATGAGCCCCATCTATGAAAAATTGGGAGCCAAACCGGACGAACTGGCACTCCTGTGGCTGGCTGCCCCGATGACCGGACTGCTCATTCAACCCGTGATTGGAGCCTTGAGCGACCGGACCTGGACCCGCCTCGGCAGGCGGCGGCCTTACTTCCTGATTGGTGCAGTGCTGGCAAGTGTGGCTTTGCTCCTCATGCCCAATTCGCCAAACGTGCGGATGGCGGCGGTGCTCCTGTGGATACTGGATTCAAGCAACAATATCAGCATGGAACCATTCCGCGCTTTTGTCGCCGACAAACTGAACGTGGCCCAGCGCACAACCGGGTTTGTCATGCAAAGCTTTTTCATCGGGTTGGGTGCTTCGCTTGCCAACGCCATGCCTTTGATTCTGACCAATCTGGGCATCACCGGGAAGAGCGCCAACGGGGTGCCCCTGGCAGTCACCTATTCATTCCAGGCGGGAGCCGCGGTTTATTTGCTGGCAGTTCTGTGGACGATTTTCACTTCAAACGAGTACCCGCCAGAAGACCTGGAAGCCTTTCAAAAGGAACGCTCCAAGGAAGGTTTGGGCGGCTTTATCGGTAACCTCTTCAAGGAAATTTTTGAAGGCATGGCCCATATTCCTGAAGCCATGTGGCGCTTGGCGGCGGTCCAGTTTTTCACGTGGCTGGGCTTGTTCTGCATGTGGATTTTCTTTGGCCCAACTGTGGCGCGGCATGTCTTTGGAGCCAGTGGTCCGGAATCGCCACTCTATGACAAGGGCACCAGTTGGGCCGGTTTTTGCTTTTCGATTTACTCGATTGTCTGTTTTGCGGTGGCTTTTGCCCTACCCCCCTTGGCATCCCGAATTGGCCGCAAAGCCGTCCATGCCGGTTCGCTGGTGTGTGGCGGGCTGGGCCTGCTTTCGGTTTATGTCATTCACGACCAGCAAATGTTGCTGCTGACTATGGTCGGCGTCGGAATTGCCTGGGCCTCAATTCTTTCCATGCCCTATGCGATTCTGGCCGGAGCGCTGCCCCCGGAACGGTTGGGCCTCTATATGGGGATTTTCAACTTTTTCATTGTGATTCCCGAAATCCTGGCCTCCCTGACCTTTCAGCCGTTGGTGGAGCATGTTTTCCACAACAACCCGCTCTATGTAGTCATGCTGGGCGGTGCCAGTATGCTCGTGGCAGCATTGCTCGTGGTGCAGGTTAAAGACGAAGGTTAAACAAGCCTTGCGGACACAGGTTGCGTTCCTCCCGTGCTTGTTGTGAATGGTAAATGGTTATAAAACCTGTTTTTTCACCATTTACCATTCACGATAGACCAACTGGCAGGTCAATTTCCGCGCAAGACACCTAAAGCTTTTCCGGGTCAATTCCTAATTCCCGGAGCTTCGCCGCAAGTTTTTCGGCTTTGAGCAGTGCGGCTTCCTTGGCCTCGCGCTCACGTTCCTTGGCTTCGCGCTCACGTTCCTTGGCTTCGCGCTCACGTTCCTTGGCTTCGCGTTCGGCGAGAGTGCTTTCCTTACCGGTTGGAATCAGATTGCCTTCCACATCCGTCCAGCGCAGCCAAAGTGCCTGTTTGGTTTCGTATTCGCCTTCCCATAATTTCAAACCAAGCGGGACGGATGGCAACAGGCAATACCAATCCGATTCGACGGAGGCAGATGCGTGCAATTCGTAAGCTCCATCCTTGAGCTTAAAAACCGTCAGAACATCTTCCATGACTTGCCGCAACGGGTCGAAAACCACATACCACTCAACTTTAATCCGGGCGTATTTGGCTTTCTTGGCATCGGCTTCACCGCCAACCCGATTGCTGACGACTTCAATAGCGACTTCAGGGGATTTACCGAATTCCCAAATAAAATAAGACCGGTTTTCCTTTTCCCACCAGTCCTCGGCGATTTCCACATCAAGGCTGAGAAAAGCATCGGGCACTATCGGTGCAGCTTTGGTCATATAAAAAATGCCCACGTTGGCTGCAACCAGATAGGAACGCCCCGCGCCGGGGCCGCTCCAATTGGCATGAAGCGGTTCCGTGAGCAACCGTTGTTGTTTTTCCGAAGGCAGGTTATCCACGGGTGTGTCGTCCTCCGTTATGATGTGGTCAATATTCACTTTGAAATCAAGCGATGATGGTTGATTCATTGATTTGACACTCCTTACCGGCTGGATGCCGTCGCAAATGGCCAGAGGTTGGTTCGATGGAGAGATGCCAAGCATAGCACAGTCTGCTTTTCTTTGAAGGTCAACCTACCTGTCTGCACTTCGGTCACGCATGACAGGTTGGTCGGCACACTTTCCGATTTCTGCGGTTCAGAGCGTGTTTGGGAAATGTGATTTCCCAAATTTCCTAACATCCGCTCAGATAATTTTCTTTACGCGCCTCTTGCAGGCACAGTGTATGATAACGTTGACGTGGACTTGATGCAGAATGGGTTTTCCAAAAGTCGCTACGTCCTGCCCGGCTGAACCATTTTGAGGGTACAATCCTCCCCCATGAAATCCGGGGGCAAACCAAAAGTCTCAAAATCTTCCATGACCTTTCATATCCCAGTTGACAATTTCCACGCGGCCCGTGAACGAATTCGTCCTTACGTGCGCCAGACACCGGTGCTCCCGCTTCCTGCGGCCCACCAGGATGGACTGGTGCAGGTTCGCTACAAGCTGGAAAACCTCCAGGTTGGAGGGTCATTCAAGGCTCGTGGTGTTTTTAACAATCTGCTCCAACTGACTCCTGAAGAACGCTCGCGGGGTGTGATTACGGCTTCCGGCGGCAACCACGGGGTGGCCTTGGCCTATGGCGCACAGCACCTGGGAATTCCAGCCGTGGTGTACCTGCCGGAAACCGCCACAGCCGACCGGATTGCACGGGTGACCCGCTGGGGAGCCACGGTTTTACGGCATGGCGCGGCCTGGGACGACGCCAACCGCAAAGCCGTCGAACAGAGCCGGGAAAATGGCATGACCTACGTCCATGCCTTTGATGCTGTCGGCACAATTGAGGGTCAGGGAACGCTAGGACTGGAACTCCTGGAGGATTTCCCGGCAATGGATGTCCTGTTTGTGGCCATCGGCGGCGGCGGGTTGCTGGCGGGCGTGGCGGCAGCCATTAAAGAATCCCGTCCAGAGGTGCGCATCATTGGCGTTGAACCGGTGGGAGCACCCTCCATGACCACCAGCCTGGAAGCCGGCAAACTGGTGGAACTGCCCGGACTGGCCACCATTGCGGAAACCCTGGCTCCTCGGATGGTTTCAGAACGCACCCTGTGGTTTGCTCAAAAATATGTGGATGAGGTGCTGCTGGTGACGGACCAACAAATGGTCGCGGCCATGCGGTATTTATGGGTTGAATGCAACCAACTGGTCGAACCGGCAGGGGCTGCCAGCATTGCAGCCATGACAGCTTTTCCTGAAAAAATATCAGGTTCCCGTTGTCCAGTGGCGTTGATTTGCGGCGGTAATGCCAATGCTGAAAGTGTTTTTTCAACCTATCAACCCAAGTAAGCAGCAGTGAGGGCTGAGGTACAAAAAGTCATGATGTCCTGAGTGTGAAATCAAAACCGTAGTCTGAGGAGGGGTGGCGGATGAAACAAAAAAACACAATGACACCTGAACTTCTTGATCAATTCCGGAAGCAGGTGCGCTCCAATCCGCAAAGCATCGCCGAAGCCATTGACACCATTAAAGCCCCTGATGCCGCTGAACTTATCAACGAATTGCCGCTTGAAGAGGCGGTCATGCTCTTTCTTATGCTGCCGGTTGAGGAGAGCGTGGCCATTCTCAATGAACCAAGCTGCGAGCGGCGGCACACGATTTTGGAATCCATCGAAGTGGAACGGGCAGCGGAAATCTTCACCCAGATTTCCTCCGACGAACGGGCCTACATCATCCGGCGTATGAACCAGCTGGCCCGCGAACGGATTACCCCTTTTCTGCCACCTGACATTATTAAAAACATCCGCTTTTTGCTTCAGTTTCCGCCGACCTCCGCTGGTGGCATCATGACCACCGAGTTCGTTCACCTCCAGCCTGACATGACGGTGGCCGAAGCCCTGGACCAGATTCGTCTGGCCAGTCGGCAACGGATGACTGTCTATTCAGCCTATGTGGTGGACAACAATTCCCATTTGCTGGGAGCCGTTTCGCTCCGTGATCTGGTTTGTGCCGACCCGCAAAAAATGGTTCGCGCCGTCATGCGGAAATATCCGATTTCGGTCAATTGCCTGGATGACCAGGAAAAAGTGGCCCGCATTCTGGCCAAATACAACCTGTTGGCGGTTCCGGTGACGGATGACGCCGGACGGGTAGTCGGATTTGTGACGGTTGATGACGCGCTCGATGTCCTGGTCGAAGAACAAACCGAAGATGTGTACAAACTCGCCGGGGTGGAAGCGATGGACGATGCGTACATGTCCGTTCCGCTGCTCTCCATGGTGAAAAAAAGGGCTGTCTGGCTGGTGGTCCTCTTCGTTGGTGAAATGCTAACCGCCACAGCCATGGGATATTTTGAGGGTGAGATTGCCAAAGCCGTTGTGCTGGCTCTTTTTGTGCCTCTCATCATTTCCAGCGGCGGCAACACAGGCTCCCAGGCGGCAACGCTCATCATTCGCGCCCTTGCCTTGGGCGAAGCGGAAATGAGCGACTGGTGGCGGGTCCTGCATCGGGAAATTATCTCAGGGCTGATTCTGGGAGCAGTTCTGGGCGGAATCGGTTTTTTACGAATTGCCATTTGGTCTCTTTTCTCAACAATTTATGGTCCCCACTGGTTTTATATTGCCTTGACCGTCTTCTTTTCTTTGATTGGCGTGGTTTTGTGGGGCACCATTTCCGGTTCGATGCTCCCCTTTATGTTGAAAAAACTGGGCCTGGACCCGGCCACTTCTTCAGCCCCTTTTGTCGCAACCCTGGTTGATGTGACCGGTCTGATCATTTATTTTTCCGTTGCATTGGTTGTTTTGCGCGGAAAACTGCTGTAACCAGGGTTTGGGGACTTTTAATTGAGAATTGAGAATTGAGAATTCAAATCCAAATCTCAAATTTTAGGTTTCGAAACCCTGAACCCTGAACCCTGAACCCTGAACCCTGAACCCTGAACCCTGGTCCTCGTGCTTATGCTGTTCGACTACACGTATCGTGGCAATTCATCGGTGGAAAGTTTTTCCCATTCCACCCGGATGTCGTTTTCTCCGGACCTCAAGCGCCAGCCGACGTTTTTTGTCGGCGAACTCCGCCAGCATGTGGCCTTTCGGGAAGCCATCAGTGCCTTGCATGACGTCGTGATTTCGGATTTGCGCTTTAAGCCCAAAGACCGCACGGCCTATAAAGAATGGCTGGCCCAGCACGAGCAACTTGACTGGGAGGCCATCGCCGCCAGACGGCGGGAGGCAGGAAACCGTCTCAAAACCCTGAACGAAGAACTCTCTGAGTTGTATAAGCGGCGCTCTTCCCGGTGGGATTCCTACAACCGCGCCCAGCGGGGTTTCTTTGAGTACCTGTACCAAAAAGAACGGGATATCTGGTACGTGCTTGACCCGGTGATAACGGTTCACCCGGATGAGGTTTTTTTCGAGTGTTTCAGCGAAGACGAATCCAGCTACGGGCGGCTGGGAGTCGGGTTTGAGGTCTTTCAAAACGTCAAGGAAGTCGCTTACGGCACAACCAATATTGATTACTCGGCGGCGCTGTATGAGGAATTCCAGAAAATCCGGAGCTACAAAACCACCCGGTTTGAAATTGACCCTTCCGGATTTGAAGTGCAAACGACCGGGGAAAGTGATTTCAAGGAAGTCAAAATTGATTTGCCCGACAGTTGGGTCCGGGGCTTCCTGCAAGTCAATTCGGCCATGTCACTGCCGGCCACAGTCTTTGACCTCCATCCGATGGATTTGCACAACCTTTGTTTTGTCCTGCGGCGGCACAAAGAGAAATTCGGCCCGCGCAGCCTGCGCTATCATCTGACACCGGGTGAACCAGTCAAAATCGTGCTCGAACCCTGGGGCACGGAAATCAAGTGTCCCCGTTCGCCTTATCTGGGCAAGGAAACCCAGACCGTGCGGGTCTGGGGACGGCGGCGGCTTCATATTCTGGAGCGGTTGATTCCGCTGACCCGGTCGTTTCGGGTGCATCTGTTGGGAACCGGGCTGCCCTCGTTTTATGTGGCTGACCTGGGGGATATGTCTTTTACTCTGGGGCTTTCCGGCTGGACCGCCAACGACTGGTCACGGGCCGGGAATTTTGATTTGCTGGCACCCCGCGCCGAAGTTGACGACTACACCAAACAATATGTGTTTGAAGGACTCAAACGAAATTGGTTTGCCGACCCCGGTCAACTGGCGGAGCGGCTGAGTCTGGACCGGGCCACGGTGCTGGGTGCCCTCTCGGCCTATGCTCAGGCAGGACGCACCATGTTTGACCTCAACAAAAACGTCTATCGCGCCCGCGAACTGAGCCGCGACCTGTTGCCCATGCACAAGCTCCGTTTTGCCAATGAACGCGAAGAGAGTGCCACCGAATTTCTGGTCCACAACGCCATCCGGATCACCAGTCAGCGGGCCGACAACGAAGGGAATCTGGTGCTGCGGGGCACCGTCAAAGGCACTCAGCAGACCTTTGAGCCTGAGTTGACAATTGACCGGGACGAACGTATGCTGCCCGCCAGTTGCACCTGCAATTGGTATCAATTCAACAAGTTATTCAAAGGTCCCTGCGAACATATGCTGGCTCTCCGAATGCAATATGTTCGCCAGACCAGTCAGAAACGGGCGATTGCCTGAAAGCGAAGGTTCAGAGTTCAGAGTTCAGAGTTCAGGGTTTTTAAGAATTGAGAATTGAGAATTGAGAATTAAGAATCCTTACGATTTTCATTCCACTCCAACCTCTTGGATTGAAAACCCTGAACCCTGAACCCTGGCTCCTGGACCCTGAAAAAACCCTTGCAATCCGGGCGGTGGATCGCCGCCCTTGCACATAGCCTGAGCACGCGTCACCGGCCTGCTCGTCACTTTGCTTCACAGGACCTGGTATCGAAATTCCGGTGTGGCTTTCGACAACCAAATGTTCAATACCAGGTCCCGTGAAGCTTTAGTTGAGCAAGTCCGGTCCTGAGAGTTTTCGAAGGTATCCGGTTACAGGCAATTGTCCGTTTCACTTCATTTGCGATTTACCATTTGCGATTTGCTATTGCTTCATTTGCGGTGTGTGAGTTGCAATCCGCAAAAGGCAACAAATGGTAAATCGCAAATGGTAAATCGCAAATGAATTTATGGACCGTCCCCGCACCCGGCAGGAGCTTTACGAACAGATTCGGCGCACTTCCCGCCAGGAATTCATCCTGGATGAAATGATTCGGCTTGGTTTTTGGCCCGCTGCGGGAGTCATGCCCCATGACCCGGCAGATGAAATCCGGCGTGAAACCGAAATCCGGCGCGAGATTGCGGAAGTTCATCAGCAAAACCGGCACCTCTATAACGAAGAAGCCCTCAAGCGCGAGATGCGCAAACGGCGGATTGAGGAATCACGCCGGAAACAGCTTGAAAACAAGCAACGCCGCGAACTGGCCCGACAGCAACGGGCGGCAGCCTGGAACGAGAAAAAACAAAAGGAAATCGGATTTTTAGGCGAGACTGTTTCAGGCGGGTTGAATCAGACCGAGTGCAACCAGGGACGGCTGGAAAAGTTTTCCCTGCCACGATTTACCACGCCGGAAGAAATTGCCAAGGGAATGAATCTTTCGGTTCCGCGCCTGCGATTTTTGGCCTTTGACCGGAAAACATCCCGTGTTTCCCATTACGTCCGGTTCCAGATTCCGAAGAAAACCGGCGGGGTGCGGATTATTTCGGCCCCCAAACCATATTTGAAAGCCGCGCAGGAGTGGGTGCTCCAAACCATTCTGGAGCGGGTTCCCGTTCATCCTGCCGCTCATGGGTTTTTGGCCGGACATTCCATTGTGACCAATGCCCAACCCCATCTCAAAGCCGACCTGATTCTGAATGTGGACTTGAAGGATTTTTTCCCATCCGTTCATTACCAGCGGGTCAAAGGTCTGTTCAAATCGTTGGGGTATTCCGAAGCCGCCGCTACGGTTTTTGGACTGCTCTGCACCGAACGCGACACCCAGGAAGTCGAACTGGACGGCGAACGGTATTTTGTCGGGCTTTCCGAACGGCGACTGCCCCAGGGTGCCCCCACCAGCCCGGCCATTACCAACCTCCTGTGTCGCAAACTGGATGCCCGGCTCCACAAACTGGCGATGAAACACGGGTTTGCCTACACCCGTTATGCCGACGACCTGACATTTTCGGCCTCCGGACCCAATACCCGCAATCTGTGCAATGTCCTCAAAGGACTGGCAGCCATCGTGACTCATGAGGGCTTCACTATCAACCCCTCCAAAACACGGGTGCTCCGCAAAGGCGACCAGCAGGAAGTCACGGGTATTATCGTCAACGAAAAATTAAACCTTGCCCGGGAAGTTCTGAAAAAATTTCGGGCGATTCTGTTTCAGATTGAAAAGGATGGACCGGAAGGAAAACGGTGGGGAACTTCGCCTGACGTGATTGGCTCAGTGGTTGGATTTGCCAACTATGTCCGGATGGTCAACCCGGAAAAAGGTGCCCAGTTTCAGGCTCAGGTGCGCCGAATCATTGAAAAATATGGTTGGAAACGCGTGAGAATGACTCCGGCCAAACCCGCTGAAATCGCCTTTGACCCGGCCCCGACCATGATTTTAACCTCTGCCCCGCCCCCGCCCGAACCTGAAGAAAAACCGCCGGTTGCGCCTCAGGCTCCACCATCATCCGCTGACGGCAAATCCAAGAAGTGGTGGAAAATGTTTTAGTTCTGAGTTCCGCCTTCAGGCGGCAGTTTGGAGTTCCGCGTTTACGCGGCAAAAAAGGCAAAAGGTAAACGACAGGTTTTTGTCCTGTTTCCACCTTTTGCCTTCTTTTTTTCTTA
>JAIBAN010000171.1 GCA_019695185.1 Blastocatellia bacterium | reverse complement strand
TTCGCTCGTGTCGCCGTTGACCGTCACCGTCGCGCTCACCTGTTGCAGCCCGACCGCCTTGTCTGCCGGTATCTGCACCGAGTACGGCCCTCCGCTGACCTGCGCCGTCAGCACCGGGGTCACGGTGTTCGCCGTCACTGCTGCAATTTCCAGCCGACCGGCCCCCACCGTGGTGCCCGTCACCGTCACCACCCCGCTCGCAGCACGCACCGCCGTCGCCATCGTCGGGGTTGGCTGGAAATGGTTGGGGCCTTCCCCCGGCACCGTGCGCAGATTCGGCGTATAGCCGTCCCCGAACACCGCCCCGGCATTCTCCGTCAACGCGATTTTGGGGCCGGTCACTCCTGCATACCGATTTTGGCTGACCGTTACCCCAACCGTCGGGACAATCCGAAACGGGTTTTCCACCCGCGTCCGCTCCCCTGTGGTCCAGTCCAGCAGGGCTTGGTTGACCACCACGCCCGCTTTGCAGTTCGTGATCTGGTTGTTTTCCACGAGCGCCGTTTTGGTCCAGGCGGCCTGCACGCCCATCCCGCAATTGCTGATCATGTTGTTTCGGATTTGGGCCGGTTCCGCCGAATTGCCTACCGAGTCCCGAATCAGAATCCCGCTGCCGTCAAAATTGGCGATTGTATTCCCTTCAACCGTATCGCCGGTACTGGCGTAGATGCCCACGGCGAATTTCCCGGCGGGCGGGCCGATGTTTTCACCGTTGGGGCCAATGCCAATCCGGTTGTTGCGGAAAGTATTGCGGATGCCTGCTTGGGGTTCGGTGGGAACGAATGCAACGGAGCCTATATTGATTAGGCCAATCCCCCCACTTTCAGTACATGCAATTGTATTTGCCTCAACTAGATTTCCTGTCGCAAGTCCACGAAAACCAATGCTGGTTTGGATAGTGTTATCGAAAAATGATCTGATAGTAGATGTCAACAATCTTTTTTTTCCATCCGAGTTAGTCCCCAAAAGATTGTTACGAATAGTATTCCCTGAAGAGAAAACACTAATTGTTTCTCGGGTTCCGTTGAGAAGGTTGTTTTCTACGAGGTTATTCCCACCAGACCACAGTCTGATTGCGTAAGAAGGAGCCCCAAGGAAGGTTTCTCCATCTGGCGCAACCCCAAAATAATTGTCTGTGATTTTATTCCGATAGGAGCCTCCCTTTCCGGTAAAGGACATAAGTATAGCACCACTATCCAGAAATCCAGGTGCAAAACTAGATTGAATGATAACCAAACCCCTTATCCAACAATCAGAAACTCCAGGCATATGAAATAAATACGAATTTGAAGTGGGGAGTGTAGTGGCCACATCAAACACGATTGCTCGTTTGCCGTTTTGAGAAAACCCATCCACAAAAATCTGATCAGCAGTCAACCTGACCTCGATTTTTACGTCCATATCCCAGCAGCCTGTTTTTGGGTCGTATCTAGAATCAGCCTCGGGAATTCGGAAAATAATTCGCCTTTGCCCCCCTTCCCGGTTGGCCTGTTGAATTGCAGCCCGGAACGACCCAGCCAACGGTGAACTGTTGTCACCGTTGTCGTGCGTAGTAGTAACAACGATTTCCGGCAGGTTTTCCCAATCGGGCTCGGCGCGGGCGACCAGTTGGAAAAATTGGCTGGGGAGCAGAACTCCCCAACCCAACAAAACTGCAAAAACCATTAAAAAGCGTTGCATCATTGCCTTCCTAAAGTTCTTAACTCCAGATATTTAGGCTGTGCCGATTGGAGTACAGGGCCAAACGCAATCTGGGTCTGGAATAGGCTGGGCGGCAGAGTTTGCCCCCAATTGGGTGTAGTAGGCGGTGGTGGATTGAGCAACGGGGCATACTGGTTTGGTCTGAGATTCGTTGTGAAAATCGGGCGGTTGTCAGCAGCCCCGACCGTCGGCGAGCCAAATCTGAGCCACATGAGACCCATCATTCCTTGAGCCGCCAAAATTTCCCTCATGGCTAATGCTGAGTGATCTGCCCCTGCTACTGACCCAACACCTGTGGCCCCTCTACAGGAATCGGCCACCACAATCTGGGTTCCAAACTCAGTCACGTAATCGGTGCCAGTGGCCTGAGCCAGTTTCGGTGCGTATCCGTGCATAGTATAGCACACTGGGCCTGTGGAACTGTCAGGGGGGACTTCAAGTGTGCCGAGCAATTCCGTTGGCGGCGGCGGCAACGGCGGCGGATTGCCACCGTTTCCGGCAAATCTGATTTTGGCCTCGAACTGGAATTTCCCCGAATAGCGTCCCAGAATGCGGCCACCACTGGGCGGTTGCGGGCCGGTCACACCCGGAGTGGGCGGGGTGTCGGGTTTCGCGTCGGTATAGCCGTCGTACCCGAACAAATATTTGAAATTGCCGGCCTCATTTTTGATATCCGCAGCAGCGATCCATTTTCCGCTCGCACTGGATGGGATTTTGCTCGTGGGGGGCGCTGCGCCAGCGTCGTTCGGAACCGCCAGACAAACCGGCTGGCCGTCAGTATCCACAAATTGGAATTCCAGGTGGGTGCCGGGCTGATTGCACTGGAATAGGTTGCACGGGCATTTGGGGTCGTCGGCAGCCGTGAACGTCCCGCTGGTTCCGCCGCCGGTTCCGCCACCGGTTCCACCGGCAGCCTTCAGTTTAGCTGCAAATTTCGTCAATTCGCTGCCGTAGTTGGGTCGCCAGGCGGGTGTCGCTTCGGCGTTGGGCGCAGGAGGTTGGTCCGGTAAATTTGGCGTGGTGTTTTCCTGCGTCACGGCTTTGACCCGGATGAGTACCACATATTCCCACGGTGTCAGTCCGGGTGCAGCAGGCGCACGCATTATGCGAGCAACTCTTGCCGTAAATGTCGCAGCGGCGGAAACTCTCTCCATTTTGGCCCTCAACCGGTCGTAGGCCGCCTGGTCTGATGGGTTGGGGAACGTCACAGTAGGCGGCAGCAACGAAATCGAATTCGGGGCCACCGAGCCATCCATATCCAGCAGCGCGTGCGCCTCTTGGAGCGTCAAGGGCGGTTGCCCGGCAGCGTTCCGGGCTGACACCGTTTGAGTGAATTCCGTGAGGCTGCCAGGGGCAGGGGCAGCCGCTTTGGATGCCCCATTTTTGATGGGGCCACCACCGCCTGAATCCGTTGCATCCGGGTACATCATGAGATTGGCGTTGAAAATTCGCGTTTTGTATAGGGTGCGAATCGCGGATTGCAAGGCCGGTTTTGAAGCCTCAAACCCAGTTAGGCAGAGACTCCGCCGCACCTGATAGTTGGCCACGCGGGCATTTTCAGCAGTGGTCAGGCTCAAAGCCACGAACTGGCTCAATAAAATGAACACCAGAATGATGAACAACGCCAGGCCAAGGCCGCCACCGCCCTTTTGTCGTAACTGCCGCAATCGTTTCCAAAAGTCCATAAATCCTCCGAAAAAATGGGGTTGGTCGTGCGCTGTTTGAGAAGCAAACCGAGTGCCAATCCGCAGGTTGAAAATTGGTTACGCGACAAACTCGAAATTATCTGTTTTTTACTTATTTCCCGCAGAAGGGCAAAAAGTTGCGGTCCCTCCAAAAAAAATTTCAATCAGCCTTTTTTCCGGGCAGAGCGTTCCGCAAATCAGCTTTAATGGCTTTTGGGTTAGCCTCATCAAGAAAAGGGGAAAAGACTTTGGCCATGGCGGCAGCCACCTCAGCATGCGTCGCATAGGTGCGACCAGGGTTCACCACAACCAGCTCAACCCCGGAACGTTCCAGCAACTGTTCCAGGAAAAACGAATCGCCCAGCAACAGACAGTCTTTATAGAGGCAAACAATGCGAGCTACTTTCTGGTTCTCAACATCGTTGAGGAGGGTGTCCAACTTTCGCCTTTGGGTGTTTGAGCTGACCCCCAGTTCCGCATAGATTTTATAGGGTACCCCTTGGCTTTGTGTTTCAGCCCAGAAAGTCAGTTCCGCTACGTGGCGGTCCAAGTCAGCCCGGCGCAGGTGCGGCACACAGGCATAGAGGGCGATTTTTGCTCCTCGCTCAAGTTTTGTACGGACAATTTCCGCTTGTGGAATCCGCTTTTCTTTTCCCACCACAAGAAACTCGATTCGATGCTGCGCAATCCAGGTGCGAATTGTTGACGCCGAAACTGCTAATTTCCGCGCGGCCACCGCAGTTCGGAAGTGGTTTTCGTTGCTCACTATAAATTTCCTTATTATCCTACAATTTTCAGTATGTTTTTGCAAATTCAAAAAACTAGAGTTCGGAAATGACGCGGACAAAACCGCCGAAGCTTTCGACGTGGCGGCAAAAATAGTCAAAAACAAACCGGCACACCTCCGGGTCCGCATGGTCAACAATGGCGTCTTTGCTGAAGAGGAAAATTTCGGAAACCTTGCGCGTTTCAATGAAATTGAGCAGGCGCAGAAACTTTTTCTGCCCGAAGGCGGCAAAGGCCGGTCCGATTTCCAAAATTTCCTCGCAGGACTGGTCTTTTCTGTTTTCAAGGAACCATTGCCGCAACGCAACCATCTGGCTTTCGGCAGTCAGAGGGTCGGCCCCTCGTGCATACAGAATTTTCTTTGCGCCGCGACGATGTTCCATAATTCGGACAATTTCTGATTGTGGAATGCGCTTTTCGACTTTGCCAACCAATTGGGATTGGATTTCACCCGAATAGACCCACTTCCGGACCGTGATGACGTGAAAGCCCATGCGTCGGGCGGCAATGCTGATACTGACAAGCTGACGGTCGTTCAGAAACGGTTGCGTTGATTCAGGCACGATGTTATTAAATAAAGTATAGTTCAACTATACTTTTTCTCCAATCGGTTTTTTTAGTCAAATAAAACGAAAAAAAACGGCCACCGCTACCGCACCTCGAACCGTTGGCATAACAGTTGCTCACGCTTTTGGCGTGAACATTGGACCTGTTCATGGTTGCGTCCGGCCAATGAAGCACGGTAGGATGTGATTTCATCAGTGTTGGTAGCACTGGTGAAAAAACTCAACATCGTTGCGAAACACCGGACGCAACTCTGCCAAGTTGTCAACCGCTCCGCCAAAATATATTGGAAGGAGGTTGACAATGCCAGTTTTTCTGTTTTCACAGGAAATTTCCCTTTTCCCTGTCAGAGCATGTCGCCGGGTTTTCGCAATCAGTATTGCGAAGGGGGCGAGATGTACTTCAGCGTCGTATCCAAGCAAAAATTCATTCAAACCGATGGTGTGCATTGGTTTGTCACGCATTTTTTTCCCAACACCCAACCAAAAAAAAACAAAAAGCCGCATGTTCAAAATCATGACATGCGGCCTTTCTAATTCTGTCTTATGTAATGCGGGTTTGGTGGCGAAACCTTGCCGGGCGATGCCACCGAATCGAATCCGAACAAAAACCAACCAACCAGAATTGAAAAAGAAAAAGAAAGGAGGTGCAGCAAAAAGTGACCAACTTACTTTCCGAGCAACTGCCTCACGGCAGGTAGGAAGGAGGTGATAGGCACCGGAACCTGTTGCAATTTCGGAACCTGACAACTGCCTTTTGGCGGTACAAGGTTTTTGTGTTCAAACAGCGACCATTCTAAACGAAATTTGGTCCATGTCAATGTGCTCGCTGCCTGGAGGAAGTGTGTCTCCCCAAAGCACTTCCGCCCAGGCCGTGGTGTGCCCGGAGAAATCATTGTGAATCAAGGAGTTAGCTCGCCTGCCAAAACAACCAACAGCAAAAACAACAACCCGGCGAAATGCCCAAGCGAACGGCACAAACAGGAGTTTTTCCGCTCCCCGGATGCAGACCGGCTTTTCTGGGCAGCCAAACCGGAATCTGTGTCGTTCTGGGACTGGCTGTTTCATCCGGCCAACCCGTACCGGTTCCCCCCCTGGATAGAATTGTTTCTCCTCAAAGTGGACAGTCTGGCGCGGAAATTGGGAAAGACCTTTTGCCACCAGGATTATTTGGCCGACATCGCCGGGAAATCCGACCGCTGGGTGCGGGAAATCCTCCAACGCCTGGAGGCGATTGGGGTTTTAGAAACCACCCACGACAGCCAGAACCGGCATCGGCTGAATCCCGCGTTTCGGGCCTTGCGGTTCAGTTGCACCAGGGCTGCTTCCAACCATGTTTCCAGCCATGCTTCCACTGAAAACCAGTCCCAGCCAGCCGCAACTCCAGTGAACCCAAACAGTTGCAGGGAAGCTGGGAGCGCCGATATGAAAAGCATGACATGTTCTAGTATCAGAAATCATCATCAAACCGGAGACGGTCCAACGGTTAAGCAGGTTGATGATAAGAAACCTGTGGCTCGTCAACAATTCAGCAACCCCAAAAGGGCAATAGGAAAAGAAAACTGCCCGGAGCAACCCGAACGGCAGGCCCTCGCCGCCGAAATCACCACCCTGGTCCAGGAACTCCACCGCCTGGGAGCCCGCCCGGAACCGATACACAACCCTGGCGGTTACCAACGCAAACTCATCGCCCAGGACCTGGAAGTACTCCGGACCGCGCTGGCAGCCCAGCAAACGCTCCTCACCGCCGCCCAGCGCAAACAGGCTGTCGCCGTAGGGCCGGGACTGTACCAGCCAACCGATGCCGCCAAAGCCTGGGAAACGCTTTCTGATGAGCAAAGCAAAGTCTGGATTGACCGGGCTCGCCAAAACCTGCGGGAAACAGGCCAGTACCAGGGCGAATGCGCCAGTCACGGCCTGGAATACGCCGAAATGACCGTGAACCTGGCAGCGTTTGCGCTCTATGAACGACATCTCAACCCGCCCACTGAGCCAGTCCGCCCTGCTTTCCTTCAGTGGGAAGATTTGGCAGCGGCGCAACAAACTGCGTGGCTGGACTACACGCGCCGGGAATTGGCCAAAACCGAGCAGTTCCAACAGGTGGTGGCGGAACGGGGCGCTGAGTATGCGGAATTCGACGTGGTTTTGGCCGCCTGTGAGCTGTACGGGCACCACCAAGGGGATTTTTCCCGGTTGGGAAGGTGAGAACACTTTGCCGAAATTTGCCATGCAGGATGCCAGGGAAGGGCTGGCAAAAGCGAGGACTGTACCGCCCAATTCCAAGTTGCAGGCAAGCCTTTAGTGGGTCGAGGTGACCGAATAGACGCCCTTCTCAATTTTTTCCACCAGGGAGGGGGCGGGCTCGTCTGCCATCAGGCAGCCGGACATGACCTGGATGTTCCCCAGGTTCGTGATTTGGTTTTTGGCACTGAGAAACGCTTTCTGGTCTTTCACAGACAAACCCAGCAGGGCATAGATTTTCCCTGCCGGTTGGGCCTGTTCCAACAAGGTGTTGAAGACGGCGACCGACTGTTTGGTTCCCAACAATTCCCGAAAGGCTTTTTCTTCAGCGGAGGTGGTGCCGACCACACCAACCCCTCCCATGGCAAATGTTTTCGCCTGCAAGAGGGTCGTGAAGGCAGCCTGTTGTTTGTGAGCCAGTTTGAGCCGGACAGGGCCATTGGCGGTCGGAGTCGGGGCAGTCGGAGTTTGGGCCGACACAGGAAGCAGAAAACCGGTCATGACACAGAGGGAAAGGAAAAATGTTCGCATAGGACCTTCAGAAGGGGAATTTGGCAAAAGATAACGAAGCAAATTGAGGCTGGCAACCACATGAGAGGGTTGAGGACGGGTCCAGGTTGTCTCACCGGACCGGACCCAAACAGAAAAAAGGCCACCAGAAGGCGGCCTTTGACAGCGGGTTTCGGGGTGGCCTAATTCCTGGCCGGGAAAGTGGGAAACGATGAATCGGTGCCGGTGCAAATGGCCCGGACGAAGGTCGCCGAGGCATTCTTGGAGCCCTGGACCTTCTGGCCTTTGAAAATCGCTATCGGTTCCTGAATGGGGCCGGTCAGAACCTGCTGATTGTTGATATAGACCAACACCGACATCCCGGTTGGAACGGCGATATCGAGGAAGATGCGGCGATTCGTTTTGGGCCGTTGAAACTGGACCTCGAAATCACTCAGGCTCAAGCTGCCTTCCGGCAATTCCTGCAAGTC
>JAIBAN010000010.1 GCA_019695185.1 Blastocatellia bacterium | reverse complement strand
CCCTGAACCCTGAACCCTGAACCCTGAACCCTGAACCCTGAACCCTGAACCCTGAACCCTGAACCCTGAACCCTGAACCCTCAACCCTGAACCCTGAACCCTCAACCCTCAACCCTCAACCCTGAACCCTGAACCCTGAACCCTGAACCCTGAACCCTGAACCCTGAACCCTGAACCCTGAACCCTGGACCCTGGACCCTAGACCCTGAACCCTGTTATTGTCTCGCTCCTCTCAATCCTGCAAAGGACAAATTTTCCTGAGTTCCGGAAAGCTGGATTTTCAATGCTGGTTCGGTCTTTTCTGATTTTCTGTTTTGTTTTGTGGAGCTTTGCCTGGGTTGGGGCCGGGGACGGTGACAAACCGTTGGCCCAAGGGGTAAAGCCCAAAACCAGTTTGAGCTATGACACGGTGGTGATAGCTCAAAATCACCTGAAGTCCATTCTTTTAAATCCGGTCATCCCTCTCAACGCCATGCGCCGCCAAATCTATGCCAAGCTGGGCAATGGGGAAAAGGAAGGCATTGCCGGTTGGGAGAAATTCACTGCCAAACAGGGAATCGTGCGGGCCTGTATTGTTCCAGGCAGTGATGGAGCCGAACGGGCTACTATTGTAGCCCTTAAACCAAAGGACAAATTAAGCTGGCGTGACCTGTTGAAAAGCGACGAGGCAATGAGTGTGGTGCCACGGTTGCGACGAAACGAAGACGGCAAAAAAACCCTGCAAATCCGGGTCAATCAGTTGGATTCCTACTATGCAATGCAAATCACCCTGATTTGTGGAGAGGAATGGATTGAACAAATCACCTGGACCCTGGTGGGGTAAATGCCTCAGGCCTGAGGGTTGGGACATAATGCAGGTGCTTCCGGTTACGGTTTGAAAATCTTCTTACTATGGAATCCTTACGAACATTAATGAATGGTTTGATTGATTATGCGGGGCTGTTTCCGCCAGCGCAGTTGGATATGCTCACCAGCGTGCGCAACTATGCCAGCTATCGCACCTCTGAATACAACTGGATGCTGGGACGGTTTATTGTGCCGGTGGGAAGACTCTCCGAATTTGAGCAGGCTTTGGCGGGAACGGTGCCACCCACCGCTGCCGGTGAATACCGGATCAGTGCGTTGCTCTCACCTTGTTCCACCCCGGAAATTGAAGTTATCCAGGCTTTCAATGAACGCCATGCCCAACGGGAACATGGTCCGTGGGTGATTGATTCAGTCGAAATCAAAGTTTCCACTCCAGACCAGATTGCAGAATCATGCAGGCTTTTACCCAAATCACTGGCTTCCTACTTTGAGTTTCCCCTCGCCGCACCCCGCCAATTTGTGGAGGAAATCGCTGCTGCTGATGCGCGGGCCAAAATCCGAACCGGAGGTGTCACTGCTGATTTGATTCCGCCTGCCAATGAAATTGCCGGATTTATGCAGCATTGTCTCACCTGTCTGGTTCCGTTTAAGGCAACCGCCGGGCTTCATCATCCAATTCGGTCAATTCATCCTTTGACCTATCAAAAAGACAGCCCCAGCAGCACCATGCATGGCTTTTTGAATGTGTTTTTGGGGGCGGCTTTTATGAAATTCGGATTACCTGTGAATGAGGTTGTCCAGTTGCTTCAGGAGGAAAACGCCCCCTCCTTCACTTTTGAAGACAGTGGAGTTTTCTGGCTTTCCCACCGGCTGGATACCCCGCAATTACAATTTGCCCGCCAGACCCTGGCCATATCCTTTGGTTCCTGTTCTTTTGAAGAACCTATTTTTGATTTGAAAGACCTCAAACTTTTATGAATCCATATCTGAACGAAACGCATGACCCTGGTTTGCGGTCCTGGGTTGAGTCCGCCAATCTGGCGGGGACTGATTTTCCCATCCAAAACCTGCCGCTGGCTGTTTTTAATTCGCCTTTCAACGAGGGATTGCCCAGGGTGGGCGTAGCTATTGGCGACTCCATTTTGGATATTACCGAAGGCTGGAAGTCAGGTTTTTTCGAAGGACCGGCTGACCGGGCGGCCCAAAGTTGTTTTGTGCCTTCCCTGGGACCGCTGATGGCGCTGGGACCCGAACATGCGCAGGCTCTGCGGATACGTTTAAGCCAGTTGTTGCGGGTCGGAGGCGTTTCAGGGCAGGAGCAGGAATTTCTCTCCCGGCATTTGGTTCCACGCCAGGGAACCCCGTTGAGATTGCCGGTTGAAATTGGGGATTACACTGATTTTTATGCTTCGGTTTATCATGCCACCAACATTGGAAGCATGTTTCGCCCGGATAATCCGCTCCTGCCCAACTACAAACATATTCCCATCGGATACCACGGACGGGCTTCTTCCATTGTGGTAAGCGGAACCACGATTCACCGGCCCAGCGGCCAAACCAAGGATGATGCAGCCGAAAATCCGATGTTCGGCCCCTGTCGCCTGTTGGATTATGAGCTGGAGGTTGGGTTTTTTGTTGGGCAGGGAAACCACCTGGGTCACCCTGTTTCAATAGCTGAGGCTGATAACCATATATTCGGTCTTTGCCTGGTCAACGACTGGTCTGCCCGCGACCTGCAAAAATGGGAATACCAGCCGCTCGGTCCGTTTTTGGCCAAGAGTTTTTCCACCACCATTTCACCCTGGGTCGTTACGTTGGACGCCCTCGCTCCATTTCGGATTCCGGCGTTTGACCGTCCGACAGGCGACCCCAGCCCACTTCCTTATCTGAGTTCTGCCAACGACCGCTCCTGGGGGGGCATTGACCTTCAATTGGAGGTGTTTCTTTCCTCCGTCCGAATGCGGGAGGAAGCCTGTGAGCCTTATCGGGTTTCAAGCGGAAATTTCCGGGATATGTACTGGACCATTGCCCAAATGCTGACCCACCACGCCAGCAACGGCTGCAATCTCCGTCCGGGAGACTTATTGGCCAGCGGGACTGTATCCGGAAAGACCAAGGATTCACGAGGCTGTTTAATGGAACTGACTTGGCGGGGGACCGAACCGATTACCCTGCCAACCGGAGAACAACGCAGGTTTCTTCAGGACGGTGACGAGGTGATGATTCGTGGTTTTTGCGAGCGCCCCGGAGCCGTCCGGATTGGCTTTGGAGAATGCCGGGGCATCATTGGCAAAACTGAGGACTGAGGACTGAGAATAGAAATTACTTTCCAGTGAAACATTACTGTATATTCAGAGGATTGACACTCAGTCCTCAGTCCTCAGGAAAGATTGAGTTTACACATTTTTTCGACAATGGTCCGGGCGGCGAAAGGCTTTGACAAAGCCAATGCCGCCTGTTTCATTTGGGTAAATTTTTCCGGCTGGTCCAAAAGACGGTCGATTTTATAGGCCAGTGCCGGAAGGTTGTTGCACCGAATGGCCACTCCTTCTTCCAAAAGATGGTCTGAGTTGCGTTCTTCCTGTCCAGGTATGGGATTGACGATACAAAAAACCAGCCCTTTGGTCAGCGCCTCCGAAGTGGTCAGCCCGCCTGGTTTGCCCAACAGGATGTCAGCGGCGGACATCCATTCGTCCATGACTTTGGTAAAGCCGACCACTTTCAGTTGAACCTGATGGTTGACCGGAATTTTGGCTGCAAGTTCATCCATTTGGCTGCGCAGTTCCTCGCTTTTTCCACAAATAGCCACAATCTGGGCCGGGTGTTTGAGTTCCAACAGGGGACGGACTATCCGTTCAATATTGCCGACCCCAAACCCTCCGGCTGAAATCAGAATGGTGGTGGTGTCAGGGGCCAGCCCATGTTTGAGCCGCATGGTGGTTTTGTCGTGTTGTTGGGTAAAGACCGGGTCAATGGGAATCCCGGAAACCGTGATTTTTCCGGCTGGTATTCCCAGCTTTTCAAGATGCACCTGGGTTTCCTCCAGGGCAACAAAATAATGCTGGTAATGATGGCACAGCCACATGGCATGAACGTCAAAGTCAGTTACCACCACCGCCTGGGGGCAGTGAAGCCGTTCTTTGGCGGTCAGCCAGGAAATAATTTCCGAAGGCAGAAAATGGGTGCAAATCGCAATATCCGGTTTTTCCTCGTTGAGCATTTTGACAAAAGGACGGGTATTGAGTTTGTCCAAGGCCAGCCGCCTTCGTTCGTTCTGCCAGGGTTTGTCGAGTGCATCATAGAGCCAGCCCAGCACCTCCGGCGCATCGTTCACCAAATCCAGATAGGCTTTGGCGTAAAAGTGACGAAAGATGCGGTTTGTGTAATCAAGGGTATCAATATGCTTGACCACCTGGGCGGCATTGGTCTCGAGGAAAGCCCGTTCGATGGCTTGGGCGGCACGCAGATGGCCGGCTCCGGCGGAGGCGGACAGAATCAGAACTTTGCGAAACATGGGTGTGGTCATGGTTGTCTTTTGCGGAGAGGTTCAGAATGGAACAGAAACTGTACAACCAGACTGTCAAAACCGAAACCTCGAAAAAAGAAGATGAAAATTTTGGACAACCCTCTTGACGAAATCACGGTCTTCCGCTACATTACCGGCCTTCCAAACAGAATAATGTCTTCGGACGTGTGGGGGTATAGCTCAGCTGGGAGAGCGCTTGAATGGCATTCAAGAGGTCAGCGGTTCGATCCCGCTTACCTCCACCACATTTCTTTTTTCCCCTTCAAAAATCTTTAAAGTCAATAATCACTCAACCTAGCCCGTTTTTTGTATTTTGGGTTGAACCCCACTGTCACAACTCCCTTTGATAAAGCTCAAAGGCGGAAGCGATACACCTTTTCAGTCTTTCCTGATATTGCAGACTTTCCTGCCGGGAGCAATTGTCAGGTGTTAAAGTCCCGTCACCAAAGCGAGCCTACAGAAAAGGTGGGTCAAGGAAAGCACCACTGACCAAAGTTTCACACCCCTATCATACTTGCCTGGTATTTCTTGAAATATCATCCGTTCGTTTGGCGAAATTCTTTTTTTGAAATTCCGAGGGCTTTTAACCGTGAAGCCAGGGTGGTGCCTTTCACCCCCAGAATTTCAGCCGCTCCTCCCAGCCCAAAAATTTTTCCCTTGGTCAGCCTGAGTGCGGCCATAATGCTCTCCCGTTCCTGCCGGCGGATTTTATTTTCACCAGAATGAGTAGGTGGTGGTGATTCCAAGGGGAGTTCCGGTTGTTCCGGCTTGTTGCTAGAAGAGGGAACCAGGGAGCGGCCAGATTCGAAAAGAAGTTTTTCCCCTCGCCCCAGGGTGACAGCCTGCTCCACCACTGAGCGCAGTTCAGTCACGTTTTCAGCCCAGGACCGGTGAGATAATGCAAAAACCTGCTCCGGCGAAAGGGTAAGTTGGGGGAATTGGTTTTTTTGGCAAATCCGTCCGATAAAGAAATTTGCAAGTAGAGGAATGTCTTCCGGTCGTTCCCGCAAAGGCGGAATTTCAATTGGAAAAATGCTTAACCGATGATAAAGGTCAGCCCGAAACCTGCCGGCCTGGACCTCATCCCGTAAGTTCTTGCGGCTGGCTGCCACGATTCGGACATTCACCGGTTGGGCAGGTTGATTGCCTCGCGCTGGAATGCTGCCTTCCTGTACGAGCTGGTTGACCATAATCTGAAGACTCATCGGGAGCGCACCGATTTCATCCAGAAACAACGTCCCCTGGTCAGCCATTTGAACCCGGCTTGAACTTTCATTCTGTTGAAACTGCCCTCCAACGCTCCCAAACAAAATTTTTTCCAAAAGTTCGGCAGGAGCAATTTCACAATTGATTTTGATAAAGGAGCGGTCCTTGCGCGAGCTTTGCCGATGAAGTTGCCGGGCCACCAGTTCCTTGCCGGTTCCCGGTTCACCGATAATCAGGGCAGGGGAATCAGTCCGAGCCACAAACTCCACCTGCTGACGTACCTTTTGCAGCGCCGGGCTGGTTCCAGCCAGTTCGGCATATCCTTGCAGGTCTTGAAGCTCCTCCTGTAAATGCCGGTTTTCGCGTTCGAGTCGGACAATTTGTTCCTTCAGGTGGTTGTGTCCCTGGTGGTTGGCGATGGCCAAGGCAACAAAATCGGCCAGGGTGCGGAGCCAGGTGCTTTGGTTTTTGGAAATGGGGAACCGGGCAAAAATTGCCAAAACTCCCATGATTTCGCCGCGGGCAATCAACGGGTGCCCAACAAAGCTCGTAATTTTTTCGGAGTTAACCCAAGCGGGATTTGTAATCCAGGGAACTCCTTCCAGTGACTCCAAATGAATGGTTGAGCCGGTACTGCCAATATACCCGATTTTTTGAACCTGAAAGGGGATTCGGCTGTGATTGCCTTCAAGTGAAGACCAGTCTGCCGTACCTGGGGCAAGTGTCGTCCCTTGACTGGCAGCCAGATGAAGACAGCGGGTTTGACTGGGGCATTCTTTTTGAAAGCAACAGGTGGAGCAGTGGTCTCCCAGGCCGGTCAGCCAGATTCGAACCAATGCAATTCCAGTGAGGTTGGCGATACGGTGAACCAGGTTCCGAACCAACGGTTTCAATTCGGATTCCTGGAGTGCTGAGAGGGTAATTGCCTGAATGATTTCCTGGTCCATTGGTTAATCCTTTTATGAATGAATTACGAATTTTAGTAAATTTATTACTATTTTTCAAGTAATCTGATGAGATATATGGATTTGTGTAGAAGTAGTTTTAATTGATATTGTAAAAATTACGAATTTGTTAAATAGAAATTATGAAATATCATAATTTCTAAATCGACACTCTTTTCTCAAATTGGGCAAAATTTACTCTTGGGCAAAAAGCCATTTTGGTTTTTGAATCAGGTTTGGGGAGGAACCGGACTGTCTCCCCTGAACTTGAGGTTTATTTTAAGGTTGCCTCACATCAGGCTATGGAGTTCAGTGAATCAGGTTTTGGGTTCCGGGTGTGAAAACCAATTTCCCGAATTCAGATGCCGGTCTTTCCCAACCAATGGTTGCTCATGGCAAACCCGAAACCCGGAACCAGGAGAACCAGCATCTTGGTGTGAGTTACCCGGAGGAGGAGGTTCAAGCGAACAGAATTGGCGAAAGGGAATCAAGGTACTCTGTCCCTGGAATTGAGGAAAAGAAAAAAGGTCAGGTTCGATCCAACCTGACCGTACGTCCTTTAACTTTTGGCGGGGATTGAGTTAAAAGGTTTTTACCCCCCATTCAAGTAACGCCTGAAGGAAATCCTCAGACACCGTATTGACTTTGCTCATTGCCTGCGGGTCAGGGTTGTTGTGGGGGAAGGTCGTGTACATGTGGGTCAGGTACGGGAAAAGTTTGACCTGCACCTGTTTGTTTCCAGCCCGTTTCAGTTCTTTTTCCAATGCCAACGCGTGATAGGGTTGTACCAGCAGGTCTTTCTCGCCCTGCAAAATCAACACCGGGCATTTGACCTTGCGGATGGTGGCGGTTGGATTGTGGGTGAAATGCTGCCGGAAATAGTCGAAATTCCATACCAGGCGGCCAATCTGGGCGATTTTCCTGCCATCCTTTTCTTTTGGCTGATTGGCTTTGACGGCTGCAATCATCTGGTTGGTCGGTTCAATCAGGGATTTGGCCACATCCTGGACTTCCTTGGGTAAATCAGGATGGTTCGCCTGAAAGGCAAGCTGTTCCACCATAACCATATCCAGGGGGCGGCTGGGGCCGGCCAAAATGACCACCGAGTGTATGGCCGGGTCGGCAGCCGCGACCATGGGGGCCACATAGCCTCCCTCGCTGTGACCCAGGACGCTAATCCGTTTGGGGTTGATGTCGGGGCGGCTTCGCAGGTATTTGACTTGCGCGGTGGCGTCGGCCACCAAATCGGAAAGGGTCAACTGGGAGAAATCCCCGGTACTTTTGGCTACGCCCCGGTCATCGCAACGAAGGACGGCTATCCCTTGGCTGGACAGCTTGTCGGCAATCAGGCGAAACAGGTGGGTGTTGAGCATGGGAGGGGTATCTTCATCCCGGTCCTGGGGGCCTGAGCCCGTAATCAGAACGACTGCCGGAAAAGGTTTATTGCCTTTTTTAGGCAGGGTCAGCGTTCCGGCCAGGGTCACGCCGCCGCCGGAGGGTACCGACACGTCCAGGCTTTCATAAGCATCGTTGGCAAGTTTGGGTTCGGGCTTGGGAAGCAGCGTTTCAAATCCTTCGCGCACCGCTGTAAAGGATTGGACCGGAACGTCCACCATCAGGATGTTCAGATTTTCATCGGTTGTGATGAAAATATCGAGCAGTCCCGAAGCCTTGGCGTCAAACTTCAGGAGGGGCATCTGGCGGCCTATGATTCGGGTTTCCAGCCGGCTTTTCAGCTCTATTTCAATCGGCACCACCATCCCGGCACTGGGGACCAGGGCCTGGAATGTTTGTTTGCCTGACTTTTGTTGGTCATAACGCTCCACCAGGGTGTGGTAATGGTGCATGAAAACACTTTCCAGCAGAATGGTGCCGGGCGGAACGTTGATGGTCCGACTGCCTCCGGGACCGGTTAGCACCACCGGATTTTTCGAACAATCAACCGTGAGTTTGGAGTTGTTTTGTTCGACCTCCAACAATTTCAGGTTGTTTTCCTGATAGAGGATATGGGTTTTGGCAAGCACTTTGATGCCCATATCAAGCGAGACCTCGCCATTGAGTTCATTGGGGCCAACCGTAAAGGTTTCGGTTCCGACTGGACGCCCTTTCAGGAAAACCAGAAATTTTCCTTTTTTTTCCTGACTGGCAGGGAGAGTTTGAGCCAGCATTGGGATGGTGAGGCAGGTAACGGTCAACACAGCCCAGAGGAGTCTGTGACACAGGGCGGAAAAGCGCATAAGCTTCATTCCTTTTCATTTTTGTGGGAAAAAGAAAGGGCGGAAGCGGTTTCCCGTTCCCGCCCAAGCGGGATTATGGTTGGGGCGGTTGGTTTTGTTTCTGCTGGGTGAGGGCTTGCTGTTGCAGGGCGGCGGCCCCAAGCAGGCCACCCATCCCCATTGATTCGACTGCCGAGCTGGGGACCAGCATCAAAGCACCTTTTTCCTTCAAACCTTCATAAAGCATGTTCATGGCGCGCAGGTGGAGGGCCGTCGGGTTGGATTCATAGGCCCGTGCAGCATCCTGGAAGAGCTGGGCAATTTCCACTTCAGCCTGGCCCAGGATAATGCGGGCATGTTTTTCGCGTTCAGCCTGGGCTTCACGTGACATGGCGTCCTGAAGGGATTCCGGAATCACCACATCCCGCATTTCAACCGATTGAACCGTCACACCCCACGGAGTAGTCCGTTCATCAATCAGTTTTTGCAACTCATCCTCAATCCGTTCGCGCCCCCGCAGCAAATCCACCAAAGAGGTGCGGCCAATGATGTCACGGAGGGCTGTTTGGGCGGCCCAGCTAATGGCCTGGGTGTAGTCCTGGACTTCCAATGCGGCTTTTTCCGGGTCAAACACCATCCAGAACAGCACGGCGTCAACATTCACCGGAACCGTGTCGGCGGTCAGGGTTTGTTCGGCGGCAAAACTGGTGGTAATTACCCGTTGGTCAATCCAGTCGGAAACGGTATCCACCAAAGGTATGACCCAAAACAAGCCAGGGCCACGCAACCCGGAATACCTGCCCAACCTGAGAACCACCCCCCGCTCCCACTGATTGGCAACTTTGGGGGAAAGTGCCAACAGGAGACCGAGCAGGGTTCCGCCAATCACCCCAAGCGGATTGTTCAAGGCAATGGTGACGGCCAAACCGCAGCCAAACATGACGGTAAACAGTAAACCCGAAACCACATTGATGCGGGCGTTATTCGGCTTTTGCAGCGCACCCGCAGATTTGACGAGGTCCTGGTTGGTTGCCATAAATGAAATCTCCCGGTAAGGCACACAGCAAGAGCGGAAACCCGCCTACCGTTCGGTTCCGGAACCGTGCGTGCGTGCTTGAGCAAAGTGAGTGATAAGAAACGCCAACGCTTCTTCAACTGTGAAACCAAGAGCGGCAGCATCGGCGAAAAAATGCTCCGCCAGAGGGCGTAAGTCCTCGTCTTTTCTGACCTGACGGGCAAAGGTGCCGTTTGTTTCACGAACAAACGTACCCACTCCGCGCCGGGTCTCAACCACACCAGCCTGTTCCAAATCAGCATAAACCTTGGCCACGGTGTTGGCATTGATCCGGAGATCAACTGCCAATTGCCGCACGGTTGGCAACCGGTCTCCGATCCTTAAACCGCCGGTGGTAATGGCGAACCGGATGGCACGTTCCAACTGTGCGTAAATAGGCATGGGGTCGGTTGGGTTGATATGAAAAAGTGGCTTCATAGTTGTTTGATTGTACTATAACATTAGTACAAGTGTTTCAAAAAATTTTTGTTATGTCGAAAAATTTGTTTTTGGGGTATCAGGTCTTGGGTTTGGATAACAATTGGGGGAAATGAACTCCCTGGATTGGTAAAACCAGGACCAAAACTAAGGATAAAATCCAAACCCCCCAACCCAAGACCCGACAAATGGGTTCAAGCCCAGCCGGGGATTTTAGTGCCGCATTCGGGGCAGAATTTGGCTTGGGTTTTCAACTCGGCCTGACAGCCTGGACAGGTTTGCTTGAGATGCAACGCCTGACCGCATTCGGGGCAGAACTTCCCGCCGGTGGTGGCCGCGTGACAATGTGGACAGGTCGCTGGAGCCGGGTTCAGGATATCCTTGGCATCTGCCAGTTTCACTTCGTGGGCGAGGCTGTGCAGTTGAGCCCTGGCACCCTGGGCTCGGGCGGCGGCCCGCTCCTCTTCAAAGTTTGGCGCGCAGTCCTCACAGAGTCCGGCAGTCTGGTTCCAGCACATTTCCGGGCAGACCCATTTGCCGCACCGGGTGCATTGATGGAAATGCTGACGAACTTCCTGGACGGCTGCTTCAAAAGCTTCGTCATGGGCTTTCCCGCCAACGGCTCGCTGCACTTCATAAGCACTGTTGGCGGCATTATGGAAAAAGCCGCCAAAGAGGTCGCCAGCGGCCCGCAGGAGGCTGCCAGCCGTGCCTGTCAATGAGGTTTGAAACCGGGACATGTACCCATTCCCGCATTTGTCACAAAAGAACTTGAACTGGAACCCTTTATCGGTGGAAAGGTCCTGGTGATTGGCGGTAAATCGAATCATTGGCATAACTTCCTAAAGGCTGAGGACTGAGGACTGAGGACTGAGGACTGAGGGCTGAGTGATAACCTGGTACTGGAAATGCAAAGCATCCCACAAATCAACAATCTCAATCCTCGGTCCTCAGTTCTCAGTCCTTCCTCTAGTTGGCTTCTCCCAGAAAGGTCTTCAGTTTGCGACTGCGTGAGGGATGGCGCAATTTACGAAGGGCCTTGGCTTCGATTTGGCGAATCCGCTCGCGGGTTACCGCAAAATGTTTTCCGACTTCTTCAAGCGTATGCTCGGAGGTGCCTGGATCCAATCCGAAACGCATTTTAATGACTTTTTCCTCGCGCGGGGTCAACGTTTTCAGCAGCTCGTCAATACATTCACGCAACTGAATTGAGGTCAGGGCATCGGTTGGGTTAAGACTGGCTTTATCCTCGATGAAATCGCCTAAATGAGAATCATCTTCTTCCCCGATGGGGGTTTCCAGACTGACCGGTTGTTGGGCAATTTTCATGATTTTGCGGACTTTGGCTTCATCCATTTCAATCCGCTCGGCCAGTTCTTTGTGGCTGGGTTCCCGCCCGAGTTCCTGTACCATGGCTCGTGAAGTCCGAATCATCTTGTTGATGGTTTCGATCATATGGACCGGAATCCGGATGGTACGGGCCTGGTCGGCAATGGCCCTGGTGATGGCTTGGCGAATCCACCACGTGGCATAGGTTGAGAATTTGTAGCCCCGTTTGTACTCAAATTTATCCACTGCCTTCATCAGGCCCAGATTGCCTTCCTGAATCAAATCCAGAAACTGGAGCCCCCGGTTGACATACTTTTTGGCAATTGAGACCACCAGCCGGAGGTTGGCTTCGATGAGTTCGGCTTTGGCCAAGCCGGCCTCATATTCGCCTGCCGCCACAGCCTGAAAGGTCCGCTCCAGCTCGACCAGGGTCGTGGCGTGTACTTGTTCAAAGTCAGCTTGTTTCTGCTCAACCAAGCGGATGAGTTTGCGGGTCTCTTTTTCCTGGACAGTCCCTTGAACTCTCTCCAAGGTTTGATGGGCTTTTTCCAGTTCTTTGCGCAATAGCCGCCCCGCTTTGGCGGTTTCCCTCAGTTTCGTCACCAGTCGTTCATGGTAGGCTGGAGTGACTTCGATGGCCCGGATTTTGGAAGCCAAAAAAAGCCGCAAGGCAGCCAGTTTACGGCGCTCGCCAGCCGGGATGGTCTTTCTTGACCCATCTTCGGCTTTGGGCAAGTGATTGAGCACCGCTTGGTAGGCAGTCCGAACCTCTTCCAGGGACTTGAGGGTTTTTGACCAAAGGGACTCACCGTCAGAATTGTTGTTCGGGGCAACAACCGCAGGGGTTGGCTCCTGGGGGAGGTCTTCGCTGACTGCGGGCAATTCCTCCTCTTCGGCTGTTTCTTCGGCTGACTCCAGCAAGGCGGGCATTTCATCCGTATCGGGAACGGCAATCACATCCCGCACGGAAATTTTCCGGTTTTCCAGTTCCTCTGCGATTGCCAGCATTTCAGCCGCCACCACCAGTGACCGGGCCATCATTTTGCGGCTGCGAAACAACCCATGTTCGATTCGTTTGGCAATGGCAACTTCGCCTTCACGGGTGAGCAGCGGAACCACTGACATTTCACGCAAATATGTGCGCAAAGGGTCATTATTGCGGTCCTGACTGGCCGATAGATCCAACGATTCGTTCTCTTCTTCGACTTCTTCAACTTTTTTGTCGTCGTCAGCGGACGCCTGAAATTTGTCAGACGTGTCGTTTTCACCCAGTTTGATGCCTTTGGCGTCCAAAACATCAAAAATGGCCTCGATTTCCTCAACCGAGGTGATTTCCGGCGGCAAAAGTTGATTTAATTCATCGTAGGACAGGTAATCCTTGCTTTTGCTGGATTCAAGGTACTTGTCCAAATCGTCGTTATAGGCGTCGTTCAATGGCATGATCCCACTTGGAATTGAGAATTGAGAATTGAGAATTGAGAATTTGGAATTGGGAACCGATCAACTCCCAAACAGAAATGATCGTTAAACGGCCTTGACCTCAAGAGCTTGTATTGCCTGATGACAGGGGCTTTCGCTTAATTCTCAATTCTCAATTCTCAATTCTCAAGCTATGTGAGTTTATTCATTCGGCGCAGTTTTTCCAGTTTTTGCATCGCCTGCTGAATGGCAAGCTCCTGATTACCGGATTTTTGCGCCTGTTCAACTTCAAATTGCAGTTGCGATTGCTCTCGACCCATTTGCTGACGTTCAAGTGCCTGAATGCCGGCGGTCAGTTGGGCATAGGCTTGGTGCCTGGTTTCTTCATCCTGCGGTGGGTCAGCCTCAAGAAGAATTTCGGCCAGGACAGCATGTAAAGGTGATGTTTCCGCTTCGTTGGAAGGCGTTCTGAAAAGATTGGGCTGACCAGGATGTTCACGGGCGGCCTGTTCAGATTGAAAGTTGGTGAGTAGCGCACTTAAACCGTCGTAGTCAAGGCTTTGTCCACATTCCACCCGTCTCCGGACCGCTTGAAAGAGCAAACCGCTTTCAAGTTTGTGTGTGAACGATTCAGGAAGTTGTTCCAACCCCCACCTGCAAAACTCCCAATCTGACAGCATGAGGCGTAAAACCTGCCGTTCCACCGGGGGGATGGCTGCGACTGCTTCGATTTTTTGGGGGGAAAGGGCTGTCCGCTGACCGGCGGCTGCCTTTTTAAGTTCCTCCCGGATAAGTGCATCATCCAGTTTGAGTCGGTCAGCCAACCGCTCCGCATAGACAGCCCGTTCAATCGGTTCTTTAATCCGGGCCAGAAAGGGAAGAATGTCATTGACGGCGGCCACTTTGCCTTGGGGGCGGTGCAGGTCGTAGGCCAAGCTGGCCCGTTCCAGCAGATATTCGACAAATGGTTGCGAGTTCTTCAGTTGTTTGCGGTACGCATCCACTCCCAGGGTTCGAACATAAGTGTCCGGGTCAAACTTGGTTTCATTGGAGGGAAGGTGGAGAACATTGACCTTGAAACCATGTTCCAGGAACAGTTCCAGGCTGCGTTCGGTGGCCGCTTGGCCAGCCCGGTCGGGGTCAAAGTTGATAATCACCTGGGGACGTTCCAGAAACCGACGCATCAATCGGACCTGATTTTCAGTCAGGGCCGTTCCCAGCGAGGCCACGATATTTCCCACCCCTTCCTGAAACGGCAGGGCAAAATCAAAGTATCCTTCTACCAGAATCACAAACCCGTTTTTCCGGATGGATTCCTTGGCAAGATACAACCCGTAAAGGTGACGACCTTTGGTATATATTAAAGTTTCAGGTGAATTTAAGTATTTAGGTTCACCTTCACCCAAAATCCTCCCGCCAAATGCCACCACCCGTCCTTGATTATCTGTGATGGGAAACATTAAGCGACCCCGAAACCGGTCGTAAAACCCGGTGCCGGATTCTTTGACTGTGACCAGACCGCTTTTCTCAATTTCGGTTGTGGTTGCACCTCGTTTCTTGAGGTAGTTTCCCATTGCATCCCAACGGTCAGGGGCATACCCCAGCCGCAGGAGTCGAACGGTTGCTTCCGTGATTGACCGTTCCATCAGATAGGTTTGGGCAAATTTGGCTTCCGGTCGTTCAAGTTGTTCCTGAAAGAATTCGGCAGCCCAGTCATGGAGTTGAAGTAATCGTTCACGTTCAAGTTCTGCTTCACGTGTTTCCCGTGCAACCTCTTCCTGAGGAAGTTCCAGCCCGCATTTTTGGGCAATCAACCGCACCGCTTCAGGAAAAGGCACATGCTCAATATTCATGACAAAGGTGAAGACACTGCCGGCCACACCACAGCCAAAACACTTGAACATTTGTTTGGCTGGATGAACATTGAAGCTAGGCGATTTTTCCTGATGAAAAGGGCAACAGGCAATATAGGTTGACCCTCGTTTTTTGAGGGCAACGTAATCCGAGACGATTCGCACAATATCGGCCTGGTTGCGGATTTCTTCGATGACGTGCTGGGGAAAAGCCATAAAACAGGGTTCAGGGTTCAGGGTTCAGGGTTCAGGGTTTCGAATATCAGGAGTTTTGAAGTTCTGGATGGGGCTTTCATTGTCCATTGTCCATTTCAAAAACCCTGGACCCTGAACCCTGGACCCTGAACCCTGACCCTGGACCCTGAACCCTAATTCTTCAGTCTGGGTTCCGCTAACGGAAGATCAATGGTAATTGGGCAATGATCGGAAATCCGGTCCTGCACCACTGTGTTGACTTCATACAAGGTACGGGCGAAATGAGGCGCAAACCGATAGCTTTCAGCGGAATCACGGGGATGGCGGGCGTACGCTTTGACAAAAAACCAGTCAAGTTTGAATTTTCCCGCCGGCCCTACGGTCCGTTCCACTTCAAAGGTGGTGGCAAAGCCCTTTGTATCCCGCTGGTTGGAGTTCGCTAGCGTTCCACTGCGACCGTCAATGGTCCGGCTGGTGTCACCCCGGAAATCAAAGCAGCCTCCATCGGCAAACCGAAAGGATTCGAGGGTTTCAAAGAGCTTTTCCTCCGGATTGGGCGCAACCACCGGAATATGTTTGGCAGTTGGGTCATGCTGGTTTTTCAGAAAATTGATTCCACCCGTAAACACATCCCACACCAAGCCAATCCCAGTGGCATATTTGATACCCTGGGTTGCCCAGAACTGCTTGCTGCCAACCCGTTTGGTGACCTCCCTTTTGATCGAGGTGGGTTGCCCGTCCGTCAACGTAGTGTTCAAGTCACCAGCCAGAATCACCGGATGGGAAATGGATTTGATTCGTTCCAAAATGGATTCAACCTGGATTCGCCGACCCTCAGGTTTACATTTGTTTTCGGTATGAGGGGCGATCACGGTCAGGGATTTTTCAGGAAGAACCGGAACCTCAAGCTCGACCTGAAGGGTGGTTCTCCCGCCCCGGCGGATTTCGCGCAAAATCTTTTCCAGGAAGACCGTGCTCACCGTCCCTCGCTTGGCTTTTTCCGGCAATGACACCGGTTTTTGTTCTTCATGAAACCAATCGTAGGCAACCGGTAACGGGGTCACTGTGGCATTCCGGATGGGAAACCGGGTCAGCACCGCCGTGCCATGCAATCCGCGAAACCGTTCCTTGTCAACCTCTATTTCTTTCCGTAGTTTAGCCCTTTCTTCCTCAGGTAATCCTTCGAATTCTTCGGTACCCAGTTGAACCGGGTCAATTTCTAAAAATTCGACTGCATAGGCAAAGTTCATGTTAAGTGCCTGAGCCAGCTCCTGCGCTACAAAACGGTAATTGGTCCGTTTGAGACCATAATCCAGTTCGTTGAGAATAAGAATATCTGCATCTTTAAGTATTTGAACTTGTTGTAGTGCTGTTTCTAAAGTTTTACCTGAGTTTTGTTTTTGGCTTTGGTCAATAAACTGGGAAAATTCCCGGCGACTGCGCAAGGCTGCGACGATGATTTCAAAGTTCAGCCCCCGCTCGATATTCCACTCCACCACGCGCAGGCATTTTCCCAATTGAGGGTCAACCGGAAGATGAGGTTGGGTTTTAGTTCCATTTTTTATGAAGGCTGTTTTCAATAGTTTATCCATTTTATCCTGAAGTTCTGGTCGAACTTTGTCGCCGCATTGGCTCAGTTCGACCATCTCTTCATAGGTCAATAATCTTGGTCCGGTGAAGCCGGATGTTACACTGCGGGGCCGTTGAGTCGGGCTGGAGCCTTGGGTTCCAGCCGAAACCAGAGGGGATGTTGCCACCCATAACATAAGCAGACCAAGAAGTGATACCAACCACCCGCCAGGGCGTAGCGAAGGGACAAGATGGATCATAACGCTGTGAAAAAGGAAAACACGTTCCAAGGTTCGATTAGGTAAGGATCAAACAAAACCAAATCAGCTTGGAACGTGATCAGATGAAAACAGAGAGCCTTTGGCACTGCGCACAAAAAGGACGACACGAGGTGCTTCGCCTGACCTTTCCGTGGCCAACCTGCAAGATTTGAAAACCGGCAGCTACTGTGTCAGTTCTTTTCCGGGTTTGAAACGGATGGTTTTACCCGGTGGAATGTCAGTCACTTCTCCGGTGCGTGGGTTCCGGCCAATTCCGCGTTTGCGCGGTTTGACAACAAAGACGCCAAATCCACGCAACTCAATCCGTTCGCCCTCTTTCATGGCTTTTTTCATGGTTTCCAACAGAGCTTCAACGGCGATTTCAGCTTTCGTTTTGGGTACTCCGGTTTTATCGGCAACACGGTTGACTATGTCGAGCTTGATCACATTTCCTCCAGGAGTTTGGTTGAGAGTGATGGTTGACGTAACGCCCAAAAAACGACGGGAGTCTTTCGAAGGGTGGTTTAGCCTATGCGGTAAGCGGCTATCTGTCAAGTAGTTGCAAGTTTACTTTCGGTTGAAACGGCGGATTTGGGAATGGTCATCTGAAGCTGGACGGATTCCTACTTGGAGAGCGGGTCATCTATTTCTTCAGAGTCATCGGAGAGCTGTTTCCAGCTCAGTTTATCCTGAACGAAGAAGATCAAGCCGACCAACGTCAATGGAACATACCAGACGATGTGGGAGACAATCGAAAAAGCCAGGGCTTGTTCCCGTTCAATCCCAAAGTAATGCAGCGCAAAGACACAGGACGCCTGATAGGTTCCCACCAATCCGGGAGCCGAGGGCAGCATGGCTGCCAGGTTGACCATACACATTACAAAGAGGATTTCCGTCAGCCCCACATTGTTAATATGACAGGCCCGTGCCACGTACCAGGTCATCCAAAGGCCGGAAAGCCAAATGACAACGGAATCAAACAACACCCAGCCGAGAACCTTGAATGATTTTCCGCAGCCCACTCCGTGAATAAAACGCTCCACTTTTTCGAGCACCACTTCGGTTCGTTTGGGGCCGATGATACCCGGCAACGTGGTTTGCAGAATAGCTTGCATGGGCTCCTGCCAGACCACCGTTACCACCAGTCCGGCGGTGGCGGTCAGGGCCAAAGCTGCGCTTCCCAGGGCTATTTGCTTCCCGTCAGAGGGAAGTGGCAGCAAGGCCAGGGTGGCGGCAAACAACAGAACCAGCATGACCACATCGCCCAAACGTTCCGTGACAATGGTTCCGAGGGCAAAGCTTTTGGACACTCCGTTTTTCCCACTCAGGATGTAAGCCCTGGCAAACTCGCCAATCCGGGCGGGAAGCAGGTTGTTGGCCATATAACCGATGGTGATGACCCGAAAACAATCTCTGAAGCTGATCCGCCGACCGGTATCAATCAGCCGTTTCCACCGCACCGCCCGCACCAGAAAGCCGCCCCACATCAAACAGAAGGCAAAAAAGAGGGGTGACCAGTCGGTTCGTTTCAATTCATACCAGGCTTTGATCCAGTCAATTTTGCGGAGGGCAAGGTACGCAAAAACCAGGCTGAGGAGCGTCCCCACCACGATCATGACATTTTGGGTTTTACTTCGCATTGGTTCTCAAACGGAAAGAGGCTCAGGTGATCGGTTCAGTGCGGGATCACAGTCGGAATTCGAGATTTTGCTGAAACCCAAGATGTACCACAATCAAGACGAAAGAAAAAAGGAAAAAGCCACAAGGCAAAACCCGGAAACCTGGAGCCAGGTCTTTTTCGTTCGAGTGAAACAGGGGAATCCGGCCTGTGCCAGTTTTTCCTTTTTCCTTTCGCTGTTTTCCTTTACCATTTCAGTTTCGGTGTTTTACACCCAACTTCACCACGATTCAAAAAGAAGGATTTTCGAATATGTACCGCCTGAGTATTCGTCAAATCTTGTTGCTTTCCTGTATTTCGGCCCTATTTGGAATTGGACTGGTCGGTGTGCTTTCCTCCTTTGGCTGGCGGCTGGTGCCGGATGAAAAGGTGGTCAAAGGGCAGGGCGCAGCCGCGCCCAAGTCGGTGGCTCTGGGAAGTGACGAACTGAACAACATTTCCATTTATGACAAATTTGGACCGGGAGTGGTCAACATCACCAGCACCACCGTTGTGGACAATTTCTTTTTTGGAGCCCAGGAACAACAGGGGAGCGGTTCCGGCTCAATCATTGATGAAAAAGGAAATATCCTGACGAACTATCACGTCATCAACGGGGCCGAAAAACTGATTGTCACGTTGTCGGATAAATCCACCTATATTGCCAAAGTCGTGGGGGCCGACCCAAACAATGATTTGGCTGTCATCAAAATTGATGCCCCTCCCGCCAAACTTCACATTATTCCCTTTGGAACTTCCCAAAACCTGAAAGTCGGTCAAAAGGTGCTGGCCATTGGCAATCCTTTTGGATTGGAACGCACCCTGACGACCGGGGTGATTAGCGGGTTGGGCCGACCCTTGCGGACTGAAAGCGGGCGCGTGGTGGAAAATGTGATTCAGACCGATGCCTCAATCAATCCGGGAAATTCGGGCGGCCCGCTCCTCAATTCGGCAGGGGAAATGATTGGTATCAACACTGCCATTTACAGTCCCAGTCGGGGCAGTGTTGGCATTGGCTTTGCCGTTCCGGTTGAAATTGCCAAGCAGGTATTGCCTGATTTATTGAGTCTGGGGCGGGTGCGCCGGCCTTGGCTGGGAGTCAGCACGTACCAGATTGACCCCCGGACAGCCCGCCGGTTTGACCTGCCGGTTTCCGAAGGGTTGTTAATCACGGGGGTCCTGCCGCAGGGGCCCGCTGATTTGGCAGGCATTCGCGGGAGCGACAAGTACGAACGCCGGGGGAATCGGATGGTGGTCTTTGGGGATATTCTGGTCAAAGTGGCCGGGAGCGAAATCAAATCCGAAGACGATTTATATAATGCCCTGAAGGATAAAAAGATTGGGGAATCCGTCAAGGTAACTGTCTTCCGGGATAATCTGCCGGTTACGGTGGATGTCAAATTACAGGAACGTCCGGCCCGTTTCGACTCGCCCCGCCAGGAAGAGTAAATCACGAGGACTGAAGACTGCGGACTAGGCGGTTGCAAGACAAAGGCTTGATTTGTTCTTTTGGCAAGAGGAAGCTTTGTCAGAGGAAAAAACTCAGTCCTCAGTCCTCAGTTCTGTTGCAGTCCTCAGTCGTCAGTCTTCAATTCTATGACTTCACCCCGCCCCCTCCATGTTTGGTTCCTCGGCTTGGTTGATTATGCCGACGGGTTACGGATGCAGGAAATCCTGGTCCAACTCCGGCGCGAAGAACAGATTCCCGACACCTTGTTGTTATTGGAACATCCTCCCGTCTTGACCCTGGGGCGGGCGGCAGAGCGTTCCAATATTGTGGCTGCCCCCAATTTTTTGGAAGGTGCCGGGATTGAAGTGTTCGAAACCGGGCGGGGTGGTGATGTGACGTTTCATGGGCCGGGCCAACTGGTGGGGTATCCGATTTTCAACCTGCATCCTGACCGGCGGGATGTCCGTCGGTATATGCGCGATTTGGAGGAGGTGTTAATCCAGACCCTGGGTGCCTTTGGGGTGACCAGCGGGCGCATTGACGGCTTGACCGGAGTCTGGGTTGGCAATCGAAAAATTGCTGCCATGGGGGTGCGGATTTCCCGCTGGCTGACCTCCCATGGTTTTGCCCTGAACGTCAACACCGCGCTTGACTACTTTAATCTGATAGTTCCTTGCGGCATCCGCGACAAAGGCGTGACTTCCCTGGATGAAGAACTGGGCCGTTCCGTTTCGTTTGAAACGGTTATGCCTTCGCTGCTCACAGCCTTTGGCGAGGTTTTTGAACGAGAGGTGGAGGTGCAGACAGTTCACCATGAGTCGGTCCAAATCATTGTGGGGCATCGGCACCAGGGAAAGACCGCATATCTGTTACTGCATCGCCTGCCGGAACGCGGCGGTTTTTGGCAGCCGGTCACCGGCACCATCAAGCGGAAACGGCAGGAGCCTCCGATGGAATGTGCCACCCGTGAACTGTTTGAGGAAACCGGCTTTACCTTGCCGGTCATGGACCTTGAATATGTCCACAGTTTTTTGATTGACCCCAAACTCCACAAAAAAGGTATGGTTGCCCCGGCTTTCAATCGGGAATTTTCATTTGCCGTGCGGGTCCCTCATCGGGAAGTCATTCTCTCAGCCAAAGAACACGATGCGTTCGAGTGGCTTTCATTTGAGCAGGCCAGGGACCGGATGGTTTGGCGGGGCAACCTCAAAGCCTTGGAGCTGGCCGATAAGATTCTTTAACCCGTAAGGAGACGGATAATGTTACCCAGTGAAGCACCTTTTGCCAGCCATTGGTGGGGAACCGATTTGGAAAGCGCGGGACTGATGGAGGACCGCCCTGATGTCGGAACCTATGGCCGTTACGATTTTGACCGGCTACCACCCCTGCCTTTTGAATTGAAAGGTGATTTCAGATGGTTGACCGAACTGCCGGTTCAACCACATTGCATTGGACAGGCGGAGGGAACCAAAAGCCATCAGGTTTTGGCAAAAGCCCTGGACGGACTGAAAGCATCTGCCTTCCGCCAGCCAGGTCTTGCTTTGCCTGATTCCTTTCTTGCCTTTTTTGAAAATCCGGCGTTCCGACAACGGATTCGCTCAAACACGGATTGTTTTCTGGACTTGGCTGGGGAAATGGTACCCTCACCGGTTGGCGATGGTTTTCTGATTCGGTTCATGGCCGACTCCCAAGGGTGTTTGTACTGGTATCTGTATTTGACCGCTGATGGGAAGGACCATGCAGTCGTGGCTTCACCCGATTACTATGATGTTGGAAGAAATCTGAGTGACCAGGACGAGGAAGATGGAATGTCTCCCCCAGACCCGGATGAAATTGTCTATTGCGCCGAATCCTTCGAAGCCTTTCTCTGTCGTTTTTGGCTGGAAAACGAAATTTGGTTTGCCGATTATGAAGGAACCCCCATGCCAGCGGTAGGGCAGGAATATATCAACCGTTACCGTACAAAATAAGGATTGCGGATGGGGGACTTACTGTTCACCCCTGGAAAAAATATGAGTCGCAAAAACAGAAAGAAAGAGAAAAAGGAAACCGCTCCCGGAATACCCAAAGACCCGTTTCTGCCCGGCCCGGTCATGACCGGGCTGATTGTTGTATCGGCCCTTTGCTACCTGGCTGGTGATATGCTGGACATGCGGTCACTGATCTATGTGTTCAAACCCATGACGATGGTGCTGATTATTGCCATGGCGTGGCAGCGAACCCCGGCCATATCGGAATTGTACAAAAGTGCCTTGATTCTGGCGCTGGTTTGTTCGCTCCTGGGTGATGTCTTTTTGATGTTTCAAAAATCCGACCAGATTTGGTTCTTGAGTGGAATGGCCAGTTTTTTCCTGGCTCATGTGTTGTTTGCCACTGCCTTCACGTTTCAAAAACCTCCGGCCACATTTACCTGGTATGCCTATCCCATTTTGATTTACGGAAGTGCCATTCTGGCACTGGTTTTCCCCCATCTTGGTTCATTGCGGGTGCCGGTTCTACTCTACATGGGAGCGCTTTCCCTGATGGCCTGCCAGGCCATCAACCGCTGGAAGGCATCGCCGGGAGTCAACACCGAACTGGCTGCCTATGCCGCCATGCTCTTTGTCATTTCCGATTCGTTGCTGGCTTTGAATAAATTTTATGCTCCTTTTTCCGGAGCTTCACTCGCCATTATGGGAACGTATTTCCTTTCCCAATACCTGTTTGCCAAATCGGTGTGAGAAAACTCAAAACTCAAAACTTCCCACATGCCCGAACCACTTCCAATTGAAGCTGTTCTTCCGGAGATCACAACCAGAATCCGGGAAGGACACAATCTGGTTATCGAAGCCCCACCCGGAGCCGGCAAAACCACCAGGGTTCCAGCCGCATTGCTGGAACTGTTTACCGGACCGACTGCCAACCGTGGCCTGTTCCCAGGAATGGGAACCGGCTCAGTCCTCAGTTCAGGTCAGGTGGTGGTTTTGGAACCACGGCGGTTGGCGGCCCGGATGGCAGCCCGACGGGTGGCAGAGGAACGGAATGAACGGTTGGGGGAAACAGTTGGATTTCAGGTTCGGTTTGAAGTGGTCGGAAACCGGCAGACCCGTTTGTGGTTTGTGACCGAGGGGGTCTTGACCCGCCGTTTGATAGACGACCCGGAATTGAAAGAGGTGCAGGTGGTCGTTTTGGATGAATTCCATGAACGCCATCTGCAAACCGACATGGCCCTCATGCTGCTCCGGCGGCTCCAGAAAACCACCCGCCCGGATTTGAAAATCGTGGCCATGTCAGCCACTTTGGAAACCACAGCGGTGGCAGCATTTTTGGGTGATTGCCCCGTCGTTCGTTCGGAGGGCAAACGGTTCGAGGTTGAGCTTGAGCATAGCTCCGGGCTGGATTCCCGACCTTTGGAGCAGCAGGTGGCAGGCGGCTTGCGAAAAATGCTGGCCACGCCAAGCTTGCAAAAATCAGGTGACATCCTGGTGTTTTTACCAGGCGCGGCAGAAATCCGGCGCGCTCGGGAAGCCTGTCAGTCCGTGGCCGAAACGGCTCAGGCTGTGCTGCTGCCGCTGCATGGCGATTTAACCCCCGAAGAACAGGACCGGGCCGTGCGACCTGCTGCGCAGCGAAAAATCATCCTTTCGACGAATGTGGCCGAATCCTCAGTGACGATTGAGGGGGTTGCCGGTGTGCTGGATTCAGGTTTGGCCAGAATCATGACCAATTCCCCTTGGACTGGTCTGCCCCGGTTGGATGTGGGGAAAATCAGCCGTTCAGCAGCCATTCAACGCAGTGGGCGGGCCGGGCGGACCCGTCCGGGAATCTGCCTGCGGTTGTACACCAAACATGATTTCGAGACGCGTCCGGCTTTTGAAACCAACGAGTTGTCACGAGTTGATTTGGCGGAAACCGTACTGACTCTGCACGGTTTGGGAATCCGCCAACTGGACCAGACAGAGTGGCTGGAGGCACCTCCGGCAGATGCTTTGGCGGCAGCCGACCAATTGCTGCTGCGGTTGGGAGCCATCGACAGCCGGATGAGTCTGACCGAAACCGGTCGGCAGATGCTCAGGTTTCCGCTTCATCCCCGCCTTTCACGTCTGGTGTTGGAAACCCAGCGGTTGGGCTGGGGGCAGGAGGGCTGTCTGGCTGCTGCCATATTGGGGGAACGGGACATCCGGCTGGGGGCGCGCAGTCAATTGGGGGGCAGTTTTGCTTCACCCAAACGGAATCATCTGACGGCTGATTCGGATATTTTGGTTTTGCTGGATGCCTTTGCCGAAGCAAAACAGGTCCGGTTTGAACCCAACCGCTTGCGTGGGTTTGGACTGGACGTGGGGGCAGTCACCCGGACCGAGCGTTCCCGCCGCCAAATCCAACGAATTCTTTCCTCACCAGGAAAGCCGGTAGTTGGACAGGTCAGCCCTGTGGAACTGGAAGAGGCGATTGCCCGGGGCTTGTTGACAGCTTTTCCGGACCGGGTGGCCCGCCGCCGGTCAAAAGGGAAGCAATCCGGAACCCGTGAAGTTTTGTTGTCAGGTGGAGGCGCGGCAGAGCTCTCCGAAAACAGTGCAGTCCACAAGGCTGAATTCCTGGTTTGTACTGATGTCGAGGAACGACCGGGAAAGGCGGTTCTTGTCCGGCTGGCTTCCAAAATCGAGCCTGAATGGCTGTTGGAATATTTTCCGGAATTCATCCGTGAAGAAGACGATGTGCAGTGGGATGCCCAATCTGAACGGGTGACCGCCGTCAGCCGCATGTGTTACGACCAGCTTGTGATTGATGAAAGCAGAGGTGGGGAAGGCTCGCAAAAAGCAGCCGCGCAGGTTCTTTTTGAGGTGATTCAGCAGCGAGGCATCCGCTCGTTTGTGAATGCCGAAAAGCTGGACGGGTTCCTGGCCCGTTTGGAGTTTCTCCGGCGCGCCTTGCCTGAAAAAAACTATCCCCTGATAACCGAAACCGAACTTGCCGAGGCAACCCGCCAACTCTGTCTGGGGCGCTCCGGCGTGGCTGATTTTCGGCGGGCTGCCGAGGATGGAAACACCGGTTTGCTGGCTCGCCTGAAAATGCTTCTGTCGGCCTCGCAACTTGGCGAAATGGAACGACTTGCGCCTGAATTTACGTCATTGTCGGCGCGCCGACATGTACGGATTCACTACGAAATCGGCCAATCTCCCTGGCTCGAATCACGGTTGCAGGATTTCTTTGGGATGGAGCGAGGGCCTTCTGTGGCGGGTGGCCGGGTGCCGGTGGTGCTGCATTTGCTGGCTCCCAACCAACGGGCGGTCCAGGTCACCACGGACTTGGCCGGATTCTGGGAGCGGCATTATCCGGGCATCCGCAAAGAACTCTGCCGCCGCTACCCCAAACATTCCTGGCCGGAAAACCCACGCAGGCAGAACTGAGCAGTCCATCCAAGGGCTGTTTGGCACGCAAACGGTCAGCCCTGAATTCGGAAAAAAGGTTTCCAAACCCGAAATCCGAAACACTGAACTTCATATCCTGGTTTGGTTAGCCCTCAAATGCCTGTGCTTCCAGGTGACTTGATGCCAGCGGCAGGTTGGCCGGTTCAACCACCTCAGGCGCATTGGCGGTCTGGTCCTTATACTGAAGTTCATACAGCCGCCGATACAATCCGCGTTGCGCCAGCAGTTCCTGGTGCGTGCCCATTTCCCGGATTTCGCCCTTGTGCAGCACAATAATCGTGTCAGCCTTCTGGATGGTGGAAAGCCGATGGGCCACAATAATTGAGGTCCGGTTGACCAGTAACCGGTCAATCGCCTGTTGAATCAGTTGTTCGGTGTGGGTGTCAATGCTGGAGGTCGCCTCATCCAGAATCAAAATCCGGGGGTCAAAGGCCAGGGCACGGGCAAAACTGAGTAACTGTTTTTGTCCCACGGAAAGGGTTGCCCCACGCTCTTTGACTTCGGCTTCGTACCCGCCAGCCAAAGCCTGTATGAATTCGTCGGCTTGCACCTCCTGGGCGGCAAATCGGATCCGTTCCTCGCCAATTTTCGGATTCCCCAGCCGGATGTTGTCAGCAATATTTCCCGCAAAAAGAAAGACATCCTGCAAGACAATTCCAAAGGACTGCCGGAGTTGCCGCAAGTCCAACTGGCGGATGTCCACTCCATCCAACAGAATCTGGCCTTCCTGAATGTCGTAAAACCGCATGAGCAGGCTGGTGATGGTGGTTTTGCCGGAGCCGGTGGCTCCCACCAGTGCAATCGAGGTGCCGGGGGCGGCTTTGAAGGAAACGTCCTTCAGGACCCATTCGCCGGGTTTGTAGGCAAAGGAAACATTCCGGAATTCAATCTGGCCCCGGATGGGTTCGGCCAGCCGCACCGGGTTTTCCGGTGACGTGATTTCCAGCGGTTCATCAAGCAATTTGAAAATCCGTTCGGAAGCGGCAATTGCAGCCTGCAAAATATTGTACTTTTCGCTGATGTCCTGAATCGGTTCGTAAAACCGCTGCATTGATTGAATGAAGAAAATCAAAGCCCCCAGAGACAAGGCTCCCTGAATGACCTGTCCGCCGCCATACCACACCACCAGCCCCGTGCCAATGGAGCTGACAAAACCCACTGCCGGATAAAAAACAGCGTAGTAAAAAATGGTGTTGATATTGGCCACCCGATGTTGGTCGTTGATGTCGGTAAAGTCCGCCAGCGCCCGTTCCTCCCGGTTAAAAAGCTGGACGACCATCATGCCGCTGATATGTTCCTGTAAAAAGGCGTTAATCCGGGCCATTTTCAAGCGCACAATCCGGTATGTAGCCGTGGCGTTAATCCGGAACCAGACCGTTACGGCAAAGAGCAGGGGAACAATGACCATGCTCACCAAAGCCAGTTTCCAATTGATTAAGAGCAGGAACATGATAATTCCCACCAGGGTGAATAAATCGCTGAAGAGGGTCACGAACCCGGCGGTAAATAATTCATTGAGTGCATCCACATCGGAGGTCAGGCGGGTAATCAAGCGGCCAACCGGATTTTGGTCATAGTAACTGAGCGGAAGGTGTTGAAACTTGGCGAAAATTTCTTTCCGCAGGTCATACATAATGAATTGACCCATCGAGTTGAGAATGATGCTTTGCAGATAGGTCAAGCCAAAAACCAGTCCAATCGTGACCAGATAACAAAGGCCAATGAATAGTACCCCGTCAGCCGGAGTCAGTTGCCAGCCCAGGGCGTTGGTCAGGGACAGGTAGGACCGGGAAAAAAAGCCAAGGGACTGGTCCGAAGGCGGTTTCAGGTACACATCCACTGCAATCATGGTGAGGTTGAGGGCCAGGAGTTCAAACAGGGCGGTCAGCGTAATCAATGGAATTGCAGTTGCGACTGATAATGTATAGGGTTTCAGGTAGCTCAGGAGCCGCCCAGTCATTTGTTGGTTATTGGTTTTGGCAAGAGCTTCTTCTTCGTGTTGTTTGGCCACGGCAAACCTCATTGGAAAACAGACGGGAAAGGTGAAAGGGGAGCAGCGCATTTGGTACCACTCCGCTTTTTACACCAGGGACTGAATGGTAAAGCGCCTATTGAACCATCCGTCTGATTCAGGGAGCAAGTGAGTTTTCCATCAGCCTTTCGGGACGCTGGTTCTGAAACCTTTCCCAAGAACAAAAAAAACCCGTGACTTGCGCCACGGGTGAAACCAAAACCATAGAGGAATCCTGCGATCAGGGAACTTGTGGAGGTGGATTGTCTGAAGTCGGCGGCGGCGTTTCCTGAGGCCGTCGTTTCAGGGTGGGGCGATCAGCCGGTGCCGAACTGGGTTGCCCACCACTGTCATTTGAATCAGATGAAGGATCCACCGTGGGTGAATTCGGATCATTGGGATGCCGTTTCAAGGTTGGCCGGCGCGGACCGTTGTCAGGATTGTTCGGATCATTGCCCACCCGTTTGTTGGTTGCGCCTGAAATGTATCCCAATCGCGCTTTCACCCGCGAAAACTCGGAAGTGTTTATAACATATTCATCCCTTTGGGGAAACCGGTTGATGAGTTCGCGGACTCGCGTAATCCGGTCACCATTGGTGGGATGTGTGGAAAAAAGTTTCGCCATGGTGCCGGGTTTGTTTTTTTCACGGGCTTGCAGCTTTTCAAAGAACGTTACCATTGAGTTCGGATCGTAGCCGCTGGCCCAGGCATATTGAGCCCCCAGCATATCGGCTTCATTTTCCGCATTTCGGCTGAATTTCAAAAAAGTCAGCGGAACCAGAATGTTGGCTCCATTGGCTGCCAGGACGCCTCCAATGCCTCCCAGGAAAATCAAGGGAATGGAACCGAGTTGGAGGAGTTGTCCTTTGGATACCTGTTCGGTGGAATGGCGGGCCGTGACATGGGCGATTTCATGCGCCATCACGCTGGCCAGTTCGCCTTCGTTGTCTGCCGCCAGAATCAACCCTTTGTTTACGTAAAAGAAGCCGCCGGGAAGAGCAAAGGCGTTGACTTCTTCCGAGTCAACCACCTTGATGGTAAAGGGAACTTTGGCATCGGAATTGAGAACGATGTTTTGTCCAACCCGATTGACATATTCGGTGATGATCGGATCACTGACAAACTTGAGTTGTCGGTCCAAGTCAGCCGCCAGTTGCTGCCCGATTCCCATTTCCTTTTCGATTGAATAAAACTGTATGGACCCTTTGTTAATGTTCCGTTTCCCGATCTTTTGCGGATCTTCTTTATCATCCAGCTTGGCGGTGGTCCGGGCCGGAGTTTTATTTTTGTCATCGGCAAAAGCCGGCAGGGAGCTGGTTCCCAGCATACCGGCCATCGCCAACAAACAGAGAGTTTTTCGCAGGAACTGAGTGCGCCGCATAAATACCTCGTTCAAATTCAAGAACATTTGCTTTGGCTTGGGGAAAACTGACTTGTGTTACACGTACTCCCAAATCTAAAGAACTGGGAATTAGATGATGGTTAGAGAAAGATTAAGGATGTCTAATCTCCGGAAAGCAGTCGGGCTGACCGGTCGTGCTGAAACATCCGGAAGCAAACAGACCGGGAGTAAGCTGCAAGACTTTCACATTCTTCCTGACTTGGTGGCGGATTGTCCATTGTCCATTCGAAAGTTCTTGTGCTACATTCGTCAGGCATCCGTTTTCCATTCCCTAAGTTATTGATTCCAAAAGTCATCAGGCATCACTATGCCCCTCCAAAATATCAAGTCCTACATTGAGATTCAACAAATTGACCTGATTACCAATTTTCGGGAAGCCGAAGGCGACCGGATTGTCCGCGCCTATCATTTTACGAGCGAGCTGGGGCGTCTGGTGGCACGGCTGATTGAATCCATTGCGTCGCCGCGCACTTCAGCGGCAGCGCGGATTTTGACCGGGAAACGGGGAGCCGGCAAAAGCCACCTGATGACAGTGGTTCAAACCCTGGCCACGGTTCCCCGGACCCGAATGCTGGTCAGCAGCAATCCCCAGGTGACCAATGCGGTTCGCCGGCTGGAGGGGTCAACCTATGTCTTGTTGAACATTTCGGGAGCGACCAGAAGCGGGGCTGGTTTTGACTTCACCTCGCTGTTGCGGGAGGCACTCCGGCGCGCGCCCGGACACCCGATGGAGTTTGACGATACCCAATGGTATCTGGCCCTGGAAAACGACCAGATTTGCGAGCTGATTTGCAGCAAGCTTTTTCCGGGCATGCTGCTCCTGATTTGTCTGGATGATATTTCCGAGTCGTTTCGCAATGGCAAGCGTGAGACCGTGACCGCCATGTTGAAATGGCTCTCGTTGTTTTCCACCAAATCACGCGAATTGCCGTTATTGATTTTGGGAGTTTTGGACGAAGACGTGCTGGATGCCCAGTCCGGTTCAGCCGCCCGGTTGGCAACCGAGTATCAGATAGATACCTTGAGCATTGATAACCTGCGCCGGATTACCGACCAGGCGATTTTTAAGAAAAACCCCATGCAGCGCGGGGAACTGGGGTCGCTCTATCGGGATGCACTGCGGGTGTTGCCCCATTTTCGCTGGACCGAAGAGGAGTTCATGGAACTCTATCCGGTCCATCCGGCGGTTCTGGAAGTTTCGCCCGGCATGTCGGCCTATTGTGAAAGTTTTTCTCTGTTTGGGTTCATGAACGCTTCCGCCGGGCGAGCCCTGGGGCGGCGGCCTTTGCAATTGATTTCCCTGGATGAGCTCTTTGACCGGTTTGAATTTGATTTACGGAAAGACCCCCGGCTGCAACGCGGGCTGGAGGTCTATGACTTTTTGGCCACCATTATCATTCCCGGACTTGGTTTCGGAGAGCGGTTAAAGGCCAAACTGGTGTTGAAGGGGATTTTTCTGTATTCAATTGTGAACCACCCGGCCAGTGCTTCGGATTTGACCGACACGCTCATGCTTTATGAGGAACGGAATCCGGAAGAGGGATACCGGCAGGTGGTTTCCATCTTGCAACAGCTTGAATCGCAGGCCGAAGGGCAGTTAGTGGGTGAAGGGGATGGAGTTGAGCGCCGCTATTCCATCACCATCGTGGAGCGGTTTGACCCAGAAGCCCGGCTGACCGCCGCAGCGGTTGAAATGGCTCCGGATGATGAACGACTCTGTTCGCTGCTGGTCACTTTGGGAGGAATTGTTTTCAACGAATGGCCCTTCTCACCTGATGCCTTGTTGATGGCCAATGCTGTCGGTCAGCGGGTTGAAATGGGAATTCCCTGGCGGGGAACCTTGCGCCGGGGGATTGTGGCCTATGCCAGCCCGATTGAATTGAACCCGCTGGCGGAAGTTCGGGTGGAACGCCACGAAGAACGCATGATTGGCGGGGAAACGGTTGAAACCAAAAGCGATGTCGGGGACCGGAGCCTGCTTCCGACACCCCAGAGCCTGCCGGATATTTCCGTACCGGAAGTGAAGGTCACCTTTACTTACCAATGGGCTGAGGAAGTCTGCGAATACGATTGGCAGCTTTTGCTGCTCCCGGCCTCATCCTTCAATCTGCCTTCCATCCGACCGGCCTTGTCTTCGTTGCTTTTTTGGCGGCCCGGTCCGATAGACGGCCAGGGAATTGACATTCTCCGCAAAGCCTGGGTGATTTTCACTCGGGGAGAAGAAGTGCTTGGGATTGCTGCTGCCGACCGGTTACAGCAACTGGAAAACCAGGTCCGCGAGTTGTTTCTCAAACTGTATGTGGAAAAGGGTGTCATTATTGCCTCAACCGGCCAGGAAGTGCCCGTCAAGCTGCTGTGGGGGGAGGGCGTTTCAGCCAAACGATTCACTGATTTTCTGACGGTTCTGGTGCAGGGGCCATTGACTGACCGGTTCCCGTTGCATCCAACGTTTGGCGCGGTTCTGACCGAACGGGAGGTACGTCGTCTGGTTCTGGGGCTGATGGGAGGATTAAACCCGACCGACCAGACCGTCCAGGACTATGCCCGGAATTTTGCCTTGCCCATGCACTTGGTGGTGGAACGGGACAGCTTGTTTCAGCTTTCGGTGGACCGCGATGAAGCCCTGGGGCAGCCGTTTATCAGTGAAGTGTTGCGGCTGGTGGAGGCCAGTTCCATCAGCGACCCGGTTCCCGTCCAGGTCATTTACCAGACCTTGCGCCGCGAGCCGTATGGACTGCTCGAACCGGTGCAGCAGCTCATCATCATGGCCTTGATTGCGGGCTGGCGGATTGAACTGATTGACGTCTCCGGGCTCCGGGTTTTTGGGGCGGCGGAACTGACCCAGGATGTCAGCTTCCGCCAGTATGGAACGGTGCGGCGGACCGCCACCATCAGCTATTCCTCCGAGGTTTTGACGGAATGGTGCCGGCTGCTGACCGAACGGCCTGACATTCAGGAACTGACCATCGCCCAGGGCCGGAAACAGGTCCGCGAAGCCCTGGCCACCTGGTACCAAAAATGGAACGAGTATCAACTGATTGAGCGGTTTAACAACCTGCCGATGGAAATGCTGACCACCCGGACGTGGCAACTCATCATTACCTGCAAACGGTATTTTGAAACCACGTCCAATGCCGTCGAAGCGGTGTTGCACGAACGGATTTCCCTCGAAATGGGATTGGCCCGGATTGTGGAGGTTTTCTCCGCCAATCCGACGCTCTTTCAACGGGCCCGGCAGGAACTGCGGTTGCTGGTGGAATTTCTGAACTGGCTGCCCTACTACGTCAAAGCCAAGAATTACACCCTCACCGCACTCCAGGTGAAAGACGACCAGATTGTCACCGAACGGCGCGAACTGGTGCATTTCTTTGAGCATCCCCACCGGTTGCTGGACGAAGACAAACGCCGCCGCTTTGAGAACATTTTCAAAGGGTTCCAGGAACATTTCACCAATTACTATGCCACCCGGCATGACGAAGCCATGGGGCGGCTGGCCGAACTGGACCCGGTTGAGGATTTTCTGGCCTCGGACCTGTGGCGCACCTTTGAGTTGTTTTTACAATTGAATATTGCCAACCAGCGCTACATGGTCCTGGCCCAGGAACTGCTGAAAACATTGTATGAAAGCCATTGCGCCTTGCCGGTGCGCGACATTCTGGCGTTGCAGCCCTATTGCGCCTGTGGGTTCAAGCTGGGAAATCCGCTCAACCTGCCAGCTTTGATGGATGAACTCAAAGCGGTGGTGAGAAACGGGATTGAATACCATCGCCGGTTGGTTCATCAGTACCGGCCCAAACTGTCACAAAACCTGCGGGCGCTGGCTGCCAGCCAGCAGGCGGGAGGAAAAGACCAGGCCGGGCCGTTGATGGCCCTGATTAGCGGCAATGACCCGGCAGCCACGGTCAATCTGACTTTTTCCATGATTGAATTCATCAATGAAGCCCTCAAGGACGAAAAGACCGTCCTGCCGGCCTCTCCGCCACCGCCTTTTATCCTGGGCGAGCATTTCACCAAGGCTGAACTCAAGGCGAAACTGCTTTCATGGATTGAAACCCTGCCGGATGAGGAAGGGCTCAGTTTTGAAATGGCAGAAGCACCTTTGTCGGGCGATTGAGATACCCGCCAAAGGACATTTTTTATACCAGGGCATAACAAAACCTGAAATGCCAGCCAGGGAAGCTCCCCCGGCTGGCATTTTTGCTTGAGCAGCGGACAGAAACAGGCAGTGGCGAGTTAGCGATCAGTTTGGGAAATAATGGTAAAGTGGGTTTTGGGCGCAATCTCCGTGCGGGAGATTTTGTCTGTGACCAGCACGGTGAGTTCATATTCTCCTGGCTCCAGACCAGCCAAAGGCAAAATCCGCGCCAGTGTCACATGCTGGGCGACTCCGGTCAGGTTACTCAGGCCGTTGGTTCCATCCTCCGGAAAGCGGAGCACTTCCTGGCCGTTCCGGGAAATCACATAGGCGGCATTGAGGGCCGGTTTCAGCGTGGTTTGGTCAAGCGGAACGTTGTACAACTGGAGAAATACGCCCGGATTCTGTCCGGTTGTGAACCGTTGGGTCACACTGGGACGGACTTTGGTGGACCCCACCAGAAACCGGTTGTCAGCGGGCCGGCCCGGTTCCAGCACATCCGCCAGGACCAGGGAACTGGTCATGACATGGTCCTGGTCGTACCGGGGGACTTCAAAGCCATGATGGAGCACACCGGTATGACCGCTGGTGGTATCACGAACAACCAAATCCAGTTTGTACCGACCCGGCTCAAGTAAGACAGTCTTTTGGTAAAGCGACATGTGTTTGAGCCCTGCCGACAGGTCCTGATTGGCCAGGGAAATTGAGGCGGTATCTTCAAAACTGCCGACCCGCCTGCCGGAGAGTGCCCGAATTTGCCCATAGACGTTGAGTTGTGCCTGATGGAGCCCGCCTAGATTCTTAAAACTCAAATCGGCATTGGCCAGATTGAGGGTAAAAGCCGCCACTCCGGTATTTTCGCCTGCCCGGAACAAATCGGTCCGCACAGCCAGGGGAAGTGACGTGAAATCAATGGTTTCCTCCACTGCGCCATTCAGTTTCCGGCGCACCAGCGCGGGAGGGGTGGAAAGGAGACTTCCAGCAATTATTCGTTCAAACGGCTGGTCCTGCCGCCGGCCAGACAGATTCCGATTGGCTGGATTGAAAAAGGGGCGGTCTTTTTTGCTCGACAAGCCCAACTGTTCGCTCAAGGTCAGACCGCCGTTCGGGGTAAAAAGCAAGGCGTCCTTCTCTTCCGGGCTGCGGGACAGGCGATATTCGCCACTGCCGGTGGGGTCCACAAATTCAATTTCAATTCCGGAGTCGACGCCTTCCAGGTATCGGTAAAACCAGATTTCAAAGGGAAAGGTCGAGGTGCTGCCACCACCTTCATAGGAAGGGCGTTCATAGGGGCCGCCGGCCGGATGGGCTTCGATGGAATCAGGGGGGCCAAACGTAATGTAGATCCGTCCCCGGTCGGTTTTCCAGCCCGGAATGCCTGAGGCAAATTTTTCGTTGGCATAGGCAATCCGGCGATAGAATTCCTCCCGGTATTCATTTTCCACGGTATCCGGGTCAGGGTCCCGGTTCCGCCAGAAGATTTCGATAAACTGTTCGCGTTCCTCATCGCTTTGTAGCTTGGCAAACGCATCCCGTTCGGGTTTGGTCAGAATATACCCGACTTCCTCAATCCAGGTGCGATAAGGGTCGGGGCCTTCGGATTTTTTGGCGGTTTTCTTTTTGGCAGGTGGTTCTGATTGGGGCGGAAAGTAAGCTCCAACAGTTGGTACGGATGAAGTAAGAACCAGTGCCGTCACCAGGGCACCGGTCAGGAGAGGGAATCGTTTCATACGGAAGCTCCCATCTTGATAAGAAAGAAAAACTCTTTCGTTCATACCGGCGGCACACCTTACTTCAGCAGCGCCAAATCATCAACAATCAGGCTGCTCAGACGCACGGCCACATCGGAATCGGAAACGCCGGTAATTTGGCCACTGGCGACCACTATCCCTGATGGCTGGTGGGTAATGGTATACATGTGGGTAAAGGTCAGCACTGGGCGGTCAATCTCAATCACCAGGTCCGCAGTGCTTTGGTCTTTGACAAAGAGCAGGTTGAACACCCGGAACTCAGGCAGGCGGGGAAACCGGTCGGTTAAAGCGCTGGCTTCAAAAAACTGGGTGCGGGAAGTGATAAAAACCGTCTGGGCGTTGCGCAGGATGTCGCTCCGTTGAGACCTGGAGGTGTCGAGCAGGGGGCGCAAGGCGGCTGGGGCGGAAGCCAGCGTCGGGTCGGCTTTGACAAACTGGTCGAGAATGCTGGCAGCCAGTTTGGGGGCGGCTTCCAGTTCATTTCCGGCATCGAGGGTGCCAGCGGCCAGCACCACGCCACTGGACCGCTGGGTCACCGTAAATTTGTAGGTAAAGGTCAGGGCCGGGCGGTCAATTTCAATTTCCAGGTCAGCCTGTTCCGGTTTTCTGACCACCAGTTTTTGCGAGGCCAGAAAAGCGGGCCTTTTCTGGAATTCGATGGTGAGCAGGTCGGGCTTGAAAAACCTGGTTTTACTTGTAATGAAAAGAGTCCGTGCGGAACGGAGCGTTTCCTTCAGGTCAGCACCCCGCCCATTTCCGGCTGGGGCCAGGGCAACGGTTCCTCCCAGGGCCAGTCTCCGGCCAGAAACCGGTTCTCCCAGCCGTAACTCCCGGACCACCTCGCCGTAATTGCGTTCCCAGAGTTCCCGCTTGATTCCCCCGTTGGAAGGCACCAATTGACCAAAACCAAGATTTTGCAGCCGGTTGCTGGCTGCCAGCCGGGTCAGAAAATCAGGCTGGCTTAACCCGGCTTCGGCGGCTGCCTGACTGGTCGTCAAATCAGAACGAAAGCGTTCTGCAAGGGCCCAGATGGGTTCATTGCGGGCCGTGCCGGAGACGGTACTCCCCAATGCTTCAACTGCCCGCCGGAAGGTGGCGGCATCCTGTTCGAGCAACCGGTCCAGTTTTTCCTGTGGCGGATAGAGGGCGGCCAGTTTTTCGCGGTCAACGGCGCTGCCAAGCGTTTGAGCCACGCCCCGCACATCATCCTTGAATCGCTTCATCCCTTCCGTATGGCAGGCAATACAGGAAATGCCGGTCCGCACCACCGGGTCCTCAGGGTGGGTCCGGTCGGCGACGATGTCAACCGGTGCCGCGTCGATCCGGCGTCCGGCAGCATCCGCAATATAATAAGCCTGGAGTCCATTCGGCAGATTGAAAATCACCTCGCCACCGTCGGGCCGGATGCGCAAGGGGTCCTGAAAAACATTCTGATTTCCGAGGTTGGTTTTGAAATCGTAGCTGCGCCAATAGGCTCCATAGGGGGAGGAATGGCGTTCCACCACCCGCTGATTTTGAGAAACTCCGCTGTTGCGGATTCCTGCCCGAACGACGTTGCGTTCCTCGGCCAGATTGCGATCCACCTCAATTCCCAGGGTTCGCTCCAGTTCCCGCAAGGTTTGGGGCAATCCCAACAGCGTATGATAGAGCGGAGGCCGGGAAGCTGTGGCTGCAAACCAGTCCGCCCGCACATAGGGAACCGCCACCCCGGTCGTCCGTCCAATCGAGTCGCCCAAGGGAGTACGGACACCATACGGGTACTCACCCAGAATGGAATCCCACTGGCTGGAAGTCCAGTTGAGGTCCCGCAGGTCAATCCGGAGTATCAGGCCCGCGTCGTCCAGGGGTTGGGGAACAGCCAAATCGCGTTGAAAGGAAAGACTGTTGAGGAGTTTGGTCAAACCCACCCGTCCTGATTTTATTTCGTCTGCGGGAACCCCGGCATTGGCCAGATGCACCAGGCTGAAATAACGGTAGAAGGGGCGTGAACGCTCAGGCGTCTGGTCCAAATCCAGGGCAATCCGGTTGAGGATGGCTGATTCACTCACAAAAACACGGGCAGCGGATGTGGGTGCCGAGTCCCAATCCGGCGCACCCGCCAGTATCCAGTCCCGCAGGGTGGCCCGTTCCGTGGTGGGCAACGGGTCGGCTCCCAGCGGCATGGTTTCATTTTCAACCACCTGCAACAGAAGGGAAGCGGCCTTTCCGGGAACCACGGTCCGGCTTGAAACCAGACGGTTGCGGTCAAGCACAAACACATCCTTGTTGGCCTTTCCATTGCGCCCATGACAGCGGAAACACCGGGTTTCCAGGATGGTGCGGGCTGCCTGAGCCAGTTCGCCGGGGGAGTTTTCTTTCCGGGCCTCAACTCCGGGTTGACCGCCCAGCAGGAAAAAAAACGCAAACAGGAGCAAGGTACAGGTTTTCAGACGTCTGTCGTGATGACAAAACACACGACAGGCAAGAGAATGGGGAAATGAAGCATTCTTTCGCATAGGTTCTCACTTTTGGCCACAAGCGGAAACTGGGAAAACCAAAGAGCCGGTCGGAAACCTGGATTGTGTTTCAACCGACCACTTTTATTTCGGATTGCTGGCGGAAATGACAAATTCCAGACCACCAGAGGCCCTCGGCTCTGTAGCTAAGGGGAGGTGAAACTGGGTGGGCTTGCATTGACCGCCGTCGTCATTCAGTTGTTTGGGAAGATTTGCGGAAAAAGTCAGAAAGGCGATGCACTTTCAACCGGAAAAGATGCTCCTGGGGGTAAAAAAGAGAGGGACGGATTTGAACTGTGCCGGGTGGCGGCGAAAGGAAATTTGGAACGTGGCAGGGCACCGCCAGGTGGAAGATACGCAACAACGGCCAACTGCAAGCCGGAAGAAGTTCTGGAAGCCGCATGGCTGTGTTGCGTATCCACTTGCTTGAGTGGGATTACTTTTCCTTTATGGCGGTTACTTTAAGGTATTCGCCTGGATAGCTGGTGTGCCCATCAGCGGCCTGATTGGACGTGGACCAAAGGTGCTCCAGGTCGTTGCGCAGTGCCAGTTGCCCGGTCTCATCCAAGGCGGCAAAGGCCCGGTTGGTCGGTCCATAATAAGTCCGGTAAAATTCAACCACTTCGGCTGGTGGAAACGGGTAAGAAAATGGAAACATCTGTTTTTCCAATTGGAGACTGGCAATCCCCTGACTGAATCGCTCTTTGACGACGTCTTCCTTGCCCCACAGCACTGGAGAGGCCATGAGGGGCGGGGGAGGAACGTGCCGGGCAATGGTTTTGAACATCTGCCCCACAAATCCTTCAGGGGTCCAGTTGGCCATGACAATCCGCCCGCCGGGTCGACAGACCCGCACCAGTTCGGCTGCCACAAGGTCGGGACGAGGTGCAAACATGGCTCCGATGAGACTGACCACAACTTCAAAAGAACCATCCGGAAAAGGCAGGGCTTCGGCGTCTCCCTCCTCAAACTGAACCCGGAGTCCGGCGTGCTGGGCCCGTTCGCGGGCCTGTTCCAATAAATTGGTGGCAATATCCACTCCGGTAACTTCCACTCCGGCCAAAGCCGCCGGAATGGCAATCTGGCCACTGCCGCAGCCAACATCCAGCAGCTTGATACCCGGTGTGAGGTTTAATCGGTGTAAAAATTCCAGTGCGCCGGATTCCATAAAGCGAGCGAAAGTACCATAATCTCCAGCCATCCAGGTCGTTTTGAGGCGGGTTTTCAAGGCAGCCATTTCAGGTGTCATAAACAGATTTCTCCAATAAATATTCGATGGGTTACAACGGAATCAAAGCTCCTGCCGGACATTCCGGGCAGGGAAAAAGCAAGAGACACGGGGCGGGAAATAAACTACTTTCCTTTCCGTGTCTCTTGGTGAGGTATGCGATTTTAAGCTGCTTAACAGGCAAAAATTCTCGGTTTTTTTACCGTTCGCCCAATTTTTCCGGATCCAGCAGGGTAAAATACGTCTTTGGCGAAATTGTCTGGCGGGCTACCCGGTCCGTGACAACAACCGTGATTTCATAGTCACCCGGTTCGAGGTCCTTGAGCGGGAAAGCCCTGCCCAAAGTTACCTGCTGGGCGTAACCGGTGAGATCGGAAATCCCGTTTTTGCCGTCTTCCTTCACCCGCAGCACTTCCTTGCCCTTGCGGGTGAGGACATACTCCACATCCACTGCCGGTTGGAGGGTCGTCTGGTCAATTTGCACGTTATAAACCTGCATGTAAACACCCAGGTTTTGATACGGCTTGAAGACCTGTGACACATTCGGGCGGACTTTGTTCGAACCAATAATAAACTGCCCGGCTGCAACTCTATTTTTGAGGGGTTCGATGGTGTCGGCAATGATGAGGGAACTGGTCATCATGCGGTCCTGATTGTAAACCGGGACCTCGAAACCATGATGCACCACTCCGGTATGGCCGCTCGTGATATCGCGGACCACCATGTCAATCTTGTAGCGGCCCGGCGGCAACACCACGCTCTTTTGATAGACCGAACTTTGTTTCAAACCCAGTTGCAGTTCCTGTTCCGGATACGTGATCGTTGCCGGGTCTTCAAAAATTCCCGCCCGTTTGCCGGAGAGGGCTGTCACTCTGGCAAAAATATTGACGGTGGCCTGTTGGATCCCGCCAATGTTTTTGAAGGAAAGGTCGGCATTTTGCATGTGGGCGGTGAAAATCATGACCCCTGAATTGTCGCCGGCCCGAACATAGTCGGTGCGCAGACTGAAGGGCAGCACGTCAAATTCGGTCACCTGGTCAACTTTTTCCGCCAGGGCCCGATATTTGACCGCCGGGGCCTTTTGCAGATTGGCATACAGGGCCAGTCGTTCAAAGGGCTGGTCCTGAGCCCGCTGGAAATAATTCTGGTTGTTGCGGTTGCCGGGGTTGAAAAACGGACGGTCTTTTTTGGAGGTAATGCCCAATTGTTCGTAGAGGGTCAACCCGCCGTTGGGGGTATAAAGCAAGGCGTCCTTTTCATCGGGGCTTTGGGCAATTCGGTATTCGCCGCTGCCGGTCGGGTCCACAAATTCAATCTCAATCCCGGAACCGACGCCTTCCAGATACCGGTAAAACCAGATTTCAAAAGGGAAAGTCGAGGTGTTGCCGCCACCTTCATAGTAGGGGCGTTCGTAAGGGCCTCCAGCCGGATGGGCTTCAATACTGTCAGGCGGGCCAAAAGTGATGTAAATCCGGCCCCGGTCGGTTCGCCAGCCGGGTATCCCGGAGGCAAACTTTTCATTGGAGTAGGCTATCCGACGGTAATATTCCTCCCGATACTCGTTTTCATTGGTGTCCGGGTCCGGGTCCCGCCGGAGCCAAAACTGCTCAATGAATTCCTCCCGTTCTTCATCGGTCTGGAGTTTTTTGAACGCTGCCCGTTCTTCATTGGTGATGATATAGCGGACATCTTCGTCCAGCCATTTTTGATAGACCTTTTCCACTTCGATTTTCCGGCGCTGCTTTTTCTTTTCGCCTTCCTGTTGACCGAGAACCGGTGTCACCGTCAGGCACAGGAGAAACAACAGCAAGGAGAGGGAAATGCTTCGGGTTGTAAGTGACGAACGCTTGGACATACCTTACTTCCTTTGGAGGGGAGGAATTGAGAATTGAGAATTGAGAAATTTCTGACTGGCTTCAGTTTCCGTTCAACGAACTGGGTTGCACTCAGTTTTTTCTCAATTCTCAATTTTCAATTCTCAATTCTCAATTCTTTAGTCGGCTGCCGCAACTGCGGGCAGGGAAACTTTGGGCTTGTCGCCAGTCTGGCGACGCAACACAAAGGTCACAAATAAAAAGAGGACTCCGGCCAGTGCGTTGGCCAGAATGGTTAAGGCAAAGGCTTTACGGAGCCCGTCATGCCCACCGATTTGGTCAGAAATATACCCAATGATGACCGGGGCCGGCATGTCGCCCAAAATATGAATGCCAAACATATAAAAGGCAATGGCGGTTCCCCGCAATCCGGCTGGAACGATGTCGGTGACGATGGCGGCAACCGGACCGTGATACCAACCCATGAGGTACGAAATAAAGAACGTGGCAATCAGGAATTGGGTACTGTCATGGGTTTGAATGCCCCAAACCATAAAGGGGACACTCGCCAAAAAAGCAATCGCCAGCGCGAGCGCCCGGCCACCCGCCACCCGCCGATAAAGCCAGTCGGCCACGACCCCGCCGGACAAAACGCCCATCAAGCCGGCGGAAATGCCAATCAATCCCAGCAGCAGCGCACCTTTGGTGGAACTGAACTGATGGTATTTGCCCAAAAATTTAGGCAGCCAGAAAACCAGGGCCCCGGCAGAAAAAGTGGTAAACGCAGCGGCTAAAATGACCGTCCAGAGGGCCGGGTAGTTCAAAACGGTGAAAAAATCGTGTTTTTCCTTGGTGGCTTCAAGGCTTCGTTCAGGTTCCCGGACCATCCAGTTGACGAAGGCCAAAATCAGCCCCGGCAGGCCCACCACAAAAAAGCAGGCTTGCCAGCCAATCCGGTCCACCAGAATGCCCCCCAGCACCAGCCCCAGGGCTCCGCCGATGAACAGTCCGGCGTTAAAAATTGCAATCACCTTGGCCCATTCCTCACGGGGAAACAGGTCATTGAGCATGGACGTGGCTGCCGGAGCATAGGCTGCTTCGCCAATGCCAATTGCGGCCCGGGCTCCCAGCAAATGGACAAAACTGCTGGCCAGACCGGAAAACACGGTTGCAATACTCCAAAAAGCCAAACCGAGGGAGACGATTTTGCGTCGGTCCCATTTATCGGCCAGAACACCCAAAGGAATGGCCATGAGGGAATGGACGATCATGAATCCGGTTCCGAGCATACCTGCCTGGGTGTCGGAAAGATTCAATTCACGTTGGATATGAGGTAAGAGCGGGGCGACAACCTGGCGGTCCACATAGTTGAGAAGCTGGGTCAACGTAAGGATAAAAAGAACATACCAGGCATAACGACGACTAACTGCCATAATTTGTTGAGTTGGGGCTGTGGTTCGATTTGTTTGTTGGATTTTTTTGGGAAAAAAGCATTCTAGGTTGAGTCGGGGGGCATAAGCAATCCAATCCGGATGAAGGAAGCAGAAAACCTGGAACCTGTGGACCGGTGCCCAGCCGGAGGAAGCCGGGGAAAAGCTGGAGAAAGCCCTCCGGTTACCCGTCGGCTGGGTTGAGCTGCCGCTACCGGATGGGCATCACAGGTCACGCCACCAGTGATTCAGCAGGGCATCGGCCACAGCCACACAGTCTTTCATCGACAGGACATCATGCACCCTGACGAGGTGGGCTCCTTCCAACACAGCGGCGGTGACACTGGCTGCTGTGGCCCATTCCCGTTCGGCGGGGTCGGTTTTACCAGTCAGTTTTCCCAGAAAGGATTTTCGGGAAGTGCCGACCAGAATAGGATAACCCGGCTCCTGGAGCTCCCGCAGGCGGGCCAGCAGGGACACATTTCCCGGCAGATCTTTTCCAAATCCGAAACCTGGATCCAACACGATCTGCTCTGGTTTGACTTGAGCCCTCAAGGCAATTGCCAGACTTTCCTGCCAACCCCGTTCGACGGTGCGGCACACATCAAGCGGATATTCCCGGCCCAGGTGTAATGTTTCCGGTGTTCCGAGGCTGTGCATCAAAATCAGCCCGGCCTGAAAATCACGAGCCAGTTCGGCCAGCCGGGCGTCAAACCGCAAACCGGAAATATCATTGATGATTGAGGCTCCCCGGCGCAGGGCTGCCTGCGCCACTTCGCTCTTGGTCGTGTCAATTGAAATCGGAATGGTCAGTTTGCCCTGCAAGCCCTCCAGCACCGGAATGATCCGCGCCAGTTCCTCTTCCATCGAAACGGGTTGTGAACCGGGCCGGGTAGACTCGGCACCCAGGTCAATCAGATCCGCACCAGCGGATTGCAGCTCCAACGCCCGTTCTATGGCGCGTTCGGGATGCTGGTACCGCCCTCCGTCAGAAAATGAATCCGGGGTCAGGTTGAGAATTCCCATCAGGAACGTGCGGGAACCCAGGGGCAGGGTGCGTCCGGTGATATGCCAGGCAAAAGAGGGCCGGACCGGGACCTTTGCCGGAAGGCGTTGCAATGCTTCCCGGTTTCCATGCCAAATCAGGTGGTCCAAAGCCAGCGGGAAAGAAAACCATTGGGCCTGACTGTGTTCCTCCGGGTCGTGCGTGATGGATGTGGCGGGTGGAACAAGCAGGGCAAAGGCGGCTTCATCATTATGGGTGGTTCCGGGCGGATAATTAACCAGCCATTCCGGTTTCAATGGATAACTGTGGGTGTAGTGCAGGTCGAGCAATCGTCCGGTGCCAGGGGAAATTCCGGTTTCTTCTCCGGTTTCCCGGAGGGCTGTTTCCTGCCAGGATTCACCTGGTTCCACCCTTCCGGTTATGGGTTGCCAAAATCCCCCTCGGTCCTCGGTCCGTTTTAAGAGCAAAACTTCAAAGGGAAACCGCGGAAAGTCTTGGGTGTGATTCGGAACGGGAACAGTGGTTGGGCGAAGTACAAAGACTTGAACGGAGCGGGGAACCCGAAATGTTTTTGAGTCCGATAATGTCATAAAGAAAAGAGACCTGCGTTTTCAACCTAATCCTCCGGCGGCTGTGAAAACCCGGAAAAGAATGGAGGGGCTGCGGATTTTCACAACCTGGCGGATGTTGGCCGGAACGGTTCAGATTTCTGCCACGGCCCGTTCGGTCAGGCGGCGGGCGACAGTCTGAATTCCAGTGTGTTCAAAATAATTTGTGGACATGTCGAGAAAGGCGGCAAAATAATCCAGTTTGTCGTCCGTGACATCAATAAATTGCCGGACATTTCCCAGAATTGACTGCGGGGTAAGGTTGCGGGAGGACACAAAATCGCCCATCCACCCTTTGACGGATTGAAATGTGTCGCCAATAAAAGCCACTTTCCCAAGGGAGTCTCCGCCGGGAAGGTATCCGCTGATCCGGCTGAAAACCGGATGGGAATCAAGGTCCGCCGGAACCAGATTGCTGACCACATGGTCAACCTGCTGGATGAAATCCGGTCCGAGTGGCACCAGCGCGTCCACACAGGTGAGGGCAGCCATCCGCATCAGGGATTCATTCCCGTAATCAGCCAGGGCTGCGACAAAATCGCCAATGCTGTCGCCCGGAATTCCATTGATTTGGCAAAAGGCCACCAGCTCCACCGTGATTTTGAGAACCAGGTCAATGGTCTGAGCCTTGTCGGCTTTAGGCGTCAGTTTGTCAAGAAACGAGAGGAACGAAAAATTCTGACTGAGTTTGTCCGCCATGGCGGCGGCTCCAATCAAGCCACCCGCACTGTTGGCGGTTTGAAAGAGCCAGACCGCCCGCTGATACCCCTGGGAGGGGTCATTATAAAGGGTGATGGCACGTTCGCCGATTTGCTGAATCAATTGCTGGTCGGTTTCCCCTGTGACCGTCCGAATTGTGTTTTCAAAACCCACCAGATTTTGCCATTGTCCAGGGACGACAAAATCAAGGCCACGCAAAAGGGAAACAGTCAGGCCGCTCGTCGGGAGGGCGTCAACCAGCTCGTACAGTGGTTTACTCATGGGATTCTCCTTTTCACCATTTGGTTATTTCAAAGCGGCCAGGCCGGTCAAGTCAAATTTTTGAAGCCAGGCAGCCCGGTCAGCCGGAGTGAATTCCGGGCTCCGGGAAAGCACTTTAACCTGATAACGGCCATTGACCAGGAGGGCGGTTGCGGTTGAACCTTGCTCAACTGCAGGGAATCCGCCAATGGATTTGCTGCTTTGCTTGAATTTTTCCATGGCTGCCGGGTTTCCTGCGGTGGCATCGGAAATGGCCAGCATGGCCATTTCCTTTCCTCCCTTTTTCAATTTGTATTCGGCGAAACCGGCTTTCTCCTGGCTGGGCGTCACATCATAACCGTCCGCTGATTTGGGGAAAAAGTCATTCAGGGTGCCACCTGCTTTGGGTGGCACAATCGGTTTGTTGATTTCCTGCTTTTGTGGGTTAGTTGTATCTTGCTGCACTTTTTCCCACCGGCTTGGGGGCTGACTCCCGCCGCAACTTATGAGAAAAGCCAAGGGAAGGCAAAGGGAAACAAAACGCATGATGCGCACCATAGACGCAAACTCCTTTCGGAAAGGAACAGGTTGCCGGTTATTCCATTAAAACCGGTTTTCAGATTCAGATGGCATGAATACCCTTTGGGATTTGGGTCATGGCGGTTGGCCTTGTCCAAATCCGGATACCCGAACCAGGTTTTCAAAGCTCACAACCCAAACCTGAACAGAGTGAGAAGACTGGCTGAAATGATTTTATCCGGTCACTGGCCACTGGGCACTTCGTCAAGGGGTAGGGGAACCATTCGGCCCCAAGCGAAGCATCAGACCTTGCCGGCCAACGGCAATTCCTGCCTCCAGGCTTTGGACATCCAGGGCATACAGGGTTTGATTTGAAGGTGATTGGGAAGTCTGCCAGGTTTTTCCGCCATCAGTCGAACCCAGGAGCGTTCCGTTGGCTCCCCCTGCCCAAAACCCGGCAGGGCTGAAAGCCGCCACCGAATGGAGTGCAGCCTTCCCAGGAGCAGGAACGGAGTTCCAATGAACCCCGTCCTCGGTCCGCAGAATTTCCCCTTTGGCTCCGACGGCGACAGCGGTTTGTGGGGAAAGACAGGCCAGCCCATGAAGAGGAACCCCCGTCCCGGAACGTTGAATCATCCAGGTTTTTCCACTGTCTTGGGTTCCCATAATTAAACCGTCCTCACCAACAATCCAGCCGGATTGTGGGGTTGCAAATTTGATATTCCAGAGGTTTTCATGCCGGTTGAGCGGGGCTTGTTCCCAAGTTTCACCTCCATTGACGGTGTGCAAGAGCAAGCTTTTGCCTGCCACGCCTCCCACTGCCCAGCCCGTTTGGGGGTCCGAAAAACAAAGGGCATTCAGGTTTTCGCCCTCATGTTCAAACCGTTGACGAGTCCAGGTTTGCCCGCCATCGGTGGTTTTTTCAATCCGCCCGGCATATCCGGCCACCCAGCCAGTGTGGTGGTCCAAAAAGGAAACCGCCGCCAGAACCTCAGTATTTTTTGCCGCCGCCGCCCAGGTGGTACCGCCATCGGTGGTTTTCCAGAGGGTTCCAGTTTCGGTTGTAATATCCCCCACTGCCCAGGCTGTCCGGGCATCCAAAACGTCAACCGCCAATAAATCACGTTCCCCAACGGCTGACATGGCTTTCCAGGTCGGTAACTGGTGTGAGGGGGAAGCGGAATTGTTTGAAGGGACAGTTGGTGGGGACGGAGGCACTTGGCAACCGGAAACAATCAGACACCACCACAAGCAGATACCCCACGCCAGCCAGCGGTAGGGTCCGGGTGCCCGGCGGTGACCGCCAAAGCAAGGGAAACACAGGTTCATTTGATTTGGGAATCCTTATTTGACGTGGGCTTGGTCATTGCCAGGGGAAGTATCTTTCCTACCCGAGGCGGCAATTTCGTCAATCAGATGGTACAGGGCAGGGTCGAGTTTTTTCAATTCATCGCGGGTATGTCTTCCCGTAACCCCCAATCCAGCCCGCTTGGTTAGGGAAACATAGGCTTCATACCCTTGGGCAAAATATTCCCACTCGTTGGCAGCGGCATAATAATCAAGTGTGCGTCCTTCGCGGACAGCCTTGCTGTACAGACCCTGAATGCGGTCAATCAGGGTCTTGTCGAAAACACTGCTATGCACCTGATGGGCAAATTCGTGGGCAATGGTATTGAATCCTCCGTGTTCAACCACATCCAGATACTCAATTCCTGAAACAGTAATCAATCCGCCGACTCCACGGATGCTGCTGTAATAGCGGCCATCAAAAGTGGTCCGGTCTTCCAGCAGTTCGTAGCCCGGGATGTCAGGGAGTTGCCGGTCAAGTTGTAATAAATAATGTTTGGCCCCCCGTTTTTTGAGTTCGGGTAACAAGAAGGAAAAGGGAGCGGTTGAGGCCAGAATAACCTTTTGCTGTGGAGGTGTCAGGGTAAAGTAATTAACAAAAACGTCCCCGATGGCAGCAGGTTCGGCGGTACCTGCGTTCAAGAGCGGACAGGTTACCTGATTGGCACCGGCCAACAACCGTGACCGTTCATGGCGGTCAATATGAGCCAGGCTTAACTGGAGTTGTGCCAATGCGTTATCGGGGTCAAGCTCAATTGCTTTCTCCCCTGCCCAAATGGCTTTCTCAAAATCCTCCTGTTGCAGCGCCAGCGCCCCAATGCTCAGGTAAGCCTGCATAAACTGAGGGGCACTGGCCACTGCCTGTTCAAACTCACCCAGGGCGGATTTATATTCTCGCAGTCTTGCAAAATCGGTTCCCCGTTCAAAAAACTGTTGAGCCGCGGGGGGAGCGGTTGGATAGGATTTTTTGGTTTTGACGTATTGAGAAAGGAGTCGCCGGATACGAGCATTGTAAGGGTTCAGGTCCAAAACCTGGAAGGCCAGTTTGCGGACAGCCTCAGGTTTTCGTTCAATCACCCGGATTGAGCAAAGGACCGACATGGCTTCAATGTTGTAAGGGTCGTTTTCCAGTGCCTTTTGCGCAGCCTGAGCGGCTTGAATATTTTTATTTTGTTCTAAATAAAGTTTAGAAAGAGCCGCATAGATAGCTGATTCAACAGGTTTTTTGGTAATCAGCCGGAGGAGGATGGACTCACTTTGGGAGTAATCCCGTTCCAGTACCGCCACATGTGCTTTTCCCAAAAGACCTCTGGTGTCATTGGGCCACAATTTGAGAATTCGATCAAAATACTCCCCCGCAGTCTTGGGTTCTTCCAATGTCAGGAACAAAATCCCGTATGAATTCAGAATTTCGGGGTCGGTCACTTCCGAAACCGGACCAGCCGCTCCTTCCCGGTTTTTTTCCTCCAGTGAAATCCGGGCTGCTTTATCCAAATATTTGAAAGCAAGCGGATAATCCATTCTCGTGCGGGCAATTTCGGTCATGCCCAAAAGCGCCGAAACACTCTTTTCGTCAACTCGCAGGACCTCCTCAAACGTGCGCTGGGCCTCCAGCAGTTGACCACGGGAGCGGAGGTCGAAGCCCCGCCGGGTTCGTTCAATGATTTCACTGGGAGTGGCGGATTGTGCCAGCACTGGGGTCAGGTTGGTCAGGGAAAGGCAGAGACCGACACCCAGAAAAGCCTGCCAGACAAGCTTCACCGGGACAGCCCAACATTCTTTACGCTGTCGATCCTGATTGCGCATGAGTCAGTCGAAAGGTCTGCTTGTGTCGGTCAGAAATTCAAAATCGAATGGGCAGAACCGCAGGACCCCATCCTGATTGAGAGTGGAATTCAGCCGGGGCGAATTCACAAATATAGCGGCTACTATACCTAATTCCGACTTTGACGGGCAATTAATTTTTTGGAGAAGCGTTTTGGTTTTTGAATTTTCTGGGAGGGATTTTGAATTTTTCTGGTAGTTGAATGCGGATCCGGGTGGCTTTACCTGGTCCAATACCACACTGCAAAGACCAAAGGGTGGGCCAGCCAAAGAGCCACGGCGAGCTTCCATTGAAAACGAATGGTGCTGTATTGATCGTTCATCTCAAGCAATGTGGCGGGCAGGAGGTTGAAATTGGCGGCCATCGGGGTCAACAAGGTCCCACAACTGCCTGCGGTCAATCCCAAAATCCCAACCAAGGCGGGATTGAGGCCGAAGGGAACAATCACCAGTGGAATGCCGATGCCACCGGTAATCACGGCAAATGCGGCAAATGAATTTCCCATCAAGGCAGTGAATAGGGTCATGGCTAGGAAGTAGATCAGCAAGGAAGCTATCAGTGAATGGGAGGGGATCACTCGTTGAGCATAGGAAGCCAAAACAGATCCGACTCCGACCGTGGTAAAAACAGCTCCCAACGAGGCCAGGAGTTGCGGCAGAATATTGACAGTTCCAATTTCCTCGGTGATTTTGCGGCCGGATTGAATCAAGTCAGTAGCTTGGCAGCGGGTCAACCTCAGGAGGAACAGGCTGGCGGCGGCGGCTCCCAGCGCAAGACCCAGCACCGTCCCAATTGTTTGATCGAGTTTGGTTTGGCGGCTCAAATAAGCTCCGGCAAAGGCAAACGCAGGGATTAACCCAATCGGGATAAACATGGCCATTCCTGGGCGGGTTGGGGAGCCGGGGGGAGGAGCAGGATGAGGTGATTCGGGATAATCACCGGTTTGAACTCCATTCAGTGCTTCCAATATGACCAGTCCGATAACCAAACATCCAACCAGTGTGTATCCTGTCTGGGAAAGCTTGTCCGGCAGGACAAAAATAATTCCAAGCAGGAGCCAGTAGCAAGCCGTCAGTCTGGGTTTTCGGTGGGTCCGGTCTTTCCAGGTAAACCAAGCATAAAAAAACAGCAGAATGCCAATTGCACGGAAAACGAACGTAAGACTGAACCAGAAATTAAAAAACATGGTGCATTATTCCGGCGGGGCCGTGGTTGAGGTTGTTTCAGAAGGTGGTGCCGTTGAGACCGGTTCCGATTCAGGCAAGGACCGAGCTGACGGGGTTTGCAGGTGATGTTCCAGCCTCCAATATTGAATTCCGGCCAGGCAAAAAGAAGTGACCACAATCGGAAGGGCATAAAAGGAAAGTGATTGAAGGGTGACGGGAAGCCCTCCGTTTTTGAGGGTTTGAAAAACCAGGAGGCATCCAGCCGAGGCGGGAAAAAGATTTTGGCCAAAAAAATTGCCATAATTTTCACAGGCACTGACAGCCGCTTTTACTTTTTCAAGGATAGGAGGTGTTTTATGGGGCGTTAGGGTGAGTGCCATTGGGTAAACCACGGGACGGCTGAAGACAGTATGTCCATACAGCCGGATTCCGAGAAGGCCAAGTAAAATCCGCAATGCCTGAAACACCAGCAAAAGACGGGTGAAAGTGGCGTTCCGCAGTTTTCCAATAAATCCGGCAGCTTGTTGGTGGAGGCCAAATCGTTCGGCCAGCCCTACCACCGGCAACGTTAGAAGGTAGAGTGTGATAATTCGGTTGTCCAAAAAGGCTTTCCCTAAAATCGGAATAATGCCTGGGGACAGTGCGGTGCCAACTAAAGGGAACCCCGCCAGGAGACCAGTCGTGATTCCTGCGATTAAGACCACAGGACCTGTTTTCCACCGCATGAAAAGGCCCAGGAGCACAATTCCGATGCCCAGGACCTTCCAGTCACCTTGGCCTGTAAGAATGAGGAGATAAACTGGACTCATGGTAGTATTGTAAAAATATCAAATATTTTTAGGAAAAATAAATTTTTTCGATATTTTATTAAATAACACAAGATACTTGGTTATTTGTAAAGCTTTTTTAAGGCATCTTTAAACAGCTTCTCGAAGGAGGCTTCGGGGCTTTCTGTGAGGGTTTGGGTGATCACTTTTTCCACGGCTGCAGTCTGCCATCCCAGATTAGTGAGAGCTGAAATCAAATCACTGGACAGTTGATGCTGATTGGGAGGGCTCGGGTCGTTTGGCTGAACCAGTTCTTGGGCTGGCAAAAGTGCGAGCTTAAGGAACGGCTCCTGGAGTTCGAGGATGATTCGGTCGGCTGTTTTCTTGCCAATTCCAGGGGTTGAGGAGAGTAGCTTGGCATTTCCAGCTCGAACTGCGGTTATTAATTCGACTGGGGGAAGCGCGGAAAGGATGGCGATGCCAAGTTTAGGGCCGATTCCAGAGACTCCGATCAGTTTGAGAAAGATTTGTTTTTCCAGTTTGGTGGCAAAGCCAAAAAGGGTTAATCCGTCTTCCCTGAATTGCAAATGTGTAAAAAGGGCGGTTGTCGTAGGAGGGTCCCCAAGGGTCGTGAACGTGGAGAACGGGATTTGAAGTTCAAAGGTGAGCCCATGGAGGTCAACTGTAGCTGATGCCGGTGATTTTTCCCGCAGGATTCCCGTCAGATGTGTAATCATAAGAGCCAATGAGAGAAAGTGGATTCGTCCCGGTTTCTTGCCATTCGAGCCGGGAAAAAGCAAGAGTGATAAAAAATTTTGCTTTAGCATATTTATTTTGCAGTCAAAAAAGTGATAAGACATTTAATTTATTCTTGCAAAGAAGAGAGGCTTTTTGAAAGATTGACGCAGCTTTGCAGGAATGCCAGAGTGACAGTCCGGCTCGGTGACAGAACTTGTGTGACAGCCGAAACGATTTGACACGGGAGGTTTTATGGGAAGGGGAAGCCGGGTTTTGATTGTAGACGATGATGCCGAGTTTCGTTCCGTGTTGACAGAGTTGATGCGGTATGAAGGACATCAAATATGGGTGGCTGCCTCATTGGACCAAGCCAAAGGATTTCTGGCCGGAGAAAAAGGAAATGGCTTTTTTGATTTGATTGTGACGGACATGATGTTGGGAGACGGGACCGGATTGGAGGTCCTGAACGCAGTTCGGGAAGTTTCCCAAGTCGTTCCAGTGATCTTTGTAACCGCTTTTGGATCCATGGAGACGGTGGCTGAAGCCATTCGGCAAGATGTTTTTGATTATGTCGCCAAGCCGTTTGATGCCGCCAAACTACTGGAAGTCGTGCGGCAGGCACTTGCCAAGCCTGTATCCCCGGACGGAACAGGGTTGGAGGTGACGGATGAGGTGATTGGCCCGCTTCGGATTATTGGAAGCAGTCCGGCCATGGTGAACCTGTATAAAGCGGTGGCCCGGGTTTCCCGAACGGATTCCACCATTTTTATCAGCGGGGAATCAGGAACCGGAAAGGAACTGGTGGCTCGTGCCATCCATACCAATTCGACCCGGTCCCATCGTCCGTTCGTAGCAGTCAACTGCGGGGCTTTTTCCGAGACATTGCTCGAAAGCGAATTGTTCGGACATGCCCGAGGTTCTTTTACCGGGGCGCACCAGTCCCGGCAGGGTTTGTTTGAATCAGCTTCGGGAGGGACCATTTTTCTGGATGAGATTTCCGAGACCTCAATGAACTTCCAGGTCAAGCTGCTGCGGGTATTGCAGGAGCACCGGGTGCGGCCAATTGGGGCAAACGAGGAGCGGCGAGTTGATATCCGATTGGTGGCAGCGACCAATCGCTCGCTCAGGGAATTGCTCCAGTCCAGCGATTTTCGGCGTGACCTGCTGTATCGGCTGTCGGTCATTAATTTGCGCCTGCCTGCCCTGCGGGAGCGGCGTGAGGATATCCCGCTCCTGGTGGAGTATTTTATCCAGAAATTTTCGGTCCGACAGAAAAAGGCTCTCCGACTGGCTCCAGGGACACTGGATTGGTTGACCGGGCAAAGCTGGCCGGGAAATGTCAGGGAACTGGAACATGCCGTGGAACGAGCGGTCACTCTCAATGTTTCAGGGGAACTGATCGTTGATGATTTTGTGCAGTTCAGTCTTTTTGATGACCTGACTGAACCGACCACTCCGGAAGCCGACCCCCCGGAAACCGGGCAGGTTGCTTCCTGGGTTTGTATCCTGCCAAAAACCCTGGATGAGGTTGAGCGTGAGCATATCCGCGAAACGTTGGCTTTTGCCGGTGGAAATAAGGTGCGGGCGGCGGAAATGCTGGGAATTGGCCGCTGGTCGTTGTACCGGAAAGCCAAAAGATTGGGGTTGCGGTTCGAAACAGAGGATGATTTGGAAGAAGCGGGCACGTCGGAGTCGGCCGACGGGGATGACTCCTAGCGGTTGGCAGTACCGGCTGACTGCAAACACGACTGTCGGTTTACCAAACTTTTACCAGCTTCGGTACAGACAAACTTTATCAGAGAATGGTATACAAGCCAGCGCATGCATGAACTTCGGCAAGGGTGCCGAAGAGGAGGGCAGTTTCTTTACCACAACACACTCCATCGTTTTGAGGAAAAACAAAACATCTATGGGAAACAGGTTTCAGTTTGGTGCTTGGCGGCGACCAGTCGCCTTTTTTTTAGTTTTAGGCAGCTTTTTTTTACTAGGAGCGAATGGCTCCTCCAATCAGTGGGGACGGGCAAATGCTGGCGGCACGCTTTTTTGGGAGACCATTCGGCAAGCCGACTACGTTCGGGGGGACACCCAGGGAATCTCGATTGCTGAGGATGGAACCCTGCGAGTGGCTCCCAGGGTGGAGCCGGTCTTTGATACCGGACAACCATTTATCTGGTCCAGTGTGTTGGATGCAAAAGGAAATCTGTTTCTGGGGACCGGCCATGACGGACGGCTGTATGAGGTGGATTCAGCCGGAAAGGGCACCTTGCTGGCTGATTTTGAGGAGTTGGACGTAACTGCCGTGACCACCGGAGATGACGGCGAGGTTTTAGCCGCCACCTCACCGGACGGCAAGGTGTATCGGGTTCGCCCCAACAGTCAGCCCACAGTTTTTTTTGATCCGCCGGACAAATACATCTGGACTCTGGGACGGGGGCCAGATGGCACCTGGTACGTGGGAACCGGCAGCCAGGGGATTTTGTATCGGGTGGATAAAACCGGCAAAGGTGAAATCTGGCTGGATTCAAATGAAACGAATTTGACTGCCCTGGTGAATGGTCCGGATGGAAAGGTCTGGCTGGGAACGGATCCGGGAGCCCTGGTCATGCGAGTGGAGGGAAAAGGAAAGGCAACCGTGGTTTTCGACTCGCCCCTCAAAGAAATCCATAAACTGGCTGTGGCGGGTGATTCCGTTTATGCCTTGGGGTTGACGGAGCGGGCGGTGGCAGGAGGGGCGGTGGCAGCGAGTCCGCCAGCCGTCACGTCCAATCCGCAAGTGAGCGTCAGTATTTCGATTGCTCCCGAAGACGGGGCCACCACTGATGCTGGGGGAACCACCGGTTCGACAGCCAAAAGTGACAGTGGCGGAAATCAAACCGCCCTTTATCGGCTTGCCTCCAATGGAAATCAGGACATTGTCTGGAGCTCACCTGATGTTGCAGGATTTGATTTGGCTCCGACGGCGGATGGGCAGATATTCCTGGGAACCGGAACCCGAGGAAAAATTTTTCGGATTGATGCGGAAGGTCATTCCAATCTCATCCAGCAGACGGGCGAGGATCACGTGACAGCCTTGCACCCTGTCAAAGGAAACGGCTGGCTGATTACAACCAGTAATCTGGGTAAGCTTTTCCGTTTGACCGAATTGACCGGGACCGAAGGGAGTTTTACGTCTCCGGTCCTGGATGCCAAATTTGCCGCGCAGTGGGGAAAGGTAAGCTGGAAAGGGACAGGGGATGTTTCTTTCTTCACCCGGAGCGGGAATACCGAGGCAGCCGATGCCACCTGGAACGACTGGGTGCCGGTAGGCAGTGGAATTGAGGCCGGAGTGGTAAAAAGCCCGGTGGCCCGGTATTTTCAATGGAAGGTGACCTTGCGCAAGGATGCTTCGGTGCGGTTGGTTCGGGTGGCATACCTGCCCCAGAATTTTGCTCCGACGGTGGTTTCCCTGTCGGTGGTGGCCCCAGGGATTGCTCTTCAGGAAAACCCCCAACCCCAGATTGATTCCGGCATCATCAATGCCGGCCTGGACCCAACCCAATTCGGTCTCACGACGGGAGGTCCTCCCCGGAGAGTCTTTCAAAAAGGAGCCCGTTCACTTCAATGGCAAGCGGAAGACCGCAATGGCGATCAATTGTGGTACCGGCTTTGGTTCCGTCCGTTTGGTGAATCCGTTTGGCACCTGCTGGCTGAAGATGTACGCAATCCCTATTACTGCATTCCATCCGAGGCTCTGGCCGATGGACTGTATGAATTCAAAGTTGAAGCGAGTGACCTTCCTTCCAACGTGGAGAGTCGTGCCGCCACCGGTTATCGGGTCAGCGACCCCATTGAAATTGACAATACGCCACCGGTTCTGTCGTTTTCCCAGGGCCCGGTTCTTTCCAATAACGAGCTCCAGTTTGAGGTGACCGTGGAGGATGTGACTTCCGGGTTAAAACGAGTGGAATATAGCCTGGACGCCAAAGAATGGAAGCAGTTGTTGCCAACGGACGGGGTGCTTGATGAACGTCGTGAGCGCTTTCGGGTCCGGGAGCAGGTGGGGCCGGCCACCGTTCACTATGTGGCGGTCCGGGCATTTGACACGTGCGCCAATGGCGGGAATCTGAAAACCGTGGTCCGAATCGGCGGTTCGAGCCGTTAAGGAACGAACTCAAGCGGGAGCCGTGACAACCGGAGGGAACGCTGTGGGGGAAAGCTGGGTTGAATTAAAACAAATCCAATTCAGACGAGATGGACGACCTATTTTGCGTGATTTGGATTTACAGGTGCGGCCAGGGGAATTTCTGGGAATCGTTGGGCCGTCGGGATGTGGCAAAACCACTGCCTTGCGGATTCTGGCAGGGATTGAAACCCCCTCCGCCGGAGCGGTTGTCATCGGTGGCCAGGATGTCACCGGTTTTCCCCCTGAGCACCGCAGTGTGGGAGTGGTGTTTCAGAATTATGCACTGTTCCCCCACTTGAATGTTTTTGAGAATGTGGCGTTCGGTGGTCGGATGCGAAAGGAAAAGGGGGCCGGGCTGGGCGAGAGGGTCAGGGAAATGCTGAAGCTGGTGCGGATGGAGGAACAGGCAGAGCGGTTCGTTTTTGAGCTATCCGGGGGACAGCAACAGCGGGTGGCCGTGGCCCGCGCCCTGGCCCAGCGCCCCCAGGTGCTGCTTTTGGATGAGCCTTTTAGCAATCTCGATGAGCGGTTGCGGGATGAGACTCGTGAACAGGTGCGGGAAATTGTCCAAACCCTGGGGGTCACAACCATTCTGGTGACCCATGACCGGGAGGAGGCTTTTTCCTTGTGTGGCCGGGTGGCTGTCATGCTGGAGGGGCAGGTTGAACAAATCGGTACCCCGCAGGAGATTTATTTTTCTCCCGCAACCGCCAATGCTGCCACTTTTTGGCAGGACGGCAACCTGCTGCCGGTTGGAAAACTGGGGGCTCAGGCATGGAAAGGCATACAGGTTCCGCTTTCCCAGCCGGAATATGTATTTTTTCGGGCCAATGCCGCAGCGGTTCAGTCCGGATCAGAGGCAACCGGGAGTAGCCGGATTGACGCAGGGTTGCGGATTTCAGGGACGTTGCTGGCGACCCGCTTTGGCGGGGCGCTGTGGTGGTGCCGGGTCGAAACCTGCGCCGGCCCCGTAACGGTATCGCTGCCGGGAAATACTGCCGTTCCAGCCGTTGCGGCTCCTTGTGTGATCGAAGTTCCTCAGTCCCGACTTGCCTGGGTTGGGTGATGCCAAACCGTTCGACACCGGGACCGGTGCCGACTTTCCCTCTTTTGAATGTATGCTCAAATGCCTGCACATCGTCAATTTTGCGTTGGTGGATCAATTGGGAATTGAATTCGGGCCGGGGTTGAATGTCTTGACCGGAGAAACCGGGTCAGGAAAATCCATTGTGGTTGATGCTTTGGGGTTGGTTTTGGGAGGACGCTTTTCTCCGGAAATGATCCGGAGCGGGGAAACCAAATCATATGTCGAAGCCCTTTTTTCCTTGCCCAATCGAACGGAGGTGGTTGAACTGGGAGCCTCCCACGGGGTGGACGTGGACCCGGAAGAAATCTTGATCCGACGGGAGGTGACCGCGCCAGGGCGTGGGCGGGTCTTTGTCAACAACCAGTTGGCAACCGTCCAGTTTTTGAAGCTGCTCCGGCCTTTCCTGGTGGATATTCACGGGCAGGGTGACCAGCAAAGCCTGTTGCAGCCGGCGGCGCAGGCCGATGCCCTGGACCGATTTGGCGGCTTGGAGGAACTGGTGGCAGGGGTGGGGGAGGCCTTCCTGCGGTGGCAGTCAGTGCGAAGCGAACTGATTTCGTTTCAGGCGCATGAATCAGACCGATTGAGACGCATTGACATGCTTGCGTTCCAAAAGCAGGAAATCATGGGAGTCCGGTTAGGTTCTCCGGAGGAGGATCTTGAACTGGAGGCGGAGCGCAATCTCCTGGCCAATGCCGAGCGTTTGGCATCCCTGGCCAATGGTGCCTATCAGGTTTTATACGAGGATGAATCCTCGGTTGTCACCCGGATGGTCGGCGTCTCGCGCAAGCTTGATGAATTAATGGCCATTGACGCCTCCACCCAGGAAGCCTTAGGAGGGATGGATTCAGTGCGGTATGCCATTGAAGACATTGCTTTCTTTTTGCGCGATTATGCCGAACGGATTCATTTTTCACCGGACCGGCATAAAGAGGTGGAGGACCGGCTGGCTGAGCTTCAGCGTCTCAAACGAAAATACGGACCCAGCCTGCGGGACGTTCAGGCCACCCTTCAGGCCATTAACCAAGAACTGGGGAAACTGGATGTGGGGGAAGATCATATCCGCCGGCTGGAACAGGCTGTAATTGATGCCCAAGAGGTTTATTTACGGAAAGCCCATCATTTAAGCCGGCAGCGCCATGAAGCCGCCCGCAGGTTTGAGGCTGCCTTAACCGGGGAGTTACAGTACCTGGCGATGGAGGGGACAGCGGTGGAGGTGCGGGTGGCAACCGATGACAGGGAGACTGTGGCCCAGGTCAAGGGAATCGACACGGTGGAGTTCTTTCTCTCAGCCAATGTCGGAGAGGAAGTCCGCAGTTTGGCCAAGGTTGCTTCGGGCGGGGAAATCTCCCGGTTTATGCTGGCATTGAAAACCATCACGGCTCCCACGGATTTTCCCAGAACCATGGTGTTTGACGAAGTTGACGTCGGGATCGGTGGCAGGGTTGCCGAAACAGTGGGGCAGCGGTTACAGCGACTAGGAGACCGGCAACAGGTTTTATGCGTGACGCACCTGCCACAGATTGCAGCCAAGGGTGGGACCCATTTTGTGGTTTCGAAAGCCACGATTGGCAACCGCACCGCAACTTCGGTAACCCCATTGAATAAAGTGGAACGGGTGGAGGAGTTGGCACGGATGATAGGCGGCACCATTCCGACGGATGCCATCCGCCGAACCGCCCGCGAAATGCTGGGGCGGGCCGAAAAAGAGAAAAAAGGTGAAGGGGGAAAGGGGTAAGAGGGGGTGGTTGGTTAAGGCAAAGCCCCATCTGTACGCAAATCAATGCTGGAAATCACCGGGGTCACACCGTCCTGTTATTTTGTCGGCGCGCCGACAATTGTTTTAACTTGTTCTTTCGGTAAGAGTTAGTATAGTCTTAGAAAGAACCGGAAGAGTCCGACACGGCAAAGAGGGATTTATGGAAATTGAAATGAAAATCCGGGGATTGATGATTGACCCGGCAGCCAATACGCCAATTGTAATTTTGAAGGATGTGCAAAGCGAGGTGATGTTGCCGATCTGGGTGGGGCCATTTGAGGCAAATGCGATTGCCTTTGAAATCGAGAAGGTAGCGCCGCCCCGTCCGATGACTCACGATTTACTGCGAAATCTGATTTTTCAGATTGGGGGGGCCGTCCGACGCATTGTCGTGACGGAATTGCGGGACAATACCTTCTACGCCGTGATTGAATTGCAGGTCGGGGAAAAATTGATCATTTTGGATGCCCGCCCCAGCGATGCCATTGCTTTGGCTTTACGAACAGATGCTCCAATTTTTGTCAATGAGGATGTGATTCGGGATTCCAGCGCCACTCTGGTTGAGCAGGATGCGGCTGAAACCGCCAATGAGGCCTCGCAGGACCCTGATGAAACCGAGGAAGTGGAAATGGATTGGCCCGACGAAATAGATGAGTCAGACATTGACCGATATAAAATGTAGGCGGGGAAGGGGAACGGTCAACCGCCGGAAAAAAGCTTATGAGCGCACATACAAATGGAATCAAGCGACAGTCGGCACCTAAACCACAGGCACAGATAATTGCCATAGCGAATCAAAAAGGCGGGGTCGGAAAAACGACCACTGCCATCAATCTGGCTGCGGCCTTGGCCGGAAAAGGGAAAAAGGTCCTGCTTTTGGATTTGGACCCGCAGGCCAACAGCACATTGTCTTATTTGGTCATGAACGAGGTTGACCTCTCAGCCTACGATTTTCTGACTGATTTAACCTTACCCGTGCAAAGGGTGATTCAGCCCAGCCCGGTGCCGGGACTTGACTTGCTACCGGCTCGGATTAGTCTGGCAAAGTTTGAAAGCCGGCTGGTCGGAGAGTTCGATGCTCCTTTTCGGCTCAAGGATCGGCTTGACAGTTTGAGCGAAACCTACGATTTTATTGTTGTGGATACTCCACCAACCTTGGGTCTGATAACTGTTAATGCTTTGGTTGCCTCGACCTATGTCATCATTCCCATCCAGTCCTCGTACTTTGCCTTGGAGGGAACCGACGACCTGCTTGAAACGGTGGAAAAGATCAAAGCCCGACCGAATCCGAACCTTCAGATTCTGGGGGTTTTAGTGACACTCCACGACCGCCGCACCACCTTGTCCAGGGATATTCACCAACAAATCACCCGTGTCTTTGGCGAGCGGGTATTTGATACCGTCATTACCAAATCGGTTCGGCTGGAGGAAAGCCCCGCCTACCGAGAGTCAATTTTTACTTATGCGCCGGGCTCCACCGGTGCCAACGAGTATTCCACTTTATGTGAGGAGGTTCTGCGTCGTGTCTAAGAAGGGCTTACCCGCTACGATTAAAATGCGCCATGAGGCCCATTACGTTGAGGAACTGTGGTCACGTTCCGGGGCACCTATCGGGCGCATGATTCCAATCCAGCGGCTGGAACCGAACCCGCTCCAGCCCCGGGTTGAGATCGGCGATTTGACAGAGTTGACTGCTTCGATCAAGGAAAAAGGGGTTTTGGAACCATTATTGGTCCGACCGAGCCAGGTGGGTGGCCGTTTTATGATTATTTCCGGCGAGCGCCGGTATCGCGCCAGTCTGGCGGCGGGATTGGCGGAGCTTCCATGTATTGAAATGGAAGTGGATGACCGGGCGGTAGCGGAAATTGCGCTCATCGAAAACCTCCAACGCAAAGACCTGACTCCCTATGAAGAAGCAGAAGGGTTGCACGCGTTGGTTGACCGGTTTGGGTATACGCATGAGGAGGCATCAAAAAAAATCGGGAAATCACGCTCCTCAATTACCGAAGCGCTTTCAATCAGTACACTTTCACCTGCAATCAAGGAGTTGTGCCGGCAGGCAGGGATTTCCACCAAGTCAATTTTATTGCAGATTGTTCGGCAGCCTTCGGATGAGGCGCGCAGGGCGTTAATCGCTCGAATTCGGAGCCAGGGGCTAACCCGGGACGAAGTCAGGGAGGTCAACCGCCCGACAAAAGGACGACCCAAGCCCTTCAATTTCAAGTTTCAGTCACCTTCAAAGGATTTTGTGCTGGACTTGAGGTTTAAACGTTCGAACATTGAACCCACCGAGGTCTTGAGCGCTCTCCGGAAGGTGATTGGGGAAATCGAGAAGGAACTTGAACAGGGGACAGGGTCGAAGGGGTGACAGGTGGCTTTTTTTCATTTTTGATGGGTTTCATTTTTTGACTGGTTTGAAGCCAATCAAGCCAATCAGTCATGGTTTGTCACCCCTTCAGTCTGTCACTTTGTCGCTTTGTCGCTTTTTTGCTTGGCTCGTTGTTGCCGTTGGTATTCCTTGGCCAGCCATTTACCAAATCGGTCGGCATAAGGAAGCAATGGTTTCATAAGACGTTTCCGCCACCCGGCCTGGCGGTCCCGCCAGACAACGAAGTATTTTTCAATATACTGGCGCACTGCCGATTCAAACTGCTGTTTTTTGACACCGTGCTTCAGTGTGATGTGATAGTGTTGGCCAGCCAACGCCAAAACGGCGCTTGCTAGATTGGTTTTAAGGTTCATTCGCGCGGCCAGCCTCTGGAAAACCCCTTTTTGCTCAAAAAACGGTCCCAAAGCAAGCTCAAACCAAGCCGAATGACTTGGTTGCCGGGGGTGGTAGAGGTAGGGTAGTTTGTCGCGCAGTTCGCGGGCGATCAAAGGCTCTTCGATTTTGTCAACCACGACCACCTTGGAAATTCCCCGCACGTGTTCCGGCGGCAGGGCATCAAGCACACTTTGAATGACCTGCTCAAGATTAAGGCGGATTTTTCGAGTGGAAACAACTTCAACTTTGATTTTCATTGATTCGGAGCTTTCATTCGGACAGGATGACGGCCAAGCTCGGTCGAGCTGAAAGCCTGTGACCGGCATGGGTAAAATAAAGCGGGCAGTCTAGGAGAAGCAGCGGCACAGGGTCAAGCATTCGGTGAAAGTCATCCGAAATCACAGAGGCGGGTTGAAAAGCTATGACGGCACGGAATCTGGAAAAGGAATTTTTAGGCTATCTTCGGGTTGAACGGGGACTTTCAGCCAATACACTGGAAGCTTATGCCCGCGACCTTAAAAAAGTGACCGACTTTGCCCAAAGTCTGGGGAAGGCCCCTCACTCACTGGATCAGAAAAACCTGCTTGGATTTTTGGAATGGTTGAAAAAAAGCGGACTGGAGGCTCGCTCAATCGGCCGGGTTCTGGTCACGGTGCGGAACTACTTCAAGTTTTTGTTATTGGACGGTCATTTGAAGTCGGATCCAACGGCCAATTTGAATACTCCCAAAACCTGGCAGACCCTCCCTCAAGTCCTAACGGTACAGGAAATCGAAAAACTGTTGGCCCAGCCGGACAGCCAGACCTTTGATGGCCTGCGGGACCGGACTCTGCTCGAACTCATGTATGCCACCGGAATGCGGGTATCGGAAACGGTGGGGTTGCAGTTGGGGGACTGCAATCTTGAAACCGGGATTGTGACCTGTTTAGGAAAAGGCAGCAAGCAGCGGCAGGTCCCGATTGGCCGTTCTGCCCTGGATTGGATGCGGCGTTATCTGGAGGCCAGAACCAAACTGTTGGCGTCCCAGGAGCGGACCAAAAAGCCCCACCGGTTGGAGGAAGCACTCTTTTTAACAAGCCAAGGGAAGCCGCTGAACCGGCAAATCTGCTGGAAATTGATCTCGGAATATGGGCGGAGGGCAGGTTTGGGACGAATGACACCGCACATGCTCCGGCACAGCTTCGCCACTCACTTGCTTGAATACGGAGCGGATTTGCGCTCGGTCCAGTTGTTATTGGGGCATAGCGATATTGCCACCACCCAGGTTTATACACATATTACCAACCAGCGACTGAAGGATATTTATGAGAAATTTCATCCGAGGGCCCGCGAGGGAAGGTAGATTTTTCAAATATCTTTTGAGTCTGATAATGAACATTATGTGAAAAGATTCTTCTTTTCCATTCGCCCCAACCCCTACTTCTATGACCATCAGTATTCCATTGCCCATTTGCTGTACCAGTCCCACCGAAACTCAACTCGAAACACAAATACATGCCCTGGCTGAAAAACGGGTTCAGGGCACGCTGATCAAATCACGATTGCTGTTTCTCCATCTCAAGCATGGGATTCCCACCCTGAAAAAAGTTTTACAAAACCTGCCGGAATCTGACCGCGCCCTGCTTGTTAAAACAGTGTATGTGGGAGAGTGGTATTCATTGGCCACACTGATCCGGTTGGATATGGCTATTCAGAAGGAAATTGGTGCCATGCACCCCACCCTTTTTGAGGAACTGGGAGCTTTTTCCGCCGACCTTAATCTGGGGGGAACCTATGAGCCGCTAATGCGCAAGGATGTCAAAGGATTGCTTCAACTGACAGCCGTCATGTCCAAAACCTATCAGACCTTTGGCGAGGCCGATTATATTCCGGAGGCAACCGATTCATCAGGCAAGCAGGCTGCCACGCTGCGGATCAATTACGACGAGCCGCCACCCTCACATTATTGCCAAAGCGGATTGGGATACTTTCGGCAGGCCGTTCAATTGTGCGGCGGCAAACACGTGACCGCCCGGATTACTGCCTGTCGGCAACAAGGTGATCCTGCCTGCTCGTTTCGAATCGAATGGGATGTCTCGGCGGAAATCAGCGTGCGCCCGGAAGCATGACCCAAGAGATGGTGCGGCAGGACTCAGACCATGGCCAGCGCTCCCCCCAAATCAAAGGTGGGTTCCCAGTCAAGTTCCTGTCGCAGTCGGGTTAAATCTGAAATGTAACGGAACTGGTCACCCGGAACTGGGTCGGGTCGGGTTTGCACCAAAGCACTGGGAATCCGGTGAATTTCGGCCAGCATGAGGGCGAATTCTTTCAAGGTGCCGCTGTTTTTGAGCCCTCCTCCAACGTTATACAAGCCAAATTGACGGCCAGATGCAATAAAAGCCTGACAGGCCCGGCCCAATTCTCCCACCGGAAGAATGTCCCGGACCTGCTGCCCGCTCCATCGTAAGTGGAGTTCACCGCCTTTGCGCAACTGCGCCGCAAACTTTGATACCCACCCACCGGGATTATCCGGAGTCGCCGGGGCAAAAACCGTTGCCAGCCGGAAAATCCCCAGGCGAAAACCTTTTTGGGTTGCAGCGGCGAGCAGGATGTCCTCCCCCAACCGTTTGGACCAGGCATATGGACTTTGCCCCTGATAGGCGGTAGGACAGGTTTCAGGAACCGTTTGGAATCGCTCTGCATGAATGCCATAGACATCCTTGGTTGAGGTGTAAATGACGGTCTGATGAGGTTGTGCCAGTCCGGCAATTCTGGCAGCCAGGGCGAGATTGGCTCGTTGGCAGAGAGTTCCCTGCCCGCCACTTTTATCAATCACGGCTGCACAGTGGATGATGGTGTCGTAAGCGGACACATCGGCGGCAAGGAGATCGCCCCCTCCCCGCCGGGAAAGTGATGCAGCCTGAAAGAAATCAGTTAAACAAATTCCCAGATATCCTTGGCCACCGGTTACCAAGACCTTCGACTTCATATTTGGAAATGCCACCTGCTCGAGGAAAGATCCCAATGGGGGGGGTTTCCCACCCGTTGGTTTCCGGTTCCGGGTTTAGACGAAATTGATGTTGTTTTTGGGATGGCGCAATGTCCACAGGACCTTATTGATGGGATGACACCGACAAATCGGCTGACACTCCGCTACATTGATGTTGTTATTCACAGTCTGACGGTGCGGACTTTCCCAAATTTCACGAAAACTTTGGTGCGCCAGATCGCCAAGGCAGAAGGCTGGCAGACCACGAGTTTGTGAACAATAGTAAACCTTTTTATTTGCTTCAATTACAGGGAAAAATGTAGCGTAACACTTGGAGTAGCTGCCGCGTTCATAATCGTCAGCCAGGACACCGGCAAACTGATCCTCTTTGACAAAAACCTTGAAGTCATTTGTTTCATGTACTTTAGACTCTCTTGCCTGATGTAGTGTATTAAGATAGAAGTCTTTCTCATACTGAGTTGGCGATGACATTGGATGAAGGATCACAGGTTTAACCTGAAAATAATCAATCCCGGTTTCCCGCACCCGGAGGACAGCCGTTTCGATCTCATCCTGATTCTCAGGCGAGACGGCAATTTGGGCTCCAATCTGCACCTTCGACCCCTGAAGTCTTTTTTCTTCAGCGAGATATGCAAGGTTTCCAAGAACTTTTTCGAAGTCATCCACTTTGTGAATCTGCTTTCGTGTGGCAGCAGTCCCGGCGTTCAGTGAGATCCGGATCCAGGTACAGTTGGCGGCAACCACTTTGGCTTTTTCCGGGGTCAGCAGACCGCCGTGGGTAATCACAGCCGTTTCGATCCCCTTTTGGGTGGTATACTCAATGAATTCCATGAGATTGGGGTTGACAAAGGGCTCACCGCTGCCGGAAAAAATCATGGATTTGGTTCCCAGCTCGAACAGCTCATCCACCAGCCCGCGATAGAAATCAACCGGCATGACACTGCTGTCAGGAAACGCTTTGAGCGATTTGTCATCCCCTTTATGGGACCCGAAATATCCTCCATGCATACACCAGGTACAAAAATGATTGCAGATGGTCGAAGGACTGAGTTCCATGGTAATGGGATACACATTGTTCCCCTGCCACCAGTCATGCATGCGGTCCATGTGGGCAAAGAGTTTGATGGGTGAAAAGACATCCCGGTTGAGATCGGGTTGGTGCATAAAGAGGTATTCCTTAGAATTGAAATGAGATACCACCCGCCGAACCAGATCCGGAAAGGATCCGGTTACAAGGCCGGTCTGCGAGACGCATCTGTTGTTAGTGGAATCCCGGATAGCTTGTCAAGTCATCCCTGCATCCTGTAGAGTTCGGCACTTTTTGGTTGAGTCCGTTTACGTTGGAGAAATTATGCCTGGCGCTCTGCACACATTTACCTCCGGAACCACTTCAATTTCCGGATATCTGGCCAAACCGGCGGCGGTCGGCGGCCCCGGAGTTCTCGTCCTTCAGGAATGGTGGGGGCTCGTCCCGCACATTCAAACCATTTGTGACCGGTTGGCTGCGGAAGGGTTTGTGGCCTTTGCGCCCGATCTTTATCATGGGACTTCCACGACTTCGCCGGATGAGGCTGGTAAACTCATGATGAGCTTGCGGATAGACCAGGCCGAAGCGGATCTTAAGGCTGCTGTGGCAGGCCTTTTGGCAATGCCGGAAACAAACGGTTTTCCCAAAGTCGGGTCCGTCGGGTTCTGCATGGGGGGATTGCTCTCCCTCTACAGTGCCTGTCAAAATCCAGCGATTGGTGCCTGCGTGGTGTTCTACGGAGGATTCCCGGGAGTGGCACCCGATCTGGCTCGGCTGGAGGCTCCGGTGCTGGGGCTCTACGCCGCCAAGGACACGTTTGTCACAGTGGAGATGGTGCACCAACTCGAAGCGGATTTAACCCGGCTGGGCAAAGCCCACGAATTCCATATCTATCCCGAAGCCGATCATGCCTTTTTTAATGATTCCCGCCCCCAGGTTTTCCGGGCGGAGGATGCGAGGGATGCGTGGCACCGGGTCCTCCGGTTTTACCGGGAAGCACTTTTTCCAACTGCCTGACAACGAAATAGCTTTGTCGCTGCTCTCCACCATTCGATTTTAACCCAAGGGGAAATTTTCATGTCGTTTAACAAAATCATTATTGTCGGATACCTGGGACGTGATCCCGATATGCGCTACACGTCCCAAAATGTGCCGGTCTGCTCTTTCAATGTGGCCACCACTGAACGAAAAAAGGACGGTCGTCCGGGTGAAGCCGGTGGTGAAACAACGACTTGGTTCAGAGTTACTTTTTGGCGCGAAAAGGCCGAACTGGCCAATAAGTATTTGGCCAAAGGCCGCCAGGTCTATGTTGAAGGACGTCTTTCGACCAAGGAATGGAAAAACCGGGATGGGGTGACCCAAACCTCACTGGAAGTAACCGGAACTGAACTGCACTTCATTGACAATAAATCCGAGGGCGGTGGTGGCAGTCGCTCCGAATCCTTTGGCCGGTCTGCCATGTCAGCACCCGGCCCGGCCTCGGAGCCGGATGAAGGCAGTGACCTGAATGAAGACGATATTCCCTTCTAGGCAACGGGTCCGGTTATGAACCAGCGGTCTTTTGCAGCCGGGTTATGGGGAGTGGCCGTGTTGGCCGCCTTCCTGTGCTGGTGGAAACTCGGAGCACTTGGCTTTTTGGGGCCGGATGAACCTCGCTATGTCCAGGTGGCACGCGAAGTCACCGGCCCTACCGGCAACCTGATCACCCCCACGTTGCTGGGAAAGCCCTGGTTCGAAAAACCCATTTTGCTGTATTGGTTGGCCGGGAGTGGAATGCACCTTTGGGGTGAGACCGAAGGAGCGGCCCGGTTTCCCACTGCGGCTCTGGCAGTCGTGGGCGTGGTCCTGTGGGCATGGTGGCTCCGCCCGCTTGAATCAGCCCGCCTGGCCCTCTGGTCCGGTGTCATTTTAACTTCCAATGCCTTTATCATCGGATTTGCCCGGGTTGCCACTTGTGACTTGGTGCTCACGGTTGCCGTCACGGCCAGCCTGGTCACGTTCATGCGATACGAGTTTCGGCCGGAAACCCAGGGCTTCCGGCGTTACCTTTATTGGAGCGGTGGCTTGGTGGGAATGGCTCTGCTGGCCAAAGGGTTGATTGGTGCTCTCTTGCCGCTGGGGATTGTCGGCTCGTACCGGTTGTTCCAGCGTAAATCCTGGAAAGTGATTGACGCTGGAGAACTATGGCCAATCCTTGGAGCAGGCGGCTTGGCTCTGCTGGTGGCGGGAATCTGGTACGGTCCAGTCCTCTATTTGCATGGCTGGACCTTTATCCAGGAATTTTTAATTGCCCACCATTTTCAGCGGTTCACCAGTCACCGGTTTCACCATTCCGGGCCCTGGTACTATTACCTGCCGGTCATGCTCGGCGGAATGTTCCCTTGGACGCTCTTTTTTCTCCACGGATTCAGGGAAACCTGCCGGAATTGGCACCGTCTTCCTGCCCGCGATCTTTTTTGGGTGTTGTGGATTCTGGTGCCGTTGCTGTTCTTCAGCTTTTCGGGTTCCAAGCTTCCCGGCTATATCCTTCCCGCTTTTCCCGCCTGCGCTCTGTTGACCGCCCGTGGTCTGGTGAACGGCACCCCTCAAGAGAGCCGGAGCTGGCTTACGTTTGCCGCCATGACGTTACTCCTCCTGGGGGTGACTGCCGTTGGAATTGGCTGGTGGGGGCATCATGAAACGGGGCCGGCCGGGGCCGGCTTCTTTCCCTGGGTCGCCATTGCCGTGATCCTTCCCCTGGGAGGCAGCTTCCTGATTTGGCGAAAACAGAGGTTTCACGTTGACCGCACATCGGTTCTTGGTTTCACGCTGACCGGCTGGATGGTGGCCTTCATTGGTTGCGCACCTTTTACCTTGTTTCCTTTGCTCGAGAACCGCGAATCATTCAAGGCATTGAGCCTGGCGGCAATCCAGGCGATTCGCCCGGATGAATCGTTTGCCTTTTACCGATGTCGGAAATATGCACCGGTTTTTTACCTGTCCGAAAAAGTGGAATGCTGTGATCAGGATCGGGAGCCCAATCGGTTTGAATCACCACCTGAAGTTCGGACATTCCTCTCCGGACAAAAAAGCCGGCAGATACTTCTCATGGCACCACAGGCGGTTATTTCCGATTTTTCGGCTGTTGGCTGGAAAGTTACACCGCTTGCCACGCAAGCGAATCTTGCCCTGCTACGGGTCGAACCGGTTGAGCCCCTGGCCTCATCGTCCCCCCCTATCTCCGACCGGCAGAGTCAGTTCAGGCAGGGTCACGGTGACGCTGGTTCCCACCTCCAGCGTACTTGAAATCCCCAGGCGGCCGCCATAGGCATGCACCAATTCATTGACCAGCGTCAGGCCAATGCCAACCCCTCCGCCTTTGAATTCGGTCCGGGAGGTGCTGTGGTTTTGGGTTTCCTGAGCTTCATAAAACGATTCAAAGATTCGAACCAGCTTTTCCGGCGGGATGCCAATTCCGGTATCCTCAACCATGAAGGCAAACCAGCCGGGCTGTTCGGCGGGGAAAGTCAAGGTCAGCGTGATGGTTCCGCCATCCGGGGTAAACTTGATGGCATTCAGTAGCAATTCACGGGCTATTTGCACAATCCGCAGGGCATCCCCGCTGATCATCCCCCCCGTCGTCCCCTGGTGAGAGAACCGCAGGGTATGGGCCCGATGACCGGTAAAATAATGAAGTTCGGTCAGGATTTGTTCGAACAAGGCCGGGAGGTCACAGGGGCGCGGGGAGAGTGGAATCCGTTTTTGCTTCAAATCCTGCAATAAAGTGATGTTGTTGACAATTTCCACCAGATTGTGAATGGCCAGCGCCATGGCATCGGCTGCGGCCAGGAGTTCCGCAGGGGAATCAACCAGCATGGGGAGCAGGTCTTCATATCCCTGGAGAACGGTCAAGGGGCCACGTAATTCATGGCTGGTCAGCCGGAGGAATTTTTCTTTTAACTCAGTCAATTGCTTTAATTCCCGGTGCGCATCCTGCAGGGAGGCGTGCGACCGCACCAACCGTTGTCGTTCGAGGCAGCGGGCGACTGCCAGTTGAATCTGCTCCATATCAAATGGCTTCAGAATGAAGTCGCTGGCACCATATTTCATTGCCGCAACGGCATCTTCGATGCGACCGTACCCGGTGATGACCAGAACCTCAATGGTCGGGTCTTCAGCCTTGACCCGTTGCACGACACTCAATCCGCCTTCGTGCGGCATGCTTAAATCCGTAATCACCACCTGGGGGCGAAACCGAGCCAGAACCGGAGTGACTTCGCACCCATCGCCAACCATCTCCACTTCAAAGTCACCGAAAATGGCGGCACAAACCTCGCGCACTCCGGGATCGTCATCCACAATGAGAAGTTTTGGGCGCTGTTGATTTGTATTTTTATTAAAATTCATGCTATTTTACTTTATTAATTAATAAAATCTTAAAATATTTAAAATTAATTGATATTTTTCCGATAATCAACAATTTCATCCAGAATGAGATTGGCAATGATGTCTTTGGCTGCCAGTGGAATCACCCTTCCGGTTTCCCTGTCTTGGCGAAAAATCGTTACTGCATTGGTGTCAACCTCAAAACCGGCATCGTTCCGGGAAACATCATTGAGGACCAGGAGGTCTGTCCCTTTACGGCGCAGCTTGTCTTTCGCATGGTCTTCCCCATGTTCAGTTTCGGCGGCAAACCCCACCAATGTCTGGTCTGGTCGTTTCCGCCGCCCCAATTCGGCCAGAATATCCTCAGTTGGGGTCAACTCCAGGCGGAGACCGGGATTGGCAACTTCTTTTTTGATCTTGTGGGTTGCAGGGTGGATGGGGCGGTAATCACAAACGGCGGCTGCCTTGATGATCAGGTCGTGTTCCGATGCCACTCCCACAACCGCCTCGTACATTTCCCTGGTGGTGGTTACGGAAATCAGGTTGACCTGGGGCGGAGGTGTCAGTCGGACCGGCCCGCTCACCAGTGTCACCTGGGCCCCTCGAGCACGGGCAGCCGAAGCCAGGGCATAGCCCATTTTGCCGGAAGACCGGTTGGAAAGAAATCGAACCGGGTCGAGATATTCCACCGTCGGGCCGGCAGTCACCAGAACCCTGACACCAGCCAGATCGGCTACTGGATGGGGTTCCTTTCGGGCAAGCAATTGGAGCGCAGTTTCCACAATGGTTTCTGGTTCTGCCAACCGACCTTCGCCGACCATGCCACAGGCAAGATAGCCAGCCGCAGGATCCTGGACGGTCACCTTCCGTTCACGGAGCAATCGAAGATTGGATTGGGTTGCAGGGTGGTGCCACATTTCAACATTCATGGCAGGACAGACCAAGACCGGGCAGGTAGCGGAAATATATAGGGTGGAGAGGAAATCATCAGCAATGCCATGGGCAAACTTGGCGATGATATTGGCAGTTGCCGGAGCCACCAGCAGGAGGTGGGAGGATTGGGCCAACGAAATGTGTTTAATGTCCGTATCCTGCGGACGGTCCCAATGGTCCGTCACCACCGGACGGCCTGAAAGCGCCTGAAATGTTAATGGCTGAATAAACTCGCGGGCATGCGCCGTCATCACCACTTCGACCGTACAACCGGCTTCCTGCAAACCACGAAGGATCAGAATTGCTTTGTACGCACCGATGCAACCGGTCACACCTAAAGTGATCAAAGGAGGATTGGGGGCAGCGACAACCATATGATACAAATTTCCCTTTTGGTTGAGTTTTAGGAAAGTCAGGTTCTCTTCTTCTCTCCCTATCATCGTCGGATTAAGGTTCATTGGCAACCTGAATAAACGACTTTGACCGTTGTCGTTTTTAGAGTATGGATAATTATCAGACGTTAGTTTGTTTTCAATCGCTCTGGTCTTGAAAAGTTTGACTTGCCGCTTTTGGGTATGGCATTTATTCTTCGTCGTTTCCGGCAAGACCCTCTGTTTTGGTAAATTCCACCTTTTCAGAAACCTATTTTTATGAATTTGGCCCGTGTCATTGGAAATGTCGTGGCAACCCAAAAAAACGAACGGTACCAGGGGGGGCGCATGCTCCTGGTGCAGCCCATCGCACCCGACGGCACGGAGCAGGGTTCCAGTTTCCTGGTCCTCGATGTGTTGGATTCAGGCATCGGAGACCGGGTGATCGTGGTTCAGGAAGGCTGGAGTGCCTCGACCGCCTCGACCGACCGGGAGGGAGCTGCGATTGATGCGGCCATCATTGCGGTGGTGGATTCCATTGAGCCCCATCCGAAACCAGGGCCAACTGATCCGACACAACCGAATTGAACTGCTTGGGGGGCACCTTCTTATGGATGAACAACTGTTGCAGACGATGACCGCTCAGATTCTTCGGCGCGTCCGGGGCACTGAAACCAACTCTCCTCCACCACCGACTTCCCTGCCCCTGGGGTCCGCGCCTGACCTTCCCCATCCGAGTCAGGAACGCTTTGCCCCGTTGCCGGGTGATCTCAATGAACTCCTTGAGTTCCTTCAAGCCAAAGCCTGTCTGTTTGAAACCGATAAGCCTTGCGACCAGTGTGACCGCTGTCAGACCCGTGGTTTTTAACGGCGGCACCCCTTTGGGTTGTCCGCTTTCCTCTCAACCAATGCTTTCATCACTTTTTCTGGAGCTGGAATCATATGACTGCAACCTCAATCCTTCCCCCTGCCCTTTCCCTGGAGTTTCTCCGGGTTGTCGAATCCGCTGCCATTGCCTCCACTCGCACCATGGGCCAGGGCGACCGTAAATTTTCTGATCATGCCGCAGTTGAAGCCATGCGCGATGCCATGCGGACGGTTCCCATCAACGGGCGGATTGTGATTGGAGAAGGTGAGCGTGACAAAGCCCCCATGTTATATATCGGTGAACGGGTTGGCATGGGGGCTGAACTGCCGGATGAAAACAACCCCTTTCCGGCGGTTGACATTGCGGTTGACCCTCTCGAAGGAACCAATCTCTGTGCCACGGGTTCCGCCAATGCCATTGCCGTGCTGGCTGCGGCCGAACGGGGTGGCCTGCTCAATGCCCCTGACATGTACATGAACAAACTGGTCGTAGGGCCGGCCGCTCGAGGTTGCCTTGACATTGATGCTCCGGTTAAGGACAACCTGAAGATTCTGGCCCGCCGTCTGGGGCGCAGCATTGAGGACCTGGTCGTAACGGTCTTGGACCGCCCACGCCATGCCAAACTGGTCAAAGACATTCGGGCTGCCGGAGCCCGCATTCAGCTTATTAGTGACGGTGACCTTTCGGCTGGCATCAGCGCCGCTGTCGGGGGCTCGGGAGTGCATGCCGTCATGGGCATTGGCGGAGCTCCGGAAGGCGTGCTGACAGCCGCCGCGATGAAATGTTTAAACGGGGAAATCCAGGCCCGGTTCGTTCTCAAAGATCAACTCCACCAGGAAGACTACTCCAAAGTCTCTGAAGACTCTGACACGCTGGCACGTATGAAAAGCATGGGTTTATCAGACCCTCTTCAGATTTATCAAACCGATGACCTCGCTCCTGGGAAAAACATTATTTTCGTCATGACCGGGGTCACGGATGGAAAAGTGGTTCGCGGTGTCCGGTTTTTCGGCACCGGCAAGCGGACGGCCTCGCTGATTATGAAAACCCAGCCTCATCAGGTTCGGTTCGTTGATACGGTTCATATTGAAGGTGGCCCGGACACGGTGATCAGGTTTTAACGCTACCGCCGAGGCCCGGGTGACCATCGTCCTGACGCAGGTCACCCGGTTCCCGGTCACCCCGCACTGCCTCCTCCTTCCTTGACACAAATCCCTCCCCGGCTTATACATCCTGAATATATTTCCATTGCATAGTGCGCAAAGGGTTGTCTCTCACCGCAACTTGATTGTGGCTGCTGTCGGTTTCACTGTTGACCACCGTCCCAGGGGGTATTGATGTTTGCTCGAAGTCTCTTCCGCTCACTCCCGTTGCGTTCCCGACGCCTGTTGAATTCATACCGGTGGGTAGGAATTCGTCTCTCATCCGCCATGTTCTGGGCAACCTGGCTTTGCCTTTGTGGATGCGGAACCTGGCTTTCCCAGCCCGCCCCGGCGCGAACCCGTGATTTTGATCTCAAACCCCGGGTGGGCTCCATTCAAGGGATCGTCACCGACCATTTGGGGGTTCCTCTGGCCGGAGCCTTGGTCCAGGTTTTTACCAGCAGCAGTCGGCTGGCTCCAGCCATTGCCTCGGTTAAAACCGATACGAAGGGGAAATACGTTTTGTCCCGACTGATCCCCGGCTTGTACCGGATCCGGATCAATGCTCCCGGATTCCAGTCCATGACGGCCACAGCGACTGAAATCCCCTCCAACCAACCTTTGATCCTGAATGTGAAACTGCTTAAAGCAGCCGAGGTGCTCCAAGCCGCCGAGGTGGATCTGACCAAGTATAAGGCCCGTCGCAACCGTGCCATTTTTCAGGCTGAGGCTGAATCCGGCTTTAGCCCTGCCGGGTTGACATTGCCCGACCCTTTCCCCACGCCTTCCGGCGAGTTGCTGGTCGTCACGGGCAGTTCCCCGTTTCTCCTTCCTACCGCCTCAACCAATACCTTTTTCTCCACCCGGATGGTCCAACCGGTGAATGATTCCACCCGTTTCGTCACAACCCTCCAGGTTGGGATGGGAACCACTGCTCCCGGAAGGCTGGCGCTCACGTTTGACACGGTGACTCCGGCTCATCATCCGGAACTGACCCTCACGCTCAACCGGGGAGTTGCTCCCGACCAGCTTCAGCCCCCTACCCGCTTGTCTCTGCGCGCCACTGATTCGTGGAAGGTCAATGACACCCTGGTTGTCTTGTATGGCCTTGAATACCACCAGTCCAATCTGGGGGCTGAACCAGCCTGGCAACCCATCGGCGGGATCCGCTGGCTCCCTTCCGCTCAAACGCAGGTTTATGCCGAAGTTACTTCCGGCAACCGGTTGGCTGACAGCCTGACCCCGGCGGAGGGTGATGCTCCCGGCTGGCTGGCTCCCTTCAATGTCGGCGCGCCGACATCCCTTTCCGAGTGGGAGCTGGCGGGTGGGCAATCGCACGCGCGCCGTTTTGAAACCGGCCTGACGTATCAAGTGGATCACCGGACCACGCTCGATACTTCGGTTTTTTACGACCTGCCGGATCCGACCGGGTTCAACCCAGTCGGGCTTCTGCCGCCCTCCGGCTGGCTGTGGCTGACTCCCGCCGACCGCCAGAATGGCATCCGTATCCTTGCCCGCCGCCAGCTTTCTCCCAATTTTTCCATTGAATCCGGGTTTGCCGCCGGACAGGCGCAAACCCTCAACCAGTCAGCAGTACCAGAATCACTCTGGCGCTCCACCCGGTACCACCTGATTGCCACGCAACTCAAAGGGTCCCTCCGGACCGGCACTTCCTTTCTGGCCATGTACCGCACCAGCACCGGGCGACCGGTGTTTCCCCTCGACCCGTTTGCCGGCAGGCTTTCCTCCCTGCGCTCCGGACTCAGTCTGTATCTGGTCCAGGAGTTGCCCGAATTCCGTTTTCTACCCGGCAAACTGGAATTGGTTTTTTCCGGTGAAAACCTGTTGGAGCAAACCGGCGATACGCCTTTTTCACGCAGTGGAATCCGGCTGGGGGTCGGACGGCGTTCATTGCGCGGCGGATTCGGAATGCGCTTTTAATTCCGGAAGCCGGCTGCCCGCGCGGAAGCCGGCTTCCCTTTCCTGACTTGCTATGAAAATGAAATTTCAGGCCCGCACCCTTGCCATGACGTTTGCCGTGTTGTGTGCTGTGCTGGTCGGCAGTCTCAATCTGACCGCCCGGCTGCACCAGGCACCGGTCCCGGATGATGGCGTGGGATGGCTTTCCTGTACCGACGGACTGCTGGCCGAAACGGTTCGCACCGACAGCGCTGCCGACCGGGCCGGAATCCGGAAAGGGGATGTGCTGCGCGCCATAGAACTGGAAGGCCAGTTGTACCGGATCCGCTCCGATGCCGAGGTCCAATATTTCCTGGATGAAAAAATTGGACTGGGTGGGACCGCCCATTACATCGTCGAACGCTTCAACCCCATGGGAATCAGCAAAGGGTACTGGACTGCCGACTTGCTGGACCTCCCTCCTCAACCCAGCCGTCTGGCCCTCAACTTGTACCTCGGACTTGTGGGGCTGGTGTATCTGGCAATCGGCCTTTACGTTTTCTTCAAACAGGAACAGTCTCCCCAGGCGCTGCATTTTCTTGTTATCTGCCTGCTTTCTTTCATATACCTTTTTTACAGCTTTACCGGGGACTTCAATCTGTTTGACAAATCGGTTTTCCTCTTGGAAAACCTTGCGTTTCTCTTTGTGGGGCCGGCTTTCCTTCATTTTTGTGCCGAATTTCCCAGTCCCCGGCCCTGGCTCTCCCGCCATCGCTGGGCCGGGTTGTTGCTCTATCTGCCGGCCTTGCTGGTGACCGGCTTTGAAGTTGCTTCCTTGTCTTTGGGAAACCAGAATCTGGGTCTTTTGGAAATTCGGCCCTGGCTCAACAAGGCCGAGGTTTTCCACTTCAGTGCCTACTTCTGCGCGGCTGCCGGGACCATCGTCATCACCTTTACCCAAACCAGAGTCGCGGTTCTGCGACAGCAAATCAAATGGATTGTCTGGGGGATGACCCTGGGCATCCTGCCCTGGCTCGCTTGTTATGCTTACCCTTTTGTCACCGGGGCGGAGCCGACCGGCCTGATGCAGGCACTGGCGGTGGGTCCCACAATTCTGATTCCCTTATCCTTTGGTTACTCCATCGTCAGGTACCGGCTCATGGACGTGGATGTCATCGTCCGGCGGAGCATGGCCTACGCGCTTTCCACCCTGTCCCTCATCGTTCTGTTCATGTTGGGGGTGGTCAAGTCAGCCGAATGGACCCGCGAACTGCTGCCCACCATCCCGCCTTCGGCCATGACACTCCTCCAGGTCGGCGTTATGTCGCTGGGGGCAATTTTGTACACCCCGCTCAAAAACTGGTTGCAGGAACGGATTGACCGACTGTTTTACGGCGAGCAATATGACTATCGTCACAGCATTGCCGACTTTGGTCGTGCCCTCTCCGCCACCACAGCCTTGCCCGAATTGCTCGACGCCGTGGCTGCCCGCCTCTCCGAAATGCTTTCCGTCAATGAAATTGCCATCTATGTGCGGGAGTCGGGCGCAGCCGCGGATGCCCGCTTCCGGCTTTCATTTTTCAAAGGGATTCCCACGCCGCCGCTCATCCTGATGGACCCCGCTCCCCTGCTGGCTTCCACTGAAAATCTACGCCCGCACCAGTACCAAACCGGCCCCTTGCGCTTCCCTGGGCGAATCTTTGACCCTGCCGCCGGACTCGCCGAGGAAACCCCGACCTCAATCCCACTGGGTTATTTTTTCCCTTGCATTGCCAGGGACCGCCTTGTGGCGGTGATTGGGCTGGGGCGGACCCAGAACCGGACTCTGCTTACCTCTGAGGACACAGTCCTGCTCCGGGCCCTGACGCCTTATGTTGCCGTGGCGGTGGAAAACAGCCTGCTCTACCAAACCGAACAGGAGCGTATTGAGGAGCTGGGGAAACTCAAGGAATTTAATGAGAATATCATCGAGAGCATCAACGTCGGCCTGCTTGCAGTGGACCTGGAAGGACGCATCACCAACTGGAACAGCGCCCTTGAGGAACTCTTTGCCATCGGTCGGACCGAGGCCGAAGGCCAGGTCCTCGGCGAAGTCTTTGACGGCGATCTCATCCGCACCATGCACGACGTGACGGGCAGTCTGAGCTGGGCCCTCTGCGATGTCCGCAATATTTACCGGTACCGCACCCTTGCCCGCGACGGACGGGCACTGGTACTCAATATCAGCCTCTCCCCGCTCGAAACCAAAGACCAGGCGGTGACCGGAGCCTTGATTTCCTTTGAGGATATTACCGGGCGGGTGCGACTTGAAGAACAACTCCGGGAACAGGACAAGCTTTCCTCCATCGGCCTGCTGGCTGCCGGCGTAGCCCACGAAGTCAATACCCCGCTCACGGGGATTTCGAGCTATACCCAAATGCTCCTTACCCAGACCCCGGAAAACGATACGAAATACGCCATTCTCCAGAAAATTCATCGGCAAACCCTGCGAGCCTCGGACATCGTCAACAACCTGCTCAATTTTTCACGCACAGGGAATGCCACTTTTTCCAGTCTCAACCTGTCCCGGTTGCTCGATGACACGCTGCAATTGCTGGAACCGCAATTGCGCAACACCAATATCGTGGTTTCCAAAAACTATGCCGATGTGCTGCCCGCCATTTCAGGTCATGCCGGAAAATTGCAGCAGGTTTTCATGAACCTGATTCTCAATGCCCGTGATGCCATGCCTCGCGGCGGGACGCTGACAATTTCCGCTTTCCTTCACGACAACGCACTGTTTGTTGAGTTTACTGACACTGGTGAAGGAATTCGGCCTGAACATATCACCAAGATTTATGACCCTTTCTTTACCACCAAAGAAGTAGGCCGGGGAACAGGGCTGGGGTTGGCCGTCAGTTATGGCATCATTCAGGAACATTCCGGTCGCATTTTTGTGGAAAGTGAGCCTGGAACCGGAAGTTGCTTCCGTATCAAGCTTCCTTGTGTCATAGCCGAACGGTTCCAGGCAGCCGGTGATTAATTGAGAATTGAGAATTGAGAGCGCATTTTCTGAATCCTTTCAGGTCGGTGAACAACCAAATCCGGCAATTCTCCATTCTCAATTCTCAATTCATGACCTGGGTTCATACCGAAATCTTCCCCGAATCAACCCGCTGCCTGAACATTTCTGCTCAAAAGAAACCTCCACCAACTTGAGATTTTTGCCTTCTCCATACTCGATGTCGTGAATGATAAAATAACCGGTTTCGCCGGCACACCCACCACAGGCTCCACAGGAAACGGTCAGCCGTGGTTTTCCGGGGGTGGCGGCACTGTTGGCCTCCCGGTAGGTGCCCGGCTTGAGGCGCACCTCATCCGGCGCTGCAAGGTTGACGGAAAACCAGTTTTTGCCGCTGAAAACCAACGAGACCGCACCGCTTCCCTCCTTCCCCCCCCCCCACCAAACCGGAAAACTGTCCGTCGTTTCGTTGTAACGTTTGCGTGGTCGTAGTGCCATTGGGTTTGGTCAGTTGAAACATGACAAAAGAACCTGAGAGAGTGGCTGGAATTTCAAAAGGTCTATAGGCTGGTCCGCTGCCCGCCCCTGTAGCCGCATTGACTTGCCGCTGGGCCAGTTTGAATTGGAATTCATACTCTTCCCGCCGCTGCTTGACCAACCCCGCATTGGGCTGTCCAGGGGAGATGTCCGGCAGGCGCTCGATGGCTGTTTTCCATTTTTCAGCCACTGCCTCCCAATCCTGTTTGGATGTGGCTCCCTGCGCCAGCCCGGTGGCCTCCGTGGCCAGTCTTTCACTTTCAGCGAGCAAGGGTTCTCTGGGTGAATCCGTCACCGTCAAATCCGCCATGTCAACCAAGGTGAACGAATCAAAAAACTGTGCCCTTTGAAAATATATATTTGAGGTGGGCGTAATGCCTTTGGGATTGTCATACCCTGCCACCATGAGCATATACAGCCGGGGTGGAACCCAATACAGGCGGGTCACGCTCCGGGCCCCTTCCCCCACTTTATCCGCAGGGGGAATCATGGTGACTTCGGCTCCTTGAAAAGTGCCTAGCGTGATTGGCTTCCGTTCCACCAATTTGGCACCGGAGGACTTGAGAGCACCTTCCACTGCCCCGTCCAGCAGTTTGTCAACCGGTACCTTCATACCCACCACAGGGTAGAAGGTGTACCAGACACCGCAATATCCTTGTCGTTTCAAGTCAACTTCGTTGGCAAAAAAATACAGGTCACCAATCGCCGAGGGCCGTTTTTCCACCCTTTCAACCGGTGGCACCGGCATTTTAACCCGGTACTTGCCGTCCTCGTTGGCAACGTCCTTCCAAACCAACTCAGTGGTTCCCAACTTGCCCGCATCTTTCAACTCTCGAATTCCCAACACCGGCAGCATGAAAAAAACCAGCCCGGCCAGCAGACCATTCACGATCATTCCCGTAATGGCCAAACCGCTGCCGTTATATGTGCGTGGCTTTCCGTTGATTGAAACCAAAGCAATGATTGACAGCACCATCCCCAGCCCCAATGAACCCAGCCCGATAACAATTCCTTTCAGCCCGACCCATTTCCATGCTCCGGCTGAAATCACCCCCAATGGCAAAAAAAGAGCCAGGGCAAACAGGACCAGCGGATGTTTACGGGGGCTGGATGGGGCTTCCGGGCGCACGACCGGGGGCCGGCCAAACGGCGGCGGCGGCCATCCCACCAACGGAGCCTGGCACCACTGGCAGACTTGAACCCCGGCATAGTTAACGGTTCCACACCTGGGACATTGCATTCCATTCATCATATTGTTTCGTTCGGCCTCCTCGCTCCCAAGCAGACGGCATTTTCCCTGAATCCGAAAAAACGCGTTGCCTTTCGGATTTCTCTACTGTATATGTCTTTTTTTGCGTTTTGATTACACTTGAACCGGTTTTTTCATCAAACCACCTCTGCACGCACAAACTATGAGTTTTTCCATCAAATTGAAACGGAAAGCCCGCGAAGCCCGCATGCTGGCCAAGGGAATTCTTTCCACTTCCCACCCTATCCTCGTTCATATTATTCCCATGCGGCGCTGCAATCTGGCCTGTACTTATTGTAACGAATACGACAATTTCTCAAAACCCGTCCCGCTGGATGTCATGTACCAGCGCATTGACAAACTGGCCGAACTGGGTGCGGCAATTGTGACCGAAAGCGGGGGGGAACCCATGATGCACCCCCAAATCTACGACATTATTGCCAGGGTGCGCCATCATGGAATGATGGCTGGAATTATTACCAACGGCTATTACCTGACCCCGGACCGCATCAAGCTTCTCAATGAGGCCGGCCTCGAATACCTGCAAATCAGCATTGACAACGTCAATCCGGACGAGGTTTCCCAAAAAAGCCTCAAAGTGCTTGATAAAAAACTGCAAAACCTTGCCAAATTTGCTGAGTTCGACGTCAACATCAACTCAGTTATTGGCGGTGGCATTAAAAACCCTCAGGACGCGGTGGTGATTGGCCGCCGGGCGGCTGAACTGGGGCTTTCGGTGTCCGTCGGGATCATCCACGATGGGAGCGGCCACCTCAAGCCCTTGTCCGGCGAGGAAGCCGAAGTCTATCTCACCCTCAAAAAAATCGGCAAATCAGGTCATTCCCGTCTGACCTATTTCCAGGACAACATGGCAGCCGGAAAAGCCAATGACTGGAAATGCCGTGCCGGGGCCCGATACCTTTACATTTGTGAGGAGGGACTGGTTCATTACTGCTCGCAACAACGCGGTTATCCGGGAACCCCTCTGCTCAACTACACCAAGGCCGACATTATCCGCGAATACAATACGCCTAAACCCTGTGCGGATTTTTGCACGATTGCCTGTGTTCACAAAGTGTCAACCATGGATTTTTGGCGCGACCCGCAAATCGCTCCTCCAATGGGAAAGCAAGACTTACCAACGACTTAAAGCCTGGGAGTCTTGGGAGTCTTGGGAGTCTTGGGAGTCTTGGGAGTCTTGGGAGTCAACTATAATTCTTAATGCAAACCCTGAACCCTGAACCCTGAACCCTAATCGTTGACATGCCCGGTCAAACTGTTTTAGCGTCGTGGTTCCCAAAAGCGAAAGTGGCGAAATCGGCAGACGCGCAGGTCTTAGAAGCCTGTACCGCAAGGTGTGTGGGTTCAAGTCCCACCTTTCGCATCTTCTTCCTGTTTTTAGTTTCCCCATCATTTTCTGGTTGGTTTCCGATTGGATTTGTCTTTCGGAATCTTATATTGACAGAATCTAAATTTAGACATACTCTAAATATGTCTTCATGATCATTCTATTTCAACCAACCCAATGAACCTGCCTGGCGGTGTCACCGGGACTGATTCACCCTTGTTTGTGGTTCCGGCCTCAGGAAACCCCGATTGGTTCAACACATTGTTTTTCAGTGCTTGAAAGGAGCATGTTACCTATGTTGCAAGTCGGTCAAAAAGCACCAGACTTTAATATGGCCAGCACCAAAGACCTTAATACCCTGGCCGAAAACGTCAAATTGTCAGACTATGCCGGAAAATGGCTGGTTCTGTTCTTCTATCCGCTGGATTTCACGTTTGTGTGTCCGACTGAAGTGACCGGATTCAGTGACCGGTTGAGCGAATTTCATGACCTGGGAGCCGAAGTGGTGGCTGTCAGCACCGACAGCGTTTACTCACACCGCGCCTGGATTGAAACTCCGCGCGAAAAGAACGGCGTCTCCGGACTCAAATACCCGTTGGCCAGCGACATCACCAAATCTGTCTGCCGCGAATACGGCGTGTTGCTTGAAGACAAAGGCATCGCTTTGCGCGGACTGTTTATTATTGACCCCGAAGGCGTTCTCCAATATCAGGTGGTGCATTCTCTCAATATTGGCCGGAATGTGGATGAAGCCCTCCGCGTGTTGCAAGGACTTCAATCCGGTGGCCGCTGCCCCATCGGCTGGAAACCGGGACAATCCAACATCTAATTGAACAGTCATGAGTCGAGGGTTGAGAACTGACGATGTATCCAAACACAGTCCTCAGCCCTCAACCTTTGTCAATCAGAAAAGTTTTTCAGGGAGAAAAAATAACAATATGGGAATGCGAATCGGAACGGAAATGCCCTCTTTGGAAGGAGGGTCTGAATGGCGTAATTCGGAAGCCATTTCAACTCAATCGTTAAAGGGAACACCAACCCTGTTTCATTTCTGGTCGGTCAGTTGTCACACCTGCTCGGAGTTGATGCCCCGTGTCAATGAATGGCGGGACAATTACGGATCCGAAAATCTGCGTGTGATTGGCATCCACATGCCGCGTTATGAATCTGATACCCAGTTGGAACCGGTCTATCAGTCGATTGAAAAGTACGGGCTGACTCATCCACAGGTAATTGACAACCTCCATCGGATTACCGATGCCTTTACCAATGAGTTTGTCCCTGCGTTTTATCTTTTTGACGGTGAAGGAAAGCTGAAAAGTTTTGCCGCTGGGGAAAAAGCCGCAAACTTTATCCAACCCGCACTTGAACGTCTGATGGCTGCCGCCTCAAAAGCCTGATACGCTGAATGGGTGCCAGGGTGACAGAGTGACAGGGTAACCATTTCATTTGTTCAAATTGCCTGAGAACATCAAATCAGATAGGCCGTTAAAGAAAAAGCCAGGTATCTGGTGTTTTGTCACCCTGTCACCCTGTCACCCCGACTTCTTCCAAAACTTCCCCTGACCCATTGCGTGTTTTTCGCTCCTGACCTTTGGCAAAGGCTGCCCGGAGCGCCTGACCTGTATGGGAACGTTTGATTTTGGCAATTTCTTCCGGAGTTCCTTCCCCCACAACCCGCCCGCCGTTGGCCCCCCCGTCCGGACCCAGGTCAATCACCCAATCGGCGGCCTTGATGACATCCAGATTGTGCTCAATCACAATCACCGTGTTCCCCAAGTCAACCAGCTTTTGCAACACATCCAACAGTTTCCGCACATCCTCAAAATGGAGTCCCGTGGTTGGCTCATCTAAAATATAGAGAGTCCGCCCGGTTCCCCGCCGTGACAGTTCCCTTGCCAACTTGATCCGTTGCGCTTCGCCCCCCGACAAGGTGGTGGCCGATTGGCCCAGTTTCAGATACCCCAGACCCACATCATGCAGGGTCAGCAGTTTCTGCTTTATGGACGGAATCGCATCAAGCAGTTCCAAAGCGTCTGAAATCGTCGTATCAAGCAACCCCGCAATGGACAGCCCTCGATACGAGACCGCCAATGTCTCCCGGTTGTACCGCTCCCCATGACAGACATCACACAAAACGTACACATCCGGCAGAAAATTCATCTCGACCCGTTTCAACCCATCCCCCTGACAGGCTTCACACCGGCCCCCCTTCACATTAAACGAAAAACGCCCAACCTTGTACCCTCGCTCCCTGGCCTCCGGCAGGCCCGCGTACAATTCCCGGATGGGTGTGAACAACCCGGTGTAAGTAGCCGGGTTCGAACGGGGCGTCCGCCCAATTGGCGATTGGTCAATTTCAATAATTTTGTCGATCTGCTCCGTCCCCTCGATGGACAGATGAGTTCCCGGTTCGGCCAGGCTTCCATTCAGTTTGCGTGACAGCCCCCGATAGAGAATGTCCTCCACCAGCGTGGATTTTCCTGAACCTGAAACCCCGGTCACAACCGTTAAAACTCCCAATGGAAATCGGACATCAATTTTTTTCAGATTATGATGGGAAGCTCCCACCACCGTCAGCGCCTTGCCATTGACACTGCGCCGCTGTTCGGGAATGGGAATTTTCCGCCGCCCTGACAAAAACGCTCCGGTCACCGATTCGAGTACCGTGGCAATATGGGCCGGCGGGCCGGCGGCAACCACCTGCCCCCCATGCGAACCTGCTTCAGGGCCTAAATCCACGACATAATCCGCCCGGCAGATGGTTTCTTCATCATGTTCCACCACCAGCACCGTGTTTCCCAAATCACGCAACCGTTCCAGGGCTTCCAGCAATTGGGCATTGTCGCGCGGATGCAGCCCGATGCTTGGCTCATCCAACACATAGAGCACACCCCGCAACAGCGATCCGATTTGAGTGGCCAGGCGGATGCGTTGCGCTTCCCCCCCGGAGAGCGTCGCGGCCGCCCGGTCCAGCGACAAATATCCCAAACCAACCTGATTCAGAAATCCAATGCGGGCCTTGATCTCGCGCACAATGGTCCCGGCAATTGTTTCCTCCCGCGAATTCAGCCGCAGTCGTTCACACCAATCGGCAGCCTCCAGAATTGTCAACGTCGTCACGTCCGAAATTCCCAACCCTTGAATCCGCACCGCCAATGCTTCCGCTTTGAGCCGTTTTCCCTTGCAGGTATGACAGACCTGCGGCGCGAGCAGATTTTCCAGTTCAACTTTCAGCCGTTCGGTGCGGGCCTCATGGTAGCGTTCCCGCAGCAGCCGCGCCGCACCGTTCCAGGTTCCCCGGTATTCATAACCGGAATATTCAAAAAGCAGTTTCTCCGGAAGACCGAAAAAGAAATGTTCCCGCAGCTTTTCCGGCACCTCGGCAAACGGTGTGGAAAGCGCCACTTTGTGATGCCGGGCCAGAGCCGCCAGGGCTTCCCGTAAATGAAGCACGATATGACCGTCGTTGAGGGCAAATTCCAGTTTATCCAAAGCCTGCCTGGGGTTCGGTATCAACCGCTTGGGATCGGCTTCCGTGACCACACCAATCCCGTGACAGGTCGGGCAGGCACCAAAAGAACTGTTAAACGAAAAGGACCGGGGTTCCAGCATGGGCATGCTCAACCCGCAGGTGGCACAGGCCATCTTTTGTGAATAGAGTTTTTCCTCGCCGTCCACCACCACCACCTGCACGACCCCGTCGGTCAGATTGACGGCCGTCCGAATCGAATCGAGCAGCCGCTTATGCACCCCTGCTTTGATTAACAGCCGGTCAACGACGGCTTCGATAGTATGATTGCGCCGTTTGTCAAGCGGGATGTCTTCATCCAGCGGTTTCAACTCTCCGTCAATCCGAGCCCTGGTAAAACCGGCTTTGTGCAGTTTTTCCAGTTCTTTTTTGAATTCCCCTTTGCGGCCCCGGACAATCGGAGCCAGAATCATGACCCGTTCCCCAAAGGGAAGCTCCAAAATATTCGCGGCAATTTGCTCCACCGTCTGGCGGGTAATCGGCTGGTCGCATGCGGGACAATGCGGCGTTCCAATCGAGGAATACATGAGTCGGAGGTAATCATAAATTTCCGTGACCGTCCCGACGGTGGAACGCGGGCTCCGACCGGTGGTTTTCTGGTCAATTGAAATTGCCGGACTCAACCCTTCGATGGAATCCACATCCGGACGTTCCAATTGGTCCAGAAACTGACGGGCATAAGCCGAAAGCGAATCCACATAACGGCGCTGTCCTTCGGCATAAATCGTGTCGAAGGACAGCGAGGATTTCCCTGAACCGCTGAGGCCCGTAATCACAGTCAGCGTGTTGCGGGGTATCTCAACGTTGATGTTTTTCAAATTATGCTGGCGTGCTCCCCGCACCACAATACGGTCAATTGCCATTGGAGAAACTCCCAAAAAAACCTGAGGTAAAAAGAAACCGTCATATTAGTGCGGGGCTTGCCAGTGAAGCAACCGTTCTCGACTGGGAATTGGCCCAAGCTTCCGTTTTCACTAGCCTGACCGGGAAAAACATACTTTCCAAGCACAACGTTAAAAATCTTATCAGACGGAAAATCATTTCTTGTTTCATTGTATTTCAAATGCCATAATCACTTTGCTCTCCATCCGTCCATTTCTTGTTCGGAGTTGATTTTCTATGTTTCGGTTCTCTTTGATTCTGCTGCTGACGTTTCTCTCGCTTTTGCTGCTCAGTTCCCACGTTGGGTTTGGTCAAACCGCTTCTGCGCCTACCGAAGGACACCGGCTGGCTCAGGCCCCTTCCCGGTTTGCCAAACTTGAAGTCGCAGAACTTGCCACCACAGGAAAAAAAACCGGTTCCACTCTCATCAAAATTCACTACAAAGTCTTGGGAAAGGGTGCCAATCCGGTTGTTTTCGTTCATGGCTGGACTTGTTCACTCAATTTCTGGAGCCGCGCAGCCGACCTTCTTCCGCTTCAACAACCGGCTGTTTTTATTGATCTTCCCGGCCATGGAAAGAGTGCTAAACCACCCTGCGCCTACACCATGGACCTCTTCGCGGAGGCGGTGGATGCGGTTTTGCGCCAGGCTAAAATTTCCCAGGCCACGTTGGTCGGGCATAGCATGGGAACCCCGGTCATCCGCCAGTTCTACCGCAAGCACCCGGAAAAAACCGCTGGACTGGTGATTGTGGATGGTGCGTTACGTCCCTTTGGTCCGAAAGAAACCATGGACAAATTTCTGGCTCCACTGCGCGGTCCCAATTACCCCGAAGTGGCCACCCGTTTTATTGAAGGAATGCTCTCGCCCACCATGCCGGCTGAACTGAAAGCCGAGATCAAGTCAGCCATGTTGGCCACCCCGCAGCATGTGGCGGTCAGTGCCATGGAAGGCATGGCAGCACCTGAAATTTGGAAAGAGGACACGATTTCCGTACCAGTGCTGGCGATTCTGGCCAAATCGCCTTTTTGGGCTCCGGATACGGAGTCCTTCTATCGGAAAACGGCACCACAACTTGATTTTCAGATGTGGGATGGTGTGAGCCACTTCCTCATGATGGAGGAGCCGGAGAAATTCACCCGCACTCTGGCTGGTTTTCTGCCAAAAGTTCATTCCCGTTCAACCCCTTTACCTCGGAAATGACAGCACCCGGTTCACAGTTTCCCACCGCGGCGACCTTTGCCCTTGAACATCTCGATCTCCGGACCATGTTGGCCGGAGGTCAGGCTTTCCGCTGGCAGGTTGCTTCGTGCGGAACTACTGCCACTGGCGTTGTGGCGGGAAATTTGTGGGAAGTCAGATGGAGCCCTCCCAGGTTCACGGTTCACTGTCTTTCACCTCAGCGGCTACCGGAGTCAGCCCAGGTTTTTGCCACCTGGTACTTTGACCTGGAACGCGATTACCGTCAGGTTTTCGCTCAACTGGCCCAGGATGAACACCTGCAACCGCTGCTTCAGCCCAAACGCGGGCTGCGCCTCCTGCGCCAGGAATGGTTTGAGGTGATGGTCAGTTTTGTTCTTTCGGCCAATAACCATATCGCCCGGATTTCCCGTTCGGTGGAACTGCTTGCCGCCCGGTATGGAACGCCATTTTCAGCGGCAGGTAAAACCTGCTTTGCTTTTCCCACTCCCACCCAATTAGCCCAGGCCACGGCTCAGGATTTGCGCAAGTATTGCAATACCGGGTATCGGGACCGATACCTGATGGATTTGGCACTCCAGGTTTCCCAGTCACTTCCCGCCTGGAACCAATCCGCCACCACAGCCACCGGTGAATTACGTACCTGGCTGCTCGAGCTGCCCGGTGTTGGCCCCAAAGTGGCTGATTGTATTCTGCTCTTCGGATTTGGGCGCTGGGATGTTTTTCCGGTAGACACCTGGGTTCGGAAAGCCGTTCAGCTTGCTTATTTTCCAGACCAGCCACCCTTTTCCGACCAAAAACTGCGTGCCTTCGCCCTCGAACGCTTTGGTCCGCTGGCCGGCTTTGCCCAACAGGTGCTGTTTGAAGCCATCCGGAGGTAAGGGATCCGATTGTGACTTTGGTCCCCTCCCCTTTTAGCTTAATTCCAGCCCTTTAATGCTCAATTCTCTCGAAAACATAAGGTGTTCCCGCTGGAAACCGGTCAGACGTGACCACTCGCACGCCAAACACAGCCTCGATGGCAGTGGGGGAAAGCGTCGTGCCGGGTGCTCCCTGGTCAAAAACCCGTCCTTCATGCATGAGGACCACATGATTCGCCACCCGGACCGCCATATTCAGGTCATGGAGGGCCACACAGAGGGTTTTCCCCTGTGCCACCAAAGCCTGACACAGGTCCAGAACATCCAGGGCATGGGCAATGTCCAGGCTGGCGGTCGGTTCATCCAGCAGGAGCACCTCCGATTCGGTGGCCAGACTGCGGGCAATCATGGCTCGCTGCCGTTCCCCTCCGGACAATTCTGTGACACGCCGGTCAGCCAGTTTTTCAATATCGGCGGTTTTCAGGGCTGCCGCGATGACCTCCCGGTCATGTGCGCTTTCACGGGAAAACCGGCCCAGATGAGGATTCCTTCCCATAGCCACCAGCTCCCTCACCGTAAAGGCAAAGGCACAGGATGTGTCCTGCGGAACAAAAGCCAGTTGGCGAGCCAGTTCGCGGCGGTGATACCTGGGGAGCGGCGTTCCGTTGAGTTCAACCTTTCCCTGGGTTGGCTTGACCAACCCGGCTGCCAGGCGCAGCAAGGTCGTTTTGCCCGACCCGTTGGGTCCCACCAGAACCGTCAGGCTGCCGGGATGGAGCCGCATCGTCACGTTTTCAACCAACGGGACGGTTTCAATCCGAAAGGTCACATTGACCAGTTCCAACCCACTCATATCAGGTTTTCGGCTCCGGTTGCGGGTTTCATTCCTTTCCGATGTAACAGCCACCCGCACATTCCCACACATAAAAAAGCATTTAACAAAAAATGAATCGGCGTGACGAGGCGAAGCAAATTATTGGTCCATCCAAAAAACAGAAAATATCCAATTGTCAGAACCAAAGGAAGAAAAACAATTAAAAAGTTTTTATCACGAGCTGAATAGTAAAAAATTCCAAGTAAAAGGAATGGTAAAACCCAAAGATTGATAAGATAGCCGAATTGTTTGGAAAAGTATTGGCAGCGCAAGTAGAAATGTTTGAAAAACACTCCGGGATGTTCCTTGAGCAGTGCAAAATACCGTTGGGTCAGGTGCTGGTCAGCCGCAAAACTGATGTACTCGATTTTTTGTCCGGTCAAGTATTCCATAACCCACTCATCCCGATATTCAATGCCAAACGGGTTTGGATATTGTCCAATTGGCTCCAGCAGGTTTTGCCCGCTTTGCATCCGGAGCGGAACAAAATGGCCAAACTGGATCAAATTAAAAACCCCGTAAGAAAATGGACATAAGAGAAATATAAAAAAGCTGATGCAAACCCCGCGCCGAATATCTTTATAATGAAAAAAAGCAAAAAGACCCAGGTATAAAAATATCAAGCCAACCAGAAAAAAGAATTCACCTCTCACCAATGTACAAAAACCCAGAATAAATCCACAAAGAAAAATAATCACCTGGTGTTTCCGGGTGGTCATTCCTCCGGCCCGGCAAATTCCCCAGCCAGCCAGCACCACGACAAGTGCCAGTGGATTGGCCAGCGCACTGTCAATGATGCCTTCCGTGAGAAATTTGGCTTTGTTGGATCGCACCAGCAGCAGGCCGAGGTGAGTACAATTAAAATAAAAAAATATTATCGGATGGCGAAAAAAGTCAGATGACCAGTACAACCCCAACGGGAGCAATGTCCAAGCCGCCACCAGCCAGAACTGGTGCAACCGCACCAGCCAGCCAAAATCAAAAATCAAATCAGCCGAAAAACCGCTCCGCACCGTCGTTTCCCAGCCGCAGAGTAAATCAAAACCAATGCCCCGGAGCGGCAGACTTGCCTCTTCCGTGGTGGTTATCCGGTCGCGGGGAATGCGCACCACCGGTTCCACCTCCCCGCTGGGCCGAACCTGGAATCCCTCCGGTTGGTTTCGTTTCCACCAGGGGCGCAACGTGGCAAAAGCCGTGATACTTGAGGTGGTCGGGGTCCCGCCTCCCCAGGAACTGACCGCCAAAACTTCCTGGGGCTGGTGAAACTGGGTTCCCATCCAGGTCAGGGCCAACGTGGCTAAAAGGTTGAGGGATATAAAAACTCTAGGGGGAAGCGTGAAAAACCGGCGGAAAAGCATAAAGACAGGGTTCAGGGTTCAGGGTTCAGGGTTCAAATCAAACCACATGAGATTGGTACAGTTTTTCACCGCAGAGACGCAGCGTTTTCGCAGAGTTTTTCTTTTTGTTCTCGGTGGAGTCTCGGTGGAGTCTCGGCGTCTCTACGATGAAGAAGAAAATTCATGCGTTCCAATGTTTTGTGGTTTGATTTAGGAGGTGTTGTCAAGTTTTGAGGTTTGAGACAATTTCAGGTTCTCAAGTTTCTAAGTTCTTTGGCAAGAATTATGCGGTATTAAGATTCGAGATAAGGCCATAATAACAAGGGCAAACCCTCTCTTTACACCTCAAAACAATTGCCTGGGAGCTTAATATGCGAAAACCCTGAACCCTGAACCCTGAACCCTGAACCCTATCTGCGCGGCAGCATTCCCGTAGGACCGGAAGGAAATCCCTCCAGCAAACCTGTATTTCCTGAAAGTGAGGAAGTATTGGTGTTGTTCAGGCGCGCTTCCATTTTTTTGAAGGCCCGTTCCAAATGGGGAGTGAGGGTTTCAAATCGGATGTTTTGGCCATACTCGATCAAGGTCAGATACTCACCCTGGTCAAAAACACTTACTTTTTTGGGGCCGATGCTGATGGTCAGTCGCTTAAATAATCCGACCTTCATCATGGTTTGGGTCGAATGCAGCAAATAAACGGCCAAAGCTGCCATCATCGCTGCCTTTTCCCCTTTTTCCAGCTTGGAGGCAGCCTGCATGGTGCCATCCCGCGCCGTCGCCAGGGCACCATTCACCCCGTTGATTTTGGTGAGGTCATTCACGAAAGACTGATAGGGATTCTGAACCCTGGTCATGCCGGTGGTCGTGGCCGGGGTCGTGGTCACCACTATCGGAGTTGGGTCCGGAATCATGCCCGCTTTGGCCTCATCAATCAACCGTAGCCCTTCCATGATGATATTGGCCCAGGGTTCAAAGATGGTTCTGGTGGGAGCAGCCACCCCGCTGTCCACCCGGAACGACCCTTTGTCATAATTCAACGCTTTGTACACGGCATCCACCCCGACCAGATTGGCCAACCGGGCATCCACCAACTCACCCTCGCCAAAATAAAAAATCCCATCACCAATGGGAAAATGGACCGTCAGTCGGGCCGTGTTCCGGGCAATACAATTGATTTGAATGATGTCAACAAGAGAAAGGTATTCCAAATCTCCAACGAGTCCCATGGCTTGTCTCTCTGTAAGGGGTTTCCGGCTGAGGTCGTTCCGAAGAATTTTATAGTAATCTTGAACGGGCGGAATTGATAGCGAAATTTTCCATTTGGAACTTTTGCTGCTCCCGTCTTATTGCCAATCCTTTACCCATCAGCCTTTGGGGGCGGCACTGCCGGCAGCACCGGTTTCTCAAACTTGACGGTGGACATCTCTTCCAGTTCAGCCCGTTCAATCGCCTTGGCGGAAACCTGCACCGTCGGCTGGTCTGCCAATCCAGGTTCCTCCTCTGGTTGGTCCTCCAGTCCGTCCTTGGCTTCATTCCTCTGGTCTGCCACTGTCTCCAGTTGGTGAAACTGGGGACTGGCAATTCCAACCGTCGCCATGTCAGGGGTTCCCGGCAGGTACCCGGAACCCATTTGGACAGTTTCTCCTCCCTGGTCCCGGCCCCGCAGCCCTTGGGCATTTGTCATGACCGTTGGCATGTCCGCCAGAAACCCACCCGGTTGAAGCTCCTCTTTGGTCCGTGGTCCAGCCGCCTGCACAGTGGGAGATTCATGCCCAACGTTCGACTGGGTGCCGCCTCTACCGGTCAGGACGGTTTCCATATCCGGCAGGAACCCGGTCGGCAGGTCCGACACCAGGGTTCCCGGTTGGGAATCCAGATGAGGCTGTGCCGCCAGAGAAAATGCTTCGGCAAATTCCGTCACCGTGGGGCGCTCCTCGGCATTTTTGGCCAACGCCTGGAGCACTACCGTTTCCACCGCCGCCGGGATATTGCCATTGAAGAGCCGTAGTGAAACCGGCTCTTTTTGCAAATGCGCCATGGCCACACTCAAGTAATCGGAAAAATCCGCTTCGAAAGGAAAATGGCCGGTCAACATCTCATACACCATGATTCCCAGGCTGTAGACATCCGAACGGCCGTCATAGGGCCGGTTGGTCAGGCGTTCCGGTGCCATATAGGTCGGCGTCCCGATAATTCCGCTGGTGCCGGTCAGGTTGGCTGCTTTTTCGTCGGCACCGTCGCCCACCATCTTGGCAATGCCAAAATCCACCACTTTGACCACTTCCCCTTCAGACGTCTGGTGCAGGAAAATATTGTCCGGTTTAATGTCGCGGTGGACGATATTCAGCCGATGGGCTTCGGCCAACGCGCTGCACACCGGCAGCAGAATTTCCGTTACCCGCTTGAGCGGCAACCGTCGCTGCCGGCGCAGGGTCTCGTGCAGGGAACCGCCTTTGAGCAGTTCCATCACCAAAAAGGCAATCCCTTCCTGGGAAATTCCCGAATCCAACACCTGAATGGCATTGGGATGGTTCAGCCGACCGGCGGAAATCCCTTCCAGACGGAACCGTTCAACCGCTTCCGCCGAATCATTGCCGGGACTGGGCCGGAAAACCTTGACCGCAACTTCCCGGCTAAGTGCCAGATGAGTGGCCCGGAACACGGCCCCAAACCCGCCTGCCCCGATTTTTTCATCCAACCGGTATTTGCCTTCAAGCACTGTTCCCGGCAAAGCTTCGGCCAGGGCGGAAAAAATCCGGTCGGCTCGTTGTTGCGATGCCAGCAATTCGGCGTTCTTTTCGTGCAATTCGCCAATTTTCCGGTCCAACTCCAGGTTCTTTTTATCAAGTTCGGCGTTTTTCTTATCCAGTTCCTGGTTTTTCTGTTCGGTTTCCTGTTGGGCCAGCCGTAAATTAAACAGGGCGTGGGAAAGCTCCTGGTTCTTTTGCTCGGTCCGCTGTTCGGCGGCTTTGACTGCTTCAATCTTGCTTGCCAGTTCAACGTTTTTGGAATCCAATTCAACGTTTTTGGAATCCAGCTCCTGGTTCTTTTCAGCCAGTTGAGCGGTTCGCTTCTGCACAGTCTCTTCCAGCAATCGGTTTCGTTCGCGCAACTGTTCCAATCGCCATTGGACTCCCCCATAGGATAATCCACTGAACAGCACCAGATAGCCGACCAATGCCCACCATTGGCGATACCAGGGAGCTTTAATCCGAAAAGCATAGACTGCATCCTGGGTGACTGTTCCATACAGATTTTTGCACCGGACCCGCAACCGATACCCGCCTTCCCACAGATTGGTGTATTCTTTGAAGGGTTCCCGCGTCCAGTCGGACCAGTCCTGGTCCACCCCAATCAATTGAAACTGATAGGAATTCCCTTCTTTTTCCCGTTCAAAGGAAACGGCACTGCATTCAAACCGCAACCGGTTGTTGCCGTAGGAAACCTCCGGCCCCAATGCCACTCCGGCCCCTTCGGTTCCCTCAAACAGAATCTGATCCTTGCCGGCGACCACTCGACGGACCAGGGCCTGAAATTCGCTGGTGTAGGTTTTGGGAAAGGCTGTATCCATCCGATAGAGACCTTTGATGGAACCAATCCACACAATGCCATTGGCTTCCGGGTAAAAGACCTGGATGTCGCCTTTGGGGAGCCATTGCAGCCAGCGGTCCTCCCGCACATACCGTCCATCGGGCTGGCGCACCAGGATAATTTTCTGAGCGTTGTTGGTCCAAATGTTCCCGGCCTGGTCCTCCTGCAATCGGAACAAGGCTCCGGTGCCAGCCACCCGCCCCAGGGCGGGGTCCGCGTCAAACCGACCGGTTTCTGTTTCAAAGGAAAGCACCCCGGTTTTGCTGGCCACCACGGCCCGCCCCTGAATTAAATTGACATAATTGTCCGCCGCCTGGGGCAATCCGTTTTTTTCGGTGAACTGGGTCACTTTGAACGGAGCGGTTTGGCCTTCGACCCGATACACCCCATCGAACAAAGTGCCCACCCAAAGCGTGCCTTCCGCTGTTTCCACAATGGTCCGAACTTCGCCGGTGATGCCCTCCACCGGCCCCTGGTTTTTCCAGGTCTGACCCTCCAGCACCAGTTGGGACAAGCCCGTGCGCAACCCCAGGTAAACCCGCCCCGGAACCCTGACGGAAGCCGTCAGACAAAACGCATCCGTGACCTCGACCACCTTTTTGGCAGCGGTTCCCGTTATTTCAAACACCCCGTCAGCGGCTGCCACCAGCAGATGCCCTCCCACTTCCTCCAGCCACCAACACTGGCTGCTCAAACCCGTCACCGGAGTCCAACCGCTGGCGGCCCCGCTCTCCGGGTTCAGGGCAAACATACCGAGTGCCGTTGCCACATACAGTTTTTTCTGGAACCGGCGAATCGCCTGGACACTGCCTTTCAGGCCCGCCCGTTCGTCAAAAAAAGAAAGCGGCGAAACAGCTTCAATTCGAGCCATGCCATTATTGAGCGCCACCCACAAAGCCCCGGAACGGTCGGTAAAAACGTTCCACACCAAGTCATCTCCCAACCCGGTGGTTTTGGAGATGATTTCTGCCATCCGACCATCCGGAAACACAATCACCACGCCACTGCGTTTGGTGGCAAAAGCCACCCGGCCATCCGGGAGCAGGCTGGCCTTATACAGTTGCTGGTCCACCAGAAACCGGCTGGTCTCAGCCGGACCGGGAACGAAACTTCGACCATCCCAAAAAAACAGTCCGTCTTCGCGGGTGGCCAGCATGACCTGGGTCGGAGTGACCTGGTGCATGGCACAAATACGCTTGGCCGCAAACAGTTCCCCGCCCTGAACCGGTTCCCTGGTTTCCCCTTTCAGGCGGAACAGTCCCTGATTGGCCTCCAGGACAAAGAAATCATCTCCCAGGCGACAGGTATATTGAAAAGTGCTTTTCTCCACCTGCGGGCGAATCAGGTGCAATTGTTTGCGGTCCCACCAATAGAGCAGGTTCCGCGCCTGAAAATAGACCCCGTCCGGGGTTGCCGTGGTATTCCAGACATCGGAACATTGACGGTCATCTTCCTTCAGTTGTTGGCTGAGTGATTGGTAACGCAAGGCTCCAGTCGGAGTTGGAGCCAGAAAGCCGAATTCATTCTGGGCTCCCACATACATCCGCCCATCCTTGTCACGAGCCAGCGAACGCACGGTTGAGCCATTGGCCACCGGAATCAAATGCCATTGCACCCCGTCGTATTCGAGCACACCGTCATTGTTGCCAAAATACATGACACCCCGCTGGTCCTGAGCCATGACCCAGTTCTGCGTGGCGGCGTCATAATCGTCCCGGCTGTAATTTTGAATAAAACGCTGGCCGATTTCGGGATTGACGGCTGTCTGGGCCTGACCGACCAAACCAATCCCATGCCAGAAGAGGCACAAACCAAGGATAAAAAATCGGGTGCAAAACTTCATAGTCTCGTTAGGGTTTCTTTTCTGTCCCAAGCGCCAATAAATCCAGTGGTCTGTTTGAACCAAGCCTACGGGTTTTTCTGATGTTCGTATTGTCCCTGTCAGCGGCGTGCTTGTCCATTGCAAATGGAAGGTTTGCCGCTTTCTGAGGACTGAGGTCCTCAGTCCTATTGTTCACCCAGAGTTTTGGTTTCCTGCAAGGTGGTTAGAATGTTCTTCCCTTGTGTTTCAATCAATGACCGGGTGGGTGTTTCCAAGGACAGGTTTTCGGGATTGGTGGTTTCGGTGCATTGCAAGGTTTCAATCAATTCCTGGGAAACCATGCCTGGGCGAAGCATGACGTCGTAATCAGCCGGTGCCTTCCGGAGCCAGTTCACAACCTCTGCCATGTTTGGACGGTTTTGAGGGCTGGGTTCCAACAACCGCATGACAAAAGCTTCCAGTTCCGGCGGGATTTTTGGATTAAACCGACTCAGGGGAATGCGTTCCCCCCGCAGATGGGCAATCGCCATGTGCATCATGGTCCCCCCGGTCACCGCCAGCGGAAACTGGCCACTCAACATGTGATAGAGCATCACCCCCAGGCTGTAGACATCCGATTGGCCATCATAGGGGTCCCCCGCCAGTCGCTCTGGTGCCATAAACAATGGAGTCCCAATCATGACACCGGTTCCGGTCAACTGCGGAGCCATTTGGCTGGAATCCTCTCCAATCAGTTTGGCAATGCCAAAATCCACGACTTTGACAATTTCCCCTTCCGGAGTCTGGTGGAGGAAAATATTTTCCGGCTTGATGTCACGGTGAATGATGCCCAGCCGATGGGCTTCCACCAGAGCCTGGGCAACCGGCGTCAAGACCTCCCGGCAGCGCCGCCAGGGCAAAACCGGATGAAAGCGCAGTTCATCCCGGAGCGAGCGCCCGTGCAGATACTCCATCACCAGAAAGGCAATTCCATCCGAAGAAATTCCGGAATCCAGCACGGCGATGGCATTCCGATGTTGCAGCCGGGCGGCGGAAATGCCTTCCAGTCGAAACCGTTCCACCGCTTCCGGTGAATCATTGCCCGGTTTGGGACGAAAAACCTTGACTGCAACGGTTCGGTTGAGCGAAAGCTGCGTGGCGCGGAACACAATCCCGAAGCCGCCTGCTCCAATCCGTTCATCAAGGCGGTATTTGCCATCAAGCACGGTTCCCGGCAGGGCTTCGGCCAGGGCTGAGAAAATCCGGTCGGCCTGTTGCTGGGAAACCACCAACTGCTCATTGATGCGGTTGAGTTCCTGAAGATTCCGGTCCAATTCCAGATTTTTGTGGTCCAGTTCCTCATTTTTGCGCTCGGCATCGTTTTTGGCGACCTCTAACAACCCGACGGTTTCCTCCAGTTTGTGGTTGGCATCCGCCAGTTGCTGTGTCCGCTCCACCACTTTTGTTTCCAGTGAAACCGTCAACGCATCAAGCTCCCCATGAACCCGGCTGAACCGGTTGGAAAGCGCCACCGCCATGGACATCAGCAAAACGAGAAATCCGAAGGAAAGCAGGTCGTTCGAGAATCGTTCCGGTAAAAACCGGAATGCCTCCAGAACTTCCAAAAGCTGGATTCCAGCCAGGGCTCCAACGCCCCACGTGATTGTGCGGGCTTCCGGATTGCCCCGCCAGGCTTCCCGCACCACCAACCACAAAACCAATCCCAGCAAAGGCAAAATCCAAGCCAGCAGCAGGAGAATGAAACCCACCTGCCAATCCAGCCGGGGGGCTCCGGCTCCGAAGCACCCAAGCACCAGGAAAGAATGCCGGTACCAGCGAACAGCCTTTCCCATGGGCACTTCCAAAAACGTCCAGAGAAATCCCATCACCAGCCAGCAATCAAGGTTGGTAAAAATCAGGGTCAGCCGAAGTACCGAGTCGCGGTTGTGGAATAATTTCCCAACCCAAAAATGACACCCCCAAAAAGCATCAATCCCAAAACTGACCGCAAACAGGCCAAACCACAAATACTCAAGCTGTTGCCTGCGTTTGAAAAAGAACTGGAGGTGATACAGTCCAAAAAAAATAAAAACAACGGTCAGAACGATATCCGGCAGGTCCCGCAGTTGCTGCTGTTGCACAATTGACTGCCGGATAACCTCCAGGGTGGAGAAGGTTCCGAATGTCGGTTTGTAATTGGAAAATCCACCTTCACCCGGAACCATCCGGGCTACCGCAGGTTGTCGCCACACCCGCACAGCCACCACCAATTCACCCTGGGGTGAAATCGCGCTGAAAGGAATCGGGTGAAAGGTCTGAAATTCAAATGGGAAGGACTCCTGGGGCGGAAAAGTGCCAAAGCTGCCGACTTTTTCCCCGCCCGCATATACTTCATAAGGACAAAAGGGAGCCCCGCCCAACAAAATTCCCAACTGGTTGTGCACCGGCTCCGGAATTGCCTGCGGGTCAAGCCGGAGGTGGACCCGATACCAGGCAAAACCTCCCAACCCTTCGTACCCTTGAGTTCCCCACGATTGGTCAATCCGGATTGATTTCCAGTCGGCATCGGCAAAACCAGGTTTGGCCCATTCCAGGTTGTCCCCCGGCTGAAATTTCCATTCCCCGACAATTTCTGCCGGTTCACCCAGGGTCTTGATATGATACGTCTGGGCCGTCACCGTTTGGGCCAGTCCGAACAGGGCCACCAGCAGAAGCCCCACCGAATTGAGCAGGTACCGCTGCATACCAGTTCGCTGAACAGGCTGATAAACTTGTGGCACCAGACGTTCCATACTCAGTCCTCAGTCCTCAGTCCTCAGTCCTGATTTTGTATTTCTATTCCCACTCAATGGTTGAGGGGGGTTTGGAGGAAATATCATACACCACGCGGTTGATACCCCGGACTTCCGAGACAATCCGGCTTGAAATCCGGTGCAGCACCTCGTATGGCAACCGGACCCAATCGGCAGTCATGCCGTCCTGGCTCTCCACTGCCCGAATGGCCACCGTATATTCGTAGGTCCGCTCATCTCCCATGACCCCGACGCTTTTGACCGGCAGCAGCACCGCAAAAGATTGCCAGATTTTTTCATAGAGATGTGCCGCCCGGATTTCTTCATCCACAATCCGGTCAGCGCGTTGGAGCAACGCCACCCGGTCTGCCGTCACTTCTCCCAGAATCCGCACGGCCAGCCCCGGACCGGGGAACGGCTGGCGGGAAATAATCTTCTCAGGGATACCCAACTCCCGACCTACTGCCCGCACTTCATCCTTGAACAATTCCCGCAACGGTTCAACCAGTTTCAAGTGAAGCGTATCCGGCAGCCCTCCGACATTATGGTGGCTTTTGATAACCGCCGAAGGGCCTTTCACCGAAACTGATTCAATCACGTCCGGATAGAGTGTTCCCTGGACCAGAAATTCAATCGGCCCCAAGGTTTTGGCCTCTTCCTGAAACACCTCGATAAATTCGCGCCCGATGATTTTGCGCTTTTGTTCAGGGTCGGAAACTCCAGCCAGGGCCGCCAGAAACCGTTCTCCGGCGGGAACCCCTTTGACGTTGAGGTGCATCGTTTCCCGAAACATGTCCAGCACGTCGTGGTATTCATCCTGCCGGAGCACGCCGTTATCCACAAAGAGGCAAATCAGCCGGTCGCCAATGGCTTGGTGAACCAGTGCTGCGGCCACGGTCGAATCCACTCCGCCGGAAAGCCCACAGACGGCATGCCCGTCTCCAACCTGGGCGCGGATGTCGGCAATTGCCGTTTCCACAAAACTATGCATGTTCCAGTCGGCTTTGAGTCCGGCAATGTCAACCAAAAAATTCCGCAAAATCCCTTTTCCCAGCGGGGTATGCACCACTTCCGGGTGAAACTGAAGAGCATACAGACCGCGCTCAGGCTGCTCCATGGCCCCCAGCGCGTTGCCTGAATCCGCTGTCTGGGCAAAGCCCGGAGGCGGTGCCGTTACATGGTCGCCATGGCTCATCCAGACCGGAAAAGATTGAGGCAGTCCCGCAAAAAGACGACTTTCTTTGGACACGGAAATTTCTGCCGCGCCAAATTCGCGCCGGTTCGAGGCTTCAACCTGACCGCCCAAAAAATACGACATAATCTGCATGCCGTAACAAATCCCCAGCACTGGAACACCCATTTCAAGCACGCCGCCGTCGCAATGAGGTGCGCCCTCGCCGTAAACCGACATCGGCCCGCCCGACAAAATCACGGCTTTCGGTTTTTTGGCTTTCAGCGTTTCCAGTGCAATATGAAAGGGATGAATCTCGCAGTAGATGTGTAGTTCACGCACCCGGCGGGCAATCAATTGGGTGTATTGTGAACCAAAATCAAGAACAATGACGGTTTCGGTATGCTGCATGGTTTTCCTTAGCTATGAGGACTGAGGACTGAGGACTGAGGGCCGAGTTAAATCCGAGAAACCTGTATTTTCCCCTGGTCTCGTTCTCAGTCCTCAGTCCTCAGTCCTCAGTCCTGAAGTGGTCCTCAGTCCTCAGTTCTCAGTCCTCAGTCCTGTTAAAAAGTGGTTTGCCCAAACGAAACCGCCCGCAAAAAGGTGATGTCTGTCGTGTTGATGGCTCCATCCCCCCGACAAATACCATTGAGCGGAACCACATCCGCCGCCAGTCGTTGCCGGACACTCGGTGTCGCTTGGAATTGAGTAAAGGCCCGTGCCAGGGCCACATCGTTGGCCTGGGTGGAAAGTCCGTCGCCGGTAATATCCCCCAGCAGGACAAACTGCGAAAAAATGGCATTGGGGTCACATGGCAGGGTCGAATTATCACCCAGATTTTGGGTGGTGGCATCCGTGCCGTTGACCCGCACCGTGAGATAACCGTTGACATTGGCGGTTCCGGTTCCCGAAGCTGGAACCACGGCGGTCAGGGTGGTGGCATTCACCACGTTCACACTGGCGGCGGGAACCAGATTGGTTCCGCCAAAAAAGACCTGGGTGCTGCCGGCTACAAAATTGGTTCCGGTGATAGTGATGGTTTTGCCGGGGAACGACGCAATCGGAGCAAACCGGGTGATGGTCGGCGCGACGACCGCCTGGGTTTCAAAAGCCCCCCGGCCATAGGTTCCGACATGAATCAAGCCGTTGGCCTGGGCGGAAAACGCAGTGACCACTACGGGGGGCATGCCGTTGGAAAAACTGGCCCAGGTGGTTCCGCTGTCAAGCGAGCGAAACACCCCAATGTCGGTTCCGGCGTACAATGTGGAGGGTGTCACCGGGTCCGGCAAAAAAGCGCTGACCGGAATATTGGGCAGATTGCCGCTGATGTCGGTCCAATTGGCTCCGGCGTTGGTGGTCCGAAAGATATGGCCCGAACCATAACCGGAAACCGTCAGCCAGGCAGTGGTCGGGGTGAGCGGGTCCACCGTGATGCTCTTGATGGTCCGGTTCGGCAGCCCTGTGGTGATGTCGGTCCAACTGGCTCCGCCGTTGGTGCTCACCATGGCCCGCCCCTGCGAGGAACCGGAATAGATATACTGCGGATTTGATTTGGAAACGCCAAGAGCGGAAAGGACATCGCTGCCCCCCTTGGTCTGGTCAAAGGTACCAGCCGGAGCAGCCCAGGTTGAACCGTTGTCGGTGCTCGCAAACAGCCGCCAGGTTCCAAAATACAACGTATTGGTGCTGAAATTGCCGGTTAAGGGTGGGTAAAAAGCAATTCGGGCACCGCTTGAAGGCTCGCCAAACGTTGAATTGGAGGCAATTTGCCCGTTGTAGGTCGTTCCGTTATTCAGCCAGCGATACACCGTACCATAGACGTAGGTGGTGAAAATCATGCTCGGCTGGGCGGGATTGATGACACAGCGCCCTCCGTCACCACTGGAAAACTCAGACCAGCCTCCGCCTGCAAGCCGCCGCTGGGTGCCGTTGTCCTGGGTGCCGCCATAGGAAATCGCAGCATCCGTCGGATGGAGGGCGTAGCTGACAAACAACGTCAATCCCAGATTTGAATTGAGCGAAGTAAAATTGGTCCCGCCATTGGTTGACCGTGAAATTCCTCCGTCATTTCCGACATAGAGTGTGCTTGAATTTCCTGGCGCAAAGGTGAAGGCATGCTGGTCCGGATGCGTGTTGGAGGAGGTCGGAGTGTATCCACCCGCCAGGGTGAAATTCTTCGTCAGGTTGGTAAAAGTGTTTCCGGCATTGGTGCTTTTGAACACGTCTCTGGTCCCGACATAGACCGTATCGGCATTGGTCGGGTCGGCATAGATATAGGTGTTATAGCCAAACTGGCCTGTATCCAGGGTGGCCGAACCCAAATTTGTCCAGCCGGCCCCGGCGTTGGTACTGACTTCCACCCGCACATCAAACGTCGAGCCGATATTTCCGCCGGTATACACATAGATTCGCTGGCTGTCCGCCGGGGTGACCGCCACCCTTACATCGCTGGTTCCACTGGTATGCGGCACCGTATACAGAATGGCCCAGGTGGTTCCCCCGTCAGTGGAACGATAGAGTCCGGCTGGCAGGCTGCCTGGCTCGTCCACCCGCGACATGCCCAGATAGAGCGTCTGTGAATTGGCCGGATTGATAACCAAATCACGGGCCAGTCCACGCCAGGTACGGGTCCAGTTGACACCGCCATCGGTGGACAGCCAGAACCCGCTGGAAATCTGGGAGGAACCATTCAGCGAGGAATATTGCGCCACATACACACGGTTCGCGTTGGCCGGGTCCACCTCGATTTTGGAAATCCGTCCGGGAGCCGGTAGCGTGGCATTGCTGATGCGGGTCCAGGTTTGGCCGGCATCGGTTGATTTCAGCACTCCGCTGCCCAGATAACCGCCCTGCGTATCACCCATTCCGGCGTACACGGTGCTCGAATTACCGGGGGCAAAGGTAATTGACCCTACAGCCAAATCCACCTGATTGTCCGAAACCGGGCTGAAACTGGTTCCCCCGTTGGTGGACCGCCAGATTCCCCCAGTGGCACTGCCAACCAGAATGATTTGGGAATTGGCTGGTGAGACGGCAATGGTATTGATGCGTCCGCTGGTCACGCCCCAATTGCCCGGAAAAGCGGAATTGGTCGGAGACGGCCCAATGGCGGTCCATTCCCCCTGATTGGCTCTGGTTGAAAAACGGTCCAGCGGACGCTGTTCCCAGGCCCGGCGGCGGGCGGCGACATCCAATGTCTGAAACGGGTAGGTGCGTTCAAACCAAAACCAATGCTGTCGGGCTTCGGCGTTTTCCTCAAATTCGCGCGCCGTTTCCCCGTTTTCAAATTGTGGCACCGGAGTGGGTGGCGTGACTGGACGGGTACCGCTTTGTTTAATGGAATGACGGCGCGGGGCCGCTGGCCGCTGGTGCCGTTTTCCCCGTGGGTGCCGCTGGCTGGCAGGACCTGCCAAAACCGGGAACGTTATGGTCAACCAGCAGCAGATGAGCAGAAAGACTGCAACCTGACGACGAAACATAGAATTGGGCAAAACCATAAATCCTCTGGCAATGAAAACAATTCTGAAACTGTTCGGGTGGGATGGACTGGCTAGGCTATATGTTCCGGAGGGTTTCAGGCAAGAGTTTTGCTTTTCAGATTTCGGGTTTCGGGTTTCGGGTTTCGGGTTTCGGGTTTCGGGTTTCGGGTTTCGGGTCTTCGAATTACAAAAGGGTTGAGAATATGATCCGGGTTGCAAAACCGGAATTCCCAATTCCCAATTCGAACTTCTCAATTCTCAATTCAAAAGACCCGAAACCCGACACCTTTGGCTCAGGTGGCCAACTCAAAGCAAGGGTTATTTTGTGCGAATGACCGTGAAAACCGGTCCGACACCAGTGCCCGTCGGACTGCCCGCCGTGACGGGTCCGGTGGTGGCACCTTTCGGGACGGTGGCCGTGATTTGACTGGCTGAATCAATCGTAAAGCTGGCCACCGTTCCGTTGAATTGGACCGTTGTCACTTTATCCAGATTCACCCCAGTGAGCGTCACCGGACTGCCAGCGGGTCCCGCCGCGGGTGAAATGCCGGTGATTTGCGGCCCCTTGCCAAAAGGCAGAACGGAAATCGTGCAGGATGAGGTGGTCGTCACGCCACAGGTATCAACGGCAGTGACGGTCAGCGTGAATGTTCCAGGGGCGATTGGGGTGGTGGTTACCACTCCGGTGATTGGGTGAACCGAGAGTGGGCCGGTGTAACCTGCCGAAGCCACAACCGTAACCGTGGCCAGCGGTTCATTGTCCAGCGGTGGGACATTGGGGGTAATGGTCAGTGGTGTACCGGCAATGATATTCGTCTGTGAAGGATAGGTTCCCAAGCTCGGAGCACTGTTGGCCACCAGGGTCAAGGTTTGGGCCGGGCTTGAACTGCATCCGTTGTTGGCGATGACCCGCAACACTCCGGGTGTGGCTGTGGGTGAGAAACTGGCCGACAGCATGTTGGTCGTACTGTTGAGCGTCATTCCGGTCCCGGAATAGCTCCACACGTAGGATGTTGCCGCAGGGTCATTCGCCACCGAGTACATGACATTGGTGGCCCCCGGACAGACCGAAGTGCTGCCCCGAATCGGGGAAGGCTGCGATGGGCCGTTGCAACCGGGGGTGATTGTGACATTGCCCTGGGTAAAGCTTCCCGGTTTATTGACCACTGTGGATGTGACCGGAACCGTGGTGGCGGATGTCACCAGACTGCCGGCGGTTCCATTGGTCGCGGCGTCACCCACCACAAAATTGGCTTGGCTATTGGGATGGTTGATAGTGATGCCACCGCTTCCGCCAGCAGTGCAGAGACTGGCTCCGGCACAAGGCCCACTGGCCAGAGTTCCCTTCACAGAGATGCCCGAACCTGGAGTTGGACCGTTGTTTGTGATTGAGATTCCTCCGGCCTGGACGGTCAACAGTTGCACATTCCCGCTGGAGGTATAGGTTTTGCCCGCACCGTTGCGGAGGTCAAATGTGGCTGTCCCGCTGCCAACTGAAATAGGCTGCGTAGCCGTTATCACGGCTGGTCCGGGGTCGCGTTGCCCATTTACGACGCCATTCGAAAGCTGGTCATTGGCAATCACGGTCAAATCCCCATTTGCCAACGTGACGGGCTGGCGAAATTGGACGCTCCGACCTGCCTGCAAGGTCAAATTTCCATTGCCGGTGGTGGTCAGAGGACTGTTTAGGGTGATGTCGTTGCTGGCCTGCAAGGTGACCGGGGTTCCGATATTGAGCAGGTTCGTCAGAAAAGCAGTGGTGATAGTTGTCGTTCCGCCCTGCCAGCGGCTGTAGGTCAACTGGTTTGGGTTCGGATTGCTCAAGCCCAGGAATACCTTTCCACTGTTTGTGAAAGTTGAAAAAGATATGCCGAAAATGCCGTTTACCAAATCATCTGCAACAAATTGAGAAACTGACCCTGTTGAAAAACTTAACAGGATGCCATTTTGAGGATTCACCGAACCAACACCAGTTAAGGTTTTCCCAGTGTTTCCGTTAATCCAGGTTACAGCTCCCCCACCTCCAGATAGACTTATCACCACAAAGTTACCATTTGTGAGCGCTATTCCCTTATAACCAATCGACTCAAATGTTGCGCTTCCCACCAAGCTGTTGGTTGTATTGACAGTGCCCCCCAAGCCAATCGTTCCATTGCCCCAGGTTACCGCCCCGGCATCAACCACCGTCCCGTTGTCCCAAAGATGACTACCGACAATGTAATTGCCATTTGTGAGGGCTGTCACACCTGAAAAACCCACCTTATCATTTGCCTTACTTCCTACCAAACTGTTGACCGAGCTGATCGTACCTGTTAGGCCAGCCGTTCCATTACCCCAAATGACAGCTCCCACATCAATCACTGTACCGTTGTCCCACTTGGGGCTGCCCACTACATAGTTGCCGTTAGTGAGGGCTACGACAAAAATGCTGTCAAAGTCGTTGGTTTTGCTTCCAATCAAGCTGTTGGCTGGGCCAACCTCCCCCGTAGTAGCAGCACTTCCGCTGCCCCACGTCACGGCTCCTGCATCAACCACCATACCACTATCCCAATTGGGACTGGCCACCACATAATTTCCGTTCTTCAGGGCTGTCACACCAGAAATACTGACCTTGTCTCCCTCCTTGCCTCCAACCAAACTGTTATCTGCGCTAACCACTCCTGAAATACCAGTGGTTCCGTTACCCCAAGTCACGGCTCCTGCATCAATAACCTTACCGTCCCAGAAAGGGCTGCCAACGACGTAGTTGCCATTTGTGAGGGCTGTCACGCCACTATACCCTATTCTGTCACCGGCTTTGATTCCCACCAGACTGTTGGCTGCGTTGACCTCCCCTGTAATACCAATTGTTCCGTTACCCCAAGTCACGGCTCCCGTCGAGTTCACACCACCATTGTTGTACAAAGGGCTATTGACCACGAAGTTGCCATTTGTGAGGGCCGTCACGCCATTATCTCCCACAAAGTCACCAGGATGGCTTCCCACCAGACTGTTGATTATGCTGACCACTCCCGTAATGCCAGTTCTTCCGTCGCCCCAGGTCACCGCCCCGTTCCCACTGCCGATCCTACAGAATTGGCTGCTTACCACGTAGTTGCCATTCGTAAGGGCCGTCACACCAGAAAATCCGACATGGTCATACGGCTGGCTTCCCACTAAACTATTGGTTGCGCTGACCACTCCCGTAATTCCAGTCGTCCCGTCGCCCCATGTCACCGCTCCAGCAATTTCTATTCCGTCGTTATTCCAGAAGGGACTGTTTACCACGTAGTTGCCATTCGTGAGGGCGATTATACCCTTTGATCCGATCCCGCTTGTTGTTCCCCCAACTAAACTATTAGCAACACTCACTTTTCCGGAAATGCCAGTCGTTCCGTTACCCCAGGTCGCCGCTCCCGCTCTAACTATCTCACCGTTATTCCAAAAGGGACTGCTTACCACATAGTTGCCATTCGTAAGAGCCGTCACGCCATTATACCCGATGACATCGCCCACTTGACTTCCAACTAAGCTATTGACCGGACTAACGACTCCTGAAATGCCTGTAACACCGCTCCCCCAGGTCGTGGCACCTGCTTCGACTTCTGTGCCATTGTCCCAGTAAGGACTACATACTACGAAATTGCCATTGGTGAGAACTGTCACCCCTTTCTGATAACCGCTGACACCACTGCCGATTTTATCGTCCTCGGAACCACCAGCGAGCATACTGACCAGTGCGCCGGTTAACCCATGATATAGAAACACTGTACCGGCCCCCATAACGCCCCCCACGTTGGCACTGGGTTTGGTTATGACCAGGTTACCACTTAAAAGAGCCACCACTTCTGTTCCGAAACCAATCCCAGCAGGGTTTGCATCCACCACATTGAATTGCGGAAAAACCCCTGCCGTGTCATCAACCACAATGTTCTTTGGGTCGAGCAGGAACCTTCCCGGCTCACCCGAATGGGAGGCTGGCTTGCCATCCATTGTCACCCGGCCCAGCCCGGATACATCCACTTGCCCGCCTTCACCACCTTGGGGGCCGCCTGCCGCGCTCACGGTTCCCCGGATTTCCGTTGCTTTGGCAGACCAGACCAGAATGTCCCCTCCCTGGCCTTTGATACCTGCATCAGCCACCAGTTGACTGGTGGCACTCACATAAACCGAATCTGCTGATGGAACTGTAGTTTGCTGGGTTCGTTCGGGTTCAGTTTGGCTTGCAAGGTTCCCTTTCGAATTTGCACCAATGGAAATCCGGCCCCCGGCCCTTGGTCCCGAAGCCCTCAGTCTGGCATCCACCACATCCAGTTTTTGCCCGGAAACACTGATTTCGCCTCCGCTTTTTCCTTGGGTGGAAGCTGCCAGTTGCCCCGACAGAAAGACACCATCAGTATCCCGCTCAAAACCACCCCGGATGGCAATCAGGCCGCCATTGCCAAAGCGGCCTCCACTGGCGGCCAGACGGCTGGCCGAGGTCTGAATGGTCCGAATGGAACTTGTTACGGTAATACTTCCGCCGCTGCCTTCCATCCCATCGGCAGTCAGGTTCCCGGTTAAAATGAGTTGCTGCCCCGAAAGTGCAATGTTTCCACCCCGTTCAAAGGCATTTGCGCTGATATCGCCTCCGACAAACCCCAGCCCGGCAGCGAGTGTAATGCCGCCCGGCTCGTCACCTGTCACGTCCAGCGTCCCGACCTGCTCCAGCAGCCCGGCATCGCCTCCACGCGGACTGCGCTCAAACGACAACCCAGTCAGGAAATCAGGATTGTTCCCAGGTGCTTCATTTTCAAACCCTGAACCCTGAACCCTGAGCCCTGAACCCTTGACCGGGGTCGCCAGCACGATGTTGCCGCCCGGCGTGCGGAGACTCCCCCGCTGCTCCAGGCGGCTGCCTACCAGCGCCAGGTTTTTTCCTGCCGCCACTTCCAATTGGCCCCGATTGACAATTCGTCCCGGTTGATTTCCGGAAAACCGGAGCGTTTCCTTATCCAACCGCCCGGTGGTGGCCAGAAAAGAGCCTCCCACTGCCAGCCTTGCCTTGTCGCCAAATTCAATGCCGGCAGGCGCAATCAGGCTTACATCGGCCTGGGGGAAAGACCCGTGTATCAAGCAGGCCATCCACCTTGACGGTGGTTGCGCCGGTAACCATCAGTTCAACCCGTTTGATACGGGCAGCCAGAACTGATGTGAGACTTGTTTCCAAAGCCAGCCCCGAAGCATCAATTTTCAGGTCAATCAGCTCATAACGGATGGTGTCTCCTGTCATCCGGGGGTTTTGTTTCAAACGGGGAACCGGTCTGGTTCCGCCTGTTTTCTCCAAGGTGGCACGTTGGGCTGGAGCTTTGATTTCCGCCGAAGTGGAAACACCAACCAACCAGGCACATAACACGCTGTTGCACAGAAACCAGCCGCAAGCTCGGAAAAAGAAATGGAATCTCATAGATACACTCCACGCCTCTGTCATCAATGGAGTCAACGTTTTCCACTCATGGTTCGGCCAACCATCAACCAGCCTTCAGCAGCAATCGGAATTGCTCTGGATACGTGCCATGAAACCGGGCACCGGGCCTGGGTGGCAACCGTAACTTGCATGAATTTCAAACCGACCCCTTCAGGAGGCAAAAATCGTTCAGGTATGTGGGTTCAACCTGTATTTTTCAGTGCGGGTGGAAAACAACCTGGGGCTGGGAACATGCCCTGGGACGGGTTTGTTTTCTTGACAGCAAACACTGTGCCAGTCAACTGGATATTGGCCATGACAGCTTGATTTTCAGCTAACCGGTTGATTTCAAAGAAACCCATCTGATTCAGTGCGGAATCCTGGGACATCATTCCGGCTTTTCACAACTATCCAATTGGATAGCTTGACTATCCGAACGGATAGCCACCAGGCATTGCCCTTCCGAAACCCGTCAGGTTTGGTCTGGGGTTAGAGGGTGGGAGGTTTCCAATGCCAATAGAGTTGAGAGGTTGGGCTGGAATTCCATTCTCTGTGCTCAATCATCCGATTCCGAACTCGGAATCAGGACCTCTTCGCGTTTTTTGCAGGGCTCCCTCTCCAAACAAAACCAGCCACGAGGAAAAAGCCAACATCTTTCAGGCTTTCTTCGTGGCTGGTTGAATTTAGGGAAAAGGACCGGGGGTTCGTTACCGGATTTTACCCGGTGACTTAAATTGGCCGGGTGCTGTTCCGGTTCCATTGGGAGTTCCCACCAATTGCCAGGAAGCTGGTACAAAGGCCGGGTTGTACGCCCCTTGAAGCCGCTGATTTTGGGTATCGGAAACCACAATTGCAGGCTGACCGGCAGTTCCCCCAATCAACCCTGCATCGGTAATAGTGACTCCTTCGGCACCCCGGACCTGCCCCAAAGGCGGGGCCGTCAAGCCTGAACTAATCGTACACAGCACCGTTGCGGCTCCATTGTTCCCGCTGGCAAAGCGGATGACCCGGTTGTTTCCGGTATCTGCCACATACAGGTTCCCGGCATTGTCCACGGCCAAACCTTCCGGTGCGGTGACCTGTCCGAACGGAGCCGCACCAACTCCTCTCCCTGCCACTTGGAAAGTGGCTCCCGGTGACCCGTTGGCGGTTGGAATCCGCAGAATCCGGCTGTTTCCCCGGTCGGCAATAAACAACCGGTTGGCAAGGTCAAAGGCCAGTCCGCGTGGTTCCATCACCTGTCCGGTCCCGGTTCCACCCGCTGCCAATACCAGTGGTGTTCCCAAAGGCGTATTTTCGTCATACCGCAGGACCTGATTGGCTCCGGTGTTTGCCACAAACACATGGCCGCTGAAATCCAGTGCCAGGCCCTGTGGTCCAACCAGTCCGGCAGTGGCAAAATCCGCCCAGGTTCCGCCTCCGTCGGTTGAATAAATGACTTTGTTATTGTTTGTGTCCGCCACATAAATCCGCATGCCGTCCAGCGAGGCAGTGACTGCCTCCGGCAGCACCAGAGCGGGCGTGTTCAAAACGGTCCAGCTTCCTGCCTCGAACCGTTGCACCCGGTTGTTGTAGGTATCCGCCACAAAAATCCGCCCAGCCTGCACCGAGGCAATCACCAGATTATAGGTCGCTCCGGTTCCGGAACAGCCGTTGTTATCGGTTGCGGTCACCGTAATGGGAAAGGCACCGGTTTGAGTCGGGGTTCCCGCCAGCACGCCTCCGGTTGAAAGGGTCAGCCCGGTGGGTAAGGTTCCACTTCCCAGTGTAAACATATAGGGTGCGGTGCCACCGGTTGCCGTAAAGGTCTGATTGAAAGAAGCCCCCAATCCACCCTGGGCTGTGGCTGGATTGGTCACTGTCACCGTCGGGCACACCACCAGTTCGGTAATGGTGACAAAACCATTTCCCGTCTGAAAGCCGGCAGTATTGACCTGATTGGTCCCAACGTTGTAAGATCCGCCGCTCCCGCCGCCGGTGAAAGGTAGTGAACCGCTGGTCCCGCCGCCGGAATACCCGCCGCCCCCGCCGCCGTTCCCGCCGGTAAACCACCCGGCACCACCACCGCCATACCCGCCGAAGTCATTATTGTTTCCGGTTCCCCCCGCCCCGCCGTTGAGGTATGACTTTCCATTATTCCCTGCCAATCCGGTTCCGGCTGTCCCATTGGTCAGAAAGCCGCCGCCGCCGCCACCGGAACCACTGCTGGCACCGCCCCCGTTGCCGTTTATCCCACCGGCCACCAGCCCATTGCCGCTGGCCGTGCCGGAGGTCGTCACGGTCGCATTCAGACCATCCCGGTTGCCACCACAATTCCCAATGTTATTGGTGGCACCACCACCGCCACCAGCCACAATTAAAGGCACATTCCCGGTTCGCACGACAAAAGTGCCACCGCCCCCACCCGCATCAGCACCATTGGTCAGCCCCTGTTGCCCCACCAGGATGGATAAATTTTCCCCTGGGGTCACACTAAAATCCCCTTCCATCCGGGCTCCCAGCCCACCAGTGGCAGCACAACTGACGGAAACCGAACCTCCCTGCGCACCGGCAGCCACAATTTTGATGCTGGTGACACCCGGCGGGACGGTATAGGTTTGCAATGACCCGGTATAGTTAAAAGTGACATTGGGTTGGACTGTGAGGTTTGCCTGGGTTGAATGGCTTTGCATGGAAACAGAGTGTCCCGGCAAACCCCACCCTGCCCACCACAATGTGAAAAGAGTGGCCATGGCCCAAAGGGCGGACATGTGGATGAGTCTGAATGGTCTTGAGGCAATTTTTTTCATACGAATCTCCAATTCCAAGTGTCGTCCTTCCAGGGAAGGTCAGAACAGGTAAAGAAAGCTGTGAAAGATGGATTTCCCTTTGAAAATCAAGAATTTTGCCGCGATTGTTGGGGAGGTTGTCATGCTCAACTACAAATCCAATGCCGGGCAGAAACGGGCTGGGACATTTTCTTTTTGTGATTTTTTGAAAAGCAGGCAATTTGTGCGGATAGGCTGCATTGTGCCATATTTTTCCAGAGCTTTCGCAAAAAAGTGCTGGATTCTTTTTGACCGGAAGCAAAAGAGGGTTTTTTGTTTACCGCTGCGCCACTCTTTTCCTGCTGCTGCAACATCTTCCAGAGGTGGCCCCATTCCTTTTCTCAACCGAACGCACTGCCGGTACGGGAACTTCCGAGCGGTTTCCGGTGTCCAAGGGTGATATTGCTCCCGGCAGCCGTGCTATCATTGGCCTTCAATCATAAAATCCTTTTTTCCGGAGTTTTTGTAGATCATGCAATGTCCGCAATGCCGCCATGCCATCCCGGACGGAAGCCGTTTTTGCAATGCCTGCGGGGCTGTCCTTTCCAATCTTCCCGCCGGTCCGGCTCCCACCCTGCCTCAAGTTGAAGAGACTGTCATTGCGGTTCTTCGTCCCAGTTTTCTGTTCGTAGGAGTCCGTTATGGCATTGCCGTGGTGCTGACGATTCTGGCAGTCGTGATGGCTGCCTTTGTTGCATCCCTGGAATGGTGGTTCGTCAGTGCCGCCGCTCCCTGGGTGGCAACCGGCTTTTCTGTGCTGGTGTTTCTGAATCCGATTTTTCACCATATCTCCCGCCAGTTTGAAACCTACACAATTACAACCCACAAGGTTGAAATCCGGAGCGGTATCTTTTCCCGGACCCAGCGGAATATTCCGCTCCCCAAGGTACAGGATGTCACCACTCAGGCCACCCTGGGGAAACGGCTGCTGGGCCTGGGTGACTTGATTATTGACAGTGCTTCGGAAGGCGGCAAAATCCGGCTCAAAAACATCGCCGCCCCGCAAAACTATGCCGACGAGATTTTGTGTCGGCTGCGCCGGTAAGGCATGTCCGACGTGCCATGTGTGATGTGCCATTTGATTGATTGGAAATTGTCATGAATATGAAGAGTTGTGCTTCGTTCAATCTCATTCTCGGAAAACCATCAACATTCTCCATCCTGGTCTTGACATGGTGGTTATGCCTGTGGATTCCAGGTGGTTCGGTTCTGGGGAAAGATGTAAAAGGCAAAGCCAAACCGGCTCAGGAGACACCGGTTACCATCCCCGACCCGCTCAAAAAAGATATTGATTTGAATTCCGGCGTTGAGTTTCCCCTAGTCGAACTTCTGGCTCTGGAAAAATACCCAACCGCCGGGCGGTGCCTGTCCTTCCCGCCGGCCAAACTGGAACTGGCCGTGGGTTCGGATTTTCCCCTGCTGAAAGAATACGGAGCCACCTGGGTGCATCAGCGGAAACTGGGTTCACTGGCCATGCAGGTGGTCCGGTTTGGTCATCCAACCCGTGCCTATGGTGCTTTTTGTGCCTTACGGCCTGGCAAAGCCGATGCACTGGAAAGCAAACACAATCTCTGGATTGGCAAAACCAAAGCCCTGCTCTGGGTTGAAAACGAAGTCATTTCCCTGTCAGCCCTTCAGCCCTCAGCCGAAACCGACCTGTCCGCCGATTTGACCGGTCATGTAGGCGAACTTCTGGAAAAATACCGGAAATGGCACGGCGGTCTGCCCAACCAGGACCCCGAAGAACCAAAAATTCCCTTTGTCGTACGCCACCTCCCGTTGGACCGGATGGACCCGACCACCCTCCACTGTGCCTTTGGCACCATTGGAGCGGGCATCCAGGCGGCTCCCTACAACTACAGCGAGTTTCCTCTGACCGACGGGGCCCAACTGGCCTGGGCGGATTACATTCCAGGCAGCGCCTTTGCGCGGCTGGCCATGTGTGAATATCCCACGCCCCAGGCTTCAATAGAGGCATTCAAACAGGTGGAGGCCAACTGGAATCAGCTTCCCCCGCAGGAGCGCTCGGCCCGGTTGGTCAAGCGGGTGGGTAATTTTGTGGTCCAGGCTTACGGAGTCACCAGTCCAGCCCGAACCAGTGAAATCATCGAGGGAGTAAAATATGACTATGTGGTCCAGTGGTTAGGACCCCGCCCTTTGCGTAGTGGGCTGGACCAGACCACCGAAATCCGCAAAACCGGGGCCATGCTCGTCAGTATTTTTCAATTGATTATGATGGGCGGGGTGGTTATGGGAATTGTCGGAATGGCTGCCGGTTTTGGTTATTTTTACTGGCGCAGGCAATCTTCCCGGGCGACCGCCTTTTCCGATGCCGGGGGCATGATGCGGCTCAATCTGAACGACAATTTTGTGCTTCCCGCCCCGGTCAAACTGTTGGAAACCAAACTGGAGGAAGGAAACCACTCTCAGGAATGAGCCGCTTTTGGGAAAACCCTTTCCTGCTTTTGAATTCCCTGCCTTGTTGTCTTTCCACCAAAAAGGGCGCAGTCACCTGCGCCCCTCTGTTTGTGTCCGGTCAGCCAGAATGGACTTGCCACCCTGGTTTCAGGTTTGATTGGGTTGGGTCCCACAGCATCCCCTTGCTGCCATTCGTTATTTCGGATTTGCCAGATAAATGTCCTCGTTCCCCAATCGGGTGTCGGTCCAAACCACATAAGAAAGCCCGTTCCCGACCTTGACGCCAATCCGGGTTCCCAAATTGGAATTGGTGTCGCGTCCCGGATTTGACCGGGAATCATTTGACGGCACAGTTGTAACCTGGGCATGGGTGAACGTCTGCCCTCCATCACTTGTTTTGGCCAATCGCACCAGCACGGTTTCATTTCCAAAACTGTGGCGGGTATCACGATAGGCAATTGACAGATTTCCTTTCCCGTCGGTATCCGCCACCCCATGAAACTGGTCCCCCGCAGTTACGTCACTGACCGGACGGGGCCCGCTCCAGGTCTTTCCGTTATCGGTGCTGCGGGCCCAAACCACATCCAGACCGTCTCCGGCAACGGTGAAAACCGCCGTCAGCGTTCCTGGTTGGAGCGGGTCCGGGACCAAGGAGAGGTTTGCCGTCACTTCCTCTTCAGGCATGGCCGGGATGATGCGGCCATACCCAATTCCCGTCGGAGCAATCTGTTGCGGAGCCCCAAAAGCACCATTGATATCTCCCACGGCGATGGACACCCCACCGCCAACGGCACTGCTCTTCACAGCCCCTTCCTGCCAGCCCAGATAGAGAACATCCCTTCCTCCAAAAACCAGCGTGGGATGGGAAACCGCTCCCTGGGCCACTGTGTTTTGAATCAAACTGGTTCCAGTGGCACGGGCAACTGTGATGGAGGAGCGGTTATTGACCGTGTCCACCGTTTCCCAGGCCACAAAGGGAAGGCCGGTGCTGCTCACTGCCAGGCTGGGGCGGGCTACAAATTTTTGTTGGGCAGAGGCAAATTCCGCCAGTGAAACCAGCGGGGAAAAAGTCAACCGGTCACCCATGCGGCTGACGACCAAAGCATTGGTGGAATCTTCGAGATTTCCCAGGGTATATGCCACCAGCAATTCACCTTGCGGTGTAAAAGCCAGAGCCGGAGCGTTGGCTGCAAAAAATTCCCGCCCGTTTACGTTTCGTGACAATCGTTGTTCCCGCCAGGACGTTCCGCCGTTGTCCGAAACTCTGACGACGATGGACCGTGCCGCGTAATCCTCGACAGCCACGGCAATCTGTTCCGGATTTGTCGGATGGATGGCAAGCACCGGGCTGGTTTGAACGCCTGCTCCGGAAATCAGAGCGGTTTCCCCTGCGGCTGCGGGGTCAACGTCCAGTTTTGTCCCAAAGGAACTGCCCTTGGGTCCCAGGCTTTGACTGATGGTAAGGTTCAAGCTCCCCACTTTGACCGGCTGGATTGAAGTTCCATCACTGCTGTACAAATCCACCTGGAACTGAAATTGAACCCGTGCCGTGGCAACCCCGATGGTGAAACTGACAGGAGTCGTCGCCCCCGGAGTCAACGTGCCCACCCCCAATGTCTGGCGGCTTCCAACCAACCCTCCGGTCGGCCCGCCGGCGACAAAATCATCAGCGGTTTTCATCCGATACACATAGGCTTGCCCCACCGGCTGCAACCGCGTCACCTGAAAAAACAAAGGCCCGTTCAAGACTCCCGCCCCGGTATTTTGCACCACCGTATCCAAAGTGAAATCCCCAATAAATCCGGTTGAAGGGGTCAGATTGAAGTTGGTTCCGGTCACGGTTACGGAAGCACTTGAATTCACCAACCGGGCAATAGTGATGGTATAGGTACGACTGCCGGAGCATCCTCCACCCGTCGCCCCCACGGTAAAATTAAAAGTCCCGGAAACCGAGGGAGTTCCGGAAAGAACCCCTGCTGGAGCCAGATTGAAACCGTTTGGCACGGCTCCCCCAATGATGGCAAAGGTGAAAGTTGTACCCGAACCACCCTGGGCAGTCAGGGTTTGGCTATAGGCGGTTCCGACCGCTCCATTGGGCAAAGTGGCCGGACCAATCGCCGTGCTGGCCAGGAGGTTGTATGCCTGCCCCGTCACGGGCAGAACATCCGGCGGGGCCGGTGTCAATCCCGCACTTGTCATCAGATTCAATCCCAGCATCCCCTCGCCACTGCCTGACGTGGCCATGACCGTCCAGGCGGTGGTGGGCGGAGGGCTGTTTGGCGTTACATTCAGAATGACCGGAACGCCGCCCAAACCTCCGCTTGAAACCAGATTGAAATTGGCAGCCGTCAACCCGGCGGTTGGATTCTGAAACCCAACGGTCCAGGAGAGGGTACTTCCTGGACATTGTATTTGCCCGGCTCCCCGGAAAATTGTGACCACCGTCGCCTCATAGGCACCAATATCAGGATTGGCATCACGGGCAACCCCCCGCTGGTCGGCGGCAGGGGCTCCGTTCGGCGTTCCGGCATGAATGGCAGGACTTCCGTTCAACAACGCATGGGTCTGGGTCGGACCGCCGTTGTTGGCCAACGGTCCCAGCAGCGGATTGATGGGATTGGCGGCGGTCCCCACCAGATTTCCGTTGACGCCGTTGGAAATCCCTGTGAGTCCCGTATTGACGCCAATCAGGTTGTTGGCGCTCGTGGAGGCAAAGGAAACTCCGTCAACATCATCGGCAGTCAGGCTTGGCGCTGGGTTGCGAAAATTTCCCGCCACATTGGTATTGGTCAGAATCAAGACGCCGGTTCCGGCCCGGCTGAGGCCCCCTCCCGCAAGGTGGGCCCGGTTTCCCGTAATCGTGCAGTTTGTCAGTGTGGCCGTCCCGGAAAACGTGGACTGAAACCGAAGGGCTCCGCCCATTGCAGCGCTGGTATTGCCGGAAAACGTACAGTTGGTAATGGTCAGTGTGAGATTTGGGCCTGGGTCGTAGGCTCCTCCGTTAAACGAGGTGCTGGTGTTATTGTTAAAAGTCGAATTCCGCAGGATGACGATTTCCCCGCCGGCATCGTTGGTTCCAATCGCTGCTCCAATCGAGGTGTTGGAAGCAATGGTACAGGAATCAATGGTCAGGGTGCGACCAACTCCACCCGCAAACTGAAGCGCGCCATGATGACTGCTGCCGACATGTCCGGAAAGCGTGCATTGATTGAGGGTCAGGTCGGAACCGACTCCGGAATTGACCCCGGCTCCCTGTGAGGCCGAGCCGTTGGTGATGACCAGCCGATTTAAGGTGGTACTGGCATTGGAACCAATCGTGAAGATTCCGAAAGAAGCAGCAGTCCCACGGGTTACCGCCAGGGTTCCCACAGTGGGCCCGTTCACAGTCAGAGGTTGGGCAATGGTGGGCAGTGTCGCCTGCAAACTAATGGTGCCAGTGATGCCGCTGGCATCAATGACATCGGAGCCGGAATTGGCGTTGGCATCAATGATGGCCTGGCGCAAAGTCCCGGTTCCAGCCCCCACTGCCGGGTTGATGCCTCCATTGTCACCGGTGTTGGTGACAATAAAAATTGCGTTGGGTTGAAAATTTCTGGTCTGTATATCCTGGGCTGGGTCCGTAGCCAGATGAGAAGTTTCAAAAGGAAACCACCACCCGGCCAAAAGCAGGGCAATAGTCAATGTAAATATCTGAAAAAGGGATTTTCGGCCTTTCGATACCTGTGTGTTGGGATCCATGAACACCTCAATAAAGTCTTGATTTGCATAGGGTTCCAGTTTTTTACCTGGAGGCTGCACGAGGTGTGCCCACCAGCATTGGCCAGTGAGTTGATGTGAAAAATGAAGGATTCGACGTTTATAGATCGCTCCATTTTCTCCTCGTACATGTATCGCGGGAAGTTATCTTTAGGGTTAAAGTTGGATGTGGCTTATAACAAAAAAATAAAAACGGAAAAATCCCAAAAAGATTTATCCATTGGAATTCCAGTAAAAGCCGGTTTCAGGGTGGAGATTGAGAATTGAGAATTGAGAATTGAGAATTGAGAATTGAGGTGCTGAATGATGTACCACTGGTTTTTGAATGAACCGATTCTCAATTCCCATCTTTGGGGAGGTTACTTCCATTCCCCTTGCAGTTGGAAAGCTGCCCAGAAATAAGGGGCCTTCCATTTCGGGTCCCGCCACATTTCAAGCTGGGCCTTCCGCAACGCGGCTGCCGGACGAAGTTTGTCTTTGAGCAATCCCTGGTAAAACCTGGTCATCAGTACCGCTGTTGCCTTGTCATTGACGCTCCACAGGCTGGCCGCCACTCGTGGGGAACCGGCGTACATAAAGCCCCGTGCCATTCCCACCACCCCTTCACCCGGATAGAATTCGCCCAAACCTGTTTTGCAGGCTGAAAGGACTACCAAGTCAGAACCCAGTTTCAGATTGAAAATATCCCCCATCAACAGAAATCCGTTTTGATTTTTCCCGTTTTCATCCACCAAAGACAGAATCAGTCCGGAGGTATCCGGGTGGGTAGGGCTGATAAATCCATGGGTGGCAAAATGCAGAATCTGGTATTGGGAAATTTCCTTTTGTTCCAAAGTGGCCCGGCTGGCGGCAAAATCAAGAGCCTGGAAACGGGACTCAGCAGGAACCATATCCAAAATGGCCTGGGCTTCCCGGCGGGTCCCCAACAATCTGGGAATCACGAGCTCATTTTCTAGAATTCCGGTTTCCTGCATCACGCGGCCAACCGGTTTCAAGGTGAGCCCGCGCCATTCACCGGTTTTTCGTTCCCCTGCAGCAACAGGCAGACTGGAATTCACCCGCGGGTCATTCCGTTCAAATACCGGGTCGGCTAAAACCGCCAGCAGTTTGGGAGCGACAGTCCGGTTTTCGGTTTCCTGCCGGAGCACCGCCAGGGTTGAGGCAGAGGGAATATTGACAATTTCATGAGTGGCCAACAGGGGTATCAAGGCTGATTGGATAATCGAGGTTCCATTTTGTTTGACACGGCCCAAATTGCGATTGGGACCGGTGGGCAGGTCTTCAACCCCAACACTTTTTCTGGATTTCTGAGTGGGGCGGCTTGGCGGTGCCATAGCCGCAGTGGGAGACGTCAACGGCAAAGGCAAGACTGAAAAGGGAACCACGTGTAACGCTCCGTCTGCTGCAATTACCAGCCGTTTGCTTCCCAATTGGTCAGCCACCGGCCCCAACAACAGATTTCCCAATTCGCGAGCAGCAGTTTCAAATGCCCCTTGTAAGGCAGCTTGATTTGGTTTGGTCTGATTTTTCAAAGCCACATCCCGCGCAACGGTTGGAAAGGGGGTCAACAGTTGATAAAGTTTTATGGCTGCCGCTTCAATCTGCTTTTTGGGAGGCAAATCGTAAGCAGTCACACTGCTCTGGGTAACCAGCCACAGATTACTGTACAAGGTGCCTAGGGAATACTCCAACAGAATGGTATCCGGGTCGAGCAACTGCTGGATTTCCTCAACCTTCAAGAGTTTGAGTTGGGTAAGGCTGGCATAATGAGGGTTTTCCAGACGAATCTGCGCTTCAATCGCAGCCATTTCCTGCTCCAAGTCCTTCAACTTCTTTTTGCTTTCCTGTGCCTGTTCCTCAGTATGGGGTCCAGTCAGCAAAGCAATCTGGTGCTCGGTCAGGTTCTGTAACCGCTGCCGGGTTTGGTGTTCCTGTGCCAGCAGGTTTGCAGTCCGGCCCTGTCCCACATCGGCCTTGGCAAGGGATAAAAGCTCCAGCAGGCTGCGGGCTCTGGTTTGCTCACTGACTTCAAGTGCCCGCCGGTCAAAACCGACCGTTGGATTTTGGCGATGCAACTGCATCAATATTTCAATATAAAGTTTGTAATAATCAGTGGTTGAAGCCAGAAAGGTGGTTCGCAATCGCTGACTATCAACCGATGCCCGGTTGGTTTCAGCCCAGGCCACTGTTTTTTCAACGACAGCCAGTGCTTTGGCAAGGTGACCTTGCCGATATTCCTGAACTGCCACTCCATACCAACTGTGGGCTTGTCCTTCCCTGTCACCAAAGGACTCAAACAAAGCAACTGCCTGCTCAAAAAAAGGACCTGCCACTGTCGGTTTATTCAATTTTGAATTGGCAAAACCAAGGGCGTTCAGGGTTACCGCCTCAAGCTGGCGGTTCCCCAATTGGCGGGCCAGCGACAAAGCCTGGTTGAGATACGTCAACCCGATTTCGCTCTCATTCACGGCACAATAGGCATTGCCAATGTTGCGCAGCAATGACGCCTCTTCACGCCGGTTCCCCAACCTCCGTTGAATGGCCAAAGCCTGTTGATAATAATCCAGCGCTTTCTGCGATTCTTTTAACATTTCGTAATTGGCCCCCAGATTATTCAGGGCCAATGCAGCCTGCTCCTGATTCCCCACCGCCTGACTGATGCGCAACGCCTGTTCATTGCGCTCCAGTGCCTGGGTGTAATCCCCCAGCAGAAAATAGCAGCTTGCAAATCCCAGGTGGGTTTTTGCCTGGTTGTTTTGGTTTCCGATCTTTTGCTGGAGGCGCAACGCCTGATTGTACATATCCAGGCATTTTTGATACTCCCCCGTATACAGATAGACAGCCCCAAGGCCTGAAAGCGAATCCGCTTCGGATTCCAACACCTTGATTTTACGGGCAATTTCCAGCGATTCCTGAAGGCAGGCCAGACTTTGCGCCATTTCCCGTTCGTGTTGATACAGGTTACCCAGATTCAGTAAAGCTTTATGTTCCCCATACCCATAGTCAATCTCGTGAAATTGTTTGCGCGCCAGTTGGTAATGCCGGATGGCCTCAGCCTGATTGCTTTGCTGGTTGTAAATTCCGCCAATGTTGAGCAGGGTTTCAGCCTCTCCGCGCCGGTCCCCAATGGCTTGCCGCAAGGGCAAGGCAGTTTGATAGAGTTCCAAAGCTTTGCGCGGGTCTCCTTGCAGATGGGTGACCAAACCCAGATTGGTCAGGGCCTGGCTTTCCAATTTGGGGTTTTGGATCCGGCGGGCAATGGCAAGCTCGTTTTCGTATGCCCGAGCTGCTTTGGAAAACTGGCTCAAGCGAAAACAAAGGTTGCCAATTTCATTGAAAATTTCAGCCTCCCGCGTGAACTCCTCGGCAGCCCGCCACAAGGGGATGGAGGCTTCCAACTTTTCCAATGTCCGTTGGAAGGCGGCGGTGGCCTCTCCTTGCGCCACCGCCGCATAGGCTTCATGGACCAGGTTCTGTGCCTGAATCCGGTCCTTATCCTGATTGGTGGCAGTTCGGGGCGGGCTTGTTTCAATCTGATACCGGCCAAGCGGAGCACTTGGCTCCAAGGCCTTGACTTCAATGCGATACAGGCCGGAAACCGGTGCCACCAGAGTAACGAGTTCAGCCCCCTGATTCCCGTTGGGACTGTCAATCTCCAAGGCAACCTTCCCCTCCGGGTCAGACACCCGGACCAACACGTCAATCCCTTTTTGCTGCACGACCAAGTTCAGTAAACAGTCTTTCTCCAGTTTGATTTGGTAGGCATGGGTCTCACCACCGCGAAGTTCTTTCTCCGGTGCGGTTCCGGCTTCCAGCCAAACGGCTGCACCCAGCGGTTTTGGCAATGCCGGGTCCTGGCTGCTTTCCGCCCATCCCAAACCGGGGAAACCACATAAAAGGAGCATGAAAAGCATCCAACGCTGCTTCAAACCACAATATTTTTGATGGGGTGCAGAAAAGAAACGACTCATAAAGCTGCCTCGCAGACGGGAATCCGTGTTTCAATCTGGTGTCAAAGGTGTAATGGCTTAATTCGGCTCTCCCTGAATGATAAACCCAGCCCAGTAGTAAGGTGCCTGCCAGCGTTTCTGCCGCCACAACTCAAGCTGGGCGGCCCGCAGCGCCGCCGCCGGGCGCAGTTTTTGCGGCCCCAGCATTCCCTGATAAAACCCCTTCATCAACAGCGCGGCGGATTTGTCTTCGATGTTCCACAAACTGACAGCCACCCGGCTGGCTCCGGCATACATAAAGCCACGGGTCATGCCCACAATGCCCTCACCCTTGATATCTTTCCCCAAGCCGGTTTTGCAGGCTGAAAGGGTGACCAAATCCGCCGGCAGGTTCAGATTGTATAAATCAAAGACCCGCAGGAACCCGTCCTGGGGCTGGCCATCCCGGTTTATCAAAGTCAGCACCAGCGCCGAAAGCTCAGGATTTTCCGCGTCCAACAACCCGTGCGTGGCAAAATGCACATACCGGTACTGGCCCAGTTCGTCGCTCAAAGCCAGGGTCCGGCTGGCCTCGAAATCGAGGGCCTTGAGCGAGTCCGCCGGCCCGCTCAGGGCAATCAGGGACTCGGCTTCGGTGCGGGTGCCAGGCAGTCGGCGGATGGACAACAGGCCCCGGTTTTCAGGCCCGCTGCCAGCGTCGGATTTTTTGAGCACAATCAATCGTTGAACCGTTTCCTGGTGGTTTTGGGCCAGCAGGTTGGCATCAGGCACGGTTCCTTTGGCTGACAGTCCTCGCACCCGTTCGTCATCGTTGCCGCCAAACACCGGGTCGGCCAAAACCGCCAGCAGTTTGTTCGGTTTTTTGCGCTCCTGTTTTTCCGCCCGCAACACGGCCAGCGCTGAAACGGAAGGCAGACTGCACACCTCATGGTAGACCAGCAAAGGCTCCGGAGCAGAACCTGGAACGCCCCGCAGTGCTGTTTCCTGAAGAGTTCCACCAGCCGCTTTTTTGGAAGGCAACGGCAACGGCAACGCCCCTATCGGGATGTATTGCAAAAAACCATCAGCCACAATGAGCAGTCTTTTGCCGGCCAGACGGGTGGAAACCGGCCCTAAAATCCGATTGCTCAACTCCGCAGCCACCTTCCAATATTCACGGTCGGATTCTGTCACATTGACCCCGCCGGCCAAGCCGGCCTCGACGAGGCGGTTACGAGCCGTCAAATGGTCGTAGACTTGCCGGCACAGTGTTTCAATTTCCTCCTGTTTGGGCAGAAAAAAAACCTGAAATGAATCTTTGGTCACTGCAAAGAGAAAACTGTCGAATCTCCCCAGGGTAAATTCCAACAGAATCACATCCGCATCGAGTTGCTGCTGAATTTCCGGGACGGTCAACTGCCTGGGCTGGGTCAGGGCGGCATAGCGGGGACTGATGCGACGTATCTGGTTTTGGACTTCGCGGTAGGCCTCGGTGGTGGTTTCGATTTGTCTTTTGGCGATGGCTTCCTGTTCGTCAGTATGCTTGCGTACCAGCAACTGGGACAGGTCCTGAAATTGGCTGGAAATCTGGCGGTACAGCTTTTGCTCCTGTTCCAACAAAGCCGGGTCTGCTCCCTGACGCACATTTGTGCCGGATTCCGTCAACAATTCCAACAGGCTGCGGGCACGGGCCTGCTCACTCACGAGCATCGCCTCTTTGTCATACCCAGCCGTGGGGTTCTGGCTGTGCATCCGCATCAGGATGTCAATATAAAGTTCATATGCGTAATGCACGATAGCCAAATACGAAGCCCGCAGCTCTTTGCTGGAAACACTGGCGCGCACAAACTCGATCTGTTTCAACGACTGCTCAATATAATTTCGGGCCTCGGTATAATTTTCCAGTTGGGTATAAGTCTGGGCCAGACTGGTCAAGGTGCGGGATTCGGCGGCCCGGTCTCCGATTTCCCGGCGGAGCGCCAGTGCCTGAAGATAATATTCCAACCCTTTCTGGGGTTCCCCCGCATCGGAAAAAATCGTTCCCAGATTGTGCAAAGTTGAGGCTGCCCCGCCCTTATCGCCCAATTCACGACGCAGGGTCATGGCCTGTAACAAGGTCTCACGGGCCTTGGTCATGTCCTTCAAATCAACATAAATCGTTCCCATGTTGTTGAGCACGGTGGCCTCCCCTTTCCGGTCCCCCACAGCCCGGCGTAAGGGTAACGATTGGTTGTAATACTCCAGCGCCTTGTCCGGCTGATTCAGCTTATTGGCGATAAATCCCATGTTATTGAGCGCGATGGCTTCAACCTGACGGTCTCCCAGTGAATGTGCCACCTCCCGGGCTTTGCCATAATGCTCCAGGGCTTTGGGATAGGCACCCAACATGGAATAGACTTTCCCCAAATTGATGAGCGCTGCGTTTTCTCCGCTGCGGTTTCCTACTTCGCGGAATAAGCGCAGGGCTTCCGTGGTCACTTCGAGAGCTTTTTGCCCTTCGCCCCTGGTTTCATAAACAACCCCCAGATTACTCAGGGTATAGGCTTCCCCATTCCGGTCCCCGGCTTTGCGGCGGAGCGGAAGCGCCTGTTGATAGCATTCAAGTGCTTTGCCGGTTTCCCCCAAAATCCGATAGGAACTACCCAAACCAGTCAGATTTCGGGCTTCCAATTCGCCGTCCGCTAAAGCCTTGGCAAAAACCAAAGCTTGTTGGTGAACTTCAACGGCTTTCTTATTGTCCCCGGTGCGGCCATAGGCAATAGCCAGATTGGTCAAGGTATCGGCCTCGCTGCGTTTGTCGCCAATCTCCCGATACAGGCGCAAGGCATCCGTGTAATGCTCCAAAGCCTTTTTCGGGTCGCCCAGGTTTGAAAATGCAACGCCCAGATTTTGCAGCGTATCAGCCTCTCCCTGGCCGTTTCCGACCGTTCGAAACAGGGGTAGGGCCTGCTGGTTTAAGTCCAGGCTTTTCCGATGGTCACCGGTATCACTCCAAATATTCGCCATCCAAACCAACACCATTGCTTCCTGAAGCTGATTCCCCGCTTTCTTCCACTGCTCCCGCGCCACCTGATAGAACTCCAGGGCTTTGGCATTTCCTTCCGCCGAAGCCTGTTGCCTGAATTTCTTTCCCTCAATGATGGCTTTTTGCGCCAGCACAGCCTCCCGGTCCTCCGGTTTGGCAAGGCGTTCGGCTACCAGTTTGGCAGTGAACTGCCCCAACCTCACACCTGATTCCTTGGCTCGGATTTCCAGGAGGTATTCACCTGTCTGTTGGCTAAGATGGACAAGCTCCTCAGGAAGCGCGTTGCCGGAAGCATCCACTTCAACCAGAACAGTCCCATCCGGTCCGGTCAACCGCAATGCCACATCAATATCTTTTGTTTCCACCACCACATCCAAAAAGGTGCCTTGCGCCAGGGTTTGCCGAAACCGGTGAGTTTCCCCTCCTTTGAGTTCCTGCATGACCGGTTTCCCCACTTGCAACGCTTGGACCGGGGGTGGCGCGGTTTGTCCGCTTGTCTCAACGGATGAAACCAACCCCACCAGCAATCCGAGCCAAAACCAACCAAACCTTTTTTTCTTCATAAGCTGCACCTGGGGAAAAATTTGAACCTGGTTTGCCTGAGCCAGGCCGGAGCCTTTTATTTCGAAAAGTCCCTTTGGATTTTCTCTTTTGCCTTTCAAAAGCAAAGGCAGAAGGCGGAAATCAAGACATGGCATCTTACCATGGTTATTTTCGGCCTCCTGCCCTTCGTTTTTTATTTCCGACCACATGGCCATTGGCTTGAACGTGGCGAGGAAAGTTTGGAGCGTTCTTTTTCGGTTCAGGATTTTAGGTGGTTCACATCATGGGAGGTTATTGTTTCTCGCTGACCGGTTTTAACTCCGCCCGGATTTCTCCGAACGGCGGAACCGCAGCCATCTGAATTGGAATCCGTTTGGCATCAGCCCCAATCCACATGCGGATTTGCATATCATCGGAATAGGCACCGGTTTTGTCTTTGGTGCGAATGGCCAATTTGTAGGTTTCAATTTCCTTTTCACCCAAAGTCAGGGTTTCTTTTTCCAACCGCTCCACCTCAAGTGCGACGGATTTTCCGGCCTGTCCGTCAAACCCGTTTAATTTCTGCACTTTGGGGCCGCTGAAATCGAGATTGCGGATGGCCCACATCAGCCCTGGTACATCAAAGGTCTGCTTTTCAATTTTGTAGGTTTTCTGGTCGTCAACCACCACCTGCAACTTGGCCTGGTCAAAAACAGTGGTGCCTTTGTCAACTTTCGGACCTTCCTTGATATCGCGGTTCAGGCGGTAGGTCAGGCGGGTTTTGGCATCCAGAAACGTGGTAAAGATGTCGTTGACCTCAATCAGTTTTTTGATATTGCCAATCGTTTCGACCCTGGTCACCAATTGATAGCCCTCCTGGCCGTGATAGGTTCCCTTGCCGGCCACTTCCAGAGAAAACCGGGCAGCCGAAACATTATTCCACTTGACCACATAATTCAGCTTTTCGCCCACCGTCAGTTGATGGTGATTGCCAATCACCGCCAGGGCGTTTTTAGCCGCCCGGTCTGCGGATTTTTTGGCAGCCTGAGCAAAGACCTGACCCGATACAAACAAACAGGTCACCAGAGTTACGATCAAACCGAACTTTCGCATTTCCCTATCCTTTGTTTTGACAGCTTATTCGCTGATTTCGGCAATGACCCGCGCAGCCGCTTCAGCCGGGTCCGGGTGGGCCGTAATCGGACGCCCAATCACCAGATAGGAAGCCCCGGCGGCAATCGCTTCGCGCGGTGTCATGACCCGTTTTTGATCGTTGGCGGCAGCCCATGCAGGTCGCACGCCCGGCGTCACAACCAGAAATTCAGGGTCGGCAACCGCTTCCCGAATGAGCGTGATTTCCTTCGGCGAAGCCACAACCCCGTGCAATCCGGCGGCCTGAGTCAGTTTCGCCAGGCGTTCCACATAACTGGCCGGATTTCCTGAGATTCCAAGTTCATCCATGGTGCTTTGGTCACTGCTGGTGAGCAGGGTGACGGCAATCATGGCCGGCCAGGCCAGGCCTTCCTCAGCCACTGCCCGTTTCACTCGTTTGAGCGCTTCGGCCATCATGACGGAACCGCCCCCGGCATGAACATTGAACATTGAAACACCAAGCCGGGTGGCAGCCAGCGCTGCTTCGGCCACGGTGTTGGGTATGTCATGGAATTTCAAGTCCAAAAAGATGCGGACATCGCACGAGAGGATGTCCCGCACAAACGCAGGGCCAGCCGAGGTAAATAACTGGCTCCCGATTTTGAAGTAGGAGATGTGCTGGCGAAGTTGCTCCACCAGTTTCAAGGCTTCTGCCGTGGTGGGAACATCAAGGGCGACAATGATTTTTTCACTGGAATTCATGATGACAAGTTTGAACCAAATTCTTATTTGAGTTTGACCGCACCCACCACATCCGTGATGCGTGCCACTTTTTGGGTGCGGCAGTACGCTTCCAACCCATCAACCAGTTTGGCAGCGGCACAAGGGTCGGCGTAGTTGGCGGTTCCGATTTGTACTGCCGTCGCTCCCGCCAGAAAAAATTCGATTGCATCCTGGGCCGTGGCAATGCCGCCAATCCCAATCCGGGGAATTGAAAGCACCTGCGAAACCTCATAGACCATCCGGACGGCAATCGGCTTGATAGCCGGTCCCGAAAGTCCGCCCGTGGCGAAAGCCAGCCGGGGCCGGTGGCTGTAGATATCAATGGACATCCCGACAATCGTGTTGATGAGCGAAACCGCATCGGCTCCGGCGGATTCGACCGCCCGCGCCACCCCCAGCAAATCACCGGCATTCGGTGAAAGTTTGACAATCACCGGACGGGTGGCCTTCTTTTTGGCCGCTTCAGTGACTTCGGCTGCCAGTTTCGGGTCGTTGCCAAACTGGGTGCCGCCCTGTTTGACATTGGGACAGGAAACATTCAGTTCGTAGGCCGCCACACCCTCCGCATCGTTGAGGGCCGTAATCACCTCCAGATAATCGTCAAGCGAATAGCCAAAGACGTTGGCGATGATCTTCGTGTCGTATGCCCGGAGTTTCGGCAGTTTTTCCTCAATGAAATTCCGCACCCCGACATTCTGCAAGCCGATGGCGTTGAGCATGCCACCCGCCGTTTCGGCAATCCGGGGCGGCGGATTGCCTTTCAGGGGTTTGGGTGAAAGCCCCTTGGTACAAAAACCGCCAAGGTGCGAAATATCGAAAAACGGCAGGAATTCCAGTCCGTAGCCAAAGGTTCCACTGGCCGGAAGCACCGGGTTTTTGAACCGGATGCCACAGATTTCGACTTCCAAAGGATTGGTTGGCGGTTGCAGTTCGGTTGGTGATTGAGCAAAGGTCATATTGAGTTTTCAGTTGGCTGGATTGATTTCCGAACGAACTGTTTTCGACGAGTTCAGGTCGTGAGTGGGGCAATCTCCCAAAGATACAAATCCCCATATTTGGAGCCGCCCGCCAGATGCCGATTGTCAGATGAAAAGGCCAGACTGCTCAGACGGATACCTGTGGAATGCAGGAGCAGTTCCCCGGTTTCCACCCGCCACAGGTACATGCCGGGGTCGTGCAGGGGGTTGTCCGCTGTGGCCAAAAAACGTCCATCGGGCGAGAAAGTCATCGTCCAAACCTGGTCGGCATGGCCTTTCAATTCTTTTTTGAAGGCTTTTTTGCGGGTTTTCCAATCCCATCCAAACACCACCACGTTTTTTGAGCCACCTACACCAGCCCAAATCCGGGAGCCATCCGGTGTGCATCCAGCAGCCATAACGCTTTTTTTCGGCTCGGTAAACCGATGGAGTTCTGTGCCGGTTTGCGGGTCCCAAACCACCAGTGGCCCCACCGTAATGCCCGCCATTCCCAGCGTGCCATCGGAGGACACCGCCAAAGCGGTAAAACCTCCGGGATTTAGTCCATGTTTCCATACCGGGAGGTCGTTGGCTTCGCTCCACTGCCAAAGCATTCCGTCAAAAGTGGCGGCCACCCAGGTGGTTGTGTTCGGCAGGGCCACCACCTGCCGGGCATGAAAGGTTTCCAGTGTGAAAGTTTGCAGCCGTTTGCCACTCGGAAATTCAAACAAACCAAGTGTCTGCAAGGGCCTCGATTCATCTGTAGTCACCCATTCGCTAGCCAGGAACCGGGTTCCATCCGGAGAAAGGGCCAGGGCTGGAACATAATGGTTACCAGTCAAACATTCTTTTGGCTGACCGGTTTCCCATTCCCAAAAGCGGATGGATTGGTCGTAACTACAGGAAATCAGCGTGGTTTCATCAGGGTGAAAGACAATTCCCCGAATTTCGCCGCGATGTCCTTTCAGGGTCCGGAAATGGACTTCAGCTTGTGCCATGGGAGTCACCCCCACACCAACTGGTCGCACCGGAAAACCGGGCCTTCAATGCAAACCCGGTGAAAATCGGTTTCCGGTTCGCCAGCCTCAGATGGACCGCAATGAACTTCGGCCACACAGCCGACACAAACCCCAAACCCGCAGGCCATGCGCTCTTCCAGCGAGGCATAGGCCAGGACTCTGGCTTCCTCGCAGATTTCCGCCACCCGCTTCATCATCGGTGTCGGGCCGCAGGTATAAACCACGAACTTTCCGGCATGGACCTCGCTCGTATGGTCAACCAGGTAGCGCAACAGCGGTTCCGTCACAAATCCGGCCACTCCGCGTGAACCGTCGTTGGTGGCCAGATGGACCTTGCACCCAAGGGCGGCAAAATCCTCCAATCCAATCAGGTCAATCGCGGAACGGCCTCCCAAAAACAGCCGGACGGAGACGCTTTGCCGGCGCAGTGATTCAGCCAGCAGGTAGAGGCTGGCGGCCCCAACTCCGCCCGCCACCAGAACGGCTTCGCGGTCCCCCACCAGAACGGGTGATTCATCATAGGATTTTCCGAGTGGCACCAGACAATCCACCAACTGTCCCGGCACCAACCGCTGAATCGCAGCGGTTCCCCGCCCCAGCACCTGATAGATGAACTCCAGTTCGGTTCCCGCCGGAGTAGGTTTGACCGTGTACACCGCCATTGCCCGGCGCAGCAAGGGTTCCACCGACTGATTGGGACGCAACATACCAAACTGGCCCGGTGCAACCACCACCTGCCGGTCGGGAAAGAGCAGGCAGATGCGCCCGTAATGGCCAAACAACTGGTTTCGTTCAATTCTTCCTGTCAAATCAAGCATATTTTTTTTAAGGACTGAGGACTGAGGACTGAGGACTGAGTGAAATGCCTCTCCGTTTGTACTCGGACTTGGCTTTATCAACCATGAAAACTCAGTCCTCAGTCCTCAGTCCTCA
>JAIBAN010000079.1 GCA_019695185.1 Blastocatellia bacterium | reverse complement strand
GCTCCTGCCGGAGCGCGGAATCAGGCTGGAACTGTTTTCCAGGGGTTTCGCTCCGCTCCACACCCTGGCTACCAGATGGCCTTCCTCCGGAAGACTCCAAGGTATGGTCAAGCCGGTTCGAGTTCAATCGCTGGTTGGCCGAAAAAAGCAATCCCCAGTCAAATCGCGCTTGGAAAGAACCTGTTGGTTTCCAAAATTGAGTGGAAAAGGAGGGCAAGCGTGCGATTAAACAAATCGCGCTACAACTTCCACACTCAGTCCTCAGTCCTCAGTCCTCAGTTCTTTGAGTTCTAACGGTCCCCGGCCAGGGTTGCCCATTCACCCGATTGAATGAAGGCCGCCCAATAGTAGGGATGCTGGCGTTTCGGGTCTTTGAGCATGGAGCGTTGGGCATTGCGGAGGGCGTCACTGCGACCTTCGCCGTTTTTGAGCCGGTCGTAATAATCCACCATCAATTCCCTGGTGGCCTGGTCCGACACCGACCAGAGGCTCATCATCTGGGACTCGCTCCCGGCCAGGACCAGCGCCCGTCGCAACCCGTACACGCCATCGCCGTTTTTGGCTTCACCAACGCCGGTTTTACAGGCCGAGAGCGTTACCAGTTTGGTTCCCCACAAATCAAGCTGGGCAAGTTCCAGCGCCGTCATGGTCCCTTTGCCGGGTTCCCTGTCGCCCTGATTGGCTCCCGCAAAAAAGAGCCATGCCCGCAGGAGCGGATTTTCCACCTTCAGTTTTTCTGCTTCACCCAGAGTTATGTCTCGCAGCAACGCCCGTTCGCCGGTTTGGGCCGGCGGTTGCGGCGCATCCTCCAGAAAATATCCGTGGGTGGCGATATGCAGGAGGATTGGTCGCTGTACATTTTTGACCGCCTGAGCAGTGGCAGCGCCCTCCATTTTGAGGTCGGCGGTTGGAAACAATACTTTCAAGGCTGCCCCCTCATAGATGGTGCCCATCAGGCGCGGCAATGGAGCATATTGCTGCCCGACCAAAACCGGTCCTTTTCCTGCTGCAAAATCGGGGTCAGCCATGACCAGTGGTGGCTGTTTGCTGTCAACCTTGACCGCCAGGCGGAGCAAATCCCGCCCGCTGGTCAGATAGGTCAAGCGGTACTGTTCGGTCAGATAGGTTCCCTTCCCATTCTGCAAGGCAGCAAACGGAATCAGACTCAAGCTTCCGTCCGGGGAAATCAACACATGTTCGGCTTTGCCCAGGTAGCTTCGCAGTGGAGCCAAGACCAGCCGTTCCACAGCCTGCGAGGCAGCTTTGACGTTTTTTGACCTGGGATTGCTTAAAACCTGGCGGAACCGGGTCACACTTTGGTCAATCAGCCTGGTTTCCCCCAAATCGGCAGCGTTGATGGTTCCCTGCTGATTCAAGGTGTAGGCCGCATATCGGGCCGGGCCGTAGGTGTCGGTTTTGGGGTCATACGGCTGATAGACACCATATTCCAGTAACACAGCGTCCGCCGGAAGCTGCTGCTGGATTCCCTGCAAGGTGATGGGCACAATCTGCGCCTGAAATTCCTTGCTCCGCTGGCCAATCTCGTTTTCCAGTCCCTCTTTTTGCTCTTCCAGCGCACGGAGTTGCGCTAAATATTCCGCCGGTTTCCTTTCGCCCGGTCCACGCAGGGACAACAGGGAAATTTGACTCGCCAGACTGGCATAAGTGTCCAACAGTCTTTGGATTTCCGGATTTTGCTGGCGGCGTAAGGTTTCAATCGAGGTTGCCAACGCATCAAGCGCCCGCCCTTTGCGCCGCAGCAACACGGTCAGCGCAGCCTGGGCAGCTTCCGGATTCCGTGGTGCCGCCTTTAGGTTCAGGGAAATGGTCTGGTCGGTTCGTTTGGCGGTTTGTTTGAGATAGAGCAGTTTCTGCTGTTCAGAACCAGCAACCAGATTTCGTATCAAATCCCGTTCGCTCACCTCATTGGCTCGTGTCCGATACGCAACGGATTGGCTCGCCTCACCTTTGATTTGAAACAATCGGGAGAGGCTGGCAAGCGTGCGTGCCGCCAATGGGTGGTCGGCCCCTAACGAGGTTTCCCTGATTTTCAGGGCTTTCAACAGATATGGCTCGGCTGGGGCCGGATTACCTTTACTGAGCAAGCAACTGCCCAGATTTTCATAACTCGTAGCCAAATCGGGATGGTCAGGAGCCAATGCTTTTTCCCGAATCGTCAACCCTTTTTTGTAAAGTTCCTCAGCCTGCTTAAAATCCCCTTGTTCAAAGCGCAGCACCGCCAGATTGTCATAACCAAGACCAACCAAAGGATGGTCCGGGCCAAGATTTTTTTCATTGATGGACAGTGCCCGCAGGTAAAGAGCTTCCGCCCTTGGATAATCAGCTTTGGCTTGGTGGGCGGTGGCCAGATTGTTCAAACTGAGGGCAACATCCGGATGGTCCGGCCCCAACACTTTTTCCCGAATCGCCAAAGCCCGCTCCTGGAACTGTATTTCCCTCAGGTAATCCCCTTTGAAATGATAGAGATTGCCCAGGTTGGTCAGGACGAGGGCAACATCCGGACTATCGGGACCCAGCTTTTTTTCCCAAATTGCCAATGCCCGCTGGTAGAGTGGTTCCGCTTTGGCGTACTCGCCCATGTCGTTGTAAAGCGCGGCGAGGTTATTGCAATCGGTGGCGAAATCCACATGTTCCGGCCCTAGTTTTTTCTCTTTGGTGGCCAAGGTACGCAGGTACAGCGGCTCGGCTTTGGCGTACACACCTGCGGAGCGGTAAACCGTACCCAAATTTCCCACGATTCTGGCGACCGCCGGATGGTCCGGGCCGAGGATTTTCTCCTTGATGGCTAAGGCACGCACCAGGTATGGCGCGGCTTGCGCGGATTCGCCCAGGAAGAGATAGCATCCGGCCAGGGTGTTCAGACAGTCAGCCAGAAGTTCGTGTTCAGGCCCCATTATTTTTTCACTTTGTTCCACTGCCTGCCGGGCAAGGGGCAGTGCCTCGGCATATTTTCCATCCTGCAAAAGTAATTTCCTTGCCTTGGTATTGAGTTTCTCAATCCTGAGTCGAGCATGGTCCAATTCAGTAGCCGGTCGGACCTCCTCCAGCCTCACTTCATATGCCCCTGGCGCGGCTGTCCCCACCACAGATGCGATTTCCAGGTGGTAGGTTTCGGCTAGTTCCACAATCACAGCAAGTGTTTCCAGCCCTTGAGGGCCAATGGGCGTGTTGACCTCCTGCACCAGCTTGCCATCCGGCCCCACCAGGCGCACCACCACGTCAATTCCCTGTTGGTCCACCACGACTTTCACATAATCATTGGCTTTAAGGGTAATTGGATAGCTGTGCTTTTCCCCGCCTTTCAGGTCACGTGCCAAAGGAGATTGAAAATCATACGGGGCAGATTGTCCGACCTCTTGTGCTGCGGCAGTCGCATGGCTCATCAGCCAGCCCAGCAGACACAGACCAATGACACGAAAAAGACCTGATGGCATGGTGATTTCTCCTTTTCCAAAAGGCGAAGTGTGAAAAATCTTCAGTTTCACTGGCGCTGCCCGGCCAGATTTGCCCATTCACCGGATTGAATAAACGACGCCCAATAGTACGGATGCTGGCGTTTCGGGTCTTTGAGCAGCCTGAGTTGCACATTCCGCAATGCTTCCGAACGGCCTTCCCCCGCCTTGAGCCGCGTGTAGTAAGCAATCATCAATTCCCGCGTTCCCTGGTCCGACACCGGCCACAAACTCATCATCTGGGCTTCACTCCCGGCCAGCACCAGCGCCCGCCGCAACCCATACACCCCATCGCCGTTTTTCACATCGCCCAGTGCAGTGTCACACGCCGACAGGGTGACCAGTTTGGTTCCCCACAGGTCAAGTTGCGCCGCTTCCAGGGCGGTCATCACCCCGTCGTTGTCGGCACTTCCACCTTGGTTTGCCCCGGCAAAAAAGAGCACGGACCGGAGCAAGGGATTTGACTGCCGCAGGGCTTCAACATTGACCGGAGGATTTTCCTGCTCCCGTTCGAGCTGGCGGGTTTCATCTCCTGCTGGGGTTTGCTTTGTGTCATCTGCCAGAAAAAAGCCGTGGGTCGCAATGTGGAGCAGCGCGGGTCTCCGCACTTGTTTCAAGGCCGCTTCCGTTGCTTCCGCTTCCATCCGCAGGCTGGCATCTGGCAGAACGGCTTTGATTTGGGTTCCTTCCAAATGCGTTCCGGTCAACCGCCGGAGGGCTTTGAACGCATGCCCCAGCAGTTCCGGTCCTTTTCCGGCAGCATAATCCGGGTCGGCCAGCACCAATGGCGGGTCCTGGCTGGCACTTTTCAAGCCCAGGCGCAGCAAATCACGTCCGCTGGTGAGATAGGTCAAGGTGTACTGCTCAACCAGGAATTTGCCCTCTTCATCCACCAATGCCGCAAATGGAATCAGGTTTAATGCGCCATCGGGTGAAACAAAGAGGTGGGTGGACTTCCCAACCAGAGCCCGGACCGGTTTCAGCACCAGTTTGTCCAGCGTTTGAGCCGCTGGTTTGACCGCTTTCTCCAGACTGTTTGCGCGATTGCTCAAACACGTGCGCAAAACCGTCACCGCCTGGTCAATCGGGGTGGTTTCGCCCAAATCCGCAAACCGAATCTCGCCGCGCTGGTTCAGCACATAGACCGCGTACCGGGGAGTGCCAAATTTTTGGGTCTTCACATCAAAGGGCTGATACACGGCATATTCCACCAAAGCGGCCTCTGGAGGAATCTCCTGTTGGACCCCTTCCACCGTAATGGGGGTGACTTGGGCTTTGAATTCCCCGCTCCGTTGGCTGATTTCAGCTTCCAATTTGTCTTTTTGAACTTCCAGTTCCTGCAAAGCAGCCAAATGCTCGGCAGGGTTCTTTTTCCCAGGCCCACGCAGGGTCAGCACTGAAATCTGTCCGGCCAGCCGGGCATATTCATCCAGCAGTTTCTGGGTTTCGGGTGTTTGCCGGCGGCGAAGGGTTTCAATGGCGCTGGTCATGGCGTCCAGACTCCGCCCTTTCCGGCGCAAAATCACGGTCAAGGCCGCCTCCTGGGCCGCACGGGATTGGGGGGCAGCCTGAAGATGCAAAGAGAGGGTTTGGTCAGTCCTCTTGCCGGTTTGTTTCAAATACAACGCTTTCTGGCTTTCGGAACCAGTCACCAGATTCCGCATCAGATCACGTTCCGTGGTGTGATTGCACCGAATCCGAAATTGAATTCCCTGTGTAAGGTCGCCCGTGGCCTGATACAGCAAGGCCAAACTGTTGAGGTTCGTGGATGTCTCCGGGTGATCCTTTCCAAATGTTTTCTCATAGATGGCCAGCGCCCGCAGATAGAGTGGTTCAGCTTTGGCGTAATCGCCTCTGGCCCGGTACTGTCCGGCTAAATTATGGAGACTTTGGGCTGTCAATGGATGATTTGCACCCAACGCTTTTTCCCGGATGGCCAGCACTCGCTGGCGGAGGGCTTCAGCCTTGGCGGAATCGCCTTTGCCTTGGTAGACGACAGCCAGGTTGTTGAGGCTGGTGGCTGTTTCCGGGTGGTCTGGCCCTAACCTTTTCTCATAGATGGCCAGGACCCGTTGGTAGAGCAGTTCAGCCTGGGAATAATCGTTTTTTTCCATGGAGAGCCAAGCCAAATTGTTGAGGACCCGGCCCACATCCGGATGATCCGGTCCCAACGCTTTTTCCATGTTGGCCAGCGCCCGCCGGTACAAGGGCTCGGCTTTGGCAAAATCGCCTTTTTTCCGGTAGATAAAAGCCAAACTGTTGAGGGCGGAGGCCGTCAATGGATCGTCTGCTCCCATTGTTTTTTCATAGATGGCCAGTGCTCGCTGGATGAGCGGTTCAGCCTTGGCGTAATCGCCCTGGGTGAGATACAGCCCGGCCAGACTGTTGAGGCTGTTGGCCACATCCGGATGATCCGCTCCCAACACTTTCTCAGAGATTGCCAGAGATCGCCGGTACAGAGGTTCGGACGCAGCATAATCACCTTTGCTCCAATAAAGTATCGCCAGATTGTTGAGGTCGGCGGCAACAAATTGATGCTCTGCTCCCAGCATTTTCTCATCAATGGCCAATGCCCGCTGAAAGAGTGGTTCAGCCTTGGCGTAATCGCCCTTGGCATGATAGAGGAGCGCAAGATTGTTGAGGCTTTCAGCCACATCAGAGTGATCTGGTTTCAACCCTTTCTCTCGGATCGTCAACGCCCGCTGGTAAGGCGGTTCAGCCTTGGCGTAATCGCCTTGCCCCATGTAAAGCTCCCCTAACTTGGTGAGACTTTCGGCCAGAAGCGGATGCTCTACTCCGAATATCTTTTCGCTGAGCTCCACAGCCTGTTGGGCCAGTGGCACACCCTGGCTCAATTTTCCGGCTTGTTTGAGTTTCTCAACCTCGGCATTGAGGGCCTGAATTTTCACCTCAGCCCGATCCTGTTCCGTGGCTGGTCTGATTTGCCCCGGCTTCAGTTCATAGGTGCCGGACGGGGCGGTTGGTTCCGGCGACTCAATTTCAAGCGTGTAGGTGCCTGCCTGCTCAACAATGGACGCCAGCGGTTCCGGTCCCTGGGTTCCATTGGGACTGTCCACTTCCTGGGTGACTTTTCCATCCGGCCCCACCAGGCGCACCGCCACGTCAATTCCCTTTTGCTCCACCACGACTTTCACATAATCATTGGCTTTGAGCGGGATCGGATAGCTGTGCTTTTCCCCGCCTTTCAGTTCCCGCACCAAAGGGGATTGAAAATCATAGGGGGCGGATTGACCTGTCCCTTGTGCTGCGGCAGCCGTATGGCTCATCAACCAACCCAACAGACACAGACCAACGACACGGAAAAGACCTGACGGCATGGTGATTTCTCCTTATTTCCAATAGGTGAAGGGTAAAAAAATTTCCCTGTTCCTCGTGTAGTTGTATTGACAAAACAAGTTGGTTGGGCGCTCCGGTCGGAGCAGAAAAATCAACCTCTTTTATCAATACTACGGAATGACAAGCGGAAAGCCTGGGTTCAGTTTTTCTTTCCTGTCACCTGTCACGTCAGACTTGTCATGCTCCTAGCGTTGTCCGGCCAAATTCGCCCATTCGCCCGATTGAATGAACGCGGCCCAATAGTACGGATGCTGCCGTTTCGCGCTCTTGAGCAAATTCAATTGCGCATTGCGGAGTGCGTCACTGCGGCCCTCTCCGGCTTTCAACCGCCGGTAGTAATCCACCATCAATTCCCGTGTGCCCTGGTCCGACACGGACCAGAGGCTCATCATCTGGGACTCACTCCCGGCCAGCACCAGCGCCCGCCGCAGGCCATACACCCCGTCTCCGTTTTTGGTTTCCCCAACCCCGGTTTCACAGGCCGACAGCGTGACCAGCTTGGTTCCCCACAAATCCAGTTGGGCCACCTCCAGCGCCGTCATGGTTCCTTTTCCGCCTTCCGTTCCACCCTGGTTGGCTCCGGCAAAAAAGAGCCACGACCGCAGCAGGGGGTTTTCCACTTGCAGGGGTTCTGCATTCAAGGGTTCATCAGTGCGCAGCAAACTGCGCTCATCGCCTTGAGTGCTTGGTTGCGGGGCGTCTTCCAAAAAATATCCATGCGTGGCGATATGGAGAATTTCCGGCTTCTGCACAGCCTTGATGGCCTCTGCGGTGGCGGTTTCCTGCATTTTGAGGTTTGTTTGGGGAAACAGGCTTTTCAAGGCAACCCCTTCGCTTTCGGTTCCTTTCAACCGTTTCAGGGGAACGTATTGGTGCCCCGCCAGCACCGGCCCCTTGCCTTGGGCAAAATCCGGGTCGGCCAACACCAGCGGCGGCTGATGGCTTTCCACCTTGACCGCCAGCCGGAGCAAATCCCGTCCGCTGGTCAAATAGGTCAGGCGGTAGGATTCGGTCAGGTAGGCTCCTTTTTCGTCCACCAGTGCCGCAAACGGAATCAGGCTCAGTTGACCATCAGGCGAAATCAGTACTTGCCCGGCTTTGCCCAGGTTGGGCCGGAGGGGAGCAAAAATCAACTTTTCCAATGCCTGGGAAGCCGGTTTGACATCCTTGGTCAGACTGCTCTGGGGCGTACTGAGCGCCTTTCGCAGCTTGACCACCGCCTGCTCAATCGGTTCGGCTGGTCCCAAATCAACCGACCAGAGCGGGTCGGCAGTGGCGGCGGAACCCGGTTTCAGCACATAGGCCACATAGCGGGGCGTTCCGTAGGTTCTGGCTTTGACATCAAAAGGCCGGTAAACCGCATATTCGACCAGGGCCGCTCCGGTTGGAATCTGTTGCTGGACGGCTTCCAGACTGACAGGGGTCAGTTGCACCTTGAATTCCAGGCTTTGGCGGCTGATGTCGTTTTCCAGTTTTTCCTTTTGCTCCTCCAACGTGCGGAGGTAAGCCAGGTAACCTTCGGACTTCCCGGCTTCCGGCCCTTGCAGGGTCAAGGCTGAAATCTGCTCCACCAGCTTGGCATAGGAATCCAGCAGTTTTTGTATGTGAGGGTTGCTTTGCTTGCGCAAAATCCCAATCTCACTGGTCATGACATCCAGTGCCCGGCCTTTGCGCTGGAGGACGATGGTCAGACCGACCTTCCGGGCTGCCGGATTGGTTGCCGTCATCGGCACCTGGAGGGAAAGTGTCTGGTCCCAATAGAAGGCTGTTTGCTTGAGGTAGAGTGCCTTTTGCCGTTCGGACCCGGAAACCAGATTGCGCTGCAAGTCCTGTTCAGTGACCTCGTTGCAACGGGCCTGATACGATAGTGCCTGGGTTGGGTTTCCCTGAGCCTGATAGAGTTTCGCCAGATTGTTGAGCGAGAGGGCTGTTTCCGGATGAGTGGTTCCCAGGGCTTTCTCCCGAATGGCCAGGGAACGCTGGAAAAGCGGCTCCGCCTCTGCGTATTTGCCCTCAAGATACAGTACCATTGCCAGATTATTGAGGGCGGTCGCAACTCCCACCGGGTCCCCGTCCTTGCGTGCCTCCCGGATGGCCAACGCCTGGCGGTTCAGGGCTTCGGCCTGGGCATAATCACCTTTCTCCGCGTAAATCCCCGCCAGATTCATCCTGCTGGAGGTGACGGAAGAATGGTTCGGCCCCAGGGCTTTTTCGCGGATGGCCAACGCCCGGCGGAACAGGGATTCAGCCTGGGCATAGTCGCCTTTGCTCCGGTAAACAGTGCCCAGATTGGTGAGCCCCAGGGCCACCGACAGATGGTCGGGACCCAGGGCTTTTTCCAAAATGGCCAGCGCGCGTTGCAAAAGTGGTTCCACCTTTCCGACGTCGCCTTTGGCTCGGTACAGCGCGGCCAGAAAGTTGAGGCTCAGGGCCACATCCGGATGCTCCGGCCCCCATGCCTTTTCCTGAATGGCCAAAGCCCGCTGCAACAGCAGTTCCGCCTGGGGGTAATTGCTTTGCAATATCTGGACCTGGGCCAGATTGTGAAGCAGCCCGGACTGGGTGCGGGGGTCCAGTCCGGTCATTTTCTCAGTCAGCGCCAGTGCCCGTTGAAAGATGGCCTCCGCCTGAGGATAGTTTCCGATGGTCCGGTTGAACAAACCCAGGCTGTTGAGGGCACGTGGCACATCGGGATGGTCCGACCCATGTTTTTTTTCCAGAATCGCCAGCGAACGCAGCAGCAACGGTTCCACTTTGGCATAGTCGCCTTTGGCCCGATAGTGCAGTGCCAGATTGTTGAGGCTGGCTCCCACATCCAGACTGTCCGGTCCCTGCATTTTTTCGAGGATTGCCAGCGAACGCAGGTAGAGCGGTTCCGCCCGCGCATAGTCGCTTTTCCCCTCATACACAGAGGCCAATGTGTTGAGGCAGGCAGCAGTCAGCAGGTTCTCCCGACCAAAGACCTGTTCACATTTTTCCAGCGCCTGGGTGGCCAGCGGCAATGCGTCATTGGATTTGCCCGCCTTCCGAAGCTGATTGGCCCTGCCTATCAACATCTCAACTTCAATCCGTGACCGGTCCTGGTCGGTGCCGGCCCGCACGGGGTCCATCCGGAGTTCATACTTTCCCGCTTTGGCTGCCGGGTCTTTGGCTTCAATCTCAAGTTGAAAGACACCGGCCAACGAAACCACCACTCCCAGCGACTCGACCCCTTGTGTCCCATCAACGAAATCAACCCTTTGAACTTCGTTTCCATCCGGTCCAAGGAAGCGCAGCACCACGTCAATCCCTCTTTGTGCCACCGCCAGATTCAGATAATCGTTGGCTTTGAGCTGGAACGGGTAACTGTGCTTTTCGCCGCCTTTCAGTTCCCGGATTTGGGGAGGTGGAACATTATTCGGCGTGGTTGGCGGCGGCACCTGCCCCAGAACCAGGGCACCAAGCCCGGCATTGCCCAAGAGCAATCCCATCAAACAAAGACTGACCAAACGGAAAAGACCATCCCGCATCGGTGATTTCTCCCTTTCCTGAAAAGAGTGTGTGAAAAAAATTGGTCCTGTAATTATTTCGGTGTTTTGCTGAACAATTTTCTTTTCACCGTAGAGGCGCGGAGGTTTCGCAGAGGTTTCGCAGAGGTTTTCTTTGTTTTTCTCTGCGCATTCTCTGCGAGCTCTCTGCGTCTCTGCGGTGAAAAATAAAACAGCACCAAAAAATTTACAGGTACAAAAAATTTCAGACTTACTGGCGTCGCCCGGCCAGATTCGCCCATTCACCCGACTGAATAAAGGCCGCCCAATAGTACGGATGCTGCCGTTTGGGGTTTTTGAGCAGGGCGAGCTGCACCTTTCGGAGTGCCTCCGAACGGCCTTCACCCGCTTTCAAGCGGGTGTAGTAGGCCACCATCAATTCCCGCGTTCCCTGGTCCGACACCGGCCAGAGGCTCATCAGTTGCGCTTCGCTCCCGGCCAGCACCAGCGCCCGCCGCAACCCATACACCCCGTCGCCGTTTTTCACATCGCCCAGTCCCGTATCACAGGCCGAAAGTGTCACCAGTTTGGTCCCCCACAGGTCCAGTTGGGCCGCTTCCAGCGCCGTCATGGTGCCGTCGTTGTCGGCATTCCCACCCCGGTTGGCTCCCGCAAAAAAGAGCCACGACCGCAGCAACGGGTTGGCCTGGCGCAGTTTTTCGACATCCACCGGTTGATTTTCCTGCTGCCGTTCGAGCAACCGGGTTTCCTGTTCCGCCGCAGTTTCCGCTCCGGCGTCGGCCAGAAAATAACCGTGCGTGGCAATGTGCACCAGCGCCGGTTTCCGTGCCTGTTTCAAGGCTGCTTCCGTTGCTTCGGCTTCCATTTTGAGTTGCGCAGCAGGCAGCAGGGCTTTGATTTGCCGGCCTTCCTCATGCGTTCCCGTCAACCGGGCTAACGGCTTGAAGGCATGTCCCAGCAGTTCCGGCCCTTTCCCCTCCGCATAATCCGGGTCGGTCAGCACCAGCGGCGGGTCCTGGCTGGCACTCTTCACCGCCAATCGCAGCACATCGCGCCCACTGGTCAGGTAGGTGAGCGTGCAGGTTTCCACCAGGAATTTCCCCCGCTCATCCATCAGCGCCGCAAACGGAATCAGATTCAAGGCTCCATCGGGGGAAAGCAGCAGATGGCTGGTCTTCCCCACCACCGCGCGGATGGGTTTCAACACCAGCTTGTCGAGCGCCTGGGCTGCCGGGGCGATGTCTTTCACCAGGCTGGTTTGGGGCTGGCTCAAGGCTTTCCGCAAACTGGCCACCGCCTGGTCAATCAGCTCGGCGGAACCCAGGTCGGCCCAGTTGATTTCACCGGCCTGATTCAACGTGTAGACGGCATATCGGGAAGTTCCATACTTTTGGGTTTTCGCGTCAAAAGGTCGGTAGGCCACATATTCAACCAGAACGCCGTCGCGCGGAAGCTGGCGTTGCACCTGTTCCAGAGTGACGGGGGTCACCTGAGCCTTAAATTCGGCGCTTTTCGCGCTGATTTCAGCTTCCAGTTTGTCTTTTTGCGCTTCCAGTTCCTGCAAAGCGGCCACATGCTCGGCGGGTTTCTTTTTTCCAGGGCCGCGCAGCGTCAGAACCGAGATTTGCCCGGCCAGACTCGCATAGTCATCCAGCAGTTTTTGGGTTGCGGGAGTTTGGCGGCGGCGCAAGGTTTCAATCGCTGTCGTCATGGCGTCCAGCGGGCGTCCTTTGCGGCGCAAAACCACGGTCAACGCCGCTGCTTGCGCCTCACGGGAGTGGGGGGCAGCCTGGAGGTGCAAGGAAATGGTTTGATCCGTCGCCCCATTGGTTTGTTTCAAATACAACGTTTTCTGGTTTTCCGAACCGGCAACCAGATTGCGGAGCAGGTCGCGTTCCGTTGCGTCATTGCTTCGTGCCCGATACTGAATGGCCTGAGCTGTTTCGCCTTTGGCCTCATAGAGCAAAGCCAGGTTGTTAAGACTGCGGCCAACATCCGGATGAGCACCACCCAACGCCTTTTCCCAGATTCGGAGTGACCTCAAATACAACGGCTCGGCCCGTGTGTAATCACCTTGGGCACCGTAGAGCTCCGCCAGATTGTTGAGGCTTCCGGCGACATCCCGGTGGTCAGCGCCGAGTGCCTTTTCATAGATCGCCAGCGATTTCAAATACAGCGGTTCGGCCCGTGCATACGCACCCTGGTCACGATAAAGCCCTGCAAGGTTGTGGAGGCTGGTGGCGACCAGCGGGTGGTCGCCACCCAGTGCCTTCTCATAAATCGCCAACGACCTCAGAAAGAGCGGTTCGGCCTTGGCGTATTCCCCTTTGGTCCGATAGAGCCCGGCCAGATTGTTCAGGGTGCGGGCAACATTTGGGTGATCAGCACCCAACGTCTTTTCCCAGATCGCCAACGATCTCAAAAAGAGCGGCTCGGCCCGTGTATAATCGCCTTTTTCACGGTAGAACCCAGCCAGATTGTTGAGGCTCCGGGCAACATCCGGATGAACTGCACCCAACGTTTTCTCATAGATTCCCAACGACCTCTCCAACAGCGGCACAGCCTTGGCGTACTCACCTTGGTCACGGTAAAGAACGGCCAGATTGTTGAGGAAATCGGCAACTTCCGGATGTTCAGCGCCCAACACCTTTTCAGCAATCCGGAGCGACCTCTCATAAAGCGGCTCGGCTCGTGTCGTATCACCTTGATCACGGTAGACCGCAGCCAGATTGTTGAGGCTTTGGGCAACCTCTGGCCGTTCACGGCCTAATACCTGCTCCCGAATGGCCAACGACCTCATCAAGAGCGGCACAGCCTTGGCATACTCACCTTTGTTTCGGTAAAGCCCAGCCAAATTGTTGAGATTGGTGGCGATTTCCAGATGTTCACCACCCAAAGTTTTCTCCATGATCCGGAGTGACCGCTCATAAAGCGGCTCGGCCTGTGAATACTCACCTTTGTCATTGTAGAGTTCTGCCAGATTGTTGAGACTGATGGCAACCAGTGGGTGTTCAGCGCCCAGCGTCTTTTCCCTGATTGCCAATGACCTTACATAGAGCGGTCCGGCCTGCGGATAGTCACCCTGGGCGCGATAAAGTTCAGCCAAGTGGTTGAGGTTTTCAGCAACCACTGGGTGCTCTGTCCCAAAAACCTTTTCCGCCTTCTCCAGAGCCTGTTGAACAAGTGGTAACGCCTGAGCAAATTTTCCGGCCTGGCTCAATCGTTGGGCGTTCAAATTGAGTTGTTCAATCTCAACCTGAGTGCGGTCCGCTTCTGTGGCAACCCGCATGGCCTCTGGTTTGACTTCATACTTTCCTGCCGGGGCCGTTTTTTCCGGCGACTCAACTTCGATGGAATAACTTCCCTCCTGCACAACAATGAAGGAAACTGGTTCCGGTCCTTGGGTTCCATTCGGACTGTCCACTTCCTGAATGGTTTTTCCATCTGGCCCCACAAGGCGCACCACCACATCAATTCCCTTTTGGTCCACCACCAGTTTCAGGTAATCGTTGGCTTTGAGCGAAATCGGATAGCTGTGTTTTTCGCCGCCTTTCAGTTCCCGCAGCAGCGGAGATTGAAAATCATAGGGCGTGGGCTGGCCTTGTGCTTGCGCCGAGGCAGGCATCACCTGCCCGGCCCGGACGAACAGCCAGCCCAGTACACACAAGCCAACCAGCCGGAAAAGGCAATTCGGCATAGGAATTTCCTCCGTGGGAAAATGTGGAAGCGAAGTTCGGTCGAACCAAAGCGAATGGCAGCGTTCAGCAGGGCAGGAATGAAAAGGGTTATGTGTGTGTTGACGTGAGCAAACCGTCTTTTGGTCTTTTACCCAAGTTTAGCACGGCGACGGCCCACCAAGAAAATTTTGGGCTGTACTTTTTGGTGGATTTGTTTTGGCTTGCGGTTCAAGTTCGGTCAGGGGTTTCGGATTTCAGGTCTTCCAGGTCGGCGGCGACTGTGGCCAGCTCGTGCAGGTTTTGAACCGTCAGGTTGGAGTCAGCGGCAACCGTGGCCAGCTCGTGCAGGGTTGCAAGCGGTTTCGTGAAACCAACCGTTTCAGCGCCGCTTCCCGCTGTTACCGTTTCGGCGGGCGGGTCGGTATCCACCGTGGTCATGACCGTGGTTTCAAAAGTCCGGGGGCGCTCGTCGGGTACAGGTTCCGGCGTGACTGCCAGCGCCATCATTCGCCCTGAAACATGGAGCGCCTGCTGCAAATCGTCGTCCTTCCCGGCTGACCGTTCGCAGGCATCCAAAAAGAGTTCGGCCAGGTCGGCTGCCGCCGGGCGGCGGTTCGGGTCTTTTTCCAAAGCCTGGAAGACGACATACTCGACATCGAGCGACAGTTTTGGATTGAGTTTCCGCAGACTGGGCGGCGCTTCCTGCAAATGCCCCAGCACAATGCCATACATGCTGCCCGAAGACTGAAACGGCACCTGTCCGGTGAGCATTTCAAACAGCATCACCCCGACGCTGTACACATCCGACTTGCCGTCATACGGATGGTCCGCCAGCCGTTCCGGAGCCATGTAGGTCGGCGTGCCGATAATGCCGCCTGAAGCAGTCAGCTTGCGCTGTTCCTCCAGAAAATCGCCGTCCTGCATTTTGGCCACGCCGAAATCCACCACTTTGACCACTTCGCCTTCCGCCGATTGGTGCAGAAAAATATTGCCGGGCTTGATGTCACGGTGAACCAGTCCAATCCGGTGGGCTTCAGCCAGGGCCTGACAGACAAACGGAATGATGCGGGCAGCACGGGCCACGGTCAGCACTTTGCGCAGGCGGAGTTCTTCATAAAGCGAATGACCTTCCAGCAGTTCCATCACCAGATAGGCGATGCCCTCGGTCGAAATATCCGAATCAACCACCGTGACGGCATTGGGATGGTGAAGCTTGGCAGCCTGAATACCTTCCAGGCGAAATCGTTCGACGGCATCAGCCGAATCGTTTCCCGGCGTCGGGCGGAAAATCTTGACCGCCACCCGACGGTTGAGCGACAACTGGGTGCCGCGAAAGACAACCCCAAAGCCACCGGCTCCGATTTTTTCATCCAGCCGGTATTTTCCATCCAGCACACTGCCGGGCAGGGCCTCCGCCAATGCCGAAAAAATCCGGTCAGCCCGTTGCTGTGACTCGACCAGTTCCTTGATTTTGTAGTCCAGTTCTTCATTTTTGCGGGCGGTGGCCGTTTGCAAGACCTTCAGTTTTTCAAAAGCCAGCGCCAGTTCCTGGTTTTTGGCTTCAACTTCCTGCTTGGCCTGGTCCAGTTCGGTCAGTTTTTCGGCCAGTTCCTGATTTTTCTGGTCAAGCTGTTCGGTTCGGTCAAAGACTTTTTGTTCCAGGGCTTTGGTTTGGAAGCGCAACCGGCGTTCGCGCCAGTGGAGCCCGCCCCAGGCCAGTCCAACCGTCAGACAGAAATAAACCCCATAAGCCCACCACGTGCGCCAGGGTGCCGGACGAATGGCAAAAGCATATTCCGCCGGTCCGACCATCTCGCCCTGGGCATTTCTGGCCCACACTTTGAAGACATAATTTCCTTCGGCCAGATTGGTGTATTCCTTTTTTCCATCGGAGGTCCAGGCTCCCGGCTGCGGGTCCAGCCCAACCAGTTGCACCTGATAGCGAATCTCCGCCTCATGAGAAAAATCAAGCAGGGCAAAATCAAACGTAAGGTGGTTTTCCCGATAGGACAGCGCCGGAGGTTTTGCCGTGGCCGCAGCCGTCAACAAACCGGTGGCATCCCTGTCATTCGTGCGGAGATGTTCAATCACCAGCGGTTTGCCCAAACTGACATGCAGCTCCTGCGCCGGGTCAAACCAGGCTGCCCCTCCCAGAGTTCCGGCCCAAATCCGCCCGGCCCGGTCCACATACGAACCACCGGCGTTGCATTCGTTACTCGGCAGACCGTCTTCGACGGTAAAGTTCCGGCAGGAAAACCGGCGTGGCTGGTCCGGGGCCGGGGTGCGCGGTTCAATCCGGGACACGCCTTTGTTGGTAAAGGCATAGACCCGTCGGCGGGAATCCGCCCGCAGTTCGTACACGGTCTGGTCCGGCAGTTCGGGCAGTTCCTCTGCCGGTGTCACCGTTCCCCGTCCGTCTTTTCCGACCGTCAAATAGGCCAGGCCAGCTCCCACCGTACTGACCCACAATTCGGTCTGTTCATTTGTGACCCGGACCGGCAACACACTGAGCACGGCATTGTTTGGCAACCCCACCGCCGCAGCATCAAAAACAGTCCAGGTTTCCCCTTGCAGCCGGGCCAGTCCACCACCCAACATCGCCACCCACAGCGACCGCATTCCATCCGGGGCAACGGTTTCAACCAGATTGAACACCCGGTCGGAGGGAAGCTCTTTGGTTGCGGTCGAAAACACCTTCCAGTTCCCCTCCCGCAAACGGACCAGTCCGCCCAACGTCCCAACCCAGAGAGTGGCCCGGCCACCCGGTTCCTGAGTGACACACAGGCCCCGCACCCGGTCATTGGGAAGCCCGGAGTTTTTGCTTGAAAAAGTTCGCCACAAAAAAGTCTTGAGAGTCTTGGGAGTCTTGGGAGTCTTGGGAGTCGGGAACAGATTGACTTCTGATTTCTGACTTTTGGTTTCTGACTTTTGAGGATTTTGACTCCCAAGACTCCCAAGACTCCCTGGACTCCCCAGACTGAAAGAAAGGCACGCCAATCCCCCGCCGTCGGTTCCAATCCAGAGCTGACGGGAACCGTTTGCGTCAGGCAGCTCCACCAGACTGCGGACCCGGTCGCTGGGAAGGCCGGAATTTTGGGTTGTGAAGGTCTGCCATCCGGTTGCCGGATGAAACATCACCAAACCGCCGCCGTCGGTGGCAATCCAGTTGGTAACGGAACCGTCGGCTTCAATCGTATCCAGGAACCCCATCACAACCGGCACTTTCATCGAGGAGTTGCGTGGGTCCAGGGATTGCCAGCCGCTCAGTTCGAGGCGAATCAACCCGTTATTGGTACCCACCCACACATCCCGCGCCGGCTTTCCTTTGGTATCGGATTGAATGGCAAAAACGGCATTCAGCGGAAGTGCCGGGTCTGCCGTTCCATATATCGTCCAGGTTTGGTTTTCAAAGCGGGCCAGCCCGCCGCCATCGGTTCCAACCCACAGAATGCGGGTTCCAGCCAGTGAAACGGTTTCCCACAAACCAGCCACCGAATTGTGCGGCAAGCCTGAATTGGCGGTCGAAAAAGTACGCCACTCAAAAGTCGGGGGAGTCTCAAAGACAGTCTTGGGAGTCTTGAGAGTCTCGGGAGTCTTGGGAGTCGGGAACAAATCGGCTTTTGATTTCTGACTTCTGATTTCCGACTTCTGAGGATTTTGACTCCCGAGACTCCCAAGACTCCCCAGACTCCCCAGACTGAATGATAGGCAGGCCAAGCCGCCGCCATCCGTCCCAACCCACAAGGCGGTTTGCCCGGTGGGAGCGGTTGTTTCGAGCAGGCAGCGAATCCGGTCCGAGGGCAACCCGCTTTCCCCGGAAGCCGAACCGGTGTTTTGGACAGTCAGCATTTGCCCCGAACCGGGCTGAATGCTGGCGTCCCCATTCAGTTGACACACAAAAAGCCCATTGTCGGTGCCAATCCAGAGTCCTCCGCCGGAAGCTGGCAAAATTGCCCGCACATTCGCCGTAACCAGAGTGGATGCAGCCGTGACCAACCTCCATTGCCCCTGGTGCAACCGGGCCAGACCGCCTCCGTTGGTTCCCACCCACAAAACAGATGAACCATCCGCCGCCTGTGATTCAGCCAGAGCCGTCACATGGTCGTTGGGCAAACCGGAGTTCCGCGTGGTGTAGTTCACCCAGGTGCCATCCTTATAACCGGACAGACCACCTCCATCCGTGCCCACCCACACGTTCCCGTCAGCGGTGGCCTGCAATGCCAGCACCCAGTTTGAAGTGGTTTGATTGGGAATCTCCGGACGGGTCCAGGTCCGTCCGTTGTAAAACCCGGCCCCGGCCTGAGTTCCCACCCATAGATAGCCTTTGCGGTCAAAGGCCATGCACTGAACTGCATTTTGCGGCAGGCCGTCGCGGTCGGTGAAATGCCGGTGGGCGGGGCGGCCAATCCGTAAGGACTGAGGACTGAGGACTGAGGACTGAGGAGGGGGCAAGGACTGCGGACTGAGGACTGAGGACTGAGGGGGTTTCAAGGACTGCGGACTGAGGACTGGGGACTGAGGAAGGGAAAATGTTGATGGTGCAGCAAAAGGAATCTGGGCAGGTAAGAAAAGAACCGTTGTTAAGCAATATCCTAAGAGCACCGCCCACTGCTTTTTCATACACCTTTCCCCAATCCCTCCCCTCGTCAAATGTTTTTCTCAGTCCTCAGTTCTGAAGTCGTCCTCAGTCCTCAGTCCTTCACACTAAATTGGACAGGTTGCCATATCCACCGAGATGGGTTTCGTGCCCCAAATGTCCTCGGCGTATTGCTGAATCGTGCGGTCGCTGGAGAATTTGCCCGAATTGGCCACATTCAGAATTGCCCGCCGGGTCCATTCCTCCTGGTCACGGAAGACGGCAGCCACCTGGTCCTGGCAATCAATGTAGGACGCATAATCGGCCAGCAGGAAATACCGGTCACCCTCATCCAGCAGTGAACTGACAATCGGCTGGAAAAGGTCGCGTTCCAATTGACTGAAAAAGCCGGAACCAATCATGTCGAGCACTTCTTTCAGTTCCGGATTGGCTTCAGAGTAGGTCCGGGGCCGGTAATGCGGTTTGAGTTCCGCAATCTGGTCCGCCGTCAGACCGAAAATGAACATGTTTTGCTCACCGATTTCCTCCAGCATTTCGATGTTTGCCCCGTCAAGCGTGCCGATGGTCAATGCCCCATTCAAGGCAAATTTCATGTTGCCGGTGCCGGACGCTTCCGTGCCAGCGGTGGAAATCTGCTCGGACAGGTCCGAACCCGGAATCAGCTTTTCCGCCAAGGTCACCCGGTAGTTCGGAATAAACGCCACCTTCAGCAACCCATGCACCGCTGGGTCGTTGTTGACCACTTCCGCCACCGAATTGATGAGCTTGATGATGAGCTTGGCCATGACATAGCCCGGAGCCGCCTTGCCCCCGAAAATCACCGTGCGCGGCGTGAATTCTCCATGCGGGTTGTGCCGAATCCGATTATAGGCGGTGACAACATGCAGCACATTCAGCAATTGCCGTTTGTACTCGTGCAACCGCTTGATTTGGCAGTCGAAAATCGAATCCAGGTTATCCGGGCCTTTGATGAGGTCGGCGACGATTTTTTTGTTGGAACGTTTGACCTCGCGCCACTTTTTGCGAAACTCGGCGTCTTCCGCCAGCGGAGTCAGTTTCTTCAGTTCAAAAAGGTCTTTGGCCCAGCCTTCGCCAATGGCCTCGGTGATAAGTTTGGCCAGTTTGGGGTTACAGAGTTTCAGCCAGCGTCGTTGCGTGATGCCGTTGGTCTTGTTGTTGAAGCGTTCCGGATACATCTCGAAAAAGTCCTGGAACAGCTCCTTTTTCAGAATGTCGCTGTGAAGCGCCGCCACACCGTTGATACTGTGACTGCCGACAATGGCCAGATGGGCCATGCGGACATATTTGTCGCCTTCGGTGGTTTTTGGTTCTTCGATGATGGACATCCGCGCACAACGGTCATCGTCATTGGGATAGTTGGCCCGCACCTGCTGCAAAAAGCGGTGGTTGATTTCATAAATGATTTGCAGGTGGCGGGGCAGCACTTTGTGTAACAACGGGACCGACCATTTTTCCAGCGCTTCGGGCATCACCGTGTGATTCGTATAGCCAAAGGTGGCCATTGTCAGTTCCCAGGCCAGATTCCAGGGTACCTGCTCGACATCAATCAGAATCCGCATGAATTCGGCAATGGCAATCGCCGGATGGGTGTCGTTGAGCTGAATGGCCGCCTTATCGGAAAAGGCATGAAAACTGGTTTCGCTCTTTTTGTAGCGCCGGATGATGTCCTGCAAGGATGCCGCCACAAAGAAATATTCCTGCTTGAGCCGCAGTTCCTTGCCCGAAACCCGGTTGTCGTTTGGATAGAGGACCTTGGAAATCGTTTCCGAGTCGTTTTTGGCTTCGAGCGCGCCGATGTAGTCGCCCTTGTTGAAATAGTCGAAATCGAAGTCGCGCGACGCCTTGGCCGACCAGAGCCGCAGGGTGTTGACCGTGTTGCTCTTGTAGCCCGGAATCGGCGTATCGTAAGCCATGGCCAGCACTTCGGTCGTATCGAGCCAGGCTGTCACCAGATTTTTATTCTGGTCCACGTATTGCAGCACCCGGCCATAAAAATTCACCGGGAACAGGGCCTGCGGGCGGGGAATCTCCCAGGGATTGCCATAGCGCAGCCAGTTGTCGGGCCGTTCAATTTGATAGCCATTCTTGATGCGCTGGTTGAAAATGCCGTACTCGTACCGGATGCCATACCCATAGCCCGGCAGTTCCAGCGTTGCCAGCGAATCCAGAAAACAGGCCGCCAGCCGCCCCAAGCCGCCGTTGCCGAGCCCGGCGTCCCACTCAACTTCACGCAGGGCTTCGAGTTCATAGCCCAGTTCGTGCATTGCCCGGTGGCTTTCCTCCACCAAATCCAGATTGACCAGACTGTTTCCCAGCGTGCGCCCCATCAAAAACTCCATCGAAAGGTAATACACCCGCTTGGCGTCCTGTCGGTAATAGTTGTCCTGAGTCCGCAGCCAGCGCTCAATCAGGCGGTCCCGCACGACATGCGCCAGGGCATTGAAGCGGTCCAGGTCGGTCGCGGTAAAACGGTCTTTGGCCAGGGTAAATTCCAAATGGTCCTGAAATGAATGTTTCAACGATTCCGCATCCATGCCGTGGTAAAAGGCATAGGCTTCCGTATCAATCTTTGGTGTTGTCATGTCTTCCTCAAAGTTAAGAGCACCGCTTGCACGCGGCTGTTTGGAGTTCCGCCTTCAGGCGGCTGTTTTGAGTTCCGCCTTTAGGCGGCTGGAAAAAAGGTAAAAGCCAAAGTGATGATTTTGTTTTTTGCTTGTTGCTTTTTCTTTTTACCTCGAAAAAAGCCGCCTGAAGGCGGAACTCAAAACAGCCGCCTAAAGGCGGAACTCAGAACTCAAAACCTGCTCTGCCGCATTCCGCATCACCTCAAGCGGTGGCGAACAGCGGGTCCAAAATTCGAATTGGAGTGCAGCCTGGGAAAGCAGCATGTCCAGGCCATCAAGAGTTGCAATCGTGTATGTGTGAGCTGTGTGTAAAAGAGGCGTCGGTCGTGGGGTATAAATCAGATCATAGACCCACTGCAAGCCCCGGAGCGACTCTCCCGAAATCGGCATCTCTCCGTTTGGAAAAAGGACTGAGGACTGAGGACTGAGGACTGAGGACTGAGAGTTGGGGAGTTCATTGGTTGAACCCTGAACCCTGAACCCTGAACCCTGAACCCCGGATTTCATTCCCACCGGCGTTGTGTTCACCAAACCGTCAAATCGGCTTCCGGAAAAAGCATCCAGAGGTTTCACCGGTACTTCAAAACGGGCTGCCACCGACTGGGCGGCTACCGGATTGCGGGCAAAGAGAGTCACCTGGGCACCCCGTTGAGCCAAACCGTACAGAATGGCCAGCGCCGCTCCGCCCGCCCCCAGCACCGCCACCCGCACTCCTTTGAGTGAGCCAAATTTTTTTTTCCAAGGGTTCCATTCCCCCCGCCACATCAGTGTTATGGCCGATGAGTTGACCGTCTTCAACCAAAAGCGTATTGACTGCCCCCACACCTTGGGCCGTTTCCGTCAGGCGGTCACAAAGCGGGACCACATTGACCTTATGCGGGATGGTCACGCTCAATCCGCGCAGGGGCCAACCGCAGCAGCGGGTGCGGGGATGGACAAAATTGCGCACAAAGGCGGGCAAATCCTGGCCGTCCGGTTGAACTTCGAAGGGAACATACACTCCATTGATTCCCAAGGCGGCAAAGGTTGCATTGTGGATGTGAGGGGAAAGCGAATGCCCGACCGGACACCCAATCAGCCCCGTCACGGTTGTTTCCCGATTCAGCGCAGGCAGATGAAAAACTTCGCGCAAGGCACGAGCGGAAAACTGTCCTGGTGCCGACGGAGCCCCGTCGGCAGCCGTCGTAAAGGTCACCAAACTGCCATAGGCCGGCCCCAGAATCCGGGTTGCGGCTCCGGGCATGCCCATTCCAATCACAATTGCCTGCCTGGAAGTGCTTTCCAACAACTGAAACAGACGCAGGAGGTCGCTGGTGTTGCTGGCTTTGGTCGCCAGCTTGAAGGTTTGCACCGGAGCGGGAAACATTTGGCCGACCAAGCCGGGCAAATCCTCCGGTGTTTGCTCGAAATCATGGTGCGAGACGATGATTTTTTCCCACGGAGGAAGCGGCTGGTTTTCCTGCAAGGCCCAATTCACCAAATCGGCTTCAAAATCAAAACGAGCGGCCTCCAACTGGCTGGCATGTCGCCAAAAAGCCCACCGCTCACTCAAGGATAGCGGTCGCGCCCCACCCTGTTCCTGAGGGCGAAAAGTTAAAATCACCGGACGGGGACTGTGGGCCAGCACCGGGGCCACCTGCGGCACCGGATTGCCAAAGTCAAAATCTTCCAGAAAGTCCAACCGCCATTCTATCCAATCGGCTTGTGCGGCGGCTTGGTGCATGGCCTGCGGCACCGTGGCGAGGGTACGGGAAAGGATGGGAGTGCAAAGCATAGGGTTCAGGGTTCAGGGTTCAGGGTTCAGGGTTCAGGGTGTTGAAGTCTTGAGAGTCTTGGAAGTCTTGGGGGTTAAAAACAATTCTCAATTCTCAATTCTCAATTCTCAATTCAAAAGACCCTGAACCCTGGCCCCTGGATTTTTTGCCGTTCTTTCTGCGGCTAATCCAGCCGTTTCCAAAATTCAGAAATTTTGATTCGAGTACAATCCGAATCGATCACAAAATCAAACCAACTATAACAGATCCAGGCTGGGAAAGGATTGAGGACCGAACGACACATGCAGGTCTTGAGCCGTTGTTTGCGCCCAAGCCATTTTTAAAAAGTTTCCTGCTTTTGCCACCACGCTGCAGTTCCGGGTTTCTCAGTCCTCAATTCTCAGTTTTTCAGTCCTTGTCGAGAAGGGGGGATGAGAACAATCTATGCGAATCTGCCCGGAATGTAAGCACGAGTGGGACGAACGTTTTGATTTCTGCCCGACGGATGGTCAGGCATTGCGGTCCAACATTATTCTCAGCAACAAATACGCGCTTGAACAGTTGATTGGCAAAGGTGGCATGGGATTGGTTTACCGCGCCCGCCATCAAATGCTCAAGGTTCCCCTCGCTGTTAAAGTCCTGCATCCCAAACTGGTCAGTGACCCGCATTTTCGCAACCGCTTTCTACGCGAAGCCTGCATTGCCGCCAAATTAAAGCACGACAATATCATTCATGTATTGGATTGTGACGACATCAACGGCATCGTCTATTTCGTTATGGAATATCTGGTAGGCCAGAGCTTGCGGCAGGCCCTGCTGAGTCAGCCCTTTTTTTCGCTTCCGGAAGTTTCCAAAATCGCCCAACAGATTTGTTCAGCCGTCTATACCGCCCATCTGCAAGGTGTTTTGCACTGTGATTTGAAACCGGCCAATATTTTTCTGGAAAAATATACTTCCGTGGGCGAACGGGTCAAAGTGTTGGATTTTGGCCTCGCCCGGCTCATGAGTCTGCAAACCAAACCTGCCTCCGAACGGAATCTGATTTCCGGCACGCCCGAATACATGTCACCCGAACAAATCAACAATGACGACATTGATGTGCGGGCCGATGTGTACAGTATGGGTGTGCTGCTGTTTGAACTGCTGACGGGCAAACTTCCCTTTCAGGGTACGACTCCGCTGGCCACTCTCTATCAGCACCTGAATGATGTTCCGCCGGACCCCCGGACCATCCGTCCGGACCTGCCCGAAGCGGTTTGCCGGGTGGTGCTGCGTGCCATGGATAAAGAGCGGCATAACCGGCAGCAAACCATGCTGGAACTGGCCAATGACCTGGAGGTTTCCATCAGTCAGGCTCCCCCGCCTTTGGTTTCATTGCTCGACGCCCCTTCTCCATCCGTGACCGCCGCCAAATACCAGACCAAACTGCTGAACGCTGTGAAAACCGGGGTTTTCCCGGTTGCTTCGCCACCTGCTCCCAAACAAAAGTATCGCAGCCTGATTACATCCGGTTCGCATAACCTGGGCGAAACCTGGCGCACGTACGAATTCGAATCGGTCACCATGGACCCGCGCGGCAAGATTGTGACCCGGAAACGCCGCCGGGCCAAATCATTTGTCGAAGGGCTGGGCAACGGCGTCGCGCTCGAAATGGTGGAAATCCCCAGTGGGACCTTTCTGATGGGAATGCCGGAGGAAATCGCCCAGGAAATTCAGGCTGGTACCGGGCGGCGGGAAATTGAAATTTCCGTTTCAACCAATTGGATTCGGTGTGGAACCCCGCAAAACTGGGTCAATCTGCCGAAATTCTTCATTGGCAAGCATGAAATCACCCAGGCCCAATGGGAAGCCGTCATGGGAACCAATCCCTCCATGTTCAAGGACGAGGATTTGCCGGTGGAACATGTCTCCTGGCTGGATGCGGTTGAATTCTGCCGTCGGTTAAGCGAGCAAACCGGACGTTGTTACGAACTGCCCACCGAAGCCGAATGGGAATATGCCTGCCGAACCGGCACGTCCTCCATGTTTGCTTTGGGTGAAATGGTTTTGCCCGATTCAGGAACCGGCACCACCACCGAGTCCAATCCCAAAAGCGTCATCAATGACACGGCTCCGGTGGGCAGCCTGGGGCTCGCCAATGCGTTTGGCCTCTATGACCTGCACGGCAATGTGTGGGAATGGTGCCAGGATGGCTGGCATGAAACCTATCACGGGCTGCCTCTGGACGGAACCCCCTGGCTCGAAGGAGGCGACCAGACCAAAAAGGTGGTGCGGGGCGGCTCCTGGACCATGAACGGCCATGTCTGCCGAACGGCCCTGCGAAACGGATTGCGGCCTTCCGTCAAAATTCTGTCCCTGGGGTTCCGGGTGAAACTCATTCCCACCCACAACATGTAAAACCAGTCGGGAGTCTTGGGAGTCTGGGGAGTCTGGGGAGTCTTGAGAGTCAAGAATCTTTCATCACCTTGTCACCTTGTCGGGCTTTGGACTCCCCAGACTCCCCAGACTCCCCAGACTCCCAAGACTCCCAAGACTTCTCCTTTTGCAGATTCTCTTTGACAATCCTTGCGAAACATCCATACTTTGAATCCGCGCCGAAATTTTTTCCTCCAGTTTCAAATCAATCCTGCCCGGCGCACACACATACAGCTTGGAAAACAGATTTCTGGTCACCCATTACACGCTTGTGAAAAAGCTCGGTGAGGGCGGTATGGGTGAGGTGTATCTGGCTGAAGACAATCAACTTGGGCGAAAAGTTGCCCTCAAGGTGTTGCCCCAGTCCCTCTCAGCCGACCTGGACCGGGTGCGGCGGTTCAAGCAGGAAGCCCGGGCAGTTTCAGCACTCAATCACCCGAATATTTTGACCATCTTTGAAATCGGAGAAATTGACAACACGCATTTCATTGTCACCGAATTTATCGAAGGTGAGTCCCTGCGCGAACGGATTGCCGATGAAAAATTTTCCTGCCGCGAAGCCATCGAAATCTGTATCCAGGTGGGAGAGGCCCTGAGCGCCGCCCATGCCGCTGGCATCACGCACCGCGACATCAAACCCGAAAATGTCATGTTGCGCCGGGACGGTTATGTCAAGGTGCTTGATTTCGGACTGGCCAAACTGGCGGAAAAGCCGCACCCCTTTGCCCATCACACGGCAGCCACCCGGTTTGAAACCGATGCCGGAGTTGTCATGGGCACCACCCACTATATGTCCCCGGAGCAGGCGCGCGGACTCAAAGTTGACGGACGTTCCGATATTTTCTCCCTGGGCATTGTGATGTATGAAATGCTGGCCGGAACCGCTCCCTTTGACGGAGAAACCCCTAGTGACGTGATGGTGGCGATTCTGGACCGGGAACCAACCCCAATCGCCTCCACCCTGCCTGACATCCATCCTGAATTGGAACGTATTTTAAGCAAAATGCTGCGCAAAAATGCAGCCGAACGGTATCAAACAGCCCTTGACCTGGTGGTTGACCTGAAAAATCTCCGGCGGCAGATTGATTTCGAGGTTGAACTGGAACGTTCCATGAGCGATGAGCGGGCCCGGCTGCTGACCTCGGATGAACGCATCAGTCGGTCGGTTCCGCCGGTTGCCTCGTCCCCGGACCTGCCCCCGCCCACCAGCTCTTTTTCACGGTTGCAGCGATTTGCGCTGGCGGCCATCCTGCTTTTTGTTTTGGTCAGCGGCGGGCTTGGCTATGTGGTGTTTGTCCGGAAAGGCAAACCACCCGAAGGCTTGCAGGGGCGGACCCTCGCCATTCTGCCTTTCCACAACCTGAAGCCTGACCCGGAGACAAATTTTTTGGGATTTTCACTGGCTGATGCCGTGATTACCAAACTTGGGTATGTACGGGAACTGACCGTCCGGCCATCCTCAGCCGTGGACCGCTATCGCAATCAAATGGCCGACCCCCAGAAAGTCGGAACCGAGTTGAGCGTCAACACGGTGCTCACCGGCAGCTATCTCAAAGATGGAAACGACCTGCGCATCACGGCCCAACTGGTGGACGTGGAAAAAAACTCCATTCTGTGGCGCGATACGCTCGACCTCAAATATGAAAAACTGTTGACGGTGCAGGACCGGGTGGCAGAGGAAATCGTCAAAGGGCTCAAGCTCAACCTTTCCCCCACGGAAACAGCAGCGCTCCGGCTGGATGTTCCCCAGAATCCGGCAGCTTATGAATATTTCCTGCGAGGACGTGATTTGATTGCCTCGACAAACTATACCGCCGCGATTGAAATGCTGGAAAAATCCACTGAACTGGACCCTCATTACGCTCTGGCCTGGGCTCAGTTGGGACGTGCCTACAATGCCAACGCCACGCGGACCTTTGGGGGCAAGGAATATTATTCCCGCGCGCAGGCTGCCTATGATAAAGCGTTGGCAATCAATTCGGAAAATCCCGAAATCCGGGTTTATTACGCCCCGCTTTTGACGGAAACCAATCGGGTTGAGGAAGCGATTCCCCTCCTGCGCAATGTGGTCAAAATGGCTCCCAATAATGCCAGAGCCCATTGGGAACTCAGTTACGCCTACCGTTACGCCGGTTTTCTGCCCGAATCCATTGCCGAAGGCGAACTGGCCATCAACATTGACCCGCGCCTGCGCAACGCCATCTACAATTATTATTTGTATGACGGCCAGTATGAAAAATTTCTCAAAGGTCTGCGTGACCGGACCGACGCTCCTATTTTCGTTTTCTATGACGGACTGGCCAATCTCTATCTCAAAAACCGGGCTCGGGCGATCATTTCATTTGACCGCGCCTATCAAATGGACAGTCAGGTGGTTTTTGCCCAAATTGGCAAGGCAATCAGCTACGGACTGGAAGGCAATGCCAAGGCCGGGGTGGAATTGCTGCGGGAAACCGAACACCAGATTGCCCAACGAGGTGTCAGTGACGGAGAAACCCTCTACAAAGCAGCTCAGGCTTATGCCGTGCTCAATGAAAAGCCTTCGGCCCTTCGCATGTTGCGTCTCACGATTGAAAACGGGTTCTTCTGTGTGCCCTATTTTGAAAATGACGAACTGCTCAACTCCATTCGGAATGAAGCTGAATTCAAAAGCTTGCTGGCCAAAGCCAAAGAACGGCATTTGGACTTCAAACGCAGGTTTTTTTGAAATTTGAGTTTTGAGTTTTGAGTTCCGCCTTCAGGCGGCAGGAACTCAGCCAACAAAAAAGGCAGGCTGTTTCCTTTTTCCTTTTTCCTCGAAAATTTGAAGCTCAAAGGAGTTTGTCTGATTCAGGGTTCGCGTGGTATCTTGTTGCTCCAAGCTCAAAATCCCCAATCACATTTTTTTGATTTCCCATGACACCTGTGGACGGAAACGAAGAGTCACTGATTGATCCTCATATGCTGGAAAACGAGCAGGTCAAGGATGATCTGTTTGCACCGATTCCGGCAACTGAGTCATCGTCGCATCCGACGATTGACGTGGATATTGTCAATCGGTGCCGGTCCGGGGATTCCGGTGCCTGGGAATTGCTGGTCCGGACCTTTTCCCGCCGCATTTACAATCTGGCCTATCGTTTCGTTGCCCGCCATGAGTTGGCCGAAGACTTGACCCAGGATGTGTTTGTCCGGATTTACAAATCACTCGACCAGTATGACCCTTCCCTGGGCGATTTGAGCAACTGGCTCATGCGACTGGCGCGGAATCTGATTATTGACGATTACCGCCGCCGCCAACGCCAACCCGTGGACGGGGGTGACGACATCGAAAACCATACCCACTACTTGCGGAGCCGGGTGGATACCCCCCACAAGCATATCGAACGCAAGGAGCGGCGGTTACAGGTTCGTGAGGCCATCGAGAAACTTTCTCCCGACTTACGCCAATGCGTCATCATGCGTGACATTGACGAGCTGACCTACCAGGAAATCGTGGACCGGCTGCAAATCCCCGAAGGCACGGTCAAATCCCGCATCAATCGCGGACGGATTGAATTGGCCAAAGTTTTGCGCCGGATGAAAGTAATCAGTATTGATTAAGGACTGAGGACTGAGGACAAAACCAGGACTGAGGACTGAGGACTGAGTGTTTGTCATCCATAAGTCACTTTCATGAGCCACCACCAGGAAACGCCTCCGCATTCCATGAGCAAGCGGATTTGCTTTCAGTTTTTCAAGCCAGATATGGTCATTATGAGAAGAAAAAGGCTCGCCTATGAGAGGTGAAATTTGTTCGGACATATTCCACCTCAAACCGGAGATGTTTTCTCAGTCCTCAGTCCTCAGTCCTCAGTCCTGATTTTGTCCTCAGTCCTAAAGCAAGCCTCGCTCCTTCACTTCCAGATATTTATTGACCAGTTCAATCGAAAGTTTGCCGGTGGGAACATCCAACACAAGACCACCCAGTTGGATAATCCGGCCCAAAGCTGATTCGCGTTGGTGAATCAGTTCCTCCGCCACCGATTGTTCAAATACCTCCTGAGCGGTGGCAGGAATCTGTTGGACCAGGCCCCGCAAATCCTTATCACCGATGGTCACAATCAATGGCAAATGGCGCGGCAGCAGGGTTGAGGTATGGGCCAGCAATTCCGCCGATGCGTCACGGTCCACCAGGTCAGTCAAAATAATGACCAGGGCGCGTTTGCGGCAATTGGTATTGAGATAGCTGAAGGCCCGTGCGTAAGAGGGTTCAATCAATTCGGCATGGACGTTATAGAGGGCTTCAAGCACGGCATTCAGTTGGCCATGCCCATGTTTGGGAGGCAGATAGGTTTCAACCCGGCGGCAGAAGGTCAGCAACCCGAAATTGTCCCCTCCGGCAGTGGCCACATACGCAATGGAAAGCGCGGCGTTGATGGCATGGTCAAGTTTGGTCAGCTTGTCAATCCGGGATGTCATCAACCGCCCGCAATCCAACATGACCACAATATTCTGGCTGCGCTCGACCTGATATTGCCGGGTTACAAGCTTGCCCCGGCGGGCCGTGGCCGACCAGGAAATGTGCCGGATTTCATCGCCCGTCACAAATTCCCGCAGGGACTCAAATTCGCGCCCCTGCCCTTTATGCCGGATGCGCCGCTGGCCCATTCGTAAATCACGGTTCCGCTGGGCAAACAACTCGTTTTTCTTGGCTTCCTGAATATTCGGATAAACCTTGACGACCTCTGCCGCCGGTATCGTGACTTGCCGCCAGATTAAACCGAGCGGGCCGCCATACCGCACGGCAATATCACCAAACCGGTAATCGCCTCTGGCATCCGCAAAAACTGTGTATGTATGGGATTTGCGCTGGCGCGGACGCACGGTCAGCCGGGCCTCGCGCCCGGTCGCTTCCAGTGCCGGGGGATACTCGTCCTTGAGTTGCAGGGAAACGGTTCTTTTGAGGTTGTTGAGCACCGAAAGCGTGACGGAATTTTCCGTTCCGATGGAAAACCGGCCTTCACACAACCGTTTGACCTGAAGTTTTTTGGGGTCTTCCGTGAGCAGGTAATCACTGAGCGCCGCCGCCAGCAGCAACACATCATAACCAATCAGCGCCCAACGGGTCAGCGGCACTGACAAACCCACCAGCAGCAAAACCAGCCCGATGGCAAACAACCACAAAAATCGTTGGGTGAAGACAAAATTCATAAAAAAGGACTGAGGACCGAGGACTGAGGACTGAGTGTACCTTTGGGCTTCCAGTGGAGGCAAATTTTTTCTTGCCCCTGCTCCTCTGCCGGTTCTTTGTCCGCAATTCTCAGTCCTCAGTCCTCAGTCCTCAGTCCTTTTCGGTTATGGAGCCGTAAACGCCACCGGGTCTGATGTCACGCCGTTGGGATTGACCACCACCAATGTGGATTGCGTCCCTTTTGGCAGCAGGTCCAGCGTGGTTTTGTTTCCAGGTGTGCTGCGGACATCCCCTTTGACCAGAATCTTGGTTGGCTTGACCGTCATATCAAAGGTTTCGGTGGTGGTTCCCACTGTTACCCGCAATTTGGCCCCAGCCTGAATATTGGAATTGGCCACGACAAAAACAAACTTGCCTGAACCACCCAGCTTAAACCCTGTCACAATCACCGGAGGCGGTGCAATCAGGAAGTTCTGCGGGCTGGCCGAAGTGGCCTGGTTGCCGGCTGCGTCTTTGACGACAACTTGCACACGGGCGGTGGCAGTGTTTAACCCAGTCGGAATCGGCCAGACAAACGACCGCACATCCCCGGCAATTCCGGTGGTGATGACTGATGGGAAGGTCAGTCCGCCATCGGTGGAGAGACGCAATTCCTGGGAAGCAATCCCGATGTCATCCCCGGCAGTCCATTCAATCCGGTCAAAAGCCCGTCCGGCAGCCAGGGTTTCCCCACCCTTGGGACGCAGCAACGAAGCCGTCGGAGGCACCGCATCCACCACAGCAATCGGAGTTGAACGGATGTTATTGTTTTCATTTGCCTCGCCGACCAGATTCCCCGAATCGGCAATCACGCCAATAAATTTGGCCCCCGGTCCAACATTGGCCGGCAGGGTGATGGTGACAGTCACGGTGGAAACTTCGGCAGGAGCCAGCGTTCCGGTTGGACGACTGACCAGCAGCAGGTCTTCACCATTGCGGATGGTGTTGTCCAGCGAGAGCAGCACGTCATGCGTTGTACTCGGTGCAGCGGTACTTCCTTGGTTGCGAATGTTAAAGCTGATGGTCAGATTGCCGCCCGGAGCCACATTCAATGGATTGACGTTCAGCGTTTCCACAATCAAATCCGGCAGTCCGGAAACCAGGAACGGAACGGAACCTGAGTTATTGGTTTCGTCTGCCTCATCATTTGAGTTGGCTGAATCAAGCACCACGCCAATAAAGTAGCTTCCCGGTGCCACGCTGGTGGGAATTGTCACCGTCATGGTCAACGGCAGCGAAGCCCCTCCGACGATACTTCCGGTGTTGATGTTGGCCAGCAGGGCGTCTTCCGGCCCAATGGTGCCGTCGGTCGAAAGGCGGACCTGGGTCACTGAAGCGGCAGCATTTCCGGTACCACGGTTGGAAACCGTTAGGTTGACCGTCACCGCTCCTCCCGGAGGCGTGGCGGCACTGGAAAGGCTCAAAGCCCCCACCGCCAAATCAGGCTTGGGTGCCGCAATGGTCAGGCTGACTGACGCGGTGTTGTTGGTTTCGCTGGATTCCGACACGGCATTTCCCGAATCCACAATCACCCCGATGAAACGGGCTCCGGTGGGAGTGCCCGCCGGAATGGTCAAACTGCTGGCCGTCAGGTTGACGGTCCCGCTGGCTGCCAAAGGCTGGGTGGAAATGGTTCCAATCTGGATATCGGTGGAATCAATCACATTGTCAGTCGAAAGCACAATGCTGGCGGTACTGGTAACTGTCGTTGGAGCATTCCCCTGATTGCGAACGGTAAATGAAACGGTGACTGTTCCACCCGCCGCAATAATGTTGGGATTGACTCCCAAATTCTGGGGCAGCAAATCAGGCAACGTGGTAACCGACACACCGGCGGAAAATTCCGAGGTATTTCCCAACGCATCTGTGGCATTGGAACTGACAGTAAAGGACCCCGAAGGTGCCGCCACCGTTGCCGTGAAGGTGCCGTTTGCCTGTGGTGTGGCAGTAATCAAAAACACCTGGTTGGCTGGTGTCGGCGGGTTGGCGATGGCGGCAAAATCCGCATAGATTTCAATCGTGGCCGTGTTGGGATTCGGGGTGTCAAGCGAACCGGAAATCACCAGATTGGCCCCACTCAGAGTCACGCTCCCAATCACCGGCCTGTTTTGCAGTCCGTTGGGGCCGCTATCGGTGTCACCGCTGTCATTGTTGGTTGCGCCATCCCCGCCCAGATCAATCGGCAGGCCGCTGGCTCCGAAAATAGTGTTCCGTTGGATGGTATTGCGGAGGGTATTGGCGTCAGCCGGACTGTCCCCCACCGTCACCCCGTTTCCGCCGCTGAACCCAATCAGGTTGCCACCACCGCTTGAGGTGCTGCCAATCTGATTTAACGAAGCATTCCCGGAAATTCGAATGGTGTCTCCCCCGGCACTGAGCGTCGCACGAGCGGCATTGGTTCCAATCCGGTTTCCCTGAACGGAATTCGAAATGGTTCCCGTGCCGGTAATCAGAATATCCGGTCGGGCCGGAGTCACATTCCCGGCAATGGTGTTCCCGTCAGAGGTTCCCAATCCGCCAATAATATTGTTGGAGGAACCGGCCTGAATGGAAATGCCGCCGTTGTTTCCCACCGCAGCCGCTTCCGCCCGGTTCAGTCCGATGACATTGTTGCGAATGCTGTTATTGGTGGTTCCGGCACCGTCAAAGACAATGCCAAAATTGCTGTTTCCCGAAATGATATTGCGGGCGGCGGCAGTTGCTCCGCCGATGGCGTTGCTTGATGCCCCATTGCGCACATCAATCCCGACCTGGTTTCCCTGGGCGGCGGTGGCATCGGAATTGGTCCCAATATAACAGCCTTCAATGCTGTTATTGATGACTCCGGCTCCGGTGATCTGGATGCCGGGACCATTGGTTTTGCCAATGCCGATTTCCCGAACCACGTTACTGCCGGAATTGAGAACCAAACCGACCGTTACCCCCTGGGTGCTGCCGTCAATGAAAATTTCCGGACCGCTGGGATTTGTGTCAGTGCTGGTATTGGTCCGTTGGGTCGAACCGTCAATGGTGGTGGCTCCACCGGATACGGCAGGCAGCGGAATCGGCGGCTTGATGATAAAAATGCCGTTTGTTGCCTGTCCAACCGGAATATTGAACACAATCGAATCCGGTCCGCCGTTGGCAATTGAATCCAAAATGGCTTTGCGCAATGAACCCGGAGTGGGACTGTTATTGTCGCCGTTGTCCTGAACGGTGGTCACCGTCAGCGTGGCCTGCGGTTGGGTGACGATAAAGGACAAGCCCGTTTGATTGACCGTGGCCATATCGGAAAAGGCATCGGCATTGATGCGGGTGGAAACCCAGGCTTTGGCCTGCCCGGCCTGTCCAATCAGCACGGGCGCGGCAAATCCGCCATCACCGGTTCCAAACGCTGCTGCAATCCGTCCGGTGGCATCGTTCAGCAGAATGTCTACCCAGCCGTCGGTGTTGACCTGAGCCAATTCCATGCGGGTGGTACCGGCCCGTGAAGGAAAGAGTTTCGAAGTCTCAAAACTCCCATCCGGTTTGCCCAGAGCGACTGCCAGGAAGCCTTCTTGCGAAGCAGCCACCACATCCGGCTGGCCATCCCCATTCAGGTCGCCCACCACCAGGGCCGTCACGGAAATTCCCAACGGCAGGTTGGCCGCCACCTCAATCTGAGACGCTTGAAACTGCCACACCAGCACTTGCTGGCCACCTTCATCAGCCATCAGAATCCGGTTCCCCTGGGTGTCAAAGGCGGCATCCCGAAGCTGACTTCCACTCGGAGCCGACCAGGTTCCGGCCTGAGTCAGGCCCTCTGTGCTCCCCAATAGTAAAGTAAATTGTTGTGGTCCCAGGGCCAACACGTCCTGAAAACCGTCACCGTTGACATCACCGGTCGCCAGCCGGGTCGCGCCCGATACGACCGAAAGCAAACCGCGCAACTGCCAGTCGGAAGCAGTGCTCCAGGATTGCATCCGTCCCGGACTGCGGCCATCGCCATAAACCATGAGCGTGCCCGTCTGGGAATTCAGCTCCAACAATTCCGTCCAACCGTCCCGGTCAATGTCCGCTGCGGCAATGGTATTGATTCCCGTGGCAATCGAAGTCGAACCGGGAAGGAACTCACCAGCGGAGGTTCCCTGATAGAATGTCACGCTCCCATCCCCCAAAACAGCAAATTCAGGGATTCCATCTCCATTGAAATCGCCGGTTGCAACACCGGTTCCAGCCTCTGGGGATGAATCAGAAGCCGGGTCAAACGGATGGATGAGACGTGATTCAAAGCGTGGAAGTGGGGCAGCCACGGCGCGTGGCGCTTGCAGGCGAGGTCCGGTTTGGCCCGAACCGGCGTTGACAGTGAGGCGGCTGCCTGCGGATACCGCAAAAACCACCAACAAACACAAGAAAGCGACAAAACGGCCTCTTTTGACCATAAACTTTTTCCTCTTGTTCAAACCCTGGGAATGGGTGTTTTTCCTTCTCTCAGGAGGTTCAAGCCAGAACAACCGAAACCACGTGGCGAAACGTGTGACAATGAGTTAATGAAGAAAGGATTGCTGATAAGGACAATTGGTTGTGTTGTGTGCGTGCAAACGAACCGGAGAGTGGAGAAAGTTGGCCCGTAGGCGGCACTCTACTGAAGCCGTTCCGAACCTGTCAAACACTTAAAGAAAATTCTTTGGAAAAGTCCGGAATTTACAGAAGAATTTAGGGTTCAGGGTTTCTTGGGTTCAGGGTCTAGGGTTCAGGGTTCAGGGTTTTGCGTTTCGGGCACCAGTCAGATAAACCGGCGGTACGCCATCAGCCCTAAATTAAATTCAAAATGAGTTTCCGATTTTCCCGTGGTTCAAATTGACTGTGTCTCTTTTTACTTTCTCTCTTTAACCATAGTTGAATGAATAAGTTCCCAGACTTCAGCAGCTAATTTAACTCATTTGGCACACCACGTGCTCAGTGTCAGTCAACCGAAATGCAGGAGGATTGACTCGACGCCCATGAGCACCACCACCGAACCGTTACACGCAGCCCGGCTGTCACTTGATACCGATACTGACCCGTCCGTGATTGTGACGGCAGCCAAACAAACCATTCACGACGGCAATTTCGCCGCCCGGCTTACTGACAGCCTCGCCTGCGGAGGCGTGATTGTCACCGGCGCACCGGGCTGCATCATCGAAGGCCAACCCGCCGCCCGCGTCACAGACTCCATTTCCCACGGCAGCGTGGTCATGACCGGAACTTCCCTGGTCGTGATTGGAAATGTGGGCGGAGGGGCTGTCCGGAATGGTGTTGCCATCAACACTGGACCTTCAAATTTAAATCAAACCACAACAACTGAATCGTCTATCCAAAGATTGGCTTCTTTTCCTAAGTCTTCACCTTCATCAGAATTCGATACGGTTGCGCCGTTGCCCTCCCAAATTTTCCCATTGGTTTCCGGTGGCCAACGTGATTTTGATTCTTGGTCTTGGAGAGATACCCCTGAAGATCAGATAGCAAATCTGAGAACTGAACTTTTACAACAAAACGACTTGGGTAGAGTTCAACGATCACTTCAAAAATTTGGCTTGAACGTGTCCCGTCAACACCTGCTGGAAGTCAAAAAATACAATTTTGATAGCCCAGGGCTTGTTTTTTCAAAAATAAATTATGATGCCTGGAACCGCCTTGCTTGGGGTGTTGGAACAGTTGCTGATGCTCAATATCTTGTCCATGAATTAAAGGAAATTGCCGAACTCCGCCAAAACCAGCAAGAAACTGGTTTTGATTTTTTAGGTAAAAATTTTGATAAATTACCTATTCATGAGCAAGATAAATGGAAGAGTGATTTCATCCAATTTTATCTGGCTGCTCACCGGAAAGCACTTGAAGCAGAATATGATTTTCTTGCCAACCAAGTTCAGATGCTCACCAATAACCGTTTAACAATTTCAAGGGTTGTTACAGCCGTCAATGACCCCAGCAGAAGCGAAGCGCTGCGGGAAATGATGGTTGACGGTGTTCCTTTAAAAGAGCATCCGAATCTACACCTGTGGACCAAAAAAGGAGATGAGTTTGCGGATATTGGAACCAGTGCACGTGAAAAACTGGACTTACCATTGAAGCAAAAAGTGACAATTAGTCATGTGATCGGAATGGTAAAATTATTCAAAACTGGGTCATAATCTTATTCAGAGAGGCAACTAACTATGCTTGACACCCCAACTCTTCAATACCTAATTGATCGTCTAACAACCATCAATTCTTCAGATAAGGCAATTACATTAAACAATCTCATTTCATCTCCGCGAATTGATGAAAGACTTTTGCCTTACCTGGAACAGCTTCTCACTGATCAATCAGCCTGTTTGATCTCTATACCTTACCAGTTTGGAGAAATCCGGTGGCTAGCAGCGCATGTGTTAGCCAAAACTCGTGCAGCTCTTCACTGTTCAACCCCTGTAACAGTTTATAGAATTGTCAGACCAGTCACTGCTGATGAAATCACTTTTCTGGAAAAGGAAAATGGCATTTCAATCAATAAAACAGGAGTTGAAGGGTACCTTGCCGCTTTTGAACATTTGAAAGTCTTGAACAAGTTACCTTTAGTTGACATTGAGCTATTTGGAGTATCAAGCAAAGCCAACATGTATCGCCCGCACCTACCTCAGAACTGAAGCAATTCCACACCAATAGCCCTTACTTTTCCGCCCAGTTCCGGCATATCCGGCTTTCAGCCTCGACCGGAACTTCCTTGAGGACTTCCCTTCCGGCGGTTTCCATCATTTCGGTCAAGATGGAGGCCGCCTGCGGGGCGGTCTCCAGCGGGGCTTCCAGCAAAATTTCATCGTGAATGCAGCCAATGATGCGCGCTCCGGTGTCAGTCAGAGCGGGCACCAGTTTAGCCAGGGCGAGTTTGGTGATGTCGGCTGCGGTTCCCTGCACCGGCATATTGAGCAGCGTCGGCAGGTCCGGCTGATGCCCTTCAAGCAGCCAGCGGCGGCCCCAAAAGGTCCGGGTTTCAGTCAGTCGCTTGCTTTCACGGGCAGTCTTGCGCTGCCAGTTGGAAATGCCGCGATAGGCTTGGAAAAAACGCTCCCGAAAGAGAGCAGCCTCCTCCAGCGTCATATCCACACCGTAGCTTTGTTTGGAATAGCTTTTCAGCCCGCGCGCGCCCTGACCGTAAAGCAATCCGAAATTCACTGCCTTGGAAGCCTGCCGGTCGGCTTTGGTGACCTGCTCCAGGTTTTTTTGGGTAATCAGACTGGCGGTCAACGTGTGGAGGTCCTGTTTTTGTTGATAGGCAGCCATCATCCGCCGGTCCTGACTGAGTTCCGCCGCCACCCGCAATTCAATTTGCGAATAATCGGCAATCACCAGACAATTTCCCGCTTCCGGCACAAAACAGGCGCGAAACTCTTTTTCACGGGGCAATTGCTGAAGGTTCGGTGAATGACAACTGAAGCGTCCCGAAACGACGCCACATTGTTCATACGTCGGATGGAGCCTCCCCGTCCGTGGATGAATAGCCTGGGGCAGCACGTCCAAAAACGAACTGCACAACTTGCTGGCTTTGCGGTATTCCTGAAACAGCCGGACATCCTCCCGCTCGGAATACTCGGCCAATGCCCAGCGGCTGGTGCTGCGCAGGCTGACCCCGCGCTGGGCAAAGGCTTTTTGTACCTGTGTCGGGCTGTCCAGATTGATTTCGTGCAGAAAACCACCGCCAAAAAGCTGGCG
>JAIBAN010000170.1 GCA_019695185.1 Blastocatellia bacterium | reverse complement strand
CTCGAAGCCAACACTGCAACCGAAGGAGGCCAGCAATGAGCCTGCCGCATCACTCAGAATACAAAGACTGCGGAGTTGAATGGCCCGAAGAGGTGCCCAAGTATTGGAAGATATTAAAGCTTCGGAGATGTTTGTTTGTTGCGGAGGGCCAGGTGAACCCTGAGTATTCACCCTACAAAGAAATGGTTTTGATAGCTCCAAACCATATTGAATCAAACACGGGCAAAATTATTTTATTAGAAACAGCGGAAGAGCAGGGAGCGGAAAGTGGTAAGTACCTTTGTCAAGAAGGTGATGTAATTTACTGCAAAATTCGACCAGCACTGAGGAAGGTATGTATTGCCCCCCAAGACTGTTTGTGCAGTGCCGACATGTACCCGCTGAGGCCGTTAAAATTACTTTTTAATAGGTTCCTGTTTTGGTTCCTTCTATCTGAACAATTTTCCACGAGAGCAATTTTAGAATCCGACCGTGTAGCAATGCCAAAAATCAATAGGGAGTCTTTGAAAGAACTATCAATTGCATTTCCCCCAATTGAAGAGCAAACCTCCATAGCCGCTTTCCTCGACTTCGAAACCGCCTCCCTCTCCGCCCTCATCGCCGAACAGGAACGATTGATTGAACTGCTCAAGGAAAAGCGGCAGGCCGTCATTTCCCATGCGGTCACCAAGGGGCTGGACCCGGATGTTCCGATGAAGGATTCAGGGATTGAATGGTTGGGAGAGGTGCCGGAGCATTGGGAGGTAAAACGGTTGAAATTTCTTTGTAAAGTCCAAACAGGGGACAAAGACACGGTTAATGCAGTTGTTGACGGGGCGTATCCCTTTTTCGTTCGCTCACAAACAATTGAGAAAATTGACACTTTTACTTTTGATTGTGAAGCAGTTCTAACTGCTGGAGATGGGGTAGGGGTGGGTAAAGTTTTTCATTATGTGGACGGAAAATTTGATTTCCACCAACGTGTATACATGATGAATCAATTCAGGTTTGTTACAGGGAAATTCTTTTTTTGGTACTTGGCCTCAACTTTTCACAAGGTGGCGCTGGAAGGTGGAGCCAAATCCACTGTGGATTCTTTACGAATGCCATTATTTTTGAACTTTGCTTTTGCTCTTCCACCGAAGTTGGAACAAGAACAAATAATTTGTTTTATTGAATGCGAAACCGCCAAAATTGACGAACTCATTGCCGAAGCTCACCGCGCCATCGAACTCTTGAAAGAACGCCGTTCCGCCCTGATTTCCGCTGCCGTCACGGGGCAGATTGACGTGCGCGACTGGACGAAACCGGAGGCCACGCCGTGAAAAAAAAGCCACCGAAAACCGAACTTGCCAAACCTGCATTTTGCAGACAGTGTCTGCATTTTCTGGATTTTAATGAGTTGGTCGTCTTGCTTCATCGCATTGTGAGGACCTATGAGCCTGCACAAGGAAATTGAGTTTGAGAACGACATTTGTACCTATTTGGGCGGTCACGGCTGGCATTATGCGGAGGGTGACGCGGCCCGCTACGACCGCGCCAGGGCGTTGTTTCCCCCGGATGTGCTGGACTGGCTCAAGGCAACCGAGCCGAAAGCCTGGGAGACGCTCACGAAAAACCACGGCCCGGCAACGGAAACAGTGGTGCTGGACCGGATTCGGCAAACCCTCAATGAAAAGGGAACCCTGGAAACCCTCCGGCGCGGCGTGGAGATGCTTGGCCTCAAGCAACCGCTCCGGCTGGCCCAGTTCAAACCGGCGCTCGCCATGAATCCGGATTTGCAGGCCCGCTATGCGGCCAACCGGCTGCGCGTGGTGCGGCAGGTGCGCTACTCGGTCCATAACGAGAACACGCTTGATTTGGTGCTGTTTCTGAACGGCATTCCGGTGGCCACGGTCGAACTGAAAAGCGACTTTACGCAGTCGGTGGAAGACGCAGTTGACCAGTACCGGTTTGACCGCCAGCCCAAACCGCCGGGGCAGGCGACCGCCGAGCCGTTGCTGGAGTTTCCCCGTGGGGCGCTGGTTCACTTTGCCGTGAGCAACAGCGCGGCCATGATGACAACCAGACTGCACGGGGCGGGCACCGTGTTCCTGCCGTTCAACCGGGGCGACGGCGGCGGAGCGGGAAACCCGGTCAATCCCGCCGGGCACCGGACCGCCTATCTGTGGGAGGAAGTCTGGGAACGCGAAAGCTGGCTCGACATCATCGGGCGCTATCTGGTCACCAAACGGGACGCCAAGAAGAAAATCACGGCGGTGATTTTCCCCCGCTACCACCAGCTTGACGTGACGCGGAAACTGCTGACCGCCGTCGCCGGTGAAGGGCCGGGGCGGAAATATCTGATTCAGCATTCGGCGGGTTCGGGCAAAACCAACTCGATTGCCTGGACCGCCCATTTTCTGGCGGATTTGCACGACGCGCAGCAGCGGAAACTGTTTGATACGGTCGTGGTGGTCAGCGACCGGACGGTGCTCGATTCCCAGTTGCAGGAAGCCGTGTTTGATTTTGAACGGGTGCAGGGCGTGGTGGCCGTCGTCAAAGGTGAATCCGCCAGTAAAAGCGGCGAACTGGCGCAGGCGCTCTCCGGCGGCAAGAAAATCGTGGTCTGCACCATCCAGACCTTTCCCTTTGCGCTGAAAGAGGTGCAGGCGCTCTCCGCCACGGAGGGCAAACGCTTTGCCGTGATTGCCGACGAGGCCCACAGCTCCCAGACCGGCGAAGCCTCGACCAAGCTCAAACAGGTGCTCTCCGCCGAAGAATTGACCGAACTGGCCGACGGCGGCGAAGTCAGCACCGAAGACCTCCTGGCAGCCCAAATGGCGGCCCGCGCCGAAACGCCCGGCGTTTCCTTCGTAGCGTTCACCGCCACGCCCAAGGCCAAAACCATGGAGCTGTTCGGACGGCGACCCCAGCCGGACCTGCCCGCCGGACCGGGAAACCTGCCGGGACCGTTCCATGTGTACTCGATGCGGCAGGCGATTGAGGAAGGCTTCATCCTGGATGTGCTGCGCAATTACACGCCCTACAAGCTGGCCTTCAAACTGGCCCACGAAGGCCGCAACCTGGATGAAACCGAAGTGGAGCGGAGCGAAGCCCTCAAAGGACTGATGCGCTGGGTGCGGCTCCATCCTTACAACATCAGCCAGAAAGTGCAGGTGGTGGTGGAGCATTTCCGCGAAAACGTGGCCCCGCTCCTGAATGGCCGGGCCAAGGCGATGGTGGTCACCGGCAGCCGCCTGGAGGCCGTCCGCTGGCATCTGGCCATCCGGAAGTATATCGCCGCCCAGGGCTATGACATCGGGGCGCTGATCGCTTTTTCCGGTGAAGTCAACGACCCCGAATCAGGCCCCGACCCGTTCACCGAGAAAAGCCCGGCGCTCAACCCAAACCTGAAGGGGCAGGACATCCGCACTGTCTTTGCCCAACCCGAATATCAAATCCTGCTCGTGGCCAACAAGTTCCAGACCGGCTTTGACCAGCCGCTTTTGTGCGGCATGTACGTGGACAAACGGCTGGCCGGCATCCAGGCGGTGCAAACCCTCTCGCGGCTGAACCGCGCCACTCCGGGCAAAACCACCACGTACATTCTGGATTTCGTCAACGACCCGGAGGAAATCCTGGCCGCCTTCAAAGTCTTCTACGAAACGGCGGAGCTGGAAGGAGCCACCGACCCCCATCTGGTCTTCAAACTGCGGGCGCAACTCGACGCCGAAGGCTATTACGACGAGCATGAAATTGAGCGGGTTGTCACCGTGGAACTGAACCCCAAAGCCACCCAGGGAGAACTCTCCGCCGCGCTGGAACCGGTGGCCGACCGGCTGCTCAAACGATATGCCGCCGCCCGCCAGGCGCTGACCGCTGCCCGCGCCCAACATGATCCAAACGCGGAACAATCCGCCCAGAACGAACTCAACGCCCTGCTTCTCTTCAAGCGCAATCTGGGCGCGTTTCTGCGGCTCTATGCGTTTCTGGGGCAGATCTTCGATTATGGCAACACGGCGATTGAAAAACGGGCCATTTTTTTCAAACGGCTGCTGCCGCTGCTGGAATTTGGCCGCGAACGGGAAGGCGTTGACCTCTCAAAAGTGGTTTTGACGCATCACCGGCTGAAGGACCAGGGAAACCGTGCTTTGCCGCTTGGTGTGGGGCTGGCCGGAAAACTCCTGCCGCTGACGGAAGTGGGAAGCGGGCAGGTCCAGGAAAAGGAAAAGGCCCGGTTGGCCGAGATTATCGCCAAACTGAACGAAATCTTTGAGGGGGATGTGTCAGACAAAGACCAACTGACGTATGTACAACATTCCCTGATGGGAAAAATGGTGGAATCGGAGGTTTTGCGCCAACAGGCGCTGGCCAACACCAAGGAACAGTTTTCATCTTCGCCGGACCTGACTCAGGTTTTGCTCAACGCCATCATTGATGATTTTCACGTCCATGAATCTTTGAGCAAACAGGCGCTCCAATCTGAACAAACCAGGGTTGGATTGCTTCGGTTGATGCTTGAGTTAGGGCTCTATGAGTCGCTCCGGTCATCCCCTCATCAGCCAGCTTGAGTCAATCACTCCACCCATGTTTCCCAGTCATTTTGCGGGTGCTTCGGAGATGCCCCATTTATTGTCCCGGAGCGGTTTGATGCGTTTGTTCCAAGTGCTGATAACGTATTTATGGTACTCGTTCAAAGCTGCGGGGAGGTCCCCGTTGCGCTGTTGTTCGAGCAATAGCTCAATTTCCTGGGTGAAATAGTTGAAACTCTTGATTGGCTGTTTGGCGGTGTTGCCCCGCAATTTCTTTTCAATCGTACTGATAATGGCAATCTCGATGAGGCGAATATCAACCTGGTTAAAGCGTTTTCCTTCCCGGTCGTCGCGGCGGGTCCAGGCCCGATTTGTGTAAGTTTGGTACCGCATGATGATGTCATCATGGGTTGAAAATATCATCATGTCATCATGTGCTGGCTGGCTGGCTACAGTTCTGGTTAAAAGTGTAGCTGGCTGGCTGGCTACATTTTCAACTGTGTAGCTGGCTACGGTTTCAAAAAAGAACTGTTTCTCGATATTGTTGTGATAACAGAAGTCATTGATTTTATTGATCAATTGCTGGTTCAGCCGAATCGTGATCTTGCCCAGGTTGCGGGATTCGTAGCTGGAATTTTGGTTGGGGCGTTTCACGGTTCGGGGGTTTGAATCATGGAGCTGGCTACGAGTTGAATCTGTAGCCGGCATGCTGGCTACAGGCAGTTGAACTGTAGCCGTCTGGCTGGCTACAGTCGGTTGTAGCTGGCTACAGGTTGATTCGTTTTTTTCGTCGCCGGAAAACTGTTCACCGGAAGGAGGTTGCACTACGTCGTTCGGTTCCGGGCTTCGTACCTGCCAGGGAAATTCAGGGCGTTTGCCCAGTTTTGGGCGGTCTTTGGCGACATGATCATCCCAGGTGCCGGTTGGTTTGAGTTTGGTCATCGCTTCCTCCCGGCAACAGATTGAGCCTCATGACCTGTTTTGGTGAAATGGGACAGAATTTCATCGGTGAGGGCAGCAATATCAAGGGCGGCTTTGGATTTTGGATCAAGCTCAAAAACGGATTTCTGGACGGAGGTGCTTTTGGGAAACGCCGTTGATTTGCGGATGACGGACTTGAGCAAATAATCGAGATAATGGGTTTCCAAGGCCCTCCGGCTTTGCTGACACACCACTTCGGCAGCATTGTAGTTATTGAGCACGACAAAAATGTTTTCGAGGCTATATTGCAGGTCACGTTCGAACTGGGCCAACGACTCAAACAGCAATTTCAACCCGTCATAGGAGAAGAAATCCGCCATGACCGGAACAATCAAGTCCTGGACCGAGAGAATGGCATTGACGTTGAGCAGTGATAAGTTCGGGGGTGCATCAATCACTACAATTTGATATTTCTCCTGGAGCGAGGCCAAAGCCCGTTGCAACCGGTATTCGCGGGCGTGCATACCGAACAGTGACAGTTCCAACGGAGAAAGATTCAAATTGGAGGGTATGATGTGCAACGTCGAAAGCTTGGTTGGAACAATGGCCAACTCAATGGGAACCTGCTCAAAGAGCACATGGTACAAGGTGAACTTTGATTTTTCGGGTTGTAACCCGGCATACGTCGTCAAATGGGCTTGTGCGTCCAGGTCAATCACCAGTGTCTGCAATCCACGCTTGGCCATGGCATAGGCATAATTGTATGACAAAACACTTTTTCCGACCCCGCCCTTGAGGTTCATAAACAGTTGTTTCCGTCGTAAGGCCGGGAACGGAGTTGAGAGATTGAGTCGTTTGCGGGCCTCAACCAAATCCTCAGCGGAATAATACCGGTAATCAATTTTCCCTCGTTTATGCCGTTTGGCAGGTGGTAGTTTGCCTTCACGTTCATATTGAAACAGGGTTTTTTTTGTGATGTTGAGTTCTGATGCAAACTCCTGAGCCGATAGGATTCCTTCTGTTGAATCAGTGTTTTCCATAGTTTTGCCGGTTTGGTTTATGGTTTTCAAGAAATTCCAGAGGAAAACCATATACCAAACATGCTACTTTGATGCAAGAGAAGGTTCAACCTCATTCCTGATTGGAGGCTTCCGGGAGCGGGACCTGGTTTTGTTTCCGGATTTGTTTGAGCGTGGCTTTCCACAGCGCCGCCGTTTCCGGTTGCGGGTACCCGCCAATCAAGGCCGTCAACTCGTCTTTGGCCCCTTTGAGCAATTCGGTCTTGGTCCGGTGGCCCAAAAGCAATATTGCCCGCGCCAGGTCTTTGTCCGTGGCTGGAATCCGGGGCGGAGAGGTGGGTATGTGCTTTTTCGGCGGTGCAGGTGTTGGAACCGCCACCGGTGGTGGAGTCGGGGCCTGTTTGAGCAGTTGGGGCAGCCTTTCGCTGCGGACACCTCCGGCGAGCGAATGGCGGAAGACGGTTTTGCGCTGGGGACGGTCTTCGTTCATCCCTGGTTTTCCTTTCCGGGGTGAGGCGACACCCTGAGTTTCTTACCGGGCCGCCGCAGCTTGCCTTCCCGCCAGAGTTCCGCATGGCGTTGCGAGACCATGGTTTCTTTTGCCCAGTGATGGGACCAGAGCACCCGGTCGGCCACCAGCAGTTCCACTTCGGCGGTGCTGATGCCCAGAAAATCAGCACATTGGGAAATTGTGAGAAAATCGACTGGGGGCATCTCAACCCTCCGGAAGCTGTGGTGTGTTGGTTACCGGCCACCCGGGCCGCCCCTGGAACGCTTGTCTTCCGCCACAGGATACCAGTCTGCCCGGACAAAAAACAGGGCCGGGACCATGCTTGCCGGGACCTCGTGACGTGAGCGGGGAAAAATGTGGATTTCCGGGAAAAACTGATGGATTGCGTGAATTCCGGGAATTCTGGAACAGGTCTTGCAGAAGAACCCTGAACCCGAAATTCAACTGGAGGCACCGTATGACTACACAGGAATCCGCAATGAATTCAACCACTTACCCGTCCGCATCCACTTCCGGACCGGAAACCCTGGCCGCCACCGGGCCGGTTTTGCCTGAAACGCCACTCAAATCAACCGAAGTTTTTGAAGAAATTTCCGGTCCCCATCCCAATGCCGAAACCGCTGACCTGCACCCCACCGGGTCCGGACCGGCAGGAGTGATTGTCGAGGAAATGGAGCCGGAGGAGGAGCCATCCCGCTGGGGCGGAAAGCACCTGCTGCTGGCCGCCACGGTGGCCCTGGCACTGCTGGGTGGCGGGGTGGGCCTCTGGTCGGCCATGGAACCGGCCAGCCGGACCACCTCCGTCGCGGCACCCAAAAAGGCGACCAACCTGGCCGATGACGAGGCCAAATACAAAGGGGCTGAACACCAGCTCGACGACTCCTTTAACAAAATGAACGGCCCCGCCGAGCCGGGAATCCCGCCAAACCCAGCCGGAACCCCGCCCGGACTGCCGGGTCAGGAAGGGGCAGGCGGGTTGTATTCGGTTCCGGCGGGAACCGGAACGGCACCGGGCATCCCCACCCAGGGCCTGCCCAACCAGGCCAGCGGGTTCGGGTCGGTGCCACGGGGTGA
>JAIBAN010000169.1 GCA_019695185.1 Blastocatellia bacterium | reverse complement strand
TGTAATGGTCACCCGGTCACCCCTTCACCCCTTCAGCTTTACAGGATCTTCATTTCCTTAAAAACCTGGGCCTGACGGCGTGAGACCGGTACTTCGAGCGCGCCCCGGACAAACAGCGCCAGCCCACCATTGACAGTCGGTTCAACTCGTTCCACCCAGTTCAGATTGACAATATGGCGGCGACCTGCCCGAAAAAAGATTTGCGGGTCAAAGCGCTCCTCCAGGTAACTGAGCGAGCGCAACAGCAGTGGTTTATGGTGGTCGAAGTAGAGGCGGGTGTAATTGCCTTCCGATTCAAGCAGCCGAATGTCTTTCACCCGGACAAACCAACAGCGTTCGCCATCTTTGACAAACACCTGCTCGTCTTCCCTGAGATACACGGTTTCACGACCAGTCCGCTGGCGTTCCTGCCCCCGCTCCAGAATTTTTTTAACCGCTGCTGAGAGCCGGGCCGGGTCTATGGGTTTGAGCACATAATCAAGGGCATTGGCTTCAAAGGCTTTGAGCGCATATTCATCATACGCCGTGGTGAAGACGACCAGCGGAGCCGCCGACAGGTCTTCCAGCAGTTGAAACACATCCTTGCCCGGCATTTGGATGTCAAGAAAGACCACTTCCGGGCGCAGGGCTTCAATCATTTCCTGTGCTTCGTCGCCGTTCCGGGCCTCGCCGATGATTTCCAGGGCGGGAAAGTCACTGAGCAGGCGCTTGAGTTCGTTGCGAGCCAACCGCTCGTCGTCCACAATCAGGGCTTTCATGAACGCTTTCCTTTGCTTTCAGAGAGATTGGCGGGAACCGTCAGTTCAACCACCACTTCGGTTCCGGTCCGATTGAATATGCACAGGGAGCCTTGTTCGCCAAAGAGCAGGGCCAGCCGTTCGCGGGTATTGTGCAATCCCAGCCCGGTGCCGTTGGAGCCGGTTTCCAATTGTCCGTCATTGGTGACCTGAATGTGAACCTGACTTCCCTCCAGCCGCGAAGTCAGAGTCAGCCTTCCACCTTCTTTGCGTTTGGAAATCCCATGTTTGACGGCATTTTCCACCAGGGTCTGAATTGCCATCGGTGGCACCTGACAGGCAACCGTCTCTGGTGCAATTTCAATGCGGACCACCAGTCGTTCCTCAAACCGAATGGCTTCCAAGGCCAGGTAATCGGTTACCATCCGGATTTCGTCCTGAAGCGAAACCGTCTCTTTTTGCCCGGATTGAAGCGAATAGCGCAACATGTTGGCCAGTTTGGTGATGGCATCCTGGGCTGACTTGGGGTCTTCGACCACCAGCGCCCGCAGACTGTTGAGCGAGTTAAAAATAAAATGCGGGCTCATTTGGGATTTGAGGGCCCGCAATTCGGCTTCTTTGGCTGCCGCCTCAAATTTCCAGCGCTCAATTTCAGCCAAACGGAAGTTTTCAAAAAAGTGGACGCCGAAATAAATGAGCGACCAGATAAACAGAACCGCGCTCCAATTGAACCAGATGACGGCGGCAATACCCCAAATTGGGTAGGCAGTAGGGGCTTTCCGGGCCTCTTTGAAAATCAGGAGCGTTGGGGGCAGGGCTGCAAGCATCCAGGCCAAGGACAGCAGGACCGAAGCTGTCACCACAGCAGCCACCAGTTGTTTCAGTGGAAGTTTCACCCAGTTATGGTGCCTGATGTAATTGCGGTACCAGTGCGAAACCCATAACCCGATGAAACAGTGCAGGATAGTGGCGGCTGCCTGACTGAGGACGAATTTCTGAAATAAACCGCCCAGAATAATGCCGGAGACAGAATAGGCACTCCAACCAACCAGTTGACAGATTTGGTAGCGGTTCAGTTTTGGCATCAGACAATCTGAATTGAGAATTGAGAAGTTCGAATTGAGAGTTGAGAAGTTCGAATTGAGAGTTGAGAAGTTCGAATTGAGAAGCCGTCCAGCGTTTGTTTGGGCCAATGCTCAAGTCATCAAAACCGTTTCGGAAAATCAAAGTTGTTGCAACGGCCATGTTTCATTCTCAATTCGAACTTCTCAATTCTCAATTATTTCAAAAAGCCGTCAATGGCCTGAAACATCCATTCCGGATCGTCAAACATAATAAAATGCCGGGCGGTATCGGAAATCAGCAGTTTATGATTTTTGATTTTGGCGTATTGGGTTTGAAAAACCGTGGTCACGCTTTCCTTGGTGGCCTGGGGGCCAAGCCCAATCCAGGTTCCCATAACCAGGGTTGGAACCTGAATTTTGGCGACTTCCTCGCGCAAATCAATGGTGTACATTTCAAACATCGCCTGTCCCACTGCTTTTGGGGTTGAGTCTATGCCCCACTTGGCAGCCAAGGCAATTTTTTCCTGGTCGCGGATCATGGATTTCAGAAATGGGCTGCTTTGCTGAAACGCTTTCCACTGTTCCGGGGTCTGGTTTCCAATCATATTGCGCATCATCTCGGCCTGCGGCTTCATGGAGTCCGGAGTGGCCGTCGCGGTCATGGCACCAGGCAAAAACGGGAGGCTGTCCACAATCACCAGCCGCCCCGGCAGACTCGGTTCCTGCGTCGCCAGCCACAGTGCCAGAAAACCGCCCAGGCTGTGGCCGACAATTACCGGTTTTTCAAGCTTTTTGGTCCGGATGTAGGCAGCCAAATCAGTTCGGACGGTTTCCAGAAACGGCCCGTCAATGGCTGGTTCGCCGGCAAATCCCGCCAGGGTCAGCACGTGACATTCATAGTGCTTGCTGTAATGTGCCACCGTGTCTTTCCAGACTTCGCCTGAAGAGGAAAGCCCCGGAATCAAAATCATGGGTTTGCCTTTGCCCGTTACTTCCACCTTGAAGCTGGAACGGGTTTTGGGGGCGGTCGGAGTCTGGGCCTGCGCTGATTCAGTTGCGATGGCCAGCAAACTAAGACACAGGGCCAGAATGCCAAGGGTCTTCCGGGACCAGGCCGGAAACAGATTGAGTGCGTAAAACTTCATGAGTGCTTGTGCTCCTTTGGGCGTGTAATCGGTTTGATCAACTGAGTGGGAGCGTAGATGTTTTCCCAAAGAGCGGTTGCAAATTGTGACGAATGGTTCAAAGTCAGGTTGAACGGCAAAATTGCAGGATGAAAATGTTCAGAGTTCCGCCTTCAGGCGGCGGTTTTGAGTTCCGCCTTCAGGCGGCGGTTTGGCTGGCAGCCTTGAGGCTGCCTTTCTCAAACTTCAAAGAAAGCCGCGTAAACGCGGAACTCATGACAGCCGCCTGAAGGCGGAACTCAATACAAATCAACTCAAAATGGATCCCCAACGCTGGCAGCATCTCAAAAACATTATCAATCAGGCTTTGGAACAGGCTCCCGAAGCACGGGACCGCTTTCTGGCCGCTGCCTGCGGGGCTGACGCTGGTTTGGAGCAGGAAGCGAAATCCTTGTTGGGGCACTTGGCTGCCGCCGGGGATTTTCTGGAGCCGGCGAGTGATTCGGTTACCAGGGAATCGTTCTGTGAGATTGGTTCGGTGGTGGACGGAACCTACCGGATTTTGGAACTGGTCGGCGAAGGCGGCATGGGGCGGGTTTATCGTGCCGTCCATGTGGGAACCGGGCGCACGGTTGCACTCAAAGTCATTGCACCGGAATGGAACCGGTTTCCTGAATTTCTGGAACGCTTCAGGCGCGAAGCCCAGGCCGCCGGGCGGTTGCACCATCCCCGGATTGTCAATGTCACTGATTTTGGGGTGACGGAAATCGCAGGCTGTCCGTTTGCCTATCTGGTCATGGAATTTCTCACCGGGGAAACCCTGGGAGCATATCTCAAACGGGAAAAACGTTGTTCGCCCGGTTTGGCACTGGACCTGATTGGCCAGATTGCCGCTGCGCTGGATGCAGCCCATCGGGAAGGCATCGTTCACCGTGATTTGAAACCCGACAATGTTTGGCTGCAACCTGATGGACAAAACGGTTTCCAGGTCAAAATCCTTGATTTTGGGATTGCCAGACGTGGTTCCGAATTTTCCTCATTCAGTCCGGAAAGCGCTGAGGCTCCTCCGGTGCAATCTGTGGAGATGACACAGCCGGGTGCCATCATCGGAACTCCGCTGTTTATGTCTCCGGAACAGGGAAGTGGTGAAGCAGTTGACGCCCGGTCGGATATTTACAGTCTGGCGGTCATCACTTTTTTGTTGTTGACTGGAAAGACACCATTTACCGGAACTGCTGAAGAGCTGTTGCACCAGCACCGTCACGTGATACCTCCACTCCTGTCCAGGTTTGTGCCCTCGGCTCCGACTGGGGTAGTCCAATTGGTTGCCGCCGGGCTGGCGAAAAATCCGGCAGGCCGTCCGGCTTCGACTGGTGCCTTTGCGGCTATGCTCAGGATTGAGGCGTGTCACACAGGACATCTTTTACACGCAGCCCTGCTGCTGTACCTCCGGAATTTTCGTTGGCTGGTCGGGGTGAGCGGAATCGTCGCAGGCCCAATTCTGGGATGCTATGCCGGGACTGTCTGGGTTGTGGCACAGCTTTCCCAGACTGTCGTGCCGTTTCCGGTTGAATGGGTCCAACGTCTGGCCCTCGCCACCGTATTTTTCTGGGGGCCGTTGGCCAGTTGGCTGTTGGTCGGAGCCTGTTCCGGCTGGCTGGAACAGCCGGAAGCAAAAGCAGATGGCTGGCCGGTACAATCCTGGTTCCGAAAGTTGTCGGGCCATCTTTGGGTAAGACCGGCTGTGCGGTGGCGGGTGCTGGTTTGGATGTGGCACTGTACCCTGTGGGTATTGACTGCCGTCGGCGTCATCACGGCGTTGCTTGCAGCAGGGATTTGGATTGATTTTTTTCAGACCGAGACCGCTTTTCAGTTTCTGGTGCGCCCCTTTCAACTTTCTCTGATGCTGGGATTGCTTCTGCTTTGCTATCCCCTGGTTTCGCTCGTAACGGCTTTGGCTGGTCAGGCGGCTAAACCGGCAACTCCTGAATCGCCTTTGTTGAAGGTGCTGGAACTGGCGGGCCAAAAAGCTGTTTTTTCCAGTTCAACCATGCCGCAAACCTTATCCTGGCTGGTTTGGGGAGTCGTTTTTGGATTGCTCCCCTCGCTTGGATTTTTCTGCCAGTCCAAGCTGCTGCCCTGGGCCGCGCGGTTGGGGTATGTGGAAACCGTCCGTTCCTTGATTGGCGCAGGGGTGACGGTCAACCGGCTGACCGAATCAACCACTGTCTTGTGCGAAGCCATTCGGAGCCGCAATGCCCAACTGGTCTTCCTGTTGTTGAAACGCGGGGCTGACATTCAGGCGGCTGATGCTGCCGGGAAAACCGCTCTGGATTGTGCCCGGTCCATCGGTCAGCCGGAACTTGTCTTACCGGAGTCCCAAAATACAAAAACGGCGCTCAAAGTTGAGCGCCGCAAGTAGTTTTAGGGAAAGAGGGAATCACTTATTATCGAATTCGGCTGACAATCCGATAGTCGCCGATGGTGCGTGCGCTGCGGATGCCCGGCATCACGGTTGTATCCGTGAGTTCCAGATTGCGAAGTGTATAGGTGTCACCGGCGGGAACCAGCGTCCGGTCAAATTTGAGGGTCAATCCCTGGGTGCCTTTGCCAAAGTTCTCGGCAGCCTGAGCCCAGGCAACCGGTTCGCCTTTGGAATTCACCAGTTCGCCCCGCAGGTGGAACCGGCCTTCGCTCGCAACCTTAATGCCCACATTGATTTCGAGGTCTTCTTTGGTCAGCCGTTCATCCACCACTGAAATGAGTTGGGCTTTCGACGCACCCGTAATGAGTTCCAGGTAGCCCGTGCGGCGGAACGGTTGGGAATCTTTTTCCAGTTGCAGGCTGCCTTCGGCATCCACCACGATTTTCGTAAAGGTTGAGGCATTGAATTTGCCCAGGTTTTGCGGATTGATGGTGTAGAAAAAGCTACCGTCTTTGTCGCGCTGCAATTTCACCGCCGGCGTCACATCGCCGTCTTCGTTCGTGAGACGGGCAGTCACCGTGGTCAGCGTTGCATTGTCAGCCCCTTCGATGCGGGCGCGGATTTCGATTTTTTCACTCGGATTGTTCAAATCCACCGCGTTTTCCGAAAGCCACGTGTTAAAGACCAATTCATTGGCATCGTTGACGACCACTGTTACCGGTTTGCCTTTGCCGCCTTTAATGTTCAGCGTGTAGTTGCCGCGTTCGGTCACAGCCTGAAGCGGAGTCGCTTCAAACTTGCCTTCAATTGAGCGCATCGCGGTTCCTTCGCCAAAATTGAAATCCTGTTGAATCGGGCGCAGTTCAGTTACCTGGCCGGTGGGTGAAAGAAGCTGAAATTCAGCGCCGCCGTCCTGGCTGAAAATCCCAACCTTGGCATTCTGGCCGGTGATGGGCAGGGTGACGCTGTTTCCTTTCACATCATTCAACACATAGTGGGAGGAACGGGTCACGACTTTTTGCTGGGCTTCGGTGTATTCCGCCATCGTCAATCGTCCGGTATCGCCCCGAACGGAAGCTGTTTCTTCAACCGGAACATTTGGAATGCTCGTGAGCGGCGTATTGACTTGTTGGGTGTTCCGGGCACGGGTGGCAAACATCGCTCCGGCCATCACCATCACGATCATCAGGGCAACGTAAATCTGTTTCTTCATGATTGTTCTCCTCTTCGCTTGGTTCGTTTTCCAGTTTCGGTTGATGGTTTAGTAGCCGCCGGATTGGGCCAGGTACGTGCCAATCGTGCGATAGCTGTTGCGCCGGTTATAGTGATGGTTGGCATCCGTGTTGTACCAGTCGCCGCCCGGTGCGCCGGGAGCGTGGGCACTGTACTGGGCCACCAGGCCATCATCTTCACCGGGGAGGCCGGCCAGTCCCGAAAGTGTGGCCAAGCCGACACATTCAAGGCAGAAGTCATTCCACAACCCCGTGCCAGCCAACGTGTAGAAGGCTTTGCTGCGCAATCCATCCCGCAGCCATTGGGTGCTGGCATATTGCAGGTGGGCGGTGGTCAGCTTTCTGGTCGAATCAACGTTGCCGTCAACCAGCGAAACAATCCAGGAGGTGAAAACAGTCGAATTGAGGGTGCCAGCCAAGTCGGCGGCTTCAGAACCCTTGTGCGGGGTGGCCAACGTCATCACGTGACGGGTGTTGGCCTGAATCCGATTGTAGTTGCCATTGTAGTTGTAGTAGGGGTCCGACGCATCGGCATTGCACAAAATGAAGCGGGTCACCAGACCACCCATGCTGTGGCAAACAAACACGAGGTCTCGTTTGCCCTGGTCCAGGGCCGTGTTGACTTGGGCAGCCACGTCGCGGGCTGAATCCCAATAGTTAAGGCGGCCATCATAGGTGCAGACGACATAGGGAACCGTGTAGTTGCGCGTGGTGGCGCGGATCATATCCTGCGTCCAGTAGTTGTTCGTCACACCGTCCACGGTGTCTTTACCGGAACCTTTGCCATGCACAAAAACAATCGTGACTGCACTGGCTGATTCCGAAAAGAAGGTTCCTGCCAAAATCATGACGATGACGAGCATTGCGTAGCGGATCGTTGCGCTGCCAAGTAATTCCCATGTCTGCTTCATTGTGATTTCCTCCTGCACTTTGTCTTTTTACTGGGTTGTTGTTGTGGTTGTGGTGCTTGTTTTGAGTGATGTGCTTTTCTCTAATACAACTTCCGTGCCACAACTGAATGATGATTCATTTCTTTATTTTACAAGTACTAAGTCTCCTATTTTCTTGTATTTAGTTTTATTGACGCGGAAAATGACACGGAAAGACATAGTTGATTTTGGTGGATACCAACTACACAGGGAAAGCAACTTTACAGCGGTAACCCTGCAAAATTGAAGGATTTGAATGAATGGTCATTCAGTTGACAGTCGGAGCATAAGTGTCAAGTTAGTTGACAGTGGGGAGGGTTGGGATAAATGTTATTGAGCAAAGTGGGAAAAGAAAAAAAGGCCCACCGAATACGGCGGGCCTGACCTTTGGTTTCGACGCACCCGGAGAGACTCGAACTCCCAACCCTCAGATCCGAAGTCTGATGCTCTATCCATTGAGCTACGGGTGCATGAAGTGAAACCGGAAAGTCGGATGTGGTGCAGGGCGTTTCTACTGTAATC
>JAIBAN010000168.1 GCA_019695185.1 Blastocatellia bacterium | reverse complement strand
CACCGTGACCCCGGTGCTGACGGCGCAGGTCAGCGGAGGGCCGTACTCGGTGCAGATACCGGCAGACAAGGCGGTCGGGCTGCAACAGGTGAGCGCGACGGTGACGGTCAACGGCGACACGAGCGAATTTTCCCAGCCTGTGACGGTGCAGGGTGAACAGCCGCCGCAGGACACGGTGGCCCCGACGGTGACCGTGACGGCACCAATTGCCGGGCAACAAATCGAATCCAAACCCGGCACCCAGGTGGTGATTGCCTGGCAGTCCTCGGACAATGTGGGCGTGGTGCGGCATGACGTGCGGTTGGCCCGCATCATTCCAAATGGAACACCGACCCTCGAACTGCTCGCCTCCGGACTGGCCGGTGCTGCGCAAACCTTCACCTGGAATGTGCCCGAAAACCTGGACATTCCCCAGGCGATGGTCAACGTGGAAGCAGCGGATGCGGCGGGTAACAAAGGCAATGGCAACTCCGGCGTGTTCACGGTGAAGAAACCGAACACCCCTCCACCCGACACGGAAAAACCGGTGGTCACCAACGTGACGCTCTCGGCCAAAAAGGTGAAGCGCAAGATTGACCCGAACCTGACCATTTCCTGGAAATCCACCGATAACGTCGGCGTGATGACGCAGGATGTACTCTATGCGACAGACGGAACGAGTTTCTCCCTGATGGTCGCGGCGGGGCTGCCCGGAACCGCCCAGAGCTTTGCCTGGACAGTGCCTGGAACGGTTGCCAAGACCAAGACCGGGGTGGTCAAGGTAGTGGCCAAAGATGCGGCTGGAAATAGCGGCGAGGCTGTGTCAAATTCCCTGGTTATCAAGTAGTTTCGGATTTTTCTTGAGGAGATTTTCCTGTGAAAGTTATCGCAATCGCCCAACACAAAGGGGGAACCGGGAAAACCACCACTGCGTGCAATCTGGCTGCGGGTTTGGCCATTCGCGGACACCAAACCCTGCTGGTTGACCTGGACAGTCAATGCAATGCAACGATTTCCTATTTGTCGCCGGAGATGATTACCCACACCCTGTCAAGTGTCCTGGTAACTGAACCGACACTGCCCCTGTCAGATGCCATCTATACGACGCACATTGCCAAGCTGGACATCGTGCCGTCCAATCTGAGGCTGGCCAATCTGGAACGGTTTGTTCGGTTTGAAGAGCAATACCGGTTGAAAAAATGTCTGCAAACCGTTTCCAACCGGTATGAATTCATCATCCTGGACTGCCCTCCCAATTTGGGCATGGTGTTGAATCAGGCACTGTTGGCGGCAACACATATTCTGATTCCGGTGGCTGCTGAGTATTACCCACTGGAAGGGCTGACCGACCTGGACACCGTGGTGGTGACGGCCCAGGAGCCGAACCCGCACCTGGAAGTGCTCGGATATTTGGTCACTCGTTTTGACATCCGGAGCGGATTGAGCAGGCAGGCCCTGCAACGGGTGAAAGACATGCACGGCAAACTCGTCTTTCAAACCGTTATCCGGAACAACGTCAAGTTGCAGTATGCCCCGGCCTTCCGGGAAACCATCTACGAACATGCTCCTCGTTCCTACGGCAGTGAGGATTACGATGCACTGACCGAAGAAATCCTGGAACGGCTCCAAATCAACCGGCTCCGAATGGTGAACCATGACAAACCGCAAAAAGCAACCAAACAAAAGTAAAACCAGCATTCCCAAACAGGAAGCCGGGAAGCGTCCGGTTTTTGCCGAGCACGAGAAGCGGTTTCCCTACAGCCCCCAAACCAGTTTCGACCGGGACCGGATTGAGGCCATCCGGGAGTTGGTTGCGGGTGATCAATTTAGCCGTCAGGAGGTTGAACTTTTTAGCCGTCAGGGGGTTGAACCCGTTAGCCAGCCGATGGAAACTTTAGCCATCCAGACGGCTAATCAAACAAATGATTTAGCCATCAAGACAGCTATACCTTTAACGGAACTGACGGCTAAAACCAAATCCGCCTCAAACCCTTTGACGGCTAAATATCAAGAATCATACAAAAAGCGGAACCTGACCAAAACCACGCTCCGCATGGACCGGGATATCCACTTGCAAATAAAGCGTTTTGCCCTGGATACAGGGATTGATTTCCAGGAATTTTTTCACTATTTAGCCGTCTGGTACTTTAACCCCTTAGCCACCAATAAAACCCAGGTATTTGAAGGACATTTAGCCGTCAAGCCGTCACATGATGACATGATGATGTTCAAAACACATGAAGATATCATCATGCGCTATCAGGAATGCACCTTGCAGAAGTGGACGCGCCGGGACGACCGAGATGGGGTGCGCTACAACGCCGTGGATGGTCGGTTGGTGGACATTGCCATCATTTCCACGGTGGAGAAAAAGCTGCGGGGGAATACCTCCAAACAACCCATCAAAAGCTTCAACTATTTCACCCTGGAAATTGACCTGCTGCTCGAACAACAGCGCTGCGGGGAACTGCCGGCGGCCCTCGACGAGTACCACAAATACGTGCTCAGTACCTGGGAAAAACGGATACGGAAAGTCCGGGATGAGAAGTGGGGCGGCAAACCATAATTGAAGTTTTTCCAAAGCCGGGCTGGAAAACAAAGGGTTAGGGCCTGACCATCCGGACTAACCGATCACCAAAACCAAACATTCAATTTTTTTGGAGACCGAAATGACAGAGCAAGAACTTTTTCAAGCAGTTGACGACACTAATTTGTTATTGATTGAACAAACGATGACTTCTCTCAAGGCTCACGCAACGGCTTTGATGGGAATTAAAGATATGCGAAAGCTCCAGGATTATCCGTGCCCTTTGGTTGTGGTCGGAAAATACCATGCAGACGTTTATGGGGCCGCGCTTGCCATCGAGCTAGCCCGTGCCATGTTGTGCAACGATATTGGAAAGGTCCGTGAGATACTGCCTGTATTGGTTCGCACCGGCGGCATCAAAACGGCCAATTTTTTTGACGAAGAAGCAGAAGAAATCTACCGCTCTTTGCTTGAGCCCACACCAATCTCGTAAGTACATCTTTGATGCTGGCATCAGAGAATTTTGTATGGGTGAAGTTCGCGTCAAAGTCATGCTCTCAAACGCGATGGACCAGGCTCTGGCCCGCCGGAAGAAACTGTCGGTGCATCAAGTCCGGACCTATGAAGCGGATGCTCTGGTTGATACCGGCGCAGTGGCCCTGGTGATACCGCCGCATGTGCAGCAAAACTTGGGTTGTTGGCCACGGGTCGCAGAATGGCTGAGTACGCGGACGGACGGAAAGAAGTGGTCGATGTGACCGAGCCTATTTCGATTCGGATTTCCGACCGGGAAACCATTGAGGAAGCGTTGGTTTTAGGGGATGAAGTGTTGGTCGGCCAGACGGTGCTGGCAAAAACCGACCTGCTGGTGGATTGCGCCAATCAACGGGTGTTGCCCGACCCGGCTCATCCGGACCAACCGGTCACCAAAATCAAGTAAGGACAATCAAAAAAAGCCTATGCCCGTCATCACCGACCCGCGCCGACTCCTCGGACCTGCTCCGGTTGCCACCCAAATCGACCACTGCCCCAAAGGCTTGTTGTTTGGTGCGACGATGTATTCGAGTGGTTATCGGTTTGTGTCCCAGATGGCCCGGCAGGAAACAGCCTGGGTAAGCCCGGCAGACCTCGCTTTTGCATTGTCGGGTGAAGCGATTGTCAATCCATTTGCCGTCATTCACCCGTTTCAAACCCCCGAAACTCCAATCCGGATTCAGAAATATCAACAAGGAGTGGCAGTTCAACTCGACCACTGCCCCAAAACGAAATGGTGGGGGGCAACCCGGCTTGATTGCGAATGGTGGGATAACGGCCTGGAGGTTAGATTTGAAAAAGGCGGGCGGATGGGCTCCAGGCTCCCAATCAGTCAGGCACCCGGTTTTTCAACCCGGTGGGAAATGGTTTGGGAACGAGTCAGTGCCCAAAAAATCAATTGGATTGATTTCATCATTGTGGGCGATTTCTTTTTGTGGAGCGGTTTGATGATGGCAGGCTATTGGCGCTGGCTTCCCCTCCCGGACCTCAAATCACTGTTTTTGGTTGAAGCGTGGCTCGGGCTTTTGAGTCTTGGTTTTTTTTGCCTGGGACGGCTGGACCGGCGAGCCGATTTCCTCAAAATCTCAATGGTGCTTTTCCTGGTTGTCGGTGTTCTCTGGTTTGTCACCACCTAAAAATTGTCTGAAATAATAACGAGGTTTCGTTTATGGCTGATTACCCTGACCCGTTCATGAGCCGCGCAGAACTCAAAGAAATCGTCGTTCATTTTCTCATTTTTTCCCTTATGTTTTTTCTGGGATTGTGGCTGGTGATTCCGCCACTCATCGACGTGGCGAACAGTTGGCTGGTCCCGCCAACCAGAGAAGAAGCCTTGAAAATGTACGATTTGATGGTCTCATTGCCCAAAACCATGTCCTGGGCGTTGTGCATTGGCTGGGCTGTCCATTCGCTCGCCGCCTACAACCATCGCCGCGACAGGTTTCGGTTATGGCGGGCGTTTGTTCAGTTGGAAGAAATTGAAAGGCGGAAAGCATTGCGGGTTGCACGTGAAGCGGCAGACCTGGTGGCAGACAACGACCATCCGGAGCGTGTTCCGGAACGGGAAAAACGGCCCCAACTCCGTATCAACTCACGAAAACCATAAGGAAAAAAGCCATGTCCCAAACAAAACCGGTTCCCGAAGCCGAAACTCCCAAAGACCTGGTTTCGCTTAATACAACAGGGCTTTCCTCGATTCAGCTTGAGCCCTGGCCTTGGCTGGACAAGACAGCAGACTGGCTCATCCATTCCGGCCCGATGGAAAACAGGAACGGTTCACTCAGCGAACTCCAGGCTGTTTTGGCCACGATTCGGGGAAAATAGGGATTTTTTCCTCGGAAAACGGCAAAAAGGCAAAAAATCTCGATTTTTGGCTCGACAATTGCACTCTCAGAAACCATCCAAAACATCAGTTCAGAAAGGCACCTGGCGCTACAACGACAGGTGAAACCCAAACAATGCCCGAAAAAAAATCACTGACAATTCTGAGAACCGGATACCGACTCCCCTACACGGATGTCGGCATCGTGGAGCTGACCCTCCACGATACCTGGATTGAGACCACAATCACCAATTTTGACTCGTTTATGTCCACGGATGCCGCCATCCAGGCGCTGGCCACGGAAATCCGGAATTCGACGGTGGTCAGCGTTGGAAATTTTCATACGAGAGTCCTGACCGGGCCGTTGGCAGCCTCCTTCAACCCGATGGAAGCCCAATCGTTCAACGATCTGACCGCCATGCAGCGGTTCGGCGGCACGTCGCTGCTGCTCGCCACCTCAAGCAAGGTGATTGTGAACACGCTGCCGGGACAGTCGGTGCTGTCGGATGCAGCCTGTTACGCCACGGTCATTCAGTCAGCCTATGAAAAGGAGTTGCGGCTCCACTCCAGGGCAGCCGCCTTGATTCTCAGTGAGAACCAGGTAGACCTGCTCATTTTTGAAAACGGTGTGTTGACTGGCCACCAGTTCGACAACCCGGAATCCGACCGGGAATCGTTTATCGATGCAGCCGACGATTTGCTGGAAGAATATGCCCCAAACCTGGGTCTCCTGCTCCTGCTGGGAGCCAGTCCCTGGCTCAATGCCACCGAGAAAGGGTTTCTGAGCACGGCGGCGATTGGTCAGGCCGAAATCAGGGTGATTGACCCTGACCGGTACCTGAAATTACATCTGACGGACCGGGACGCCCAGCAGGAAGCGGCGGATCCCAAGAGCCGGTTTTCCTCCATTGCCCTGCCCACTTTGTTTGCCGGAGCCGCCCTCTGCGTGGCCAAATCCTGGGGAGCCGATTTTCGGGGTGTGCTGGGGGTGGACCCGCAGGTGACACCACGCCAATCGCTATGGGAAAAAATTGAGGGCACGGCTCAACGCTGGTTGCCGAAACCGAACACGAAGGCGAGCCGCTCGCTCGGATGGTGGGGCGGAGCCGTTTTACTGGTGCTGTCCCTGGGCTACGGGAACAGCACCCTCTGGTATGCCGACCAATACGACGAAACCAGTTCCCTCCCGGTCCTGATGCGGGAACAACAACACGAAAAGGACAATCGGGAGTTTGAGGCCGAGGCCAAGGGGTTTCGCAATGAGTTCGACGCACTCAAAAAAAGAACCGATGTGATCAACAAAGTGAAGGCCGCCCAGCTTACCCCGTTTGAGATTGCCGACGAGGTCCGGTTGATTGCTCCCGACGGGATCGTCCTGACCAAAGCCGGAGGGACCGGCCGCGACATAAATGTTGAGGGTTATGTGACGCCGACGACTGTCGTTCTGAGCCAGCCAGCCACTCAGGGAGCGCCGCCGCCCAACCTGGCGGTGGATGTGCTGGCCAAAGTCGTTGAATTTCGGAACAAAATTGAGTCCGACAAACGATTTGCCAACGTCACCTCCAATTATAAAGGACTGGAGACGGCGGCCGACGGGCTCCGGGGAGTGTTTTCGCTGAAATTTGTTTATCGGCGGGAATTGATGACCGGAACCATCCAGTTGCCACCTCTGCCCCAAACCATCGAGCGGGCGGCCGGTGCCGGTACCTCGCCATCCTCGCCATCCTCCACCCCATCTTCCAAGTAGACAAGGAGTTGTTATGTTTTACCTCAAACAATTGTTGCTGGCGCTGATGCTGTTCGTGGGGGGTTGGCAGGCAGCCAAATCGCTCTGGATGGATGATTGGGCGGCACGGATTGACCAGCGCAAAACGCAAATCAGCGCCCTCAAAGAGCGCAATCAGATCACCGACCGGTACCGGGCGGAACGGCCAATTCTGCTTCAGCAGGTGGCGCAGGCCCGGATTGACTATGCCAAAGTCGAGGCGTTTCTGCCGACTGAGCCGACGCTGGGGGCCGTCGTGGCCTTCATTCAGAAGGATGCGCGGGACCTCCACCTGATGGTGCGCAATATCGAGGAGCCGCACCCGCCCTACGTTCAGGGCATCAACGAAATCCCCCTGAAGCTTGAGGCCCAAGGCTTCTATAACGATCAAAAAACCTTGCTCAAAGGTCTGGGTCTGATGAAGCAGACGATCAATATCAAAGACTGGAATCTCGAACGGCGCGATGACGGAAGCGCCTATCTGTCGTTGAACCTGGGGGTGCTGGTGGATTTGCCCACCAAAGAGGCGGTTGACAAAGCGAACGGGAAATAGGAGGGAATGTGGCATATAAAAGTGCAAAAGACATGGTCAGCCGGGCGCTGGCCCTGGTCCGGCCCACTCTGCGGGTGAACCGATTGCTGGTCAAGGCCCTGCCCCAGGTGGATGCCGAGCAACATCTGGTGCTGCTCCTCTCCTGCACCAACAAAGTGCTGGAGGTGGCGATTGCGGACGGCCATCCGGGGAGCGAGCCGTTTGCCCTGAGCCTGCCGCGCAATCAGGAATTCCAGGTCAACCTGGCAAAAACCCTGATTGGCACGATCAACCTGACCCCGATTGAGATTGTCCGGTTGCGGGTGGAGGTGAAGCGGCATCCCCGGTCCGTGATTGAGGCCGCGATTGCGGAGCATTATCCGCAACCGCTGGAACAGCAGACCTCCCACGAGGTGGCCCAGGTGCTGGAGCGGGAATATGCCGAGGCGCACGGCATCCTGCTCGTGCGGGTGCAGGGCCAGGTGCTGCTGGCGTATTACCACACCGCCGCCGGGAGACGGAAACTGGAGGATTTGGTGGAGGCCAAAGAGTTTCGCGGCAAGCTGGCGGATGTCGTCGGCCACCCGGAAGGGCACCGGCGGAACCAGTTCCTGGCCGGGCTGGTGGGAGATTACCGCAAGGTGACCAGAGATTTTTTCGCGGGCGAGCTGGCCAAAGCCTATCCGATTTCCCCGACGGCTGCCCTGGCTGTTCCGGAGCAGCAATTGCGCGGACCGATTGAACGGGCCAACCTGGAACATGCCCGCTCCCAGCCCGTTGCGGCGCTCCCGCTGCGGCAGGACAGCGATGTCCGCACCATCATCAACGCGTTGTTCCGGGCGGCGGCCCAGCAACGGGCCTCAGACCTTAAAATCAGGTACGATTTCAAACGCAAGCGCCTGCTTTACTCGAT
>JAIBAN010000078.1 GCA_019695185.1 Blastocatellia bacterium | reverse complement strand
GTTGGGGGTTAATTAAAAGAACATGTGCTTGTTTCGGGTTCAGGGTCTAGGGTCTAGGGTCTAGGGTCTAGGGTCTAGGGTCTAGGGTCTAGGGTTTTCGAATATCAGGAGATTTGCATCTCTGAAGGAGGTTTCAATTGTTCATTGTCCATTGTCCATTCAAAAAACCCTAGACCCCAGACCCCAGACCCCAGACCCCAGGCCCCAGACCCCAGGCCCCAGACCCCAGACCCCAGACCCCAGACCCTGCTTTTACGCTGATTTCGCCAAAGCGACTTCCTGGCCACGATGTCTGAGGGCTTCGATGATGAAGTTTTCAAACAACATGCGACCATCGCGGCTTTCATTATGGTGCTCCCAGCGACTGGGAGTTTTCCGCCAGTCCTCAAACGATTTTTCGATATGGAACTGGACGGTATAAATCAACTGGCCGTCAGAACGCTTGACCATCATTTGATTGCGGCACAAATAGCCTTTGGCCAGCAATTTGAATCCTGCCGGAATGCCTTCAACCATCAGGCCGTGGTTTTGCCAGACCCAAATCGTATCGCCCTTGCTGCGGCGGCGCGGGTCGGTGGTTGAAAAAATACCGTTAAAAATCGGATCCTGCGGGTCAATCACTTTGACCAAGTGGTATTCGTATTCCCGAATCCGGTTTTCCCGTTTTTCCAATCCCGGCACTCCATCCAGGGTCACGACGGGCAATCCCCACGACATGCCAACCAGTTGATGCCCACCGCAAATCCCCAAAACCGGATATTTCGTGGTGGTCAACACCGAGGCCATGTTGGTCATGATGCTTTCCTGGTAGAGATCGAAATCGCTCAGGGTGCCGCTTAACACAATCGCATCGGGGTTGAATTCCGCCAGCATGGCGTGGCTCAGGTCGGGGAGCGGAGCCACCATGATTTCCGCATTCCGAATCAGCCGTTTGACATTCTGGACAATATTGCCAATGGCAAACCCGGCGATGGTCCGCTCTTCCTTGACTCGTTCCGCCGGATTGAAAAAGGGCTCGCGGTACGCCAACTCGGAAAAATCCTCGACCTTGTGAATCAGGCCGTCAACCACCACCACCCTGGCAGATTCGATGCGAGCCTGTATCGGTTCATACTCGCAATAATTGTTTAAGGTTACGAACATACTCCGGAAAAACCTCCGCTTGGGGTGAAACAATCCAAATTAAACTTCCTGACAGGAAAATCAGGCTGCCTTTGGCAATGTGCAGGGAATGTTATGTATTCAGGTAGAGTACCGACGAAGACCGGACTTGTCAAAACCTGTCGGTCGAGCCGGAAAAATCCGAGCCGGGTTCAGGGTTCAGGGTTTGGGGTCATATCTGACAAACCTCCCAAGACTCCCAAGCCCCCAATACCCTCAAGACTTCCGCTGGAACCTATTGGCGAACCCGACCGAAATGCGTATACTCGTGCGTTTGTTCCCAACTCTTCAATTTTCGTCAATCCAAAGTACCACGCACTATGACCAAACGTACCGCTTTTGAAGACTTTCTCCATCAACATGATGACCAATCCTGGATGCTGGTGATCGCCAAGCTCCTTCCCGACATGCACCAAGTGGACCGCCGGGCCACCGAAATCTGGTTTTCCTTTTGGCCTTACACGCTCAACCAGGCCCTGACGACAGCGCCGGACCTGAAGGTCAAAGTTCAGGAACTGCTGCTGGGCGGAAGCTACTTTCTGAAAGACAACATTGACACGTCGCACGAATTTTTCTATGGCCATCGCTATTGGCCCCAGGTCAAGGAGGCCATCGTAGCCGAAACCAAAAACCAGCCTCAAGGCACCTTGGAAGACCTGATCCGCCGGACAGCCCAAAATCTCAAGGCCGAAACCAATCTGGTTTTGGGAATTACCGCAGTCGGCTACATGACCTTGCAGCAGGTTGGTTTGGCTGCCTTTAACCAGCCGGCCAAACTGCGCATCAAGCCGTCGGCAAAATCCCCTGAGCAGGTTCTGAAAAACCGGGCTCGTGATGAAGGTCAGGGACTGTTTGGCTTTCTGCGCACCATCAACAAACAATTCACTGTTTGTTTTAATGAAAATGACCCGCAAGCCACGTTCAAAGTCATCAACAACCAACCGCTGACCACGGCTTCCACCAAAGACACCCGGAATTTCAAAGCCACCGATGCCCGTTGTGTGGAAGGACCGATTCCCATCGAATGCCAGACCGGAGCCTGTGGCACCTGCTGGGTCGGGGTTTTGGGTGGCAATGAGAATGCCAGCGAGATTTCAGATTTTGAAATCAAGCGGCTGGGCAAGATTGGGTACCCCTACAACGGAGAAAAGCGGCCCCCGATTCGGCTGGCCTGCAAAACCGTGGCCAATGGTCCGCTTTCCCTGGTGATTCTCACCTGGAACGGCGTTTGCGCTCCCTTGTATCAAAAAGAAAAACCCGACTACAAACCGGAGCCGGGGAAAGCGAAAAAAGCCAAAAAATAGGACTGAGGACTGAGGACTGAGGACTGAGTTTGTTTTTTTGACTGGTTTTGTTTTGTTCAGAATGCCAAAAGACTTTCGTGAAACAAATCCGGTTGTGAAACATTTACACGAACAAGTATTTTCTCAGTCCTCAGTCCTCAGTCCTCAGTCCTCAGTCCTCAGTCCTCAGTCCTCAGTCCTCAGTCCTTCCATTTAGAGTTTTTGCCACGGAATCGAAACCTCGCAGCCCCGCCCGTCAGTTCCCTTTTCAAATTCAATAACCGCAAAACGCCAGCCGTTGCTTGGTGACGGAGGCGTGACCAGCCGGGCCTGCCCGCCCCGAATGAACGGGCGGCTGACCTGTACCGGAATGCCTGGGAACCCATAAATCGTAATCCGTTCCCGTTTTCCGGCGGAACCATTCCACACGGCTGAACCCGACCATATCGAACCATTCTGACTGCGACTCCGGCCCGGTTCCGGCGGGTCCACCGGAGGCGTGCGGTGTTGTGGTCCCGGCAGGTAATCTTCATCACGGGTGCGGGTGCGGGGTTCGCGCCGGTACTCATCGTCCCGGCGGGTTGGTCCGGTGCGTTCCCCCCGTGAAGCCACGGTTTCCCGTTCATCATTTCTTGACCCGGCATCCGGCTCTCCGCGCGTGGTTCCGCGCCCTAACACCGGCCCTGGAACAGAATGGGAATCCTGCGAGGAAGGCGGAAACCGGTTGTCAGCCGGTTGGCGGTTTTCTCCCCTGGAGGAAGGTTCCGGAATCCGCTCGGCCCCTCCGGATTGGGGGTTTGCACCTCCGTTCCGATGTGTTGGTTGACTGTTGCCGGTTAAGACCGGACTGGAGACAGTCCCGTTATTGCCAGAACCAGACCCGGAATTGGTGGACCGGGTGGTTTGCGGGGAGCCCGGTCCCTGGTTCCCGGCTGTACCGCTGGTTGGGTTGGTTGGGTTTTGTGTCGGCCCGCCCGCGCTTTGAGGCAAAGAACCACTGTTGCCTGGGACACTTCCGCCGCCCGGATTGGCAGTCGTTCCAGGCAATTGGGCCGGACCAGGAAAAGTGGAATTCCGGTTGTCGGAAACCGAACCGGAATTGGTTCCGGAGTTTTTCTGCTCGATAACTTGAACCGGCGGCGTACTGACGGATTCCTCCCCCGGCATGGCAGGCAGAAACTGGGGCGAGGAATGGGTTACCGAAGAATCGGCAGCCCCCGAAGGTTTCCAAAAGGCAGCCACGGCGAGGACCGAAATCAGCAACACCATTCCAGCCGCTGCCGCCAAAGGGGAAACCCGGTACTTTTTGGTTTTTGGCTTTTGCAACGGCGATGTCGTTCGATTGTTTCCGGCTGGATTCCTTTCCGAGAGTAAATCGCTGGTTTCAAACCCCGGTACCACAAATACTTCGGAGGTCTGAGGCAATGCCTCATCCTCACTGTCGACAGGTTCGGGCACACCCACCCTGCCCGAATTCGAAGAACCCAGCGTTTCGGTCTGAACCGGTTCCAAATCGGCACTTGAACCAGCCAGCAAAGCCCCGCAGGCATTGCAAAACCGTTTGGGCGATTCAAGCACCTTCTCACAGGTCGGACACACCGTCGGCTTCAGTTCCGGAGACTGGACATCCGTCATACGTTCAATTTCCTCTTGAATTGTGTTGGGAAGTGGCCTTGAGAGTCCTGACTCAAAGCGGAAGTTGCCTGAAAAAAGGTCTTGGGGCAGGCGACTGTGCCGTTTCTTTCCTGATGAAATGAACTCCTTTACCCACAAAGAACGGCTGTGGTAATGATGGTTCACTTGGGAATGAATCTCAATCCAAGCTGATTTTCCCTTTGTCGCTCTACCTTGCTGGAATTTGGTCAATCATACAAAAAGGAATTTCTATGAATCCCCTCCTGGTCGGACGGCGGGCAATCGCCGGTGCTGTGCTGTGTTTGTCGGTCTTCTCCAATCTGCCGGTTTTTGGGCGGCAGGCTCAACCAAACAGCCTTGTTTCTTCGTTCCAGACGACCGCCGCGCCTGTGCCAACCCCAACCAAACTCACGGTTGGAGTGCCGGTTGAAAAGGAAATGAAGGGAGGAGAGCGGCACCTGTTTGAATTGGACGTGCCAGCCGGTCAATTTGTTGAAATGGTGGTTGTCCAAAAAGGCATTGATGCCCTGACGACTGTCGCTGGCCCCGACAAAAAAACCATCTGCTTTTTCGACAGCCCCAACCTGGAATTTGGCCCTCAGCCAGCCTACTTTCTGGCTGAAACCGCTGGAACCTATGAGGTTGAAATCACCACCACCAATCCCACCGCCCAGCTTGGCCATTATTCCATCCAGGTCACAGAAATCCGCCCATCCACGGAAAACGACGCCAAACGGGTTGCGGCTCGGATACTGACCGGTGAAGCCGATGAATTGATTACTGCAAACCAGACAAAAGCCACTTTTGAGGAAGCCATCAAAAAATATGAAACTGCCTTGGAAGTGTGGAAAGAAACGCACAATACAATTGATGTTGCTGACGCCTATAGCCAGATTGGTTCGATAGCATTGCTGTTTGGAGACATTACCAAAGCCCGATCAAACTTTGAGCAGGAACTGCACATTCGCAAAGAGCTTCAAGATGAAGCAAGAGCAGGAATCATCTTAGATTTACTTGGAGCTACCTATTCCAATTCCGGAAATCCATCCAAAGCAATTGAACTTCATTTACAGGCACTTGCTATCCAAAATCGATTGGAAACCGGTTCTGCCAAAGGAACTTTGCTCAATAACCTGGGGTTTGTCTATAACGAGATTGGTGAGTACAGGAAAGCAATTGAATATTACCAGCAAGCATTACCAGAGATTCAAAAATGGGGAGCCAAAACCATTGAAATTTCAATACTGCTCAATCTAGCTGCTACATCGGGAAATCTTGGTGAATTTCAATCTGGACTTCGATATGCAGTGCAAGGAATCCGTGAGGCGCATTCCAAAAGCGACAAAAGACTGGAGGCAGTAGGATGGTTGAATTTGGGGAGTATTTATGGAGACCTGGGAACACCTGAGAAAGCTCTTATTTCTTATGAAAAGGCGCTTTCCCTTTTTCGAGAACTTGGAAATCGCAGAGGTGAGGCAACAGCACTCTCATCCCTTGGGACTTTTTATGGACCACTCAAAAAACAAGCCAAAGCGATTGAGTGTTTTAATCAGTCATTGCAAATCAAAAGGGATTTGAGCCTGGTTGTACAGGAAGCACAAACCCTGAATTCACTTGGCAGAATCTATTATGACTCAGGGGATTGGGAAAAAGCTGTGGAGCATTACAATCAAGCCCTTGCCCTGTTGTCAAAGTCAGGCCCCCCCTCCTCACCCCAATTGTTTATGAATTTGGGAGCTGTTTATAACAAGTTACACCGTTTTGACGAGGCACGGGATGTCTCGGAGAAATGTTTGCAGCTTACCCGCAAACAAGGTGACCAATCCCGCGAAAGCTCGGCTTGGTACGGATTGGCCACAACCGATTACAACCTTAAAAATTATCAATCCGCACTTACCAACATCGAAAAGGCTATTCAACTAAACGAGCAATTGCGGGTGCAAATCGTGGCCCCGGAATTGAAATCCTCCTATTTCGGGGAACGACGCAATTTTTATGAGCGCAAAATATCCATATTGGCAGCCCTTGACTCTCAAAATCCAAAAGGTGACTTTCTTGGGCAGGCTTTGCAGGTCAGTGAATCACTCCGCGCGCGCAGTCTGTTGGAACTGTTAAACGAATCCCACGCCAAAATTGAACGCGGCGGGCAGTCGGAAACCCTTCGCCGGAAAGTTGACCTGGAGGAACGGATTGCCGGGAAGTCAAACGTTCTCTTGACGATTAAAGGTGTCAAAGGAAAAGAACAACGAGCCGAAACCCTGGAACGGCAAATCCTGGAACTGAAAACTGAACTTGACCAGGTTGAGGCGGAAATCCGCCAAACCAGCCCCCGCTATGCCTCGCTGACCTTGCCTCAACCGCTCAACCTTCAGGAAATTCGGACGCAGGTGCTCGACCCGGAAACGGTTTTGCTGGAATTTGTGGTGGTCAGTGAAGATAAAAGCTATCTGTGGTTTGTTTCACAGGATGAATTATTGATGTTCCCTTTGCCGAAAGCCGAAGTGCTCAACCCGCTGGCACAAAAAACCTATCAGGCCCTGCTCAACACGAATGTTCGGCCAAATGACCCGCTCAAACAGAGTCAGGCCATTGCCGAGTATCAACAGACGGCTCAGGAGTTAAGTAATCTGATTTTGGGTCCGGTGGCTGAAAAATTGGGGAAAAAGCGGTTGCTCATCGTCGCTGACGGAACCTTGCAATACCTTCCTTTCGCTGCCTTGCCAATTCCGCAAAGCCCAGCCATTTCGTCAAACTCAACTGCAAATCAATGGACGCCCTTGCTGGTTGACCATGAAATTGTTTCCGCCCCGTCGGCCTCCGTCCTGGCTTTCCAACGCCAGGATTTCAAAAACCGGAAACCGGCGGACCACACACTGGCCATTCTGGCCGACCCGGTGTTTGGAATCGAAGACGAACGGTTTCAGGTCGCAGGCAAAGGTGTGAAATCAAAGAAAAGTACCGCCGTAGCGCCTCCGGCCCAGGTTGCCGGTCGGAACGAACCGCAAACCAAAGCCGAACTTGACCTGGAAAACCTGGGTCGGGAAATCGAGCTTTCCAACAGCCAACTCAAAAAATCGGCCACGGAAACCTTCCTCAATACTGAAAACCTGCGGATTCCCCGCCTCTATTTCTCCCGTGAGGAGGCACAAAAAATCGCGGCCTTGGTCCCCTCTGGTCAGGTCAAAATCGGACTTGATTTTGACGCCAATCGGGAACTGGCTTTGAATGAGTCGTTAAGCCGTTACCGCATCCTGCATTTTGCCACCCACGGATTGCTCAACAGCGTTCATCCCGAACTTTCAGGCGTCCTGCTTTCCCTGGTTGACCAAAAAGGACAACCCAAAGACGGTTTTTTGCGCATGGCAGATGTGTTTAACCTGAACCTTCCGGCGGATATGGTGGTGTTGAGCGCCTGCCAGACCGGCCTGGGTAAAGAAGTCAAGGGTGAGGGGTTGGTGGGATTGTCACGGGCTTTCATGTACGCTGGGGCGGAACGCGTCATGGTCAGTCTGTGGTCGGTCAACGACAAGGCCACGGCAGAACTCATGACCCGCTTTTACCGAAAAGTGCTGAAAAACCAACAACGTCCCGCCGCCGCCTTGCGCGAAGCCCAGTTGGAAATGCTCCGCGAACCTAAATGGAAGGCACCGTTCTATTGGGCTCCGTTCATCCTGCAAGGTGAATGGAGATAAAGTGGTTGGGCATTCCGGCAGGAATGCACTCTGGTAGCCAGGGTGTGGAGCGCAGCGCAACCCCTGGAAAATAGTGGCCAAATGGTTCCCTGCTCCCGCAGGAGCAAAGGCATTCCGGCAGGAATGCACTCCGGTAGCCAGGGCGTGGAGCGCAACGCAACCCCTGGAAAATAGTGGCCAAATGATTCCCTGCTCCGGCAGGAGCAAAGGCATTCCGGCAGGAATGCACTCTGGTAGCCAGGGTGTGGAGCGCAGCGAAACTCCTGGAAAACGGTCAGTAAAATTCCCCGCGCTCCGGCAGGAGCGCCCAGCATTCCGGCAGGAATGCCGAGGGCTTTACACTCTGGCTACCTGAGTGCATTTCCTGCATTTGAAAACCCAAAAAACAACCCCCTATCCCTTTCATCGGGCAAAACCTCCGTTTCGTCAAATTCCGCTTGTTTTCCCTGTCTCGATTTGTCAAAAACGCCGTTTCCCCGAAACTCTTCAAAAAAATGAAATGTGCTTGGAGGTTTGCCCATGCCGAAACGGCTTTTGTGTCTTTGTGTTTCCCTGCTGATACTCGGTTCTCTGATGCTTCCCAATCGTTTTTCAACCAAGGCGGCTGAATTTTCCAGTGTTCCCCCAAAAAGCGGGATTGACCTGCCCCGTCATCCTTCTCTTTCACCTGACGGGGACCGGTTGGCCTTTTCCTGGAGCGGTGATATCTGGACGGTTCCGGTCAGCGGCGGCACGGCCCTCCGGTTGACGGCTCATCCGGCCTATGACAGCAATCCCAAATGGTCGCCTGACGGCAAATGGATTGCCTTTACCTCCAACCGGAACGGCAATGATGATGTGTTTGTCATGTCATCGCAGGGAGGAACCCCCAAACAATTGACCTTCTATTCGGGTGGCGACGCCCTGCAAGGTTGGACTCCCGACAGTGAGGCGGTGACCTATCTCTCCAGCCGGGAGTTCAAATACGCCGGTGGGGCGGCTTCCCTCTACAAGGTCGCTCTTTCCGGAGGCCAACCGGTCCGGGTTTTTGAAGAAGGCACCTCGCAGGCCCGGCTGGCTCCCAGCGGCAAACAGTTGGTTTTTACCAGCGGACGCTGTGAATGGTCGCGCAAACGCTATCGCGGGACAGCCAACCTCGACCTTTGGACGTATGATTTCGCGGGAAATTCCTACAAAAAACTGACCAGCCATAACGGCAATGACCATTGGCCGATGTGGTCGGCTGACTCCAACCGGATTTTTTACGTTTCGGATGAAGACAACACTTTTAATCTCTGGTCCATGTCGGCAGACGGCGGCAGCCGGAAAAGACTCACCAGTTTCAAAGACGACGGCGTGCGGTTCCCGGAAATTTCCTTTGACGGTTCCCGGATTGCCTTTGAAAAAGGAACCGACCTGTATGTGATGGATACAGCAGGCGGTGCCCCCCGTGAAGTCGTGATTCAGGCAGCAGCGGATTCAGCCGAAAACCCACTGGAACGGCGGGTCTTTACGGGTCAGGCCGGTGAACTGGCCGTGGCCTCTGATGGTGAGCAGATGGCCTTTACCATCCGTGGCGAACTGTATGTCTTGCGCAAGGAAGGCGGCTCGGCGGTGGCGGTTGCTCCACATCCCGCCAGGGAAAGCGAACCGGGCTGGTCGCCCGACACGAAAACCCTGGTCTTTGTCTCGGCCAGGGATGGCAACCGGGAACTTTACAGCCTGACCTCGGACGACAAGGACGAACCACGGCTGTATCGCACGCTCAAGACCAAACTGACCCGGCTGACCAACACTCCGGAAGAGGAATTCAACCCCACCTTTTCACCCGATGGCAAAAAACTGGCCTTTGTGCGCGGAAAAGGTGATTTGTATGTGGCCGACCCGGACCTCAAAAACGAAGTCCGACTGGTGGAAGGCTGGGGACGTCCGCAATTTTCCTGGTCGCCCGACTCAAAATGGATTGCCTATACCCAGATTGACGAGGAATCCAACAGCGAAGTCTTTATTATCCCGGCCACCGGCGGTCAGCCCTACAACGTCTCGCGGCACCCTGACAACGACCTCAATCCCGAATGGTCAGCCGACGGACGAATTTTGGCGTTTACTTCACGTCGGTTGAATAACGAGTTTGACGTGTGGTTTGTCTATCTGCGCAAGGGCGATGCGGAAAAAACCAAAGAAGAGATCGAGGAAGAAGAGAAAAAAGCCGCCCAGAAAAACCGTTTTGCCATGTTTCAGCGGATGGGCATGCCCTTTCCCGGCGGCGGTGGCGGCGGTGCGCAGCAGCCCCCGGCAGGCGGAGCGGGACAGCCTCCGCAAACAGAACCGGGAGGCGATGAACCCACTGGTGAAAACGGCAGATTTTCTCGCGGTGAACAGGAAAAGGTCAAAGTCGAGATTGATTTTGACGACCTGCACAAACGCATTCGGCGGGTGACCAGCCTGCCCGGAAACGAATTTTCCTTTTCCATCGCTCCCGACAGCAAAACCTTTGCCTTTACGGCCACCAACCAGGGGACGCCGGACCTGTATGTCATTCAGCGGGATGGCACCCGACTCCAATCGGTCAGTCGAGGCGGGCTTGGCGCTTCGGCCCTGCAATGGACCAAGGAACAGAAATTGTTTTACCTGGCGGGTGGAGGTCGCATTGCCAACGTCAGTATTCCTCCGGCACCACGACCGGATTCACCGGCACCGGCTTCCCCCTCAACCGCCACGCCCGGTTCGGTCAACTTTTCCGCCCGCCTCATGGTGGACACCGAATCCTTGCGGAAACAAGCCTTTATCGAAGGTTGGCAGGCTATGAATGACGGGTTCTACGACCCGAAATTTCATGGAGCGGATTGGAAAGGTGCCAAAGCCAAATATGGTGCCTGGGCAGCGGTGGCTTCCTGCGAAGAGGATTATTTTGACGTGTTTCGCATGATGCTGGGTGAACTCAACTCCTCTCACCAGGGAATTTCACCTCCCTTCGAAGCAGCCGAGGTGACCCGTACCCAAACCGGCACGTTGGGCATCGTTCTGGATGAGCGGTATGCGGGTGAAGGCATCAAAATCAAGCATGTCATCAAAGGCTCGCCGGCTGACAAATCCATCAGCAAACTCAACCCCGGCGACATTATTTTGAGCATCAACCGGGAACCGGTTTCCCTCAAGCACAGCCTGGACTCCGTTTTGGCGGAGACGGTTGGTCAGCGCCTGCTGCTCGAAGTCGCCAAAGACGAAGCCAAAGGCGAAAAACGCGAGGTTGTGATTACTCCCGTCAGCGCCGGAGAACTGGGCTCCCTGGTTTATGATGAATGGGTGGATACCCGGCGGGAGATGGTCAACAAACTCTCGAACAACAAAATCGGATACCTCCATATCCGCAGCATGGATCAACTCAGCTTGGACCGGTTCGAACAGGAACTGTATTCGGAAGCCTACGGCAAAAAGGGTCTGCTGATTGACGTACGGGATAACGGTGGCGGATTTACCGCCGACTATCTGCTGGCCATGCTCAACGTCCGGCCCCATGCTCTGACGCAGGACCGGGACGCCAAAGCCAAAGGCTATCCCCAGGACCGGCTGCCGCTGTATTCCTGGACCAAACCGACTTCGCTTTTGTGCAATCAGTACAGCTATTCCAATGCTGAAATCTTTTCCCATGCTTTCAAAACCACCAAACGGGGCAAACTCATCGGCCAACAGACGTATGGTGCCGTTATCAGCACGGGTGCCGTCCAGTTGGTGGATGGTTCGGTATTGCGAATGCCGGGCCGGGGATGGTATGTCTATGGCACTGGCGTGAATGAGGAACTGAACGGTGCCATGCCCGATGTGGTGGTGGACAACCTTCCAGGTGATACGGCTGTCGGTAAAGACCGGCAACTGGAACGAGCGGTTGAGGAATTGCTCAAAGAGCTTCCCTGATGGAATTGAGAATTGAGAATTGAGAATTCCCAATCCGGTTCATTTCAGGGTTTCACGGTAATCCGTGCCCCCGTTGATTCCTGGTTTATTCAACAACCAAACGGGTTTGGAAGGTTCTCAATTCTCAATTCTCAATTCTCAATTCTCAATTAGGTTTTGAAATGGGTTTATTTGGTGAAAGCCTGAAATCCTACTTTGGCCGGGTGGGGGCACTCTTCCGGCAGAACTCCCCGTTGCCGAATCCTTTCGGTGAACAAAAAGTGGATTGGATGTATTGCTATGACATCCGCCATCTGCCCGGCCTGCAACCGGTTCTCTTTTTGGCAGCCTATTCCACCGGTTCCGGTAATAATCGAACCACCACCCAATACATAGGAATGTATTTGCCTGCCGCACCGGGACTGACTGAGGACTGGTTGTTGGGTTGGCGGGAGTATCTGGCCCTTCGTTCCGACTTTTGGTCAACCCAGTCGGGACTTCCGGCTTTTAATCGGAGCTGGGGCCTGCTGGGACCTCCGGCAACTTTACCCTTTCAGGTTCGGCGCACTCAGGATGGCGGTGTCTGGCTGGCCTGGATTGACAATCAATCCGCCAAAAACATCGAAGCCAGGTTGCAAGCCGTGGCCGAGTCCCTGAAATTGGAACAATCGGTTGCAAGCCCTGTCCAGGCCGGATTGCCCTGGGCACCTGCTGTCAGTCCGTTACCCCGCCATTTGATTCCCTGTCCCGTCTGCTCCAATTTGATTTCCCGGTTTGAGCATCCCGCACTTTGTTCCTATTGCCACCATAGTTTTGACAGCTTCCCGCAGGATGTTCCGCAACGTGGCCCCCGGTTGACGTTGATTCGGCCCCACCCGATTCCAATCGCCTTTGGGACTCTCGTCTGGTTGGGAACGAACCTGCCCGTACTGGCATCATTTCTGACCCGCAATGGGGAGGTTCCCTGGGCTGAACTGCCGGGCGGCATACTGGCCGGCTTGGGAAGTCTGGCAGGTGCCTTTCTGATGAAACGTTGGGGCCGGGTGCCGGTGCCAGCCTTCCTGGTCTTGCTTTTGACGGGTTTGGTTTTGCTCGTCAAACCGATTGTGGCTCCGGTTTATTTTGTCTATGAAGGCACCCGGACGGTATTTTCCTACAGTTCGGAAACCCATTTTTACTTTGTCATTCCCGGCATCGGAGCTTTGATTTTCGGAGGCTTGTTTTTTGCCCACTGGTTTTTTTCCCGAAACCGGTAAAGCCATAAACCTCAGACGCGCACAGTGGTTTACTTCTGTTTTGTTTTTTCCAAAACAAACACATGCTCAAACCCTTCCTCACCTTTGAAGACAACCGGAATCGTTGAGTGCAGGTGCATTCCCAGACGTTTGAGCACCCCAATCGAAGCCTCGTTGCGGACATCCGTAATGGCGCGGATTTTTTCAACCGAGGTCCGTTCAAAAATAACCTTGATGACCGCCTGAGCAGCCTCGGTCGCATAGCCCTGTCCATGAAAAGCCGGGGCCAGGGTGTAGCCCAATTCCACAAACGGGGGAAAACTCTTTTTGACGCAGAGTGCCAAATCTCCCATCAGTTCATCGGTAACCAGGTCGGCGATAGCAATTTGCAGCCACTGCCCCGGTATCCCCAGCACGGCCAACGCCTGGTCTCCGATAAAATAACGGGCTTCCTGCAAAGTCATTGAATCCCAGTTTTGATAGCGGGCGATTTCAGGAACCGAACGGTAGGCGGCCAGTGCCGGGGCGTCTTTTTCCTGGAAACGCCGCAACCGTAACCGTTCGGTGGCGAGCGGCAGAAAATCAAAAGCGGTCAGGTCATTGAGCATGGTCCATTGCCCTTGGGTTGAATCCCTCATCAAAAGAAAAAGAACTTTTTGCAGACATTGCGCCGGTCCAGGTCTATCAATTCCGTCACCTCGAACTCGTCAAATTTGTCCAGCAACGCATCGGTTCCGGAACGAAGCTTTAATTCCATCTCCTCCCGAAAAATCGGAACAATGGCATAAAAATGGATGGATTTGTGGGGATTCACCTGCAATTGATAGAACTCCATTGGTGCCAGCAACGGCGGCAACAGCAACCAACAGCACATTTCCGCCAACGGGGCCAACGGCTCCGGCGGGTCACCGTTGGGAATGCTGTGGCCCATGCCAACCCAGGTCCCATATTCATGCGGAAACCGGGCCAGAATTTTCAACCAGCGAATGGGCCAATAATTCATTTCATCGGTGAAAGCTTCCTGGGAAACGGGCCAGTTTGGAGGCAGGCACACCATCAGTTCCGCAAATTGAAAGTTCTCGGCTCCGGGCGGCACCGTCATGGGCCGGTCACTCATGCCGGATGTCACCAGGGTGTGGAAATTCCGTTCCGGCGTCGGTTTGACCCAATGTAAATCAATATGAATCAGGTCCGAGACAATCTCATGCAGGACCATCTCAACCGGTCCCAAATGACGGGAAATATGGTCGGAAATCAAGGCAATCCGGTTTGGGTCACCCTCTGCCAACTCAAATGGCTGTTTCCGCTCGCCATGCCGATAAATCGGCTGGCCTGCTTCGGAAAATTCTTCATCAGAACTCATAAATATTTGTCAGGGTTCAGGGTCTCGTTTAATTGAGAATTGAGAATTGAGAATTGAGAATTGAAAACCAATTTGAGAGAAAAGAATGCTTGAAAACAAGAGAGTCTGGTTGTCAATCAAAAAGCCAAGTAGAGGATTCTCAATTCTCAATTCTCAATTCTCAATTCCTTCACCATCTTATACCCGTCTTCCCCATTGGCGTAATAGCGGGAACGCCGTTCGGTAATGACATAACCGAGTTTTTCATACATCCGGAGTGCCACTTCGTTGGTCACCCGGACTTCCAAATGCAGAATGGTCACTCCGGCCCGGCCAAATGCCCGTTCGGCTTCATCCATCAACCAATTGCCATATCCCCGTCCACGGGATTCCGGAGCCACTCCCACGGCAATGATATGCGCGCTGCCACAGAGCATGTTAAAGGCGTTGCGGTCAATCATCCCCACCAAAAATCCTTTCATCTCGCCATCCACTTCCACAATTTTGAGGGCAATCGAATCCTCACAGGTCAAAAGCATGCGAAACGTACTTAATTCATAGACCTCAAACCCGTCAAAACAACGCTGGTCCAGTGCCCAACAGGAATAGAGGTCACATAAAGTTAAAGGAAAAATTGAAGCTGTTGGGTAAGGGGCAACCATGAAAAGCGTCACAAATCCAGAGGTAAGCCAAAGTGCATGTGCCTGGGGTGAGTGTCATTTTAGTACCAATGGATGTGATTGCGCCACCACTTTTCCATGTCGGGTTCCGGGAGTCTGCTTTTTCTTTTCACCTGAAATTCATCTCTTTCAATCCCGGCTCAAAATCACCAAACCCATCAATTGAAAGGACTCCTGCACAAAAAATCTTGCTTCAGGGGTTGACAGCTTGGCCTGCTTTCACGATACTTGCGCGCACTTTACGCACTGCATATTGTTTTTGTCGAAAGTAGGCCCACGGAGAAGTCGCATAGTGGCCTAGTGCGTCGGTTTGCTAAACCGATATACGGGAAACCGTATCGAGGGTTCGAATCCCTCCTTCTCCGCCAGTTTCCGAATTACCACAAGGCACTCGACTTTCGGGTGCTTTTTCATTTTTGCTTTCAGCTTTCAGCTTTCAGCTTTCAGCTTTTGAAAAACCCTGTGCCTGCCCTTTTGCCCTTTTGGCCTGTCGTTTTCGAGTTTCGCTTGAAAGGTTTAAGCTGATAGCTGACGGCTGAAAGCTGACTGCTATCCGCTATGACTGTTCGCGTTCGATTTGCCCCATCACCCACCGGGTACCTGCACGTTGGCGGAGCCCGCACCGCACTCTTTAACTGGCTTTTTGCCCGCCGGAACAATGGCGTGTTCATTCTCCGGATTGAAGACACCGACACGGCCCGTTCCACTGAGGAAGCCACTCAATCCATCCTTGATGGAATGCGCTGGCTGGGCCTCAATTGGGATGAAGGCCCTTTTTACCAGACCCACAACCACGCCCTGCACAAAGCGGCGGCAGAAGCTTTGGTTGCTTCGGGCCATGCCTACAGAGCCTACGAAACCAAAGAGGAACTCGACGCCATGCGGGCTGAAGCTGAAGTCCGCAAAGTCCCGTTCAAATACAACGGTGCCCACCGGGAACTGACGCCGGAACAACAGGCAGCGTTTGAAGCCGAAGGCCGCTCCCATGTGATTCGGTTCAAAGTGCCGCGCACTGGCGGTTCCGTCAAATTTACCGATTTGGTTTATGGTGAACAGGAAAAAGCCTTTGACGACATCGAGGACTTTTCCTTCTATCGCTCGGAAGGCGGAGCCTTGTATTTATTGAGCAATGCCGTGGACGATGCCGAACAGCGCGTGACGCACGTGATTCGCGGACAGGACGGGCTGGCCAATACCCCCAAACAGGTCCTCCTTTATCAGGCAATGGGGAAAACCGTACCCCAGTTTGCCCATTTGCCACTGATTTTGGATGAAAACCGGGTCAAAATTTCCAAGCGGATTCACGGCGATGCCGCCACGGTCAAGTTCTATAAGGAAAAAGGGTTTCTAACGGAAGCCTATCTGAACTTCCTGGCCCTGTTGGGCTGGTCGTCCGGTGACGAACGGGAAATCCTCTCGCTTGACGACATGCGCGATGCCTTTTCGTTTGAACGCATTAGCCACACAAATGCGATTTTCAACCTGAAGGGTACCGACGAACGCAATTGGATTGACCCCAAACTGTTGTGGATGAACAGCGAATACCTCAAAGCCATGCCGCTCGACCGGCTGGTGGCCCAGGTTCGCCCATTCCTGGAAGAAGCCGGCCTGTGGCAGGACGCTTATGCCAATGAAGAGGCCGAATGGTTTGCCCGGACAGTGGACCTGCTCCGCGCCCGGTACCGCGTCCTGACGGACTTTGCCACCTACGGCAAACCGTATTTCAGTGATGAATTTGAGTTTGAAGCCGAAGCGGTCAAGAAAAACTTTAAGGACCCGGCGCTGCGTGACCTGTTGCCGCAGCTTGCAGACCACCTGGAAACGCTGGAGGAGTTCACCCATGACTCAGTGGAAGCCGGGCTTCGTGCATTTGCTGAAGCAAAAGGTGTCAAAGCCGGTCTGCTCATCAATGGTTCCCGCACGGCCCTGACGGGTCAATCGGTTGGACCAAGCATGTTTGAACTCTTTGCCGTGATGGGCAAAGCCCGCTCTGTCACCCGTTTACGGAAAGCCCTTTCCTAAAAGGACTGAGGACCAACCCAGGACTGAGGACTGAGGACTGAGGACTGAGTTGATTGTTTCAAATGAACTCTGAAGTGATTGGTTTGGTTGAACCAATTGTTAAGCTCAAACAACCCACTGCAACAGAAAAACTCAAACTTTTATTTTCCCAGTCCTGGATTGGTCCTCAGTCCTCAGTCCTCAGTCCTCAGTCCTGGATTGGTCCTCAGTCCTAAAATCAGTTGACAACCCCGCCATTGACGTTTAAGAAACTCGCTACAAAAAAGCTCCTCACCCCTGTTTTTTTCTTCAAAAATTTAAGAGTTCTCCGTTCGGTCCATTTTCTGAATTTCTTTCGGATTGCATAAGAAGTTCCTGGCATCGTCTGCGCGTTACCCGATTTCAGGAGGTATTTCATGAAGGTAAAACTCGCCTTGGCGAGCATTTTATTGATTTTGGCTGTTGCTTTGCTGCTGCCTTCGACCGCGTTTCTGAAAAGCCCGGATTCCGGCAACAGTACCTTTGGAAGCAGAACTTTGGTTGTTCAGGAACGGGTTGCCGCCGAACGGCAGGCTTTTGGCGACGATAGTATTTTTCAGAAACTTTCCGGTCCCAAACGGGCTATTTTGGAAAAAAAGTTCGGGAAGAAAAAACCACCGGGGGGAAAGCCGGAACCCCTTCCCAATCCGGTGCCAGCCTCATTGATTGCTACGGCTCAGGCAACTGCCCGGTCTGAAACAGCATTGAATCCCCCTTCCAAGACCGCCCTTTCCAACGGTCTGGTCAATAATCCGCTGGCTGACACCAATCCCGTTCAGGGATTTACCCAAAACGATACCGCCATCGTGGTGGCTGGGGGAAATGTGGTTTCCGCTTTTCTGGATACCGGCTCAAATAACATCAGCCCTGAAAAATTTACGGGATTTGCGCTTTCCGGCAATGGCGGGGCGTCTTTTACCGACCAGGGAACTTTGCCCTCCAATGGGACCGATGGCGACGGCGGCGGCCCGGTTTTGGCCCGCAGCGCCAGCACCGGAACAGTGCTTTTGAGCACGCTTTCCTTTACCACCGGCTGGAAGCTGTTTGCGTTTCGTTCAACCGACAATGGAACCACCTTTGGCTCGCCCGCAGTCAATCTGGCCCCTGGCTTTGATGAATTTACCGGGTTACAGGACAAACAATGGATTGCCTGTGACAATGGTTCCGGGGCTGGCGGAGGAAACTTTTATGCACTCTGGCGAAATTTTTCGACCCCTGGCGGCATCACCTTTACCCGGTCCACCGACGACGGGCTGAGTTGGGGACCGGCAGGCGGAACCGTCCTTGCGGGGGGACGCGGCCAGGGTGCGCAGGTGGCGGTCGGTGCCGACCATGCCGTTTATTGTCTGTGGTTTGACGATACGAACCGGCAGCAACGGCTGCGCAAATCAGTCAATCAGGGAGTTTCCTTCGGTCCCGAAATCACCGTGGCCAATGTGACCAGCCCAGGCACGAACGGCGACCTCAGTCTGGCCGGTGGTTTTCGCTCCAACACCTTTGCCCAACTGGCTGCCAGTCCGACCAATCCGAATCTGCTGTTTTGCGTGTTTCCCGACGTGGGCGTGACGGCCACTGACCCGGCGGATATTTTCCTGGTGCAATCCACCGACGGGGGTCAGACCTGGAGCCCCCGGCAGAAGCTCAACGACGACACCACTCCGACCGAACAATGGCAACCGGCCCTGGCCGTCACACCGGACGGGACCAGGCTGATTGTCAGTTGGTATGACCGTCGCTTGGGAGGCGTGGGCAATACTCCGATTGACTATTTTGCCACGATTGGCACCATTTCCGGTTCCGGAGCCACCTTTGAGCCAAATTTCCGCGTCACGACCGCTCCATTTCCCGCTGTTGCCGGAATTGATTTCCTGGTCAACGCCAATTACATGAGCGACTATGACATGGCAGCAGCGGACAACTCCTTTTTTTACCTGCAATGGGGCGACAACCGGATTCCGGTCCTGACCGCCACCAATCAGGCTGATTGCCGGTTTGCCAAGGTTCCGGTGGCAGGCCCCGGCCCGATTCTGGCCTTCAAAACCAGAACCGTCAGCGGCGGCAACAACAATGGATTTGTCGAACCCAACGAATGCAACAACCTGGAAGTCATGATTTCCAATGTGGGAACCACTTCGGCAGACAACATTACGGCCACGCTGACGACCTCTACCTTTCGGGTCACCGTCACCCAAAACACCGCTTCGTTTGGAAGCCTGACTCCCGGAGCCAGCGGAACCAATGGCACCCTGTTTCAAATCAGCACAGCGCAGCAGTTCAGTTGTGGAACCACCATCAATTTCACCCTGACCTTGAATTATACAGGAGGGTCGGAATCCATCCCCTTCAGCATTGTCACCGGTTCCAACAATTACCAAATGAGCGTCCAAAGCATTCCCTTCACCCCCGGTACCGACCTGGTGCCGCTTTCACAGGATGATGATGTGGTGCTTCCGGTGATGCTGCCCTTTCCTTACACGTTTTACGGGCAAACCTTTTCCACCGTCCAGGTCTGCACTAACGGCACGCTTCAGTTTTCGAGCAACAACAACACGTTTAGCAATGTCTGCCTGCCGACCAGTACCCTCACCGATGCCATCATGCCGTTTTGGGACGACCTCGATTTACGGGGTCCGGATACCGGCATTTACACGGCCACCAGCGGAATCGCACCCAACCGGACCTTTGTCATTGAGTGGCGGGGCACCCTTTTCCAGTCCTTAACCCTGGTGGATTTCGAAATCCGCCTCTATGAAGGACAAACCCGGTTTGATTGTGTCTATGGCCCTACCCATGGCGGGGACGGAGGCTTTTCCACCATTGGCTGCCAGCGCAGTTCCGGGACGGCCCAGACCACCTTTTCCTGTAATCAGGCCAGGATTTCACCGGGTCTGGGGGTCGGTTTTCTGCTGCCGCCCTGTAGTCCGGCCAATGGACCCTGTGCCGGAACCAATCTGACCGTCACCCAATTCAATCCGATTGCTTCGGCTCCCGGCAAAACCATTGTCATCAAAGGAACCAATTTCACTGCGGCAGCACAGGTCTTTTTTGGCGGCACCCGGTTGATTCCAGCGGCGGCGGTCACGTTTGTGGATGCCCAGACCCTGATGGTCACGGTTCCCCCCACAAGCAATGGGACAGGCAATATCAATGGCTTTCTCACCGTGCGGATTGGAACCACCGACGCCACCACGCAAAATCTGGCGGATGCCTCGACTCCTCCCTGTAGCCCAACCGCCACCTTTGCCGAACTGGTGTTACTGGGTGACATCACCGGCGACGGCCTGTTGGCGCAAGCAAACGACGTGGCTCTGGCGCGGGCTTTCACCCAATTTCAGGCCGTCCCAAGCGTCCGGCAACGGCTGGCGGCGGATGTTGTGCCAATCAGCAGCGGATGCCGAGGGGATGGGGCATTGGGTGCCACGGATATTGCCTTTCTGCGTGCGGTTTCCTTTGGGCAAACGCAATTCTGAAGAACTATAAGGTAGTTCACACCAAGATATGGAGTTCAGTGGTTCGGGTTTCGGGTTTGAAAACTATTTTCCTGAATCCAGATGCCGACCTTTCCCAATCAACGGTCGCACTCGGCAAACTCGAAACCCGGAACCCTAAACCCAAACGTGGTGGCATTTTTTTCCACCATTCACCTGATTTCAGCGGGAGTTATTATGAGATTGAAATTGACCGGTTTGGTTCTGTTTTTCTTTCTTTTAAGCGCGGCACTTTCCAGTTCCCAGGCAAAACTCAAATCCCCTGCCCTCAACCCTGCTTTGGAACCAGGCACGCCTGGACGGCAGGGGGTTGATACCAGTACCGCCGAGTATCGAAGCTGGAATGATGACAAGATTTTCAACCAGCTTTCCGGAGCCAAACGGTCAATCCTGCAACTCAAATATGGCAAGAAAAAAGCCCCTGGCAAACCAGGCCAACCAGTTGCCAACGCAATCTCCGAACAAACTCCGCCCCAACCGGCGGCGGTTCCCCCTTCCGCCTCACCTCAGAATCTAACGGTGGGCAGCCGTGTCGCCCCAACCAATGCGACGGTCAACAATGTAACGGCGGATGCGAGCGCCCTCCAGGGATTTACCCAAACCAACAGTGCCCTTGTCCTGGGGAGCGGCAACACCGTGGTTTCCTCGTTTTATGATTCCGGTTCAAATCTGGTTGTCACGGCTGACAAACTGACTGGATTCGGTCGGTCCACCGATAGTGGAGCCACGTTCACCGATTTGGGAGCCTTGCCAACCAATGGCAGTGATGGTGATGGTGCCAATCCGGTGCTGGCTCGCAGTTCCAGTACCGGAACCGTCATTTTAAGCACGCTTTCCTTTAGCACCGGGGAGAAACTGTTTGGGTTCCGGTCCACTGACAACGGGGCCACCTTTGTCACTCCAGGTGTCAATCTGGCTCCGGGATTTACTCCGATTTCCGGTTCGCAGGATAAACCCTGGATTGCCTGTGACAATTTTGGGGGCGGCGGGTCCGGCAATTTTTATGCCTTCTGGCGGAATTTTGCGTCACCGGGCGGCATGACCTTTACCCGTTCGACCAACGACGGGGTAAGCTGGGGGCCTTCAGGCGGGACCGTCCTCAAAGCCGAGGACGGACAAGGGGCACAGGTGGCCGTGGGAGCGGACCATGCTGTTTACTGCCTGTGGTTTAACAATGGAACCGGACAACAACTGCTCCGCAAATCCACCAACCAGGGACAGACCTTTGGACCGGAAATCACGGTGGCCACGGTTTTGAGTTCCGGAACCAACGGTGACCTCAGCCTGTCGGGCGGGTTTCGGAGCAACACCTACGCCCAACTGTTGGCCAGCCCGACCAACGCCAATCTGCTCTTTTGTGTGTTTGCTGATGTCGGAACCGCCCAGGGCGACCCGGCAGATATTTACATTGTCCAGTCCACCGATGGAGGTGCCACCTGGAGCGGCAAACAACAAGTGAATTCAGATGGGACCGCCACCGAGCAATGGCAACCGGCTCTGGCAGTCACCCCGGACGGGACCAAATTGATTGTCAGTTGGTACGACCGGCGGCTGAACGGTGCCGGCAATACCCCGATTGATTATTTTGCCGCCATCGGCAACATTTCCGGAACCACGGTCACCTTTGGTGCAAATTTCAAGGTTTCCAGTCAATCCTTCCCGGCAGTGGTCGGAAAAGACAATATTGCACCGACAGACTTTATGGGTGACTATGACATGGCAGCAGCAGACAATTCGTTTTTCTATCTGCAATGGGGTGACAACCGGTCTTCTTTATTGACTTTGACCAATCAGCCGGATGTCCGCTTTGCCAAAATCCCGGTGGCGGGTCCGGGAACGATTCTGGCTTTTTCATCCAGAAACGTGACCGGCGGTAACGGAAACGGCTTTATTGAACCAAACGAATGCAACAACCTGGCGGTCACGATTGCCAATGTCGGAACGGCTGCGGCCAATAACGTCACGGCCATTTTGACCACCTCGACGCCCAATGTCACCTTGTTGCAAAACGTCACCTCCTTCCCTGACCTTGCGCCAGGAGCCACCAGCACCAATCCGGTGGTGATTATGGTCAGCACTTCCGCAGGCTTTACCTGTGGAACCACCATCAACTTTAATCTGACGGTCAACTACACCGGCGGTTCCGAGGTCATCACGTTTGCCATTACCACCGGCGCAACCAATTATTTGACTTCGACCCAGGCCGGACAAACCCTTGATTTGGGAACGGCGCTGGTACCACTCTCCCAGGATGACGACCTGATTGTGAACATCCCCCTGCCCTTCTCTTATTCGTTCTATGGGCAGTCGTTTACCAGTGTCATGGCAAGCACCAATGGGAATCTTCAGTTTTCGAGTAACAACAACACCTTCAGCAATGTCTGTCTCCCCACCACAACCGTGACCGATGCCATTTTGTGTTATTGGGATGACCTTGATACCAGAGGCACCGGCAACGGGATTTTCACCTCCACCACCGGGACGGCCCCCAACCGGGTGTTTAACATTGAATGGCGGGGGGCTCTGATTGGCACCACCACCGTGGTCAATTTTGAGGTGCGCCTGTTTGAAGGCCAAACCCGCTTTGAATGTGTTTATAGCAGCACCCATGCCGGAGACGGGGCCTCCGCCACGGCTGGCTGCCAACGGAGTTCCGGCACTGCTCAGACGACCTTTATCTGCAATCAGGCGGGCGGCATCACGCCCGGATTACGGGTTATTTATCAACTGCCTCCATGCAGTCCCGGCTCCGGTCCCTGTGCCGCTCCGAGTTTCTCGGTTTCCCAGGTCACGCCCTTTGCCACAGCTCCGGGAAAAACCATCACGGTGAAAGGAACCGGCTTTACGGCTGCGGCTCAGGTCTTCTTTGGCGGAACCCGGCTGATTCCGGCTGCGGCTGTCACCTTTGTGGATGCCCAAACCCTGACCGTGACGGTTCCGACCTCGGGGACGGGTTCCGCCAATATCAACGGTTATCTGACGGTCCGGGTCAGTGGCAATGACGCTACCACCCAAGGGTTGGCCGACAATTCCAACCCGCCCTGTGCGACCAATGCGACGTTTCCTGAAATCGTGTTACTGGGCGACACCACAGGTGACGGAAACTTTGGCACCAGCGACGTGGCTTTGGCACGGGCTTTTACTCAATTCCAGGCAACGCCCACGGTCCGCCAGCGGATTGCGGCGGATGTGATTCCGAACAATCCCTGTCGGGGTGATGGGGCTCTCAATGCCACCGATATCACCTTCCTCCGGGCGGTTTCGTTTGGGCAAACCCAGTTTTAAGGTTCAGGGTAAGGTTCAGGGTTCAGGGTTCAGGGTTCGGGGTTCAGGGTCTTTTGAAGGGGCAATTGACAATGAAAGCCCCTTCCGGAACTTCAAACCTCCTGATATTCGAAAACCCTGAACCCTGCCCCCTGAACCCTGTTTTCCGCCTAAACCGTTGACAAAATGGCCCATCCCTTGTAATAACAGGGTCCGGCGTTCAGAGCCGGAAATCGCTTCACTTCCTTGTTTCTTCACCTGACAATTCAATACTGAAAGATCAGTTCGGGAATGCTTCTGGCCCAGGCTCCGAGCCTCTTTTCACAAGGCCCCTGCGGCGGGAACAATTCCTTCTTCTTTCTTCACAGCACTATTGCAGGCTGATTGGTTGCCGATTTTGATGACTATGTGTCCAGGCGATGCACCTGTTTGTGCCTTGCTCCATTCGTCTCATTTTCATTGATTGGAAAGCCGTCTCGCCTTTGCACCGCACCCGCCATCGCCGGAACCGGTTGGGGAACCCAATCAAAACCGCGACCAGTCATTGACTATTTGACCAACGTTTTCTGATTTTGACCGAGGTCACCAGGAGGGCCCTTATGAAGTTAAAAATAGCTGGGATAGGGATTTTATTGATGGTACTCGGCGTGTTGTTGGCACCGCCGAAGGCCAGTTTGAGCGGACCCACCGCCAAGCTGGTGAAGCCAGCCACCAAAGCCGCTGCTCCGCCAGCGGTTGCCCCTGCCCGCGCACCGCAGGGAATTGACACCACCAGCGCCGAATATCAAAGCTGGGCTGACGACAAACTTTTTGAACAGATGTCGGGAGCCAAGCGGTCGGTACTGGAACGCAAATACGGCAAAAAATCCACCAAATCCGAAAAGGTTTTGGCTGAGGAAGCCCGGATTCAAAGCGAAGTTGGGAATGTGTATTACGGTCCGAGCAACGATGCTTCGCTGAAAGTTGCGCCCGAAGTTCTTCCCACCAACGTTTTGGTTAACAACCCCACGGCTGATACCGGCACCACTTCCGGTTTTACCCAAAGCGAAACCGCCATTGTGCTGGGTTCCGGGTCCAATGTGGTGGCCTCGTTCAACGACTCAGGGTCAAACATCACGGCAAACAACAAATTTACCGGGTTTTCAGTTTCCACCAACGGCGGCACCAGCTTTACCGACAACGGAGTGCTGCCCAACTCAACGGTTGGAACGGATGGTGACGCCGGCGACCCGGTGCTGGCCCGCAGCGCCCGCACCGGCACCATTTTTCTGGCGACCCTGTCGTTTAACACCGCGCAAAATCTGTGGTGTTTCCGCTCAACTGACAATGGAGCTTCTTTTCTCAGTCCGGCCACCAATCTGTCTCCCGGATTTACCAGCACAACCGGTAACCAGGATAAGGAATGGATTGCCGTGGATAACAACTCAACCGGCGGTCAGCCGGCTGGGTTTGGAAATGTCTATCACTTCTGGCGTAATTTTGGCTCGACTCCGGGGATGACCTTCACCCGTTCCACCGATGACGGTCTGACATTTGGCCCAGCTCCGGGATTGATTCTCAACGCCAGCGGACAGGGTGCCCAAGTGGCAGTTGGCGTTGACCACGCTGTTTATTGTATGTGGTTTAACACCTCGACCATCGCCTTGCGTAAATCCACTGACCAGGGCGTCACCTTTGGTTCAACCATCACAGTTGCCCCGGTGACCAGCACCGGCACCAACGGTGACCTGGCTTTGACCGGCGGGTTCCGTTCCAGCGCCTTCCCGGCTTTGGCCTGTAGCCCCACCAACGCCAACCTTTTGGCAATGGCTTTTGCCGACAAAGGCACGTCACCTGACGCAGCGGATATTTATTTCGTCACCTCGACGGATGGCGGTGCGACTTGGGGCGCAAAAACCCGGTTGAATACGGATGTGGGCAACGGCCAGCAATGGCACCCCAGCATTGCCTTCACTCCCGACGGCACCAAATTGATGGTTTCCTGGTACGACCGCCGTTTGACCAACAACGTCAATATTGACCGGTTTGGCAGAATTGCCAACGTGTCTGGGACAACCTTCACCTTTGGCTGTGATTTCCGCATCACCCAAAACAACTTCCCGGTCCTCATTGGCGGGGACAGCATCATCAACTCAACCTACATGGGCGATTACGACCAGACAGTCGCCGACAATAGCTTCTTCTACAGCACCTTCAGTTCAAACCTGTCCGGAACCGGGCTCAAACCGCCGGATGTGCTGTTTGTGAAAATTCCGGTGGCAGGCCCTGGTGCAGTCATTGACGCGGGCGCTACTTCCGTGGTAGCAGAATCCTGTACCCCGGCCAACAACGCCATTGACCCAGGTGAAAACGTCACCGTCAGTCTGGCACTTTCCAACTCCGGCACCTCGGCCACCACGAACCTGGTGGCAACCCTGCAAGCCAGCAGCGCCGTGACCAACCCAGGCCCGGCACAAACCTATGGTGCTCTCAATTCAACCTGTACCGGTGGGACGGCTGTCAGTCGGAACTTCACCTTTACTGCCGGAGCCGGTTTGGTTTGCGGCAGTAGCTTTACCGCCACCCTGGCCTTGCAGGATGGGGCAACCAACCTTGGAACGGTTGACTTTACCTTCAGGGTTGGCGCTCAAAATACACTCACCTTCAGCAATACCGGAGCCATTACAATTGTGGACAATGCGGCGGGTAATCCCTATCCGTCCAACATTACGGTTTCCGGTGTCACCGGGGCTGTTGGCCGGATCACCGTCACGTTGACCGGTTTGACGCATACCTTCCCGACTGACATTGACATTATTGTGGTCGGTCCGGGCGGGCAAAAAGCCTATGTCATGTCTGACGTGGGTGGAACCTCGGCACCGGCGGCACCGGTGACACTGACGTTTGACGATCAGGCAGCCGCCACGATTGGCTCCTCGCTCACCAGCGGCACCTTTAAGCCGTCAAACAGCGACACATCCACCGACACCTTCCCGGCACCGGCACCGGCCACGCCGTATGCCACTGATTTCACCGGGTTTAATAATCTGAGCGGGGCAAATGTCAACGGAACCTGGAGCCTTTACGTCCGTGACGACGTGGGAACCGACTCCGGCAGCATTTCCGGCGGCTGGACCTTAAATCTGATTACCGCAACCTGTAGCACTTCCTGCAACGTTGCCAACACGCCGCCGACCATTACGGCTGGTGCAGCCGCCACACGGCAACAAGGCAGCGCTGGAACCACCGCCACGATTGCCACGGTGAGCGATACTGAAACCGCCGCCGGCAGCCTGACCGTCACAACCGGTGCCCTGCCGACCGGCATCACCGTGACCGGTATCACCAACACCAACGGCACCATCACCGCGACGGTGGCCGCAGCCTGTAACGCCACCGTAGGAGCCAATACGGTTCCGTTGACCGTCACCGACGGCGGCGGCCTGACAGCCAACGCCAACTTTACGGTGAACGTGACCGCCAACACGGCCCCGACCTTGGGAACCTATCCGAATACGACCGTCGGAGTCGGTGGCGGCACCACTGTTACGCCGAGCGCCGCGCCAACCGATAACGGTTCCGTGGCCACACTCACCGCCGCTGTGACCGCTGGTGGGGCCTTTACCGGCACGTTGACCGGCAATGCCACCACTGGTGTCATCACGGTGGCCAACGCCAATGCGGGTGGCCCCTACACGGTGACCGTGACGGCCACCGATAACTGCGGCGCAACCACAACCGCCACCTTCACGCTGACGGTGTCAGCCAACACACTGCCTACGATTACCCCGGTGGGTGTCACCCGGCAGCAAGGCAGCGCGGGCACAGTGGGCACAATCGCCACTGTGAGCGACGTTGAAACCCCGGCAGGCAACCTGACGGTGACGGCCACCACGGTGCCGACCGGCATCACAGTGACCGGCATCACCAACACCAACGGCACGATTACGGCCAACGTGGCGGCCAGTTGTACGGCCACCGTGGGAGCCAACACCGTCGTGCTGACCGTGACGGATGGTTCAGGCGGTTCCACCACCGGCAACCTGATTGTGACGGTCACGGCCAATACGGCCCCGGTGCTGGGCACCTATCCGAACATCACCGTCAACCAGACGCAATCGGGCACCTCGACGCCGAGCGCCGCCCCGACCGACAACGGTTCGGTGGTGAGCCTGACCGCAGCGGCACCGGGCTTTACCGGCACGCTGACGGGCAACGCAGGAACCGGTGTGGTCACGGCCTCCAACGCCGGACCGGCAGGAACCTTCACCTGCACGGTGACGGCCACCGACAACTGCGGTGCGACCTCCACTGCAACCTTCACCATTACCGTCCCGGCCAACAGCCCGCCGACGATTACCCCAACCCCCATCACCCGGCAGCAAGGCAGTGCCGGATTTTTGGCCACGATTGCCACAGTCAATGACGCCGAAACCCCGGCCAACAACCTGACGGTGGCAGCCACCACGGTGCCCACGGGCATTTCGGTGACCTCGCTGTCAAACCTCTTTGGCAACGTGACGGCTATTGTCACGGCCAGTTGCACCGCCACGGTGGGAGCCAACACGGTTGTGTTGACGGTCACGGACGGCGGTGGCCTGTCAGTGACGGCCAACCTGATTGTGACAGTCACGGCCAACACGGCTCCGACGCTGGGAACCTATCCGAACTCTTCGGTCAACACGGGCAACCCGCTCAATGTGACTCCGAGTGCGGCTCCGAGCGACAATGGAACAGTGGCCACCCTGACTGTGACAGCTTCGTCGGGTTACACAGGAACTCTGACGATTAATGCCGCTACTGGCATTGTCTCGCTCCTCCCGACTACGGCTGGAACCTTTACCATCACGGTGACGGCAACCGACAACTGCGGTGCCACCACCAGCACCTCGTTTACCCTGGGCACGACACCGTTCCAGAAAGGGCCGTTCATTACGAGCATCAGCCCGACTTCAGGAACCCGTGGTTCAAGTGTGACGATTACAGGTGGAAATTTCAGTCAGGTGACCTCCGTGCTGTTCAACGGTGCAGCAGCCACCTTTACCATTGATTCTTCCACCCAAATCACGGCCACGGTACCGAATACCGCCTCCACTGGGCCGATTGTTGTGAATGCAGCCGGCGGCAGCAGCGCCACCGGACCGACTTTCACAGTCATTCGGACCAAGTAACCCCATTTGTCGTTTGCCACTTGCCCACCGGGCAGGTGGCAAACCATGGCAAATGTTTCAAAAGTTTCAAAAACAAACGGGGTGAAGTTTCAGATTGAAACTTCACCCCGTTTGTTTTTGGTTGGGTTGAGAAGAGAATTCAACAGGGGGTTCAGTCTTTACGAAAAACCAACCGCCCGCGCTTGATGGTCTGGCGGACCAGGTGAACACCAAAAAAGTAGGGAATCTGACGGTAATCCGAAACAGCAAATATCGCAAAATCGGCCTGTTTGCCAACTTCGAGCGAACCAATCCGGTCACCCAAACGCAGACTGTGGGCAGCATTAAGCGTGCAGGCCGTCAATGCCTCGGCAGGTGTCATCCGCATTTGGGTACAGGCCAGACTCATAGCCAAAGGCAAACTCAATGAAGGCGAACTACCCGGATTAAAATCGGAAGCCACCACCACGGGCAACTCCAATTCAATCATGCGGCGGGCGGGCGGATACTTTTTCAGACCCAGATGAAAAACCGAACCTGGAAGCAATACCGGGAACACTCCGGCAGATTTGAGTGCCAGCAGGTCTTCCTCTTCGGCCTGCTCCAGATGGTCAGCCGAATCAGCCCCCAATTCAGCAGCCAGCACTGCCCCGCCGGAACGGGTCAATTGCTCGACATGGACCCGGAGCCGGAATCCCAACGCCTGGGCGGCTTTGAGATAGGTGCGGGCCGTCTCGGCTGGAAAGACATGCGGCTCGCAAAAGATGTCACAATTGGCAGCCAATTTCAGTTCGGCCACCTGGGGCAGCATGTCCTCGATTAAAATCCGCAGGTAGGCTTCCGGGGCCTCTCGATACTCATCCGGAATTTCATGGGCTCCCAAAAAGGTGGGAATGACCTCCAGAGGGGTCTCCTGCCCCATGCGGTTGAGGACGCGCAACAGTTTCAGCTCTTCAGCCAGGGAAAGCCCATAACCGCTTTTGCCCTCGATGGTTGTCGTGCCATGTTCCAAAAACATCCGGCTACGGGCCTGGGCCAGGGCGAATAACTGCTCTTCGGCAGCCGACCGGGTGAGGCGGACCGAACGGCGAATCCCTCCGCCGGCAGCCGATATTTCCTTATAGGTTTTTCCCAGAATCCGTTGTTCGTACTCGTCTTCCCTGGTGCCGGAAAAAACCGGGTGGGTATGGGCATCCACCAAACCGGGAAGAATCACGCCTCCACCACAATCAACCACTTCTGTTTCGGGTGAAATCAAGGGTTCCAATTCACTCCGGAGGCCGACTGCTGCTAAAACACCATCCCGGACCAATACCGCGCCATCCGGAATGACGGTGAGCCGGTTCATGGCAACTGCCCCACAGGCCGGCCCTCCGGTTGGAGTCACCACTTGGGCGGTATTCATCCACAATTGTTCAGGCACCTGAAGGTTCCTCACTCTTGTTGGGTTCGGTCTGGCCCTCGGCAACCGTCTCTGTTTTGCCGTCCTCGGTCACCCGGTCACGGACCCGGCGGGCCAGTTCCCTGACACCGCCCTGCTTGCGAACCACCAGAGCGGCCTCCAATTCGGCTGCCGACTGGGCTGCCTGCTCGGCCTTGAACATATCGCCATATTCCATCAATGCCCGCATTAAATCATCCGAAGCGTTGACGAGCGATTTCAGTTCGGTGGTATTGAACTCTTCCGCCAGTTTTTTGGCGTCGTTGGGTTTGATAGCCATGATTCCTCCTGCCTCTGGAATTGAGAATTGAGAATTGAGAATTGAGAATTGAGAATTAGCGGAAGCGTTGCGTTTTCTCAATGACCTTTCTCAGATCACGTTTGAAACCAGAGGCTCGCGGTAAACCGGCCTTCTGAATTTTCAATTCTCAATTCTCAATTCTCAATTCCTGATTCATTACTTGATTTCCAGCAAATGGATGGCACTGGTATTAAAGCCTTGGGGAGAGACAGCCCCGTTGGTACTGACACTCAATCGCCGATTGTTGCCATCAAACGTCAAACTCAAGGCATCTGCCAATGGCACTGAAAGTTCATTCAGCTCACCGGTTTCGGTTTGCAGTTGATAGACATGGCCGTCCAAGGTCCCAACGTAGCCGAGGTTGCCGGCTGGGTCAAAATTGAGGTTGGTCAATGGTGAACCAAAACTCTGTTCGGCCACAAAGGTCAAGGTTCCATTGACTTCACGCAAAAGCGTGACATGGCCCGGCTTTTGGATATGACCCGGCTTTTGAATGTGACCCGGTTTTTGGATGGCCAAAAGTTCGTCGTTGCCAAAGCAGGTGACAATCAACGGAGTATCAACAGCCTCCGCTGGAGTTTCCCGTAACAACGGAAGCGGAACCGTTGAGACTGAGTTTCCAACAATGGAAAACCGGTATAACAGACCGGACCCGCTGGCAGCCACAAAGGCCTGGGTTCCCGAAGAATTGAGAGCGACATTGCTTTCATCGCCCACTGTGTCAACCACCCGCAAAGTCTCGGAAAGCAATGACAAGGAACCGCTTTGAGCCATCTGCCCAAAGGACAAATTAAAACCGGTCTGGACCGAACGGTTCAAGACGGCAATCCGCCCAGTCTGCACATTGACATCAAAATCGCTGATGTGCCAACCCTGGGAAAATTGTTCCGGAGACAAAATCCGCATGCTGCCCAGCATTTTTCCGGTGGTCAGACTGTAGGAAAACACGCTCGCCCGATTGGAAACCACAGCAATTGGCAACTGTGGATGCAGCCAGATTTTATCCAAGACTTCCGTCGCCGGTTGCTGTGCCCCAATTGCATCCGGCAACAAAATTCGAATGGGCAATGGCAGTCCGGAAAATATATTCGAAGACCGGTTAAACCGGCCTTCCCCGGTCAATGCCAGAAACGAAAGACAAACTGCTCCCAGCGTTTCCGGTTCCGCACTGTGGTGCAAGACGGCAACCTGTGAGGTTACCCGGTGAATGGCGGTCCGGCTGGGCTGTGGTCCCACCACGTAACGGTCGGTAATCAGGCCGGTTTCTGGATTAAACGCATACAAATACTGACCCGAAAACGAATCAATATCCCCTGGACGGGGTTCGGAGGGTGCCACCACACCATACCGGCCAGTTGCCGTAAACGCGACATTGTTCCAGGTTTCCAGCGCCCCGGTGGGCATCCGCACCTGAATGCCGGAGTTGTTTTGGGCGGCCACTTTGCCGGGAAATGGCATCAGGCCAACCGCCAGTAGGAGGGAAACAAGCAAACTTGCAATTCTTTTTCTCATACTACACCCCATTGTAATTCCTGCTGTCCCATGACTCGATGGCTAGTTGGCATCCGGTCGCTCACATCCCTTGGGTAAAACATGTCCCGGTTTGGCGATATGGCCGGGCTTGGCAATTTGAGAGGGTTCGCCTGCAGTCAGGCTCGATGTCAGGGGGGCAAGTACAAGAATGAAACACAATCCGAAAAGAAACATCATAATGTCCTCTGGATTTTACCAAAATTCGCCAGTTGTAGGTTGACCTGGGTCAACTGTCTCCAGCCACTCGAGTGGCTGCTGGCAAATGGTATCAGGATTCCCGAAAACTTTGTTTTATGCGATTTATAGAGGTTTTGCGAACCTTACCATAGTCGTCCGACAGCGTAAACCGTGCCGCAGGCGAAGTGCCGACTCCAACCGCCGGACCAACGGGGGCGGACCGGCTCAATCTGAAAAAAGTCAGAGGTTCAAGGGAAATCAGGTTTTTCAATCCCCGGCTGCTGCTGTTATGATCGCTTTTTCACTTTCCAGAGCCTGCTCTGAACCAACCAGTCACGGATACTGCCATGCAATTTGATCTTGTCATCATTGGTGCCGGACCTGCGGGTCTGGCTGCCGGATTCACCGCTTACCAGCAAGGGATGCGCTATGTGATTCTGGAACGGGGCGTGATTGCCCAAACCGTCTCGAATTACCCGATTGGGAAATCGCTTTTTTCGACCCCCAACGAAGTTGAACTCGCCCCCGGCACCCTGAAACCCAAGGCCGGCAAACCCACCCGCGAAGAGGTCCTGATTTACTACAACCAGTTTGCCTTTCGTGAACACAAGCTCAATATCCGAACCCATGAGAGCGTGACCACCGTTCAACCGGTTTCCGGCGGGTTTGAAGTTGTCAGTGACAAAGGAACCTATCTGACCCAACGGGTTTTGTTTGCCACCGGTGGGTTTGGAGTTCCCCGCAAGCTGGGCGTCAAAGGAGAAACACCGGACCGGGTTTCCTACCGGTTTTCAGAAGCCTACCCTTTCGCCGGACAGAGTGTCGTTGTTGTGGGCGGCGGTAATTCAGCCGCCGAAGTCACCCTCTTTCTGCATGAGGGCAGCGCCAATGTGACCTGGTCACTGCGGCGGCCCACGCTGGGAGCACGGGAAAACGAGCCGGAACGGGTTGGCATTAAGCCCTGGGTCCGCGAGCCGCTTTCCCAGTTTGAGGCCAAAGGCGAAATCACGATTGTGTATTCGTCCAAAGTGCTTGAAGTCACCCCGACAGCCGTTATCCTGGCGGTGGAAGGACAATCCGAACCACGCGCCGTGGAATGCCAACATATTTTTGCCATGCTCGGAGCCGACCCGGACGTTTCCCTGCTGGCCGCCTCCGGGATTGAGATTGCCCCGGACGGCAGACCGGTCTACGACCCGGTGACCTTTGAAACCAATGTCAAAGGGCTTTTTGTCGCGGGCCACCTCACCCGTGAACTGCACATGAAAAACGCGGTTGCCGTCCCACCCAAAATTGTGGAACAAATGGCGGCATCAAGATAGGGTTTGGGGTCCAGGGTCTAGGGTCTAGGGTCTTTGAAATGGACAATGGACAATGGACAATAAAAGCCCTTACAGAACTTCAAATTTCCTGGTAATCGAAAACCCCGAACCCTGAACCCTGAACCCTGAACCCTGAACCCTGAACCCTGAACCCTGAACCCTATGAACCTGACCCCTGATTTTGCTGCTGAGATTGTCAAAAAAGCCGTGGCGCAAGGCGCTTCGGCGGCTGAAGTCATTCTGCGCGAAGGCGTGGAGTTTTCCGTTTCAGTCCGTTTGGGAAGCGTTGAAACCCTCAAGGAATCGGCCTCGAAAGGGCTGGGCTTGCGTGTGCTGTGTAATGGCCGGCAGGCGTCGGTTTCTTCCTCCGATTTTTCTTCAGATGGAATTGCCAACCTGATTGCGACGGCAGTGACACTCGCCCAGGCAACCTCGGTGGATGACACGTTGGGCCTTCCTGAAGCCGAAGAACTGGCGACCGCATGGCCTGACCTGAACCTCTTTGACCAGGCGGTGCTTGACCTGTCAGCGGAAACCAAAATTTCCATGGCCCTGGCAGCCGAACAGGCTGCCCGTGAGTTTGACCCCCGGATTGTCAATTTTGAGGGCGGTGGGCTGGATAGTGTCAGCGGACGCACCATTTTGGCCAACTCGCTGGGGTTTGCCGGTGAATACAGCGGCACGTTTGTTTCCCTCGCTACGGTTCCGGTCGCAGAGGAAAATGGCCACCTGCAACGGGATTGGTGGTACGACTCCCGCCGTTCCCTGGCAACAATGGAAAGCCCGGAGTCCATTGGCCGCCGCGCAGCAGCACGAACGATTCGCAAGCTGGGCGGGCGCAAGGTCAAAACCCAAACCTGCCCGGTGGTCTATGACCCGATTGTCGCACAACGTTTTCTGGGCGAAATTTTCAGCGCTGTTTCGGGCGATGCGGTTTTCCGCAAATCCTCGTTCCTGGTGGGAAAACTGGAAGAAGCTATTGCCGTGCCGGGATTGACTGTGATTGACGATGGACGCCTGCCGGGAGCAGCCGGGTCCCGCCCCTTTGACGGTGAAGGGCTGCCTACCCGTAGAACCCTGGTGATTGAAAACGGAATTTTGAAAAATTATTTGCTCAACACTTACACTGCCAAAAAACTGAATCTGAAATCCACCGGAAACGCCTCGCGGGGTTTGGTGGGGGCTCCGTCGGTGGGGGTCAATAACCTCTATATGCAAGCCGGCCCCTACTCGCCTGAAGAAATCGTGAGTTCGGTCAAAAACGGTTTTTATGTCACTGAATTGATTGGCTTCGGGGTCAATACCGTGAATGGGGATTATTCCCAGGGGGCCAGCGGGGTCTGGATTGAAGACGGAAAACTGACCTTCCCGGTTGAGGAAGTCACAGTGGCCAGCAATCTTAAAGATATGCTCATGAACCTTGAAATGATTGGGAACGATCTTGATTTCCGGGGACGGGTCACCGCTCCAACGATCAAATTTTCCCAAATGACCGTGAGCGGAGAATAAAAGGCAGGACTGAGGACTGAGGACAATTCAAGGACTGAGGACTGAGGACTGAGGACTGAGTTTTTTCATGCAAAAGAATGACAGGATAACTCGGTCCTCAGTCCTCAGTCCTCAGTCCTTTCAAATCAGTGCTTCCCGTGACGGGCTTAAAGGTGTATTTTGGAGTCGAACAGAGTCTTCCCGTTCTTGGGCGCAGCGACCATGAGCCATTTTGGAAGGCCGGAATTCCTGCTGTCATGTGGACTGACACCGCCGAATTTCGCAATCCCCATTACCATCAACGGTCTGACACGCCTGAAACACTGGATTACGGTTTTTTGCGCGCCGTGACACAGGTTTTGGCAGCCTATTGTTTTCATCAGTTCGGCGAAAAGTGAGCGTTCCATGTCGAAGGTCAGAAAACCAATGAAGAAAGTTTGTTCCGTCTGTTACCGAACGCTTGATTCGGATTATATGTATTTTCCCTCCCGCCTCACGGGCGAGGTCCGCGACCTGCTGAAATCAAACCTCCCTCGCTGGAATGAGACTGAGGGGGTCTGCCGCGACTGTGTTGACCATTTTGCGAGGGCCAAAGCCCGGATTAACCTCTATTTTCCCCAAGGTGGAAAAGTCCGCGATTTTACAATTTTGCCAACCCCGCTCAGGCTGGGGGCCAGCCCGCGCTACACAGGACGCGGCGTGACCATGGCGTTTCTGGATTCAGGTTTCTTTGGCCATCCTGACCTGTTGCGCCCGGTAAATCGGATTGTCCAGTACCACAATATCGTGACGGGCGAGGGGAATCTGGAAGAACTCAAAAACCATGATGTTTCAAGCTGGCACGGCATGATGACATCGGTGGTGGCTGCCGGGAACGGCTTTTTGTCCGAAGGTCTGTACCGGGGCATTGCCTCTGATGCCAAACTGGTTCTGGTCAAAGTGGGCAGCGCCCGCCGGATTAAACACGACGACATCCGCCGGGGATTTGATTGGGTGATTGAAAATCAGGAACGCTACAATATCCGCGTCGTCAATGTTTCCTGCGGGGGCGACTATGAAGCCTCATACCTGCACGATTCCCTTTCCCAATCAGCCGAAGAAGCTGTCCGGCGCGGGATTGTGGTCGTGGCAGCCGTGGGCAATGCCGGGTTTCAGTCCAATCATCCGGTGGTACCTCCCGCCAGTGCCCCTTCGGTGATTACGGTGGGCGGGCTTGATGACAAAAACTCACTTGATTCCAAAGAACATGGCATGTACCACTCCAGTTACGGCCCGACAGTGGACGGTTTGCAAAAACCCGAAGTCATTGCGCCGGGAATCTGGGTGGCGGCTCCGATTTTGCCCCAAACCACCACGGCTGACGAAGCCATGTTATTGGACCGGCTCAATCGCGCCAACGACGACAACCTGAAAGTCATTTTGCGGCAATATCCCGGCATTGACGCCGACCTGGATGCCTCGCTCAATCTGGCCACTTATCTGGTCCGACATCTGGTGGAAATCAAACTCAAAGACCGGAATGTGATTTCCGGTCATTACAAGCACGTGGACGGCACCAGTTTTGCCGCACCAATCGTGACCTCAGTGATTGCGCAAATTCTGGAAGCCAATCCCGAACTGACCCCTCAACAGGTCAAATCAATTCTTATCAAAACCTCTGAGCGCCTGCCCTACGTTGAAACCGACCGGCAGGGCTGGGGTGTCATCAATCCCCGCCGGGCTGTGGCCTCCGCGATTGAATTCCGGATGAAACATCTGGAGGATTCCCAATCTCCCCTGGCCAAAGTTGCCTCATCAGATGAAGAAGCAACTGATTCAGAAACAATAACTCCGGAAAAACCAAAAAAGCTTGAGGACTGAGGACTGAGGACTGAGGACTGAGTTGTTTCATGCAAAGTAATGGCAGGGAAACTTGACCCTCAGTCCTCAGTCCTGTGCGGGGTCCTCAGTCCCGGATGGAGTCTTCAGTCCTGGATGCAATCCTCAGTTGTAACCAGTTTGAGGCTGGCTCCGGGGCGAAGGTCCAGAATGTGCCGCATCAGGCAGGTTTCCGAAGCAAAGGGGCAGGCAAAATCATGTGGAATCAGACCTGTCTGCAAAGCGGCACGGGCCACCTCGTGGGCTGTACAGATATGGAAAGTCCGGGGCTCCATTAGCTCTGCCAGATGAAGTTCGGGATGACTCACTACATACTCAAACAGCTCCCAGCTCCAATTTGGTTCGCTCGGAACGGGCTCATCCCGCTCCACAAAACGGGCACTAACCAGTGGCAGCTTGCGCCAGCGCAACCCACCAGCTTCGTTGCGTTCGGTCAAATAGGAACAGGAATCCTGCCGGTTATCCCAAAGCAGGCTCATTTCTTGCCGGGTTTCATCCGGAAGCTCTTGCCACCAGGATGCAACTGTTTCCCTTTCCCCCTGCGGCAATCCAGCCATCAGCATGGCAGGGGGCTGCAGCTTCTTTTTGGCTACCATTAGTCTTCCTCCTGTTACACATAATGGGAGATTTTCTTCCACACGATTTCCCATTTTTGCCCTTTTTTCTGAAGTGAATAGATGGCGGATGAGCCATGTGGCGAAGGTGAAAATTGAAACCTGACGACTGCTTCGCGGCGAAACCTGGAATATCCCGGCAAATAGACCCAAATCCAGGCTTTTGCCTGGGGATACTTTTGGCGAATTCCATCCTCCCCGGCAAAATCCGGTTTTGTTTCCGAAGGTTTGAATGAATTTCGGTCAAACACATGGATTTGTTTGGTTTCCAGTACCGGAACGGAAACGGACTGGAGATTCCTGGAACGAAGATTTTCGCGGATTTCAGGTGGGATGCGATATTGGGAGCCAAGGTCGGCATTAAGCTGTGCATCCGTCAGCCAGAACGTTCTGTTTTCGGATTTGTGGTGAACGAGAATCCAGTTTTCCTTGGTGCCCCGAACCATTGAACCTTCAATTTTGGACTTGGCAAAATCGGCCAGCACCGCCTGGAACACGGCTTTGTCTTCATTGGTCAGTTCAGGGTCAGTTTGTGCAGTTGAAAAATGCTGGGGCCACAAACTCAAAAGAAAGCAGACAAGAGCAACCATAAAAACCTCTGGAATTGAGAATTGAGAATTGAGAATTGAGAATTGAGAATTGAGAATTGAGAATTGAGAATTGAGAATTGAGAATTGAGAATTGAGAATTGAGAATTGAGAATTGTTGGGGAAACCACTGATTTCGCTGGAACCATTTGAAAAAGATATGGATTGAATAATGCACCAAAGGCATTCTCAATTCTCAATTCTCAATGCTCAATTATCCCAGGCTGTTTTCCGAAACCACCGCCAGCACTTCCTGAATTTCATCAAAGCGGTAATTGCGGGTCAGGGTTTTCAACTCCTGGGCCAGATTTGCGTCATGGGTGCGAATCACATCAATGATTTGCAGGGCTGCCTCGATATCGCCCAGAGTTACGGCCTGATTTAATTGGTCAACCAAATCAGGCGGGAGCGCGGCGATTTTCTGAGGCGTCAGAGCCGGTTCCGGAACCGGCTC
>JAIBAN010000167.1 GCA_019695185.1 Blastocatellia bacterium | reverse complement strand
TTGAATCCAAAAACTAAACGCGCTACAAATTTCCAAAGTGGTCATCAATCCGATCAGATTTGCCCTCATTACCGTTTTCATTTCAAACCACAAAAAGCTGCGGTCATAGAAAAATTGATATCGATGACGACCCATCCGCCTTAATACGCGCGAAACTTGTGAAGTAAGGATAGTATTGTTTTTTTATCCCACATTACAACTTTTTTTTAACAATTTTAAGAATTTTGACTTTGTTATGGACCTTCTGCTTTACAAGTTTTTTTTCATAAAAATCTTCTCAAAATCTGAGATTTTTCAATAAAATCAAACCTACTACAAAACAACTTTTTTTAACACTACACCCGGTCACTTCAGGTCGAACCATGATTTTTTTGCGGATGGAGGGGCCTGGAATCGCAAAGGTCGCTGGTAAATCACTCCGTTTTTTGAGTGGAACCCCCAGTGCGGTAAGAAGGCTGTTTTTTCCAAGCAGGCTTTGTTTACGCTTGAGGAACAGTTCTCTCACCTGTTCCTCAAGGCTGGCATTAAAGGCATTTACTTCATTTTTTACATTTATTTGCTGTGTTTTGATGCCCTGAAAGATTCTGTCTGCTTTACCCTTGATTTCAGCGGCATCATTTCTAAAAGCAATTATTTCAAAACAAATGCAGGCATTTTCTTCATAAACCGTGTCAGTCCACATGGTGTACCGGCTGGGTTTCATTCGCAGCAGTTTGCCATCCCCACTATACGGCAAATGAAAGGTAATCACCGTTTTGGGAAAGGTTCTTTGAGTTGGGTAACCATCCCAAAAGTATTCAGTTGGAAATCGTTCCACCGGGATTTCCCTTTCGGCTTCAGTCACAAAGACAGCCTCGAAATCAAATTCAGGTGCTTCGATGTGAAACAGGTTGATGAGATAAGTGAGGTATTCCAGTTCATTGACATTAAGCAGGGAGGAATCCGATTCCGAATGAATCTTTTGTTTGATGGATTCCATGTGTCCTTCCAGATACCTGGCCAGACTGGTTTCAGCAAAAATACGAAACTCACGGTTAATCAAGGATTTACCTCTTCACTTTCTGTTCAGGAACCTGCCGCAGAGTCGGCGGGAGGGGTTCAGAGAACCCTGCCTTGACCAAAACCGGATGCACCCATCTGATTCTGGGGTTTTTCCGACCAGCTCCAGTCCAGTACAGGTGAAAATGTGCCCTCCGCAAATGTGGCCGTTTGCTGGGGCCGGTCCCAGTTTGTGACACTACCGGCTGGTGCTGATTGGTTTGAAAAATTGCGCCAACCCGCGCTCCGACATCCCAGATTTTGGGATTGTTGGGAAACAGCTTCGTGCCCTTGCGGGTTTTTTTGAACTCCGGCATTGCCGGTGGCCGTTGCCAGTTGATGTCCGGTTGGTCCGAACATAGGTAATAGGCAAGGTGCAGATAGGCTTTGGCGAATGGCAGGAATGGCTCGTATTGGGCGGCGATGTGGTCCGGGGACGCGGGTGCGGTGCCGGGAATTTTGGTGCTGTACCGGCTTGAAATCCGGAGTGATTCCCGAAGCAGGTTCTCGATGGGCTGTGGCGTATCACTCAAGGGAAGCTGGAGGCTCAAATAGCTGGTTTGCTCGCCTTGCTCAAATCCAATCACCAGGGCGATTTCTTCTCGGATGCCACCTTTTTGGTGATGGAGCAGACCCAGGTCCCTTTCCCTGGTGTCGTATTCCCGGTGGATCAAGGCATAGCGTGATCTGTACCCATTGGCTTCCATTCCCAGGGCGAGGCACGGCCCCCATTCAGGCAATTGTCGCAAAATTGAGGTCGGGAGCGGGCTGTCGGCGGTGGCCAGAATGGATTGCGCCAGATTTTCCTGGAACCGATAGATTCCACCACCCAATTCCCAGAGCAAATGGGCCGTGATGACAGGGGAATTGTTGTCGCTGAAGGTCAGCAATTGGGGGGAAGGTTTGATGCCGCCCGGCCCAACCCCGCAACAATACAACAAGCTATAGGCAACACTGCCAACACAGAGAAACGGCGGCTCCATCAATTGAAACCGGTTTCTGGGCAGGTCCTCCAGGATTTGGTGACGCAGCAGGTCCGGGTCAAGGTTGCTGTTCCGTAACTGTCGTTTCCAGTCTCCCTGAAGGTGTTGGAGCAGATTTGGGCTGGGTACAAGTGTGATTGGGGATTTCATGGTTTCCTGCGAGATTTTTGGTTCTTTTTGAGGCTGACCTTTTCCAGGTTGGTTTTGGCCAGTTCCCCGTATTTTTGGATGGCAGCCTGGTCATAGGCTTGGGCGGCCTCCTGCTCGGTTTGGAAATATCCCAGGTGTTCCCCAGCCAGCCGAGCCCGCCATTTTTCCCGTGCCGGATGCCAAGAAACACCTAAATAATTACTGCTTGGATTTTTCAATTTCCTTCCCTGCAAGGCATATCCAGTCCTTCCGGCTGCCAATGCTGCCAAACTGTTGGGGTGCATTTTGTGTGATTTTGCTGGTTTTTCCTCTGCCACTCCTCCCCCTTCCTCAATCACCTCGCCGGTCCTTTTCAATTTGCGCCCGAGTCGTGATTTCGATAGCTCGGGCCTTCAGTTCCGGATCGTTTGTCAGGCTTTCCTGAAACTGAGTGCGGAAATTCCGGACCCCAAAATCCTCATGCCGCAGCCGAATCCAAAAGGCTGCGTCGAGTTGCGCCTCAAACGTGGCACGCCAGGCGGAGAGCAACTCTGCCATCAAAGGGCGTTGCCATTCCGGGGTGTCGGCAATGGTTTGTTTCAGGCTCCGGTCAAACTGGCCAAAGAAGGCCACCCGCAACTGTGTCGCCCATTCCACTTGATTTGGTGTTCCTTTCAAGTCCTGCATGGATTGGGCTCCTAACTTTTCACCAAATCAGCCACCAGCAGGCATTGTTTGAAGGTGGCCGGTTTGGCCTTGCTGCCAAAATTGGCAATGGCACTGTCAAGATTGTTTTTGATTCCCGCTACTGTGGATTCCAGCCAGGGAGTGGGGCGAATTCCATTTGGCGACTGGCCGGCCAGGATGATCAAGGTGCGGATGGCCAGCAGTTGTAAGGTCGGATGGCTGAACCGGCACAAAAATTGGCCAATTTGATCGCGCTCCCAGGCGAGGGCTTTCCGGCAAGCCTGCTGACGGATTCCTTCCCGGTACCACTCAACTGTTGGGCTTTTCAACGCTTCTTCAAACTGCCGGATGGTTTTGCCGCCCACCACGACCAGGGTTTCGTACTCAGGAAAAACAGTGAACAAATGCAAAGCCCGCACTGCCTCGACCGGGTTCGCCACATCCGCTACAAAGGGCGGGAAACCAGCCACCTGTTGTTTCAATTCTGCGACGAATGGGTCAGCGGCAGCCAGCCAGGTTTTGTCCGGTCTGAATAAAGCGACCAGCTCAGTCGCCTCTTCAAAGTCACGCTCTGTCACCCGGTCAATCCGGACCGTCTCCCCTTCCCCCAAAAATACTCTGGCGGTTTTTTCGGCCTCACTGTACTCCAGGGTTTCATTCCCTTTGGCCATCCAGGTTTGGTTGCCCCAGTGGATCGAAACCCTGTACTGAACCGCAAATCGCTCCAGATCCTCAATCCGGACAGGCTCTGTTTTCTCAGTTTTCCCCAGGGCTTCGGCCTCTTCCAATGTATCAGCGAAGCCCAGCGTCCGGTAATTTTCCTCGGTTCCGGCTTTGATCACGAATCTATGGGCGTACATGATGGTCTCCTTCGTGTTCTTCCAACTCAGCCTGGATTCTCGGGAAAGGGATTTCCCGAAACAAATCCACTCCGGTTTGTTCCAGCACGGCCTGGCGAGCACGTTTCACATCCTGGATGAGGAAACGGACGTGGCCTGCTTCGATGGCTCCACGGTAGTTTTCACAGCAATTGAAGTAAGTTCGTACCAAATCCATGATTTCCCGCGCCGGTGGCTCAATCGGCGGGCTGATTTTTTCCAGAATCTGCTCATCCAGGCGGCTGACCCCGGCTGAAAATACTCCAACTTTCCGGTTGTAGGAAAACCCTTTGGGATTTGGGTAGGGCCCGACGTTGGTGTACACAACCTCAACCAATGCGCCGTGGTCATGAACTTCGACTTCGTAGGTAATGAAACCGCCAAGGGATGAGGGGATTTCGATGCGTTGCATACGTGTCTCCTTTGATTGAAATCCCTAATGGGTTCTGACTGGGTTATAGCCTCTTCCGAGTGACTTGAAAATGGCTTTTCTTTCGCTCAGTCCATGGGGGTGCGGACCGCCGTTCAAGGCTTTGCTTTTTTTAGACAGATTTCGCAGACCATCCCACCCTGATCCTCAACGAGAGGAACGTCAGCCATGCCGCACACTAGACAACGGGATTTGCGTGGCCGGCCGCGTGGTTTCCCGCTCTTGGGCTGCCGGGCCTTGTATTCCCGCTGCCACAGACGTTGTTGGACTCGTTTGGCTTTTTTGGCCTCTTCCGGAGTCGGATAGGTGCGTGGTCTGCCAGGACCTTTGGGTTCAGCCTCCACAGGCGGAGGTTCGCTTATTTCAAAGGGTATCGGCTCACAGAAAATACGAAGCCCTCCCCCTGCTGGAGCAACCTCCTCAACGCGATAAACCAGATTGCCAACATGCACGGTGATCTGCCTTTGGAATTGCTCCAGATATTTGACCAGTTCGTAGCTGTCCATAGCGATGGCCCTTTCTCAAGTGAATTCAGGCTGGCAGCTTGGCCAGACGGGCCAAATCATCCTGAAATTTGAGGATCTGTTCGGAGGCAGCAAAGGATGCTGCGCTGTCGTCTAACTCAATGGCCTCCAGATTTTTCAGGGTCCAATACCGGAGCGCGGCTTCGACAAAAGGACGGTGCTCTTCCTTGGGTGATCCTTCCGGAACCTGAAGCAATGCCTGGCGGCACTCGAAATGGGCTCGCTGCACCTCGGTCAAGGGGAGGTTTTCCGGCAGATTGAGAGGATGCTGTGGGTTGATTTTGTTGTGCGCCACAACAGCCAATTCCGGCAGGGACCAGTCGTCGATATTTGTGCCCAGCTCGGCGCATTTCATCAGCCAGAATTTGGCATAGGTTTCAAAGAGAAATTCTGTCCCTGTTTCACCAGCCAAAATCTGTTCAATCAAACGAAACGTCCCCCGCTGGATGTGTTTTTGCGCCCACTCGGTGAGCTGAATCCCTTTTTCGGTCGGCTCGACACTGAAGGTTGAATGCCAGAACCCTGCGTTCGAAAAGCCGAAACACTCAGGTTGTTTGACCCCTTCAACAAAAAGCTCAAACGTGATTGGAAGCTCGCTCGAAACTTTCTGCACCACCGAGAGCACCATCGGCTTCCCACTGGCGGAAACACCTTCAAATTGCTCCGGCAACCCGTCAAAATTCCACTCCGGATATGTCCAGGTCGGGTCTTCCTTGTAATCCGGGTCAAATTGGTGCCAAGCCTCACCCTCTTCATCCGGTCGCCAATAGTGCGAACCGTCTGCCAATTCCACCAGCAACGCACTCGGGAAAAAATTGTGTTGCTGGACCAATTGTCCAGCCCGCGTCAAAATTGTGTGTTTTTGGGGCCGCATGTGCTTTTCCTTTTCTAATGAAGTTTTACTCGATTGTCGTGATTGCTCCGATTTCAGCCATCCGGGCTGGATTTTCTCCCCGACAAATCCGGGTTGCCACCAGCAATGCCTGGGCAAAGGTTTCCACGGTTTCAGGGGGCGACGGAACGGACAACTGAACCATGACATTGATTCCGGCGGACTCGGCATTTTCCCAAAACGGGTAGGAATAGTAATCGCGCCAAAAACAACGTTTTTGCCTGTAACTTGATGATTTCGTTCGTTTTGGGGGCCAAAAACAACGTTTTTGACCAATCCGGTGCCATTTACTCCGGTTTCAACGGCGGCAAAACCTCCTGGGGCAGGAGGAATAGTTCCTCTTTGGCTCCAATCAGACTTTTTGACGAAATTCCCTCCACCCATTCCTGGAGCGTTTTCTCGGTTTTGGCGTAGACATCGTCGCGCAGTTCAAAACCCCGCTTCCGTTCGCTGCGGACCCGGAGAATATAATTCCGGAGCCGGATGATGGAAACATCTCTCTCTTTTGAGAGACCACTGGTCAGCACCTCGGCAAAATGATCCAGTTTGGGACGGTTGACGGAATAAAAGGCGCGGGCAATCACCGCCCCGACATAGCCAAAGCCGACCGCGCTTCTGGGGCAGTACAACCACCGCTCGGCATAGTGGACGGCCTCCTGATGTCGGAGGTAGAAATCAACCAGTTCCTGGCGTCCCGGTTTGTAACGTTTGGCGGCTTCCTTGAGATGGTGACCGCCGATCAGCATTTCGCGGGCGATGGAGGTGCCGAAAGCGGTGACGTCACCCTGGTCCAGCATGGTGAGAACATCCCGCGCCGTACGTTTGCGTCCGTCGTCAATTGCTTCCAGATCCGCTTCGGTGAGTCCGGTTGAAACCAGCATTTCAGCCGCGATGCCGGTTTGTACAATCGCGGTCAGCCGGTGCTGGCCGTCCCGCAACCGTCCTTGCTCGTCAAACGCGATGCCTTGGTGGGTGGTTCGGAACGTAAAAGTAAGGAGGCTGTGGGCCAGTTCGGCCACGAACGGTTGGCTCAGCGGGCGGTTATTGGAATTGGTGGTCAGCCATTCGGCTGCCAGTTTCGGGGTGACCAGGACCAGATTTGTTTTCATGCGCCAACCTCTTATTTTCGTGTCGTTTCGTTTGGTGCAGCAATCGGAGACGTTCAGTCAGATCAATTCCGACTGGCTGGGAAGCAATCGTACGCCGCCCCGGAGCGGGAATCAGCCTCCGGGCAATCCTGGGACATGGACCGGGGCTACTCAAGGACCCTGGGCTCCGATTCCCCGGCGAGGGGGAACAGTTCTTCTTTCGCGCCGGTCAACCGGCTGGAAGATTTTCCTTCCACCCATTCCTTGAGTGTTTTCTCGGTTTTGGCGTAGATGTCATCGCGCAGGGCCGCTCCACGCTGGTGCTCGCGGCGCACCCGCAGGATGTGATTGCGGAGCCGGATGATCGATTCGTCACCGTCCTTGCCATAGCCACCGGCGAGCACGGCGGCAAAGTGATCCAGTTTGGCCCGGTCCACCCGGTAGAAGGCGCGGGCGAGCACGGCTGCCACATACCCGACCCGAATGCCGGTGCCCTGCTGGGGAAGGTTTTGATCGGCGTAGGCAATGGCTTCCTGATGGCGCCGGAAGCATTCGACCAGGTCCAGCCGGGTCGGCCGGAGGCGTTTGACCCCTTCCTTCGGCTGGCCGCCGATGAGCAGCTCGCGCGCAATGGCGGTGGTGAAATGGGACACGTCGCCTTCGTTCAGCATGGACAGCACCTGTTGAGCGGTACGGCGACGACCGTCGTCGATGGCCTGGAGTTCGGTTTCGGTGAGTCCGGTTGAGACCAGCATTTCAGCCGCGATGCCGGTTTCCACAATCGCGGTCAGGCGGTGCTGGCCGTCCCGCAACCGACCCTGGGTGTCAAACGCAAGACCTTGATGGGTGGTGCGGAACTGGCCCGACCGGAGCGCGCGGGCCAGTTCTTCCACATAAGCGCGACTGAGGGGGCGGTTGTTGGAATTGAGATCCAGCCACTGGCGGGCCAGGCGCGGGGTCACGGTTTGGAGCGAGGTGTGCATGAGTGGGATTCTTCAGGTCCGTGAATGAGGTCGGATTGGAACCGAATGAAATTTGCCGATCAAAACCGGTAATAACCCTGAGTTTGTTGACCGATTTTGATTGTCAAACGTCGTTCGAGGAGGCGAACTGTCGTTTGTGGGGTGGTTCGTCAAGCGAAAATTTTTGCATTCGGTAAATTAGGGCGCTGCGCGTCAGGTTGAGATAGCGCGCGGTGCGGGTTTGGTTCCCCCCGTTTTTTTCCAGCGCCCGGACCAGAATTTCCTTTTCGACGGCTTCCAGGTCAATCCCCTCGTCGGGCAGGTGAAGCGTCACCCGTCCCACGGTGGTTGCCGGCTTGACGAATGGGTCGGGCAAATCCCCCGGGGTGATGGTGTCCCCTTCGGCCAGGACCACCATGCGCTCAATCGTGTTTTTGAGTTCCCGCACGTTTCCGGGCCAGGCATAGGCGCTGAGGTAGCGGAAGACGTCTTTTTCGATCCGGAGGCCGGGCCGGTCGTACCTGGCTGCCAGTTCGTTCAAAAACGTGTCCGCCAGGAGCGGGATATCCTCCCGACGGTCGCGGAGCGGGGGGAGGACGAGCGGCACGACGTTGAGGCGAAAGTAGAGGTCTTCCCGAAAATCCCCTTCTTCGACCATTTTATCGAGCGAACGGTT
>JAIBAN010000166.1 GCA_019695185.1 Blastocatellia bacterium | reverse complement strand
TCCACCAACTTTTGAGTTTCAGAAGTTGGTGGTGCAAGGAACATGAGTCATCTTCCACCACCAACGTCCTGGCTGAGGGGACAATCGGGTAGGCCCAATGGAGTCACTCCAAGGAAACTCACCTGGATTTGAAGCGCAGGGTTGCGAGGTTCGCCTGGAAGGGTGCAGGTTCACTCCCTTGAGTTTGTCAGGACCTGGACTTCGCGGTGAGCTCCACGTCAACGGAAATGCTCCGCCATTTTCCCTGCTTAAAACGAAACACACTCAATCCACACCGAATGATGTGACCCACCAGAATGGCAATCCAGATATCAAGTGGGACCAGCCTGCCGGTTTGCTGAATGACAAAACAAATGCCGAGGGGGACAATGAGTTGTGAAATGATTGAGATATAAAGGGGGCTTTTGGTGTCTCCGGTACCCTGCAGCCCTCCTGTGTAAGTCAATGCGACTGTTATGAAAAGGCCCGAAATGCTCAACACACGCAACAGGTGAACCCCGATTTCAACCACTGCCGGGTCGTGCATTCCAAACAGGGACAGCAACTTGTTTGGTAAAAACAGAAAGAAACATCCAATGAATGCAGCACCTGCCAGTCCAAACCGGGCTGCCACCCGAACCGCCGCCTCCGCTCGATCCGGTTGGTTGGCACCCAGATTTTGACCGACCACCGCAGCGGCAGCCCCCATCAACCCGACTGAAGTCCAGGTTATGAGCGAAAACAGTTGGGTATAGGAAACGGCAAACGCAGCCTGGGCGGAGGCACTTTGAGCCAACGAGCCAATGAACGCCAACATGAAAACCCCGCCAACATTCATTGCAATTCCCTGGAAACCGGTTGGCAAACCAAAGCGGAACAATGACCGGATGATGGTCCAGTCTGGTCCAAATCCATGATGGCGGGGAAAAGAAACCACCCATCCACCCCGCCACAACTTAACCAGTGCAAACACGGCCACCAGCCCGGAGGCGGTCACCGTCCCCATCGCAGCCCCGGCAGTACCAAAACCCGGCACCGGTCCCAGACCTCGAATCAGGATGATATTCAAGACCAGGTTCAGGCCGATCATGACAATTCCCAGGACCATTGGGGTGCGGGCATCGCCAGCCGACCGTAATGCCCCACCCAACATATAAAAGATGAGCATGCCGCTGCTAAAGAGAAACATGATCCGGAGAAAAGGCAATGCCTCGGCCCTGACTTCGGGGGCAGCCTTGACCAGACCAAGGAGGGCAGGGGAGAAGAAATACCCAACGGGTGCCAGTACCAGCACCGAGATTCCAACGGCGGTCAGGAAGGCTTGATAGACCGTGTGGTCAACTTTTTCTTTTTCACCAGCTCCGGCAAAACGAGCCACCAGGACGCTCATCCCTGTAAAGAGCGAGTTTATAAAAACAATCACAACCAGGAAGATTTGCCACGCCACCCCAATCGCTGCATTGGCTGTAAACCCGACCATGTGACCAACCATGGCATGGTCAACCATTCCTTGCAGGCCCCCGATGATATTGGTCAGCACCGTTGGCCAGGCTAGCCGCCAGACTGCTGCCGGTAACGGGCCTTCCACAATGGAACGATTATAGGGATATTTTTTCACCGGCGGCGGTTCGGTTGCTGCGGTCGAGGAGTCCGGGGTCACCTCTTCAGGGCTTTGTGTTGTTGGAGTCATAGCGGCGGGGGACAGCACCTTTTGTTTTTCGTTGTGTTCCTTTCAGTTGGCGAATTGAGACCGTTGAAAGGGGCCTTGGAACCGTCCCTACCTTAGCAGGGACGGGCAAAAGCCGAAATGTTCTTTCCCGGTTTTTTGGAGGGTGGGGGTTGACTGTTTGATTGGTTGCGTGGTTGCCCTTTATGACAGGTTTTCCTTTTGACTCCGCATAAAGTGAACGACCAAACGGTCCGCCCTCTCCCCGACAAAAGTATGCACTCCTCCAAGGTACGGGAGGATGCAGGTCCTCAAAACGAAATACTGTAGCTGACGCCTGGATTGCGACCTTGGGCCAGGAGGAAGGTCATCATGTGCCGCTTGCCGAAGGAATACGTCAGGCTGGGGTGCAACTTCACTCCGTCAAAGATTAGCAGGGAGGAAAAATCCTTATTCCAGGTAATGTTCAGGCCCGCCAGGGGCAAAAACCGGTGTTCAAACTGGCTGTAAGCAACTCCCACATAGGGAGCCACCGGCAGCTTGACCAGGTTGGACAAATCCTTGCTTACGGTTGCGTAAAAGGACCGTCCGCTGGGAGTGCCAATCCGGTCCGAACTGGTGCCGAAAATCAGCGCCGGACGTTTTTTTGTTTCGGTGACGGCCACCAAATTCGCCAACATTCCGACATCGCGGGCACGCGGGTTGTACTCAATTCCAACCATCAATCGGGGAAAAAGCCGATATGTGAGAGTTGTTCTTAGGCTGGCGCGTGGAATCTGATGGCTCAAGACTCGGATTCCAAACGTCCAGCGTTCCTGGTGCGGATCAGCAATCCCCCGGATTGCTCGGCCTTCGCCCGGTCAAAGCGGTCAGGAAGGCACCGTTGAGCTTTTGGTATTTGAAGCTGTCTGGTCTGGGGTTGGTTGGGGTGCCGGGCTGGTGACTGGTGTGGCTCCTAATGCCTCCAATTGTTTGACCACCATCGCTTCGGTGACGGGTCCCCTGAAAAGAGCCGCAATTTTCCCTTCCCGGTCAATAATGACAGTTGCCGGCAATCCAGGGCCGACCCCAAAGCGTGTCATGTTGTCTGTGGTAACGCCCAGCCAGACCGGAAAATTGAGCTTGTTTTCCCGCACGAATTTGATCACCACATCCCGTTTGGCAACATCGTCAGCCGCAGCGGCGATGACTTGCACACCAAATGCAGCATAGGAATTTTGGGCATTCACAAAGACCGGCATTTCCTGTTTGCAAGGCCCGCACCAGGTGGCCCAAAAATTCAGCACCACAATCTTACCGCGATAACCTGAAAGGCTTTGGGGAAGCCCGCTCAAATCCGGCAAAGCCAGTTCAGGGGCTTGCGTGCCTTCCCCGACTGTGGCAGGTGGTTGCGCCACCGGTTTGGCTAAAACTTTCAAGGTATTAACTTTGAAAACGCGGTGCCCCTTTTGTTGATGCATGGTACCGCTCACTTCAACCTGGTTGGCGGTATATTCAAGCCAGCCCTTTTTGGTTTTTTTGAGTTTACCGAACTCAAGTTGATAGAGGGTGGTCTGGCCTTCGGTCGTGACTGCCAAAACCGTCCCAATCCCTTCTTTTTGGCAATCCACGGCGCATTCCATATCGTGTGCGCTACCGTAGGGTACCACTGCCCGGTCGGCTTCGGTCCAACATTTGGCGCAGGCGATTTGGCCGGTCAGGACCGTTCCGTCTTTGGTTTCCTGGGCCTGAACGACGGGTACACACCAAGCCAGCAGACTCAGCAGGAGCAAGGCTTCGATCTTCATCAAAATTTCGGCGTCAACCGCCTGGCCCGCAGGCCGGGGGAGGAACCGCCGCCTCCGGGTGATTTGATTTTTTAATACTTTTAAATATCTGAAAATACAGATACTTATGGTTAATTGCAAGTTCAATTTGACAAGCAGCCGAGGCTAGGTTGAATGACACTCCGGCTTGTTCTGCCCTCCGTTGCAATTGGATGAATGAGCCAGACTAGGACCTTGGTTGCCACGCTCACCAGCCTACATGGGGAGCGTGCAATTGTGAGCAGCATCCACGCACCCTGGTGCGGTTTTGGATGAGAAACCGGGGTCGGGCCGGTGGTATGGGGCCGGATTTCACTGAATTTTGAAAATATTTTTGCCAGACCGCAACTTTTTACGCTTTTGCGGGAAATAAGTAGATGCAAAACAAAAATACGGCTGGACCAACCGGCTACTTCTGCAACGGAACCTATGAACATCATACAAACCACGCTGGAGCTGATTCGGCAAAAGCTGGATGAGTCATTCCAGAATGTCGAGCCCCGCAATGAACGGTGGGTCATCCTGGCGAACCTGGCCAATCCTGACGGGTCGCTTTTTGAGGAAACCACCAACAAAGTCGTCATGTTTTTGGCCAACCTGAAACATGAAACGATAATCAGCACCTACAACCGCACGGTTCCCACCAAAACCGACGTCTATGCCGTCGTGGCACCCACCCTCTACATTGATGTGTATGTGTTGTTTTTGGCGAATTTTTATGATCAGCGCTATGCCCAGGGGTTGGGTGCCATTTCGCAAACCATCAGTTTCTTTCAACAAAATCCTGTTTTTACCCATGTCAACCTGCCTGATTTGGATCCGGTGATCGACAAGTTGACCTTCGAATTCGTCAACCTCGAAATCAGTGAACTGAACTACCTGATGGGAATGATTGGTTCGAAGTACCTGCCGTCCGTTTACTACAAAGTTCGCATGATTCCATTTCAAAGTGCCGCGATGCAGGGGCAGGTTTCCCCGGCACGGGGGCTGACTGCTCCCGGCGAAGCGTAACCGATAACCTGGGTGTTTTTCGGCCCATTTTTCCTTACGAGATGTCATGGCGGATAACTGGCTTTCCAACCGGGCGTTTGAACATGTCATTGGCGGTTCCCGCCAGCACAGTGCGACCAAATCGGACTTTCCCGAAGGGCGGGAGTATATCTATGAACGGCTGCTGCGGGTGTCCTACATAAACACTTTTTACAATCGGACCGGTGATTTTGCCTGTCCGGATTTTACGGTCTATCCAACCCCAACCACAGCCGCCCTGATGCACAGCCTGGGGCTTATACTCAAAGCAGAACCAGCCGGTTTTTCGGTTTTTTATGACACAAAACAAACCGAAGGTCTGTTTACCTACTTGCGCCGTCAAGCGGAACAGGACGGGTCACACCTCCCGCCTCAGTGCTGGACCCGGCTGTCCTTTTCCCTGGCCTCAACCAACCCTTTGTTCGTCAACCTCAGCGAGGTGCCCATTGATACCAACCCGATGAAGGAGAACTTTTATTTTACCAACCAGGAAGTGACCCCCACGGAGGTTCCGGACCTCTACGTTCTGCGCCGCAAAGAGGACCAAGACACCGACCATGAACTGTTGGAGGTCGTCCCGGTGGAAATTCAGGTGCCGGTCACACCCGAGGTGGCTCGCGTGGAAGTCAAATCCATCTCCGGCAAAGTGGTTTTATGTAAACCAACCTGTGCCCCCCCGTCCCTGTTGCTAAAGAAACTCCCGTCGCAAATCACCTGTCAGGATGTTGAGGGACTGCCTCCGGGGCCAAACTGGAAATGCACCAGCTATGTCTACCTGGATTTTGCCTTGTTGCCAGAGGGGCGGTATACGATTGTCAAGGTAAACAGTCAGGGAATTCCGGTCGCGCCACCGGAGGTGATTCTCTATACGATGTCTGCGCCACTCCCGCTGTGTTTTGTCAATTTGCTCTTTACCGACCCAAATAATCCGTCCCGGCCTGACCATGGAGTATATCCGGTCAAACATCTTTTTCCGAAACCAGGCGAAAAAACCGAAATTGTGCCCACGTTTTATGAAACCCGGTTCACCGCCCGCCAATCCACCTGGAGCTACTATGTTGTACCCCAGCCCCAAAACGAAACCTTTCGGGACCTGAAAATCGAAGACGTGACCCCCACTAGCACCTCTCGGATTCATTTTGCCGGGCCGTTTGAAGTCACGCTGCCGAATCAGACAAAAGCCTTCCAGTTCCTTTCCCAGGAGCCCATTCCGCTCCAGCAACAATCGCACTATGTCTTTCGCCTCAAAGGAAAACATCCCCGCAGCCATGGCGAACGGACGCTGATTCATCGGCTTCCGGCGGCCTCCCCGGCCCAGGTGCTGCCGAAACACAAAGGCGAGGTGTTTCTCGCGCTGGCCCCACACCTTCCGCCCGACGCTCGGACCAATGAGCGCTATCACACGATTCTCTCGCACCTCTTTGCTCATTTCAGGGTGAAGACCGGGAAGACCGAATTTCTGCGCCGGCTCCAGCTAGCCGGAGCCCATCCGCGCAGCCGGCCCTACCGTGAATTGGTAGCGGCTTACCCTGAACGAGAAACCTACGCTGACATATATGTGTATGTCTGAGTCAATTGACGTTCCACTTTCCAAAGCGAGGTACTTATGCCAGCTTCCCTTCCTGCCAGAAGAACCCCTGGCGTCTATATTACTGAATTCTCCGCTTTTCCACCCTCGGTCGTCGGAATTCAAACCGCTGTTCCGGCTTTCATCGGGTTTACGGAAAAAGCGGAAATCAGTGGAAAACCGGTTTTCTTCAAACCAATTCCGATTGGGTCATTGGCTGATTTTGAAGCCGTGTTTGGGAAAGGCCCCAAACCAATCTATGAAATCAAAACGGCGACGGATGATGAGATCAAGAACAACACCTATGATTTCAAGGTGTTGCAGCCGCCCACCCCGCCCGGAACGCCTCATCATTATGTGTTGACTCAGAAAACCACGTCCCGGTTTAACCTCTATAACAGTTTGCGCCTTTTTTATGCGAATGGCGGGGCAAATGGGTTTGTGGTCTCAGCCGGAAGCTATGCCGATTATAGTGTAGCCAGCGCGAAACAAGCTTTGATTGACGGGTTGAACGCAGTGCGGGAACAGGTCGGGCCAACGATGCTCGCAGTTCCGGATGCGGTCTTGTTACCGGCTGACCCGGCACCGGCTGGGCCCCCCAATCTTCCGGCGATCATCAAGGAGGGAATTGGGCGCATTTTGGCAAAAACCGAATTTCCCAAGTCCTCCGATTTCAAAGCCGTGGTGGAACACATGTTGAACCAGTGCGGGGAATTGAAGGACCGGGTGGCGGTTTTGGATGTATATGGAACGGACCAACTGACGGCGGGTAAAACTGACCATAAGTTACTGTTTGAAGCTCTGATCAAACAGTTCCGGGAGGATGTGGCGGGGGTGCTGCCGGAATTCCTCAGCTATGGATTAGCCTATTTTCCTTTCCTCGACACCACGGTGGTCCCTTTGAGCGATTTTGATTACTCGAATTTTGATACCGTTGAGGAGTTGCAGAAAATCCTGGGATGGGAAAACGCAAACCTCTACAACGGTGGGCAAATGCCTGCGGAGGGGCAAACCGGCACGGCTCAATATGAAGCGGTCAAGGCCAATATTGATGCCATGAAAGACCCGGCTGCCGCCAAGACCACGCCCAACACCATCAACCAGAACCTGGTGGCTGCCCTGCCTTTGTTTAAGGAAATGCTCCAACTGGTGGTCAATAAAAACGATGTGCTGCCGCCGAGCGGGGCGATGGCCGGCATCATCACCAGGATTGACGCTTCGCGCGGGGTCTGGAACGCTCCGGCCAATGTGAGCCTGAGTTCCGTCTTCCGGACCACCTACAAGCTCAATGACGGCATGCAGGGTGACCTCAACGTTCCGATTGACGGCAAGGCGATTGACGCCTTGCGCGAGTTTACCGGACGGGGCATTGTCGTCTGGGGAGCCCGTACGCTGGACGGCAACAGCAATGACTACCGCTACATTCAGGTTCGGCGGACGCTGATCTACATTGAGCAGTCCATCAAAAACACGCTCAACCAGTTTGTCTTTGCCGCCAATGACGGCAACACCTGGGTGACAGTGGTGTCCACGGTTTCCAATTTCCTTCAGGGCGTGTGGTCACAGGGCGGTTTAATGGGTGCCAAAGCTTCGGACGCCTTCTCGGTTCAATGCGGGTTGGGCAGCACAATGACCGGTCTGGATATTCTGGAAGGCCGGATGATTGTCCAGGTGACCCTGCAAATGATCCGCCCGGCGGAATTCATCGAACTCACCTTTACCCAGAAAATGGAAGGCGTAGCCTAGAAAACGGCTTCGTTGCCTTTCAAAACCAACGGATCACAACTCATTCAGTTTACGAGGAGGCATCATGGCCGGCGAAGTCCAAAACAATATTTGGCCGTTACCTAAGTTTTATTTTTCCGTTCAACTGGGCGAAGACAACTCAGTCAGCTTTCAGGAAGTGGACGGGCTCAATAGTGAAACCAAAGTGATTGAATATCGGCACGGGAACAGTCCGATTTTCTATCCCATCAAAATGCCGGGATTGGGGGCGGTGGGGAATGTGACCATGCGCAAGGGCATTTTTGTCAACGATTCCAAATTCTGGAATTGGTATAACGAAATCAAGATGAACACCATCCAGCGGCGCACTGTCGTGGTCAACCTGCTGGACGAAAACGGAACCCCCAAGATGGTCTGGACCCTGAACAATGCCTGGCCGACCAAAATCACCGGCACCGACCTCAAATCAGAAGGCAACGAAGTGGCGGTCGAATCCATTGAAATTGCCTTTGAAACCCT